>NZ_JBHXJC010000002.1:120682-465409 GCF_042723265.1 Streptomyces sp. NPDC058371 | reverse complement strand
GCTCGCGGGATCCGGTCGTACCCGCCTGGTCTCGCCCCCACCGGGCAACCGTGTCGCCGCGGCTTCCGTGCTCGCGGGATCCGGTCGTACCCGCCTGGTCTCGCCCCCACCGGGCAACCGTGTCGCCGCGGCTTCCGTGCTCGCGGGATCCGGTCGTACCCGCCCGGTCTCGCCCCGCCGGGCAACCGCGTCACCGCGTCACCGCGACTCTCCGGGCTCGCAGGATCCGCCGGGCCCGCGGGATGCGACGCCCCGCAGGGTCTGCCGTTCCCGCAGGATCCGCCGCCCCGCAGGATCCGCCGGATCCGTCGAATCGGCCCCGCGGTACTCCCGGGGGAGTACACGTGATCACCACGCCCGGCTGACGCCGTCCATGGCCTGCGGCGTCTAGCGTGACGGTCATGGAAGAGCAGCGCACCCGCAGGTCCCCGCTCTGGGGAGGCCCCGAGTGGTGGCGGCACGGGCCGCCGGGGTGGTGGAACCGCCAGGGCGACCAGGCGCGCGGCGCCCGCCTGCCGTGGCCCTCCACGTTCGTGCTCACCGCGTTCGTGCTCATCGGTTCCCAGTTCGCGGCCCAGGCGCAGGAGGGGGACCGGGCGCTGCTGGACCCCTTCGCCCGGGTGCTGCTGCTCGTGGGCTCGGGCGTGCTGCTGTGGCGGCAGCGGTATCCGGTGTTCGTCGTGTTCGTCACGGCCGCGGCGGCGATGCTCTATCTGGGCGCCGGATACGCGTACGGCCCGGTGTTCTTCACCGTGGCCGTGGGCTGCTTCAGTGCCGTCGTCGCCGGGCATCGCAGGGCCGCCTGGATCGCGGTGGGGATGCTGTGGACCGGGCACGTGCTCATCGCGCACTGGCTCTACCGCTGGCTGCCGCCGTCGGGCGACGGTCCCTCCGCCTGGGGGCAGGAGGTGGTGGTCGCCACCTGGGTGGTGGCGATCGTGGCGGTGTCGGAGCTGGTCCGGGTACGCCGCGAGCAGTGGGCCCGGGAGCGTGCCGAGCGCGCGCAGGGGGCCCGTCGGCGTGCCGACGAGGAACGGCTGCGGATCGCCAGGGAACTGCACGACGTGCTCGCGCACAGCATCTCGGTGATCAACGTCCAGGCGGGTGTCGGTCTCGCCCTCCTCGACTCCGATCCGGAGCAGGCGCGCACGGCGCTCACCACCATCAAGGCGGCCAGCAAGGAGGCGCTGGGAGAGGTGCGTCAGGTCCTCGACACCCTGCGCGCACCGGGCGAAGCCCCGCGGGCCCCGGCGCCGGGCCTGGACCGGCTTCCCGAACTGGTCGACCAGGCGGCGAGCGCCGGGCTGACGGTCGAGGTTCTGGGCGCGGCGCCGGACCTCGTGCCCGGTACCGACCTCGCCGCGTTCCGTATCGTCCAGGAGGCACTGACCAACGTCGTACGGCACTCCGGGTCGCGGCACGCGCGCGTGCTGGTCGATCAGGCGGCGGGCGCACTGCGGCTGCGGATCGACGACGACGGCCCCGCGACCGGTGAGGACGCCGGCGGCAGCGGCAACGGGCTCGCCGGAATGCGGGAACGGGCCGCCGCCCTGGGTGGCACGATCGAGGCGGGCCCACGCGCCGACGGCGGTTTCCGCGTGCTGGCGGTACTGCCACTGAAGCTCAAGGAGGACCGGTGATCCGCGTACTGCTGGCCGACGACCAGTCGCTGGTGAGGGCAGGCTTCAAGGCGCTGCTCGACGCACAGCCGGACATCGAGGTGGCCGGGGAGGCCGCCGACGGTGAGGAGGCGCTGGGCAAGGTGCGTGTACTGCGGCCCGACGTCGTCCTGATGGACATCCGCATGCCACGTCTCGACGGTCTCGCCGCCACCCGGCGCATCACCGGGGAACCGGACCTGAAGGACGTCAAGGTGGTCATGCTCACCACCTTCGAGCTGGACGAGTACGTCTTCGAGGCGATCCGCTGCGGAGCCTCCGGCTTCCTGGTCAAGGACACCGAGCCGGAGGAACTGCTGCGCGCGGTACGGGCGGTGGTCGAAGGGGACGCGTTGCTCTCGCCGGGCGTCACGCGCCGGCTGATCGCGGAGTTCGCGGCCCGCTCCAAGGAGCCCGCGGTCGCCGATTCGCTCGCCGAACTCACCGACCGGGAAAGGGAGGTGATGGCGTTGGTCGGCATCGGCCTGTCCAACGACGAGATCGCGCGCCGCCTGGTCGTCAGCCCGTTGACGGCGAAGACCCATGTCAGCCGCACCATGGTCAAGCTCGGCGCCCGCGACCGAGCCCAACTGGTGGTGCTGGCCTATGAGTCGGGGTTGGTGCGGCCGGGGTGGCTGGGCTGAGTCCCGTCCGTGCGGCCGAAGCGGACCAGGACGCTGACCACCCGTACGGCGAAGAGCGCGGTGGCCAGCAGAACGCCTGATGCGAGCAGCGCCTTTTCGACGTAGACCGGGAGCTCGAAGAGCAGGGCGGGGCCGCCGACGGCGCCGAGCACGACGGCCGCCGCGAACGCCGCGCTGAACAGCGCGTATCCGATCTCGACCGTCATCGCGTCCCGCTGTGCCTGTGTACGTTTCCCCATCCAGGGAGTCAAACAGGCGTACGCCCGGCAGGCAAGGAACTGCCCGCCGGGCGCACTGGGTTGGAGCGGGGCGTCAGTCGACGACCGCCACCTTCGCCTCCTCCGTCTCCTGCTGCACGGAGCGGACGACGAGGATGCTCTCCTGCACGGGCCGCGTACGTCGCGTCCGCAGCCCGGTGAGCGTGATCAGCAGGCCCACCAGAGCGATGCCCGTCACCACGACGAGGCCGGAACGGTAGCTGTCGAGGACGTCCTGCGGGGAGGAGCTCTCGGAGGAGTTCGCGGTCACGACCGCCGTCACGACGGCCAGGAAGATGGCGCCGCCGACCTGGACCGAGGTGTTGAGCAGTCCGGAGACCATGCCCTGCTCGTGGTCCTCCACGCCGTTCGTGGCCTGGATGTTGAGCGAGGGGAAGACCAGGGCGCAGGCCGCGCCGATGAGCAGCATCGTCGGCAGGATGACCGCCGCGTAGACCGGGTCGAGGTCGACACGGAGGAAGAGCGCGTACCCGACGACCATCAGCGCGAAGCCCGCCGCGATGAGCCGCGGGGTCCCGTAGCGGTCGACGATCGCCCCCACCTTGGTGGAGGACAGGGCGACCAGTGCGCCGGCGGGCAGGAAGGCGAGCGCGGTGTGCAGCGCCGACCAGCCGAGCAGTGACTGCATGTACAGCGTCACCATGAACTGGAATCCGACGTACGAGCCGAAGAAGGCCATGGCACCGAGCTGGGCCCGGATCTGGCTGCCGGAGCGCAGCACGCCGAGCCGGATCAGCGGGCTCGGGCTGCGCCGCTCGATGGCCACGAACACGGCGAGCAGTACGGCGACGGCGACGAACGAGAGCAGCGTGCGGGCCGAACCCCAGCCCACTTCGGGCGCCTGGACGACCGTGAAGACGAGCAGCAGCATCGAGGCGGTGCCGATGATGGCGCCCGGGATGTCGTACCCGCGGTGGTCCTTCTCGCGCTCGCTGCGCGGGATGAGCTTCAGGCCTGCCAGCAGCGCGATGACCGCGATCGGCGCGGGCAGCAGCATGGTCAGCCGCCAGCTGGCCTCGGTGAGCAGGCCGGACAGCACGAGGCCCATGGAGAAGCCGGTGGCCGCGCAGGTGGTGTAGATCGAGAGGGCGCGGTTGCGCAGCGGGCCCTCGGCGAAGGTCGTGGTGATGATCGACAGACCGGCCGGCGCGGTGAACGCGGCGCTCAGACCCTTGATGAAGCGGCTGGCGATCAGCAGGGGGCCGGAGTCGACGAGGCCGCCGAGCAGCGAGGCGAGCGCGAAGACGCCCAGGGCCACCAGGAAGACCTGGCGGCGGCCCAGCAGGTCGGCGGTGCGTCCGCCGAGGAGGAGCAGTCCGCCGTATCCCAGGATGTAGCCGCTGACGATCCATTGGAGCGTCGAGGTGGAGAGGTCGAGTTCGGAGCCGATGGACGGCAGGGCGACGCCGACCATCGACACGTCCAGCGCGTCCAGGAACATCGCGGCGCAGAGCACGAGCAGGGTGCCCCACAGCCGGGGGGTCCAGCGCCCCTGTGCCGAGGGGTGGGTGAGCGGAGAGGTCATGGCGATGAGAGTACATGCACACGCATCCAATGCAAATGCATTTAATTCTGATGCAACAAAGTCGATTCTTTGCTACCGTGCGCCCATGGCGGCGGAGAAGGCCGAGCAGGTGCTCGTGGACCAATGGCGCGACATCCTCGCGGTGCATGCGCGCACCCTGTGCGAGCTCGACCGTGAGTTGCACCGACACGGCCTCGGCGCCAGCGACTTCGAGGTGCTGGACGTACTGACCGAGGGCACCGCGTCGGACGGCGGCGCCTCGTACCGCGTGCAGGAGATCGCCGAGCGCGTGCATCTGAGCCAGAGCGCGCTGTCCCGGCTGATCGGCCGTCTGGAGAAGGACGGTCTCGTGCTGCGCGGGATGTGCGAGGAGGACCGGCGGGGCGTCCGTGTGTGCCTCACGCCGAAGGGGCGCGCGCTGCACGGTGAGGTGCTGCCGGTGCAGCGCGCGGTGCTGACGCGGATGCTGGCGGCCGACCCGGCCTGATCCCGGTTGGCGACGGCAGGCCCGGCCTGACCCCGGTTTGGCGGCGGCCGACCCGGCGCGACCCCGGGTTTGGCGGCCGGCCCGGTGACGCCGGGTCAGCCGGAGCCGGCCGTCGGCGATTCCGTCAGTTCCAGGTGACGGCCGACTTCTCCCGCCACAGGACCGCGAGCTCGGCGTCGCCCGTCACGTTCGGGAACGGCCGGCGGTTCCACAGCGCCAGATACAGCTGCGCGGCCGGGCCGGTCAGCTCGCAGTCGGCCTCCCCGCTCTCACCCCGCTCGCTCACGAGCGGCTCGGACGACAGCCGTACGGTCCATACGGCGCCCGGGGCCACGCCCGCCGCCCGGCTCTCGTGCCCCGCCCCCGCAGCAGCACTCACCGTGGCGCCGTCGCCGCCCCCGAATGTGTCCGTGTCCGGATCGGTGGCCCGCACGCGCAGCACGCGGGGGACCTGCGAACGGACCGTGCTCTTCGCGCGGACATGGAAGCCGCGCAACAACTCGTCGATCCCGTCCAGCGCGAAGTCCGTGGCGATCGCGGTCGGTGTCCCGCCGAGCGCCGACTCGGCGTCCACCCGGTGCACGGTCGTCTCGTGCGCCTGCCGCCGTGCCCAGAAGGCCAGCGGGGACGGCGCCGGCAGGAAGCTCCAGCACTGCACGTCGGACGGGGCCGTCGAGAGCGTGTCGACCAGTCGGCGGTGCCCCTCCCGGAACCAGGCCAGGAGCTCGTCGCCGTCCAGCTCCGGAAGGCCCTCGTCCGGGTGATACGAGGTGTACCCCTCGGCCACGAACGCGGTCGCCCAACGGTGCACCATGCCCGCGTGCCGCACCAGGTCCCGTACCTGCCAGCCGGGACAGGTCGGCACCTTGGCGTCGCTCCCCGCCTCCTCGGCGGCTGCGGCCAGCAACGGACCCTCTCTGCCCAGTGTTTCCAGGAACCGCGCAATCTCCATGCGATGAGTGTGCCGGATGGAGTGGGGCGGAGGGAGTGGGGCGGAGAGGAAGAGGCGTTACGACGTCCGGGTGGACGGGTGGACGGGTGGACGGGTGGACGGGTGGACGGGTGGACGGGTGGACCGGTGGACGTGCGGGCCGGGGATGCGGGTCGGGCCCCACACGTCCGCTGCCTCACGCACACAACGTGCCGCAGCACCGGTCGGGCAGATCCTCGCGCGCGAGCAGCAGGTCGGCGAGGACGACGTCGTACGGCGGATCCGCCCGTCGGATGCGCCCCTGGCCCTCGTCGGGCTCGCTCTGCGTCTCCCAGTGCGCCTGCCGGCCGAACTTCTCGAACCGCGTGTTGAGCCGGGTCGTCGGCCGACGCTGGTCGCGCTGCTCGTCGTCGACCATCAGTCCCCTGATGACCTGCATGACCAGCCCCCCTCCGACGGCCGCAACGTCAGGAGTGTCTCGAACGTCCAGTCACCGTCGTCGAGGACAGGCCTCGTCAACGAGGCGCCGAACGGCGGGAGTTCGGCGTTGAGCGCCCGCAGCCCCTCGCTGGGTACGCGGCGCGGGAGGGTGCCCGTGCTGCGCAGCGAGACCTGCTGCTGCCGGACGCCGGCGTGACGTGCAGATGTCACTGGGCGCCAGGGGCGAGATGGCGGCTCGCGACCAACTGCGGGGAGGCGTACGGCTGTTGGTGGTCCAAGGGTCCGGGCTCCCGCTCTCCACACGGGAGGCCCTCGCCCGTAGGCGCACGCGCCCACCACGGACGGCGGGGTACGTCGTCAGCTCACCGCCGCGCGGCGGGTCGCGAAGCCGATCATGGCTGCCACCGCCGCCAGCACCGCCACACTCGTCAGTGCCGTCGGCAGCGAGTACCAGTCCGCCATGAACCCGATCGCCGGCGGGCCGAGCAGCATGCCTCCGTAGCCCAGGGTGGAGGCGGCTGCGACCCCGGTCGGGCCGGCGAGTGCCCCGGCCCGTTCGACGGCGACGGGGAAGATGTTGGCGAGACCGAGGCCTGTGACGGCGAAGCCGAGCAGGGCCGCCCAGACGGAGGGCGCCAGCGCGCCGAGCAGCATGCCGAGCGCCGCCGTCGTGCCGCCCGCCACCAGGGTCCGGGTCCGGCCCAGCCGTTCGAGCAGCGTCGTACCGCTCAGCCGCCCGATGGTCATGGCGAGCGCGAAGCACGAGTAACCCGCGGCCGCGACCCCCGGGTGCGCTTCGAGGTCCTGCTCCAGGTGCAGCGCTCCCCAGTCGGCGAGCGCTCCTTCGCCGTACGCGGTGCAGAGCGCGATCAGGCCGAAGACCACGACCAGTCCGCGCGTACGGCTGTCGAGGCGGCCCGGGGCGCGCTCCTGGTGGCCCGGGCGGTCGGGCGGCGCCGGGGGCTCCTGGCGCAGCAGCGTGCGCCCCGCGACGGCGGTCACGAGGAGAGCGATCACGGTGAGGCCGAGCAGATGGCGGGTCGGGGACACCTGGCCGGCGACCAGTCCGCCGAGCCCGGCGCCGAGCATGCCGCCCAGGCTGAACGCCGCGTGGAAGCTGGGCATCACCGGGCGCCGCAGGGCGGCCACGAGGTCGACGGCGGCGCTGTTCATGGCGACATTGATGCAGCCGTACGCGGCCCCGAAGACCAACAGAACCGCGCCCAGTGCCGGCGCCGAGTGCGTGAGCGGCGGCAGTGCGACGCTCAGGGCCAGCAGGACGCCGCAGACCACGGTCACGGGATGGCTGCCGAAGCGTCGGCACAGCCGGCCGGTGAGCATCATCGTGATCACCGCACCGGCGGAGACCCCGAGCAACGCGAGCCCGAGCGCGCTGGCCGAGGCGCCGGTCTGCTCCTTGATCGCCGGAATCCGCACGACCCATCCCGCGAAGACGAATCCGTCGAGGGCGAAGAAGACGGTGAGGGCGAGTCGGAGCCGGGCCAGGTCGTTGCCCGGCACGACGCTGTGCACGGGGAGTTTGTTTATTAGCGGCACAAAGTCAGGGTAAAGGTGTGCCGGGTTGCATACAAGGGAGGGGGCGCGGATGCCGCGGGCGGGGTGCCGGGTGCGGTGCGGTGCGGTGCGTTGGAGGGGCGCGGCGGCGGTATGGAGAGGTGGCCGGATGGGTCGCCTCGGCGATGTGGCGGGTTCCTCCTGGGCCGGCTGGCCGCCCGGCCGGCGCTTTGTGCGCCCCTGACCCGACCCGGTCCCGGACGAGTCCCGGTCCTGGGTCCTGGCTCTGGTCCCGGCTCGGCTCAGACCGCGACGACCTCCACCCCCGCCTCCTCGAAGCGGCGCACGGTGTCCTCGTCGACCGCCGCGTCCGTGACAAGGGTGCCGATCGACTCGGCGGAGCAGATGCGGGCGAACGCGCGCTGGCCCAGCTTGCTGGAGTCGGCGGCCACGATGACGCGCTCCGCGCGTTCGCAGAGCAGGCGGTTGATCGCGGCCTCCGCCTCGTCGTGCGCCGCCGCCCCGTGGGTGGCGTCGAAGGCGACGACGCCGAGCACGGCCACGTCGATGGTGATCTGCCCCAGCACGCCGTCCGCGAGGGGGCCGATCAGCTCGTACGACTGCGGACGGGCCACCCCGCCGGTCACCACGATCTTGAACTGGGGCCGTACGGCGAGCTCGTTGGCGATGTTGAGCGCGTTGGTCACCACGGTCAGCGCAGGTGAACCCGACGCGAGGTCGGGGCGTACGGCCAGGGCGCGGGCCACCTCTGTGGTGGTCGTGCCGCCGGTCAGGCCCACCGCCTCGCCTGGCGCGATGAGCTCCGCCACCGCCTTGGCGATGCGCTGCTTCTCGGAGGCGTGGCGGGCGGTCTTGTAGCGCAGCGGCAGCTCGTACGACACGCCGTGGACGACCGCTCCGCCCCGGGTGCGGACGAGCATCTGCTGCTCGGCGAGCTGGTCGAAGTCGCGCCGGATCGTCGCGGCCGACACCGCCAGTTCCGTCGCGGCCTCCTCGACATCCAACCGGCCCCGCTCCACGAGCAGTTCCAGCAGGGCCTTCCAGCGGGCGTCGCGCGACATCCGCACACTCCGTTCCTCGATCTTCCGCGACCCTAGCGCACCTGCCCTCTTCTGCAGTTTGCTTGATTGTGCTCGAAAGCTCGCGATATCTTGCAAGAACAAGCATTGGCGGGAAGGGTACGCATGACATATGTCGAGAACGAGCTGAGCAGCCAGCCCGAGTGCTGGGCCCGGGCCGCGGAGCAGGCCACGGCGCACGGTGCCGCGCTGCCCGCACCGGGGGAGCGGGTCGCGATCGTGGGGTGCGGCACGTCGCTCTTCATGGCGCAGTCCGCCGCCGCGCTGCGCGAACAGTCCGGACAGGGCGAGACGGACGCCTTCGCCGCCTCCGAGTTCCCGCACGGACGCACGTACGACCGCGTGGTCGCCCTCACCCGCTCGGGCACCACCACCGAGGTGCTCGAACTGCTCACCCGGCTGCGGGGGCGTACCCGTACGACCGCTGTCACCGCGGATCCGCACACGCCCGTCATGGAATCGGCCGACGACGTCGTCGTGCTCGGCTTCGCGGACGAGCGGTCCGTCGTGCAGACCCGGTTCGCGACGACCGCGCTCACCCTGCTCCGCGCCCACCTCGGACTGCACACCGACGCCGTCGTCGCCGACGCGCGCACGGCGCTGGAGACCCCGTTGCCCGAAGGGCTCGTCGACTGCACGCAGTTCACCTTCCTCGGCCGCGGCTGGACCGTCGGACTGGCCAACGAGGCCGGGCTCAAGATGCGTGAGGCCTCGCTGGCCTGGACCGAGGCCTATCCGGCGATGGAGTACCGGCACGGGCCCATCAGCATCTCCACCCGCACCACCGCCACCTGGATGCTCGGCGAGGCGCCCGAAGGGCTGGCCGAACAGGTGCGGGCCACCGGCGCGTTGTGGGTGGCCGGCACTCTCGACCCGCTAGCCGAACTCGTCCGCGCCCAGCGCCTCGCGGTCGCGGTGGCAGAGGTCCGCGGACTGAACCCGGACCAGCCGCGCCATCTGACCCGCTCGGTGATCCTCAGCGGCACACCGGCTCACTGAATCGGCTCGACCACCCGCTGAGAAGGAGGAGTTGTGCCAATCGCAGCAACCGGTGAGCTCGTCGCCGCGGCCGTCGAGGCGCGGTCCGCCGTCGCCGCGTTCAACATCATCACCCTGGAGCACGTCGAGGCGGTCATCGCCGGCGCGGAGTCGGTGGAGTCGCCCGTCGTTCTCCAAGTCAGCGAGAACGCGGTGAAGTTCCGCTACGGACGGCTGTTGCCGCTGGCCCGCGCCGCGGCCGCCGCCGCCGAGCGCGCCGCGGTGCCCGTCGCGCTCCATCTGGACCACGTGCAGAGCGACGATCTGCTGCGGCAGGCGGCCGGGGCCGGGTTCAGCTCCGTGATGTACGACGCGGCCCGGCTCCCGTACGAGGAGAATCTCGCCGCCACCCGCTCGGCCGCCGACTGGGCGCATGCCCAAGGCCTGTGGATCGAGGCCGAGTTGGGGCAGGTCGGCGGGAAGGGCGGCGAACCGGCGCTCGACGCGCACGCGCCCGGCGCCCGTACCGATCCCGCCGAGGCCCGTGCCTTCGTCGCCGACTCGGGCGTGGACGCTCTGGCCGTCGCGATCGGCAGCTCGCACGCGATGACCACCCGCACCGCGGCTCTCGACCACGAGTTGCTCAAGCGGTTGACCACGGCCCTGGACGTGCCGCTCGTCCTGCACGGCTCCTCCGGAGTGCCGGACGACGAACTGAAGGCGGCCGTCGCGGGCGGCATCGCCAAGGTCAACGTCGGTACCGCGCTGAACATCGCGATGACAGGCGCCATCCGCGAGTTCCTCGCCGGCCACCCCGAAGCGGTGGACTCGCGCAAGTACCTCAGCGTGGGACGGGAGGCGATGGCGCGGACGGTCGCACGTCTCATCGGCGTCCTGCGGGGCTGAGCCGGGGTGGCTTGTCCGTGGCCGGAGTGTTCTGCGGGGCGGAGTCGGGGCGGGTTGTCTGCGGCCGGGGTGTTCTGCGGGGCTGAGCCGGGACCGCTTCCTCGCGGCCGGACCGCGGCGGGACGGCGGCCGGACCGGCGGGACGGCGAGCCAAGTAGGGCCGGTGCCGCCGTGGGCCGACAAGGCCTGCCGCGGGGAACTCGGGGCCCCCGCGCTCCCCGCGGGGGACTACTTCCTGACGGCCCTGAGGATCACGAACTTCGCGTCGCTGGCGACCAGTTCACTGTTGCCGAAGAGGCGGCGCAGCTTGAGGTGGTAGCCGAGGTGCCGGTTGCCGATCACCCACAGCTCCCCGCCGGGGCGCAGCGCGCGCCGCGCTCCCTCGAACATCCGCCAGGCGGTGGCGTCGGTCGTCGCCTGGTGCGAATGGAAGGGCGGATTGTTGAGTACGACGTCGACGCTCGACTCCGGCACGCCGCTCAGGCCGTCGCCGACGAGGAACCGCGCCGTGCCCTTCGCGTTCGCCCGGTAGGTCTCCTCCGCCGAGGCCACCGCCTGGTAGGACTCGTCCACGAACAGCACCTCGGCCTCCGGGGCGGTCAGCGCGGCCGCCGTACCGACGACGCCGTTGCCGCAGCCCAGGTCCACGATCCGCTCGGCGTCCCGGCTGTCCGGCAGATGCCGGAGCAGGAACCGGGTGCCGATGTCGAGACGGTCGGCGCAGAAGACGCCCGCATGATTCACGACGGTCCGGCCCGACAACGGGCCGATGTCGTCCGGGAGTTCATAGCGGTGCGGCCACGGGTTGGTGCCCCGCGAGTGGCGCGGATCCGGGCTGCAGAAGATCAGCCGGGCCTTCTGCTCGGCGAGCGATGTGCGGGTCGGGCCGAGGATCCGCTCGAACAGTTTCAGCGTCGAGGTGTGGATCTCCTTGACCATTCCGGTGCCCACGACGAGCGTCCCCTCGTGCACCGCGGGGGCGAGCCGGTGCAGCTGGTCCTCCAGCAGCGCGAGGCTCTTGGGGACGCGCACCAGCAGCACGTCGATCCGGTCGGGAGGCGGGTCCTGGGTGGTGAGGAGACGCAGGGTGCTCGCGTCCACGCCGTTGCGCCGCAGGTTCGCCCGGGTCGCCTCGCGCGCCAGGAAGGAGTCGGTGATCCCCACCGGCCGGTGCGCCGAGAGCGCCGTGACCAGGGAGCCCCACCGGTCGCCGACCACCACGACCGTGCCGTTCAGTGGGGTGTCGCCCGCCGCGAGATGCCGCAGCAGATAGGCGTCGGACGCGTCCCAGGCGCGCAGTCGGTCGCGGGTGTCCTCGGGAAAACGGGCCAGCGTGTACTCGCCCCAGGGTGTGGCCATACGGTCGTCCATCGTGGGTCAAGGCTAGCCGAACCGCAGCTCAGGGCCTTTCCCGGTGGCCTGCGTGCGGACCAGCCGCAGCGCCCGGGGCCGCTGCCGGCCGATGCGTGATGATGGAGGCCATGGACAGCGAGCTGTTTCCGCGCGGGCGGACGGAGGTCGCGCCGGGCGCGGTGCACGTGCCGGACTGGCTCGACGCCGGGGCCCAGCGGCAGCTCCTGGAGGCGTGTCGTGCCTGGTCCCGGCCACCCGCCGGCCTGCGCACGGTCCGCACACCCGGCGGCGGCACCATGACCTCCCGCCAGGTCTGCCTGGGCTGGCACTGGTATCCGTACGGGTACGCACGCACCGTGGTCGACGGCGACGGGTCGCCGGTGAAGCCCTTCCCCGGCCGGCTGGCCGACCTCGGCCGCGGCGCGGTGGCCGACGCGCTCGGCCCGGAAGCCGCCGCGGCTGCCGCGTACGACATCGCACTGATCAACTTCTACGACGCCGACGCCCGGATGGGCATGCACCGGGACAGCGACGAGAAGTCGGCCGCCCCGGTGGTGTCGCTGAGCCTCGGCGACACCTGCGTCTTCCGGTTCGGGAACACCGAGTCGCGGACCCGCCCGTACACCGACGTCGAGCTGCGCAGCGGGGACCTGTTCGTGTTCGGCGGGCCGTCCCGCTCGGCCTACCACGGGGTGCCGCGGGTGCACGCGGGCACGGCGCCCCCCGAGTTGGGGCTCACCGGCAGGCTGAACATCACCCTGCGAGTGAGCGGCTTTCCGGACAGGTCCTAGGCGGCCCGGACGGACCGCCCGGCCACCGGATCATGGGAGACTCGCCCTCATGAACGGCAAGGCGGGCCCCCGGGCGGCGGGGGAAGGGAACACCCGGACGAGGCTGGACCGGGGGCGTGGTGCGCTCGGACCCGCCTTGGAGCTCGTGCACACGGGACGTGCGCCGACCCGTGCCGTGCTCACTGCCGAGCTGGGGGTCACCCGGGCGACCGCCGGCGCGGTGGCCGCGGAGCTGGAGGCCCTCGGGCTGATCCGGGTGGACGCGCGGCCCGGCGCGGCCGCGGGGTCCCAGGGGCGCCCCTCGCACCGGCTGGAGGTCGCCGAGGACGGACCCGTGGTGCTGGCCGCACAGGTGCACGCCGACGGGTTCCGCGCGGCGCTGGTCGGACTCGGCGGCCGTATCGTCGCGACCGCGCCCGGCTGTGAGACGGTAGACGCCGACCCGGCGAAGGTGCTCGGCTCGGTGGTCGAGGCCGGGGCCGAGCTGCTGGCGGCGACCGGACGGCGTTGCGTGGGCGCCGGACTCGCCGTGCCCTCGGCGGTCGCCGAACCGGAGGGCCTGGCCCTCAACCCGCTCCACCTCGCCTGGCCCGCGGGCGCGCCCGTCCGGGAGATCTTCGCGGAACGCGTGCGGGCGGCCGGGATCCACCGACCGGCCTTCGCGGCCAACGACGTCAACCTCGCCGCGCTCGCCGAACACCGTCACGGAGCCGGCCGAGGCGCCCGAGATCTGCTCTGCGTGGCCACCGGACACCGGGGAGTGGGCGGTGCGCTGGTGCTCGACGGGCGCCTGCACACGGGCAGTTCGGGCCTCGCGCTCGAAGTCGGCCACCTCACCGTCAACCCCGAGGGCCGCCCCTGCCACTGCGGCAGCCGGGGCTGCCTGGACGTCGAGGCGGACCCGCTGGCCTTCCTCGACGCGGCAGGCCTCGCCCCGGGGCCCGAGGTGTCGCTGCTCCAGCAGGCCAACGACCTGATCCGCGGCCAGTACGCGGACCCGGGCGTCCGCACGGCCACCGAGGCCCTCATCGACCGGCTCGGCCTCGGCCTCGCCGGCCTGGTCAACATCCTCAACCCCGACCGCATCATCCTCGGGGGCCTGCACCGCACCCTGCTCGACGCCGACCCGGACCGCCTCCGCGCCGTCGTCGCCGACCGCAGCCTGTGGGGACAGAGCGGCGGCGTCCCGATCCTCGCCTGCACGCTGGACCACAACAGCCTGGTCGGAGCAGCCGAGTTGGCATGGCAGCCGGTCCTCGACGACCCGCTGACGGCACTCGCCGAGGCCTAGGGCCTGTCCGCAGAGTCCCGTCGTCCGCCCGGAGGGCAGGCCCTGCGGCGTCGTGGGGCCCCTCCCGCTCGAGCGAAGCCGAGCGTGGGGGCGCGTGCTCTGGGGTCCCCCCGGCCGGAGGCTGGGGGAGTGCCGGGCGCAGACCCATGTACGTCTCGTACGTGGGTCTGCGCCGGTGCGGCGAGTGGGGGCACCTCCCACGCCCTTGAGGCAGTGGGGAGTGCCAGGCGTCGCCGCAGCAGACGGGACTTCGCGAACCCGCCCCGCCCCGCCTCAGAGCCCGCTGCCTAGCTCCACTCCACCGCGAACGCGCGCCCCGGATTCTCGGTGAGGATCCGGTCCACCAGGGTCTTCCCCAGGGCGAGTTCGAGCCGGGGCCTGACCCGGCGCAGCAGATACGGCATCCCCGGGCCGCCGTTGACCGAGCGGGCCGCCGCGGTCGTCGTATCACCTCCCAGGAGCAGCCGATGGCCGAAACCGGCGTCGGCGAGGGCCCGCACGCCGTCCGGCATCCGCCAGTCCGTGGCGTGGTTCGCGCGCGAGGGGCCGTCGAAGGCGAGGTAGGCGCCCGACTCGGCGGCCTGGCGCTGCACCACCGCGTCCGGTGAGCGGTTGAGGTGGCCGAGGATCACGCGGTGCGGCGGGACCCCCGACTCGCCGCACAGCAGGTCGAGTACGTCGAGCGCGCCCGTGCCCAGCTCCAGGTGGACGGCGATGGGGGCACCTGTGGCGTGGTGGGCCTCGGCCGCCGCGGTCATCGTCCAGCGGGCATGCGCGTCGAGGGCGTGGAATCCGCCGGCGACCTTGATCAGGCCCGCCCTGACGCCCGACGTGCCGACACCCCGCGTCAGTTCGGAGACGAACACCTCGGCCAGCCTGCCGCGCAGCTCGGTGAGCAACTCCGGCGGGTAGTGCGCCGCTTGATGGAGCCCGGTCGCGGCGATGATGTGCACCCCGGTGTCACGGGAGAGCAGCCGCAGATCCGCGACCCGCCGGCCCAGCCCGTACGGCGTCCACTGCACCACGCCGGTACCGCCCTGCTCCCGGAACGCGGCCAGCTCGGCCCGCGCCGCCACCGCATCGCACAGTTCCTCCCCGGGCAGCCGGGGACTGCTGAAGAAGACGTGGTCGTGCGCGTCGCACACCCCCAGCCGGTCGGGAGGTATGTCCCCCAGGACCGTGCGGACCGTGCTCACCACTGCCGCCCCCGCGGCAGCCGGTCGCGCCCTGGCTGCGACATGTGCAGCACCTGGAACACGTCGCCCGGCGCCTTCGTCGCGTCATGGTTCCAGAGCGAGAAGTGCACCAGTTCCCAGTTGCGCGCATCGATCGCGGCGGCCGCGCAGACCGCGCCGTCCAGCGCGGCGAGCAACTCGGTCTCCTGCACCGCTTTCTCCGTCACTTCGGAGCCGTACCGCGCCCTTGAAGTGCTCATCCGCTCCCCGCCCCGTATCCGTACCCGTACCGCGTCCGTGACGTGCTGGTCCGGTCCCCGCCCGGTGTCCGCACGCTTCCTCGTGGTGTGCATGTGCATGGCGTGAACTCCCTCAGCGGAGCGGGGCGAGCAGCGCGAGCAGCCCGCGGACTCCGGTGTCGAAGGCGGCGGGTGAGCCGGACGCGCGGGCCAGGACATAGCCGCCCTGGACGGTCGCGACGATGGTCGCGGCGATCTCCTCCGCGTCCAGCGAAGGCGCGAACTGCCCTTGTTCCTGGCCCTCTTCGACTATTCCGGCCAGACGCTCGCGCAGCCGGTCGAGCATCTCGTCGACGGGGGCGCGCAGCTCGTCGCTCGCGATCACGTCCGGATCCATCGTCAGGCGCCCGACCGGACAGCCGCGCAGCACATCGCGCTCGCGCAGCAGATAGGCCGCGATGCGCTCGTACGGCGTCCCGGGGGAGTTCAGTACGCCCTCGGCGGTAGCCCACAGCTCCCCGGCGGTCCGGCGGATCGCGGCCAGCGCCAGATCGGGCTTGCCCGTGAAGTGGTGGTACATGCTGCCCTGCCCGGCGCCCGCGTGCCGCTGGATCGCCTTGGGGCTGGTGCCCACATAGCCGCGCTCCCACAGCAGCTCGCGGGTGGACTCGATCAGCCGGTCCGCGGTGCTCGTGCTCATGACCCGACTGTACATACCAGTAGGTACAGTCGTCTAGGCAGGCCGTGCGGCGCGCCGGGGAGCAGCCGGGGGCACCCCGCGTACTCCCGGGGAGGTACCCGCACTGCCGCTGGCCGTACGACGACCCGGACCCCCTCCCGGAGCGAGGCTCGACCCATCACGAAGGAATCGCACCGAGGAGATGACCTGAGATGCAGACCCTGGCGAACTGGGACGGCGGACCCGGCCCGTGGATCCTGTTCTTCCCGCTGATCTGGGCGGCCGTCGTGATCGGCGTCGTGACCGTCCTGCGCCGCACCGCCTGGCGTGGCCGCCGCGGACCGTGGCGCGCCATGGACGGCGACAGCCGCCCCACGGGCGACGCGCCGCTCGCCGTCCTCGGCCGACGCTTCGCCTCCGGCGAGATCGACGAGGACGAGTACTGGCGCCGGCTCTCCGTCCTGGACGAGCAGTTCGGGCGCGCCGGCAAGGGAGGAGCGGCATGAGCATTGCAATCGGCGGCACCACCGTGACCGCCACCCGCCATGCCGCCCGTGTCGCCGACGCCGTCAAGGTGTACGGCTCCGGCGACACGGCCGTGCGGGCCCTGGACGGGGTGAGCGTCGGGTTTCCCACCGGACGCTTCACCGCGATCATGGGGCCCTCGGGCTCCGGCAAATCCACCCTGATGCACTGCGCCGCGGGTCTGGACACCCTCAGCTCCGGAGCCGCGTACATCGGCGGCACCGAACTGAGCACGCTCGACGACCGGCGCCTCACCCTGCTGCGCCGCGACCGCATCGGCTTCGTGTTCCAGGCCTTCAACCTGGTCCCGACGCTGACCGTCGCCGAGAACATCACGCTGCCGAGGGATCTCGCCGGCGGCCGGGCCGACGCCTCGTCCCGTGAGTGGATCGAAGCGCTCATCGACGTCGTCGGCCTGCGCGACCGCCTGCACCACCGTCCGGCGGAACTCTCCGGTGGGCAGCAGCAACGCGTCGCCGTGGCAAGGGCGTTCGCCGGCCGGCCGGACGTGGTCTTCGCCGACGAGCCGACCGGCAACCTCGACTCGCGTTCCGGCGAGGAGGTGCTGAACCTGCTCGGCCGGGCGGTGCGCCAGATGGACCGCACGGTCGTCATGGTCACCCACGACCCGGTCGCGGCCGCGCACGCCGACGAGGTGGTCTTCCTCGCCGACGGCCGTTTGGTCGACCGTATGGAGGCCCCGACGGCGGACAAGGTCCTGGACCGTATGAAGGCCTTCGACGGCGCCGAGGGCGCCCGCGCGGACCGAGGGCGCGACCTCGACCGCATGGCCGGCGCCCGCGGCCCCGACGGCAAGGGAGCACCGTCATGAATGCCTCCGTCCGCATCAGCGTGTCGTCCCTGCGCGCCCATAAACGACGCTTCGCCGGTACGTTCCTCGCGGTCTTCCTCGGCGTCGCCTTCCTGGCCGGCACACTCGTCATGGGCGACACCCTGCGCGCCGGCTTCGACACGATGTTCGGCAACGCGACCAGCGGCACCGACGCCGTCGTCCGCAGCGCCGACACCATCACCACGCCCGGGGAGAGCCAAGGCGTACGGCAACCGGTGGCCACGGACCTGGCGACGGCCATCGAGAGGACGCCCGGCGTAGCGGCCGCCGTGCCCGACATCCAGGGCGCGGGGCAGCTCGTCGGCGCGAACGGCAAGCCCATCGGCGGCCAGGGCCCGCCCACCCTCGCGGGCAACTGGATCGACGACCCGAAGCTCAACGCGTACCGCCTCGCCGACGGCCGCGCTCCGTCGAAGAGCGGTGAGGTCGTCGTCAACCGGGGCGCCGCCGAGAAGGGCGGTCTGAGCATCGGGGACACCACGACCCTGCGCACGCCCGACCCCGTCAAGGTGACGATCGTGGGACTGGCCACCTTCGGCGGCGAGGACGGCATGGCCCAGGTGACGTTCACCGGGATGACGCGGGCCGACGCCGAGAAGTACCTGACCGCCAAGCCGGGCGAGGCCGCGACCATCCAGGTGCGGGCCGGCCCCGGCATCGGCCAGCACGAGCTCGTGGACCGGCTGACACCCGTACTGCCCAAGGGGGTTGAGGCGATCACCGGTCAGGAGTCGGCACAGGAGAACACCGACATGGTCTCCAGCCAGTTCCTGACGCTCTTCACCACCTTCCTCCTCGTGTTCTCCGGCATCGCGCTGCTCGTCGCGACCTTCTCGATCCACAACACCTTCGCGATCGTCGTCGCCCAGCGCACCCGCGAGAACGCCCTGCTGCGCGCCCTCGGTGCCTCGCGCCGGCAGATCACCGTTTCGACGCTGGCCGAGGCGAGCGTCGTCGCCGTCGCGGCCTCGGCAGCCGGGCTGGCGGGCGGGATCGGCGTGGCCGCCGGACTGCAGGCGCTCTTCCCGGCCATCGGATTCCCTTTCCCCGAGGGCAACTTGGTGATCAGCGCACTGTCCATGGCGCTGCCGCTCGCGGTGGGCATCCTCGTCTGTCTCGGCTCCGCGCTGCTGCCCGCCGTACGCGCCGGACGCATCGCACCGCTGGCCGCCCTGCGGGAGACCGCAGTCGACCAGTCCGGAGCCTCCCGCGCCCGTGCCGTCGTCGGCGCCGGCCTCGCGGCCACGGCCGTCGGGCTGACGCTCGTCGGCGTCCTGGCCTCGCCGTCCCTGTGGCTCGCCGGATTCGGTGCGGTGCTGGCCCTGGCCGCCTTCGTGGTCCTCGGGCCCGTCGCGTCGAGTATGGCCGTACGGGTGATCGGCGTCCCGCTGGACAGGCTGCGCGGGGTCACCGGCGGCCTCGCCCGGCGCAACGCCCTGCGCAGCCCCAAGCGGACCGCCGCCACCGCGAGCGCACTGATGATCGGGGTCGCCGTCGTCTCGCTGTTCACGGTTTTCGGTGCCTCCCTGAAGGCCACCATGGACCAGACGGTCTCCCGGTCCTTCGCGGGCGATGTCGCCGTCAGCACCCCGTCGTTCGGCGCGGGTGGCAGCGGCCTCAGCCCTGCGCTGGCCCCCGCGATCGCCCGGCAGTCCACCGTCGAGAACGCCGTCGGCCTGGGGCGCGGAGTCGCCGAAGTCGACGGCAAGGGACGCGCGCTGACCGTCACGGAGCCGGTCGCCCTGGGCAAGGTCTTCGACCTCGGTCAGGTGCGCGGATCCCTGGGGTCCCTCGGCGCCGACGGCATCGCCATCACCCGGAAGGAGGCCGACAAGCAGGGCTTGACGACCGGGGACACCGCCCGGCTCGCCTTCACCGACGGCAAGAAGGAGACCTTCACCGTCCGTGCGGTCTACGGTCAGTCGGAACTCGTCGGTGACTACGTCATCACCCGCGCCGCCTGGGCCCCGCACCGCACCCAGGACTCCGACACGCTCGTCGCGGTCTCCTTCAGGGACGGCGTGAGCACATCCGAGGGCAAGGCCGCGGTGCGGAAGGTCGCGGCAGCCTACGGCAGTCCCGAGGTACAGACCCGCGACGAGTACGCGCAGTCCTCGGCCGGAGGCATCGACATGATGCTGACCCTGGTCTACGCGCTGCTCGCGCTCGCGGTGCTGATCGCGCTCCTCGGCATCGCCAACACCCTGACCCTCGCCCTGCACGAGCGCACCCGTGAACTCGGCCTGCTCCGGGCCGTCGGGCAGACCAGGGCGCAACTGCGCGCCATGGTCCGCTGGGAGTCGGTCCTGGTCGCCGCCTTCGGCACGACGGGCGGGCTAATGCTCGGCGGCTTCCTCGGCTGGGTCCTGGTGAAGGCGTCGGACGGCGTCTCCGACAGTGCCTTCGCCTTCGCCGTACCGCCCGTACAGCTCATGGTGGTGCTGCTGGTGGGCCTCGCGGCCGGCGCACTCGCCGGCCTGCGTCCGGCGCGGCGGGCGGCACGCCTGGACGTGCTGCGCGCCATCGCGACCGAGTGACCCGTCCGTACGCGGCGGAGGTCACCGCCCGGTCAGCCGGCAACGGCGGACCGGGCGGGAGCGTGTTCGGGCCTGCGCCCATCGGCCCCGAACCTGCGGGCGGGTGCCTCGCGGGAGGTGCCGTAGGGCGGACGGTTCGGCGGGGCGAGTGCCGTGGAGGACGCCGGAAGGGTGAACCACACGACCTTGCCCGACTCTCCGTTCGGCCGCACGCCCCAGCTCTCGCTCATCGCGGCGACCATGGCCAGGCCGCGTCCGCAGGTGGCGAAGGGCTCGGCCTTCTCCACCATGGGCAGACGTGGGTCGTTGTCGTGCACCGAGACCGTGAGCCGGTCGAGCAGGAGCTCGATCTCCACGGTGCACGTCTTGTCGGGCTCGGCGTGCCGGTGAACGTTGGTCAGGAGTTCGGTCACACCGAGCGCTGCCCGGTCTATCAAGGGGTCCAAATGCCAGTAGCGCAACTGCGCAGATACGATTCTGCGGACCTGGCCGATCCGCGACGGCAGGGCTTGGAGCTCCACCGTGCAATGCCTGCTTGGCTGGCTGATCACGGCTGCGACTCCCCGAATTGAGGTCCGGAAGAAGACGGAGATCGGATCCAGCGGGTGGCTGCGTGAAACGACCGCCTGCTGTAGTGGCCGGCGGGCTGGTTCGCAGCGTTATCGCCGGTAAACCCAGAGTGATGTGAGAACAGCGTGACTCAGGGGATGCGGTCCTGCAACTCGCGGCACCTTCAGCCGGTGCGCCCCGCCGCCTTGCGTACTGCCTCGATGAACCGGCGCGCCGAGGGCGGCCCCGGTTTTCCGGGTGCGGGGTCGTGGTCTCCGAGGGTGAGCAGATAGCGGGTGCCGTTGACGTCGGCCAACGCCCGGTCGTCATGGGCGAACCAGGGCTTCGACGCACGCACCGCCTGGACCGGCGCGCTGTCGATCTCACTGCCGTAACTGGTGAGCAACTCCAGCCTGCCATCGCTGATCCGGACCTGTCCGGCCCGGGTGAGCGAGCGCAGCCGTTTTCCGATCTGCACGCCCGTGGCCGTGAACTCCGGTTCCGCCATGGTGCCCCGCCCCCTTGTGCGTTGCGGCTGTCGCTCCGTCATGGTCCCGCACGGCCGTGGTCCGGTGAAGCATCCCCACTTCGGACCCCTGCCCGTGCGGTGCAGTCTGCCCGCACCCGGCGTCGAGCACCAGTGCGCATGACGTAGCTCCCGGGGTCGGCGGGAGCACTCGCCGGGATGCGCCCCCCGTAGTCGCCCGAGCTCTCCCCCAGGGGTGCCTTTGGGCTGCTCAAAGGAGTGTTTATGCAGGTGAGAAGCGTGCGGAAGGTGCCTATGATCGAGGTGTCCGACCCGGTGAACCGGCGTCGGAGCGATGTGTGAGGAGCCCCGCCGTGAGCACGCCCCAACAGACCCGAACCGGCCAGACACTCGACGTCGACCACACGGACGTGGAATACCGCAGCTGGCTCAAAGAAGCGGTACGCAAGGTCCAGGCCGACGCCAACCGCTCGGCCGACACGCATCTCCTGCGTTTCCCGCTGCCCGAGCGGTGGGGCATCGACCTGTACCTGAAGGACGAGTCGACGCACCCGACCGGCAGCCTCAAGCACCGGCTGGCCCGTTCCCTGTTCCTCTACGGTCTCTGCAACGGCTGGATCCGGCCCGGTCGCCCCGTCATCGAGGCGTCCAGCGGCTCGACCGCCGTCTCCGAGGCCTACTTCGCGAAGCTCATCGGCGTGCCGTTCATCGCCGTCATGCCCCGTACGACGAGCGCCGAGAAGTGCCGGCTGATCGAGTTCCACGGCGGCCGATGTCATTTCGTGGACGACTCCCGCAGGATGTACGAGGAGTCCGCCGCCCTCGCGGTGGAGACCGGCGGCCACTACATGGACCAGTTCACCTACGCCGAGCGGGCCACGGACTGGCGCGGAAACAACAACATCGCCGAATCCATTTTCCGCCAGCTGGAGTTGGAGCGCTTCCCCGAGCCGGCGTGGGTGGTCGCCACGGCCGGCACCGGCGGCACCTCGGCGACCATCGCGCGGTACGTGCACTACATGCAGCACGACACCCGCATCTGCGTCGCCGACCCGGAGAACTCGTGCTTCTTCGAGGGCTGGACCACCGGCGATCCGGCCGTCACGACCGACTGCGGCTCGCGCATCGAGGGCATCGGCCGCCCGCGCATGGAGCCCAGCTTCGTGCCCGGCGCCATCGACCGGATGATGAAGGTCCCGGACGCCGCCAGCGTGGCCGCCGTACGGGCTCTGGAGCGGGGGATCGGCCGCAAGGCGGGCGGTTCGACCGGTACCGGCCTGTGGAGCGCGCTGAAGATCGTGGCCGAGATGGTGGCGGAGGGACGGACGGGGAGCGTGGTGACGCTGCTGTGCGACCCCGGGGACCGCTATCTCGACAAGTACTACTCGGACGCGTGGCTGGCCGAGCAGGGCCTGGACATCGCGCCCTACACGGCGGCGATCGAGTCACTGCTGCGGACGGGGATCTGGCCGGAGTGACGCGGCCGGTCACCCGGCCGTGAGCCGGGCCGGAGCAGCCCCCTCAGGCGTGCGTCGACGCCAGGCGCCGGTCCAGGGCCGTGACCGCGCCCCGGAAGGCCCGGCCGAGGCCCGCCCGCCCCAGGGTCAGGGCGAGCCGGAAGGGCGCGCCCCCGTCGGCGGCGAAGGTCCACTGCACGCGTGTGCCCGTGCCGTCGGGCGTCAGCCGCCACTCCTCAAGGAGCGCGTGCGCGCCGGGAGCGTTCGTCACGTCGACCCGGTACGCGTACACCTGGGGCGCGTCGGCCGCGAGGACGGTCTCCTGGAACCGCGTGCCGCCCTTGAGCCGGATCTCGCGCCCCGTGCCGTCCTCGGTGGGTTGGGCGAATCTGACCGCCGAGAACCACTCGGTCCAGCCGGGCACGTCCTCTGCCAGGGCGCGGAAGACCGCCTCGGGAGGTGCGGCCACCTCGTGCGCGAACACCAGGCGCAGCGGAGCGGTCTCGGCGAAATCGAGTCCCACTGGGCGCAGACGGCGTGCCATGGACGAAACCCCCTTGCGGGACGGATCCCGGGCGGAAACGAGCGGTGACCGGTGCCGCACCGCGCCATCGGGCGGCGCGGGCAGCGTCACCATAGCTGGCGGTCCGTCAGATGTCTGTAGCGTCCGCGGGCTCGCCGGCCACCACCAGGCGCGTCAGATGCTCCGCGATCTCCGTGCGCGCCTCGGTGGGCAGCCCGGCGTCGGTGACCAGGGTGTCGACCTGATCCAGTGCGGCGAACGAACTCAGGCCGACCGTGCCCCACTTGGTGTGGTCGGCGACCACGACGACACGCCGTGCGGACTGCACAAGACGCCGGTTGGTCTCGGCCTCCGCCAGGTTCGGCGTCGACAGACCCGCCTCGACCGATATCCCGTGCACGCCGAGGAACAGCACGTCGAAGTGGAGCGCCGCGATCGCCTGGTCGGCCACCGGACCCACCAGCGAGTCGGACGGCGTGCGCACCCCGCCCGTCAGGACCACGGTGGCCGCGCCCTGGCGCTGGCCCGCGACGCGCTGCGCGGAGTGGAAGACGTCGGCGACCCGCACCGAGTTCGTGACCACGGTCAGGTCCGGCACGTCGAGCAGCTGATGGGCGAGCGCGTACGTAGTCGTACCGCCGGAGAGCGCGATCGCCGTGCCCGGTGCGACCAGCTCGGCCGCGGCCCGCGCGATGTCCTCCTTGGCGGACAGCTCGAGCCCCGACTTGGCCTCGAAGCCCGGCTCGTGCGTACTCGCCTCGACCACCGGGACTGCGCCGCCGTGCACCTTCTCGACCACGCCCTGCCGGGAGAGGGCGTCGAGGTCGCGGCGGACCGTCATGTCGGAGACGCCGAGCCTTCGGGTCAGTTCGTTGACCCGGACCCCGCCGCGGCGCCGCACCTCATCGAGGATCAGGGCGCGCCGCTGCTCCGCGAGGAGGTTCTGATTCTCGCTCACGTCCGCTCCGGTTCCTTTCGCCTCAGCACGTCCGACACACCGTCCGAACGCCCTCCCACGAGGACATTCTCCCCGTCCGAGGTCCGCAGGACGTCCCATCCTTGCACGGCTGTGCGACAGCTGCGCCACTGCCCGCACACAGGCCGCATCGGTTGATGTCACACGTATGGGGGAGATTCCGTGGCCACAGGTGTGAGCCGCCTCGCGAGCGGAGATCCTGAGCCTGCACATGACACACGCCAGCGCGTAGCACGGGGGATGTGCAGAACAGTGGAGCGTGCACGGGAACACACGTCGACAGGGCAGCGCGGCGACTCCCTCCAGACCTCGACGGGGGAGCACGCCGGCTCCTTACCGCGGCCCGCGGTGGCCGAGACCGCCCTCGAACTGCTGGTCCACGGCGTCGGCGGCACCACACCCCAGGAGATGCTCGACGACCCGCGCACGGTGCGGATCACCGGCGACGAGACAGCGGCCGTCTACCGCCGCACCGACGACGCCGACGCCGAAGCCCGCCCCGCCGGCCATCAGGCTCAGCCGGTCCGCGAGGCCTACGTCTGGTGCAACCTCACCTCCGGCAACAGCGCCCGAGCCCTGTGGCTGTTGCTGCTGCCGTTCATGGTGGTCAACCTGGCCCACTGGATGCGCCCCACGGCACGCGACCGGAAGCGGACGGTACGGCTGTACGGGCTGCTGGTGCGCCTCACCGGCCTCACGCTGACCGTGCTCCTGGTGGCCGCCGCCTGCGAGGTGGCCCTCGACCTGACCGCCTGGCAGTGCGCGGGCACGCGCGGGTGCGCCGAGGACCACACCTGGCTCGGTTTCCTGTCGCCGGCCGTCTCCGACGACGGGTGGTGGAGCCTGCCCGGCCGCCGACTGGCCCTCGCGGGTCTGGTACCGGCCGCCGTCACCGGCCTGCTCTGGTATCTGTCCCACCGCACCTGGAGCGCGTACGAGTCCCAGCAGCCCATGTCCCGCCGGGCCGAACCCGACGAGGAGACCGGGCGCACCGGTCTCGGGCGGCCCGGGTTCTGGTACGGGCGCCGGCTCGTCGCCCGGCTGCGCGCCGCGCACACCGCAGCGGGGTTCCTGACCGTCGCGGCGGCGGTCGGCACCTCGGCAGCCCGCTACGACCGAGGGTCCGGCGGGTCCGACCTCCTGGACCTCCTGGGTCGGCTGCTGGAGGTGGCTCTGGTGGTCGGCGCCCTCATCGTGGTCTGGGTGGTATGCCGGAGGGGCCGCAGCGAGAACCGCGTCGACCGGCAGCTGGACGAGAACCTCATCCGCTGGCTGCCGGTCGGCTCGATCGCCTTCCTCGTCCTCACCATGCTGTACGCGGGGTGGTCACGGGCCGGCTGGCGGTCGACGGGGCGGCTGCCGGGCGACACGACGTTCGGCGCCATCGCCCTCGGCCAGGGCCTGCTCGTCATCGCCCTCGCCGTGGTCGCCCACGCCCTGTACCGCACGCACCCCGACACCCGCACCGCGATGCGCGGACTGGCCGGGCCCGCCGTCGCGATGCTCGCCTGCGCGCTGGGCGGCGTGATGTCAGGAGGCGTGGCCCAGCGCGTCGCCGACTGGCTGGACGGCACCAGGGACGCGCTGGTGAGTCCGCCGGTGCTGCTGACCTGGCAGGCGTCCGTGATCCCACCCGTGCTGCTCGTCGTCCTCGCCCTGGTCGGCCGGCTGGCCTGGCGCACCCGGCAGCTGCGGCGCGCGGAGATGGCATCGGTCGAACTCGACTACCGGGGCGAGCCCAAGGACACGGCACGCACGCGTCGCATCGCGAGCACGCGCGCGCGTGCCTCCCTCACCGACCGAGCGCCGCGGATCGTGGGCATCACCTCCGCGGCGACGCTGTTCCTCGGCGCGATGGCCCTGGTGGGCGCCGCGACCACCGACAAGGCGCCGGGGGAGGCCGCGAAGGGCTCGTACGCCTTCGTCGAGGGCACCGCCCAGACCGCGCAGACGCTCGGGTCCTGGCTGATCGGACTCGGCTTCATACTGTTCGTCACCTGGGGCCGTCGCGCCTACAAGGACGCCGCCGCGCGGCGCACCATCGGCATCCTCTGGGACGTCGGCACGTTCTGGCCCCGCGCCGCCCACCCCTTCGCGCCCCCGTGCTACGCCGAGCGTGCCGTGCCCGACCTCACCTGGCGCATGGCGACCTGGACCCGAGCCACCGGCGGCCGGCTCGTCATCTCCGGGCACTCCCAGGGCAGTGTGCTCGCGGCCGCGGCGGCCTGGCAGCTGAAGCCCGCGGTCCGCAAGCGCGTTGCCCTGCTCACCTACGGCTCGCCGCTGGAGCGCCTGTACGGGCGGTGGTTCCCGGCCCACTTCGGCCCGGCCGCCCTCACCTCCCTGCATCGAGAGGTCGACTGCTGGCGCAATCTGTACCGCCGCACGGACCCCATCGGCGGCCCGATGCGACTGCCCGGGGACTGCGGCCCGCAGGTCGACCGTGAGCCTCTGAAGGACCCGCTCGCCTACGGCCGCACCGAGCAGCACCCGCTGCCCGCCCCGATCCTCGGGCACGGCGACTACCAGGCGGATCCGGCGTTCGCGCAGGAGCGGGAGCGGCTGCTCGCGCGGCTCAGAGCGGAGGTGCCGGCGCCGCGGGCACGGGCGACCGAAGAGCCCACGCACGCGGGGGAGGCCGATCACCCTCAGGACGGCTCGGGCAGGTCCTCCGAGTAGAGCAGGGTCAGATCGTCCGTACTCGGCTCGTCGAGCTGGGCGACCCGCCCGGCGTGCCGCTCCACCATCGCCTCGAAGGTCTGCCGTGCCGTGCGGCCGTTGCCGAACGCCGGTCCCTTCGGGATCTCCGTGAAGTACTTCAGCAGTGCCTCCGACGCGCCCGGCGCCAGCCGGTACTCGTGCTCCTCGGCCTGCTGCTCCACGATCCGCAGCAGTTCTCCGGGGTCGTAGTCGCTGAAGGTGATGGTCCGTGAGAAACGGGACGCCACACCGGGGTTGACCGAAAGGAACCGCTCCATCTCGGCCGTGTAGCCCGCGACGATCACCACCACGGCCTCGCGGTGGTCCTCCATCAGCTTCACCAGCGTGTCGATCGCCTCGCGCCCGAAGTCGCGTCCCGAGTCCTCCGGCGACAGCGCGTACGCCTCGTCGATGAACAGCACACCGCCACGCGCCCGGTCGAAGGCTTTTTGGGTGCGGATCGCGGTGGAGCCGATGTGTTCGCCCACCAGGTCCACGCGGGAGACCTCGACGAGGTGGCCCTTCTCCAGCACGCCCAACGACGCCAGGATCTCGCCGTACAGCCGGGCGACGGTCGTCTTACCGGTGCCGGGGGAGCCCGTGAAGACCAGATGGCGCCGTGCGGAGGCCGCCTTGAGGCCCGCCTCCTGCCGTCGGCGGCCCACTTCGATCATGTCGGTGAGCGCACGGACCTCGCGCTTGACGCTCTCCAGGCCCACCAGCGTGTCGAGTTCACCGAGGACGGCCTTCGACGGGCGCGTGGGCTGCTCCGGCCCCTCGGCCGGTACGGCGAGCGGCTCCTGCTCGGTGGTGCGCTGGCCCGGGATGGCGCCGAGGAGACCGGGCCGGCCCGCTGTCTCCACGGCCGTCTCGTGCGCAGGGGAGCGCAGGCCCGCACTCTCGTCGCTCGTGCAGTCCTCGACCACCGGGCCTCCGCCGGACGTGCCCGGGCCGCCCTCAGCGAACTCGTACCCACCCCGCGCGCACCGCTCCGTGCGGCACTTCTTCAGCGTCGTACGGCAGCCGTCGATCACATGGAACCCGTACCCGCCGCTGCCCGTGACCCGGCAGTTGTGGAAGCTGCCCCGGCCACCGGCGGACACGTAGAAGCCCGCCTCCGCGGGTGAATCCACCGTGCAGCGCTCGAGGGTGGGGTCCGCGCCCTTGGTGACGATCACGCCGGTCTGGACGCCGTCCACCGTGCAGCCGGACAGGGTGCCGCCACTGCCGTGGTCGCGGAACCAGACGCCCGTCGCCGCGTCCCGGACCCGGCAGTCGTCGAGCTGCGCGGTGGCGCCGTCGCTGACCGACACGGCCGTGTTGCGCACCTGCGACAGGTCGCTGTCGACGACGTCCGCCCGGGAGCCGCGGTCGAGGACGAAGAGGGCGTCCGGCACGTCGTGCACCCGGCACGCGTCGAGCACCACGGTCGCGCCGTCGCTGACCCACACCGCGGGGTAGTCGCCCGTACTGTCGAAGATCTCGCACTGATTGGCGTCCACGCGCGTGCCCGGGTCCCACACGGACAGGCCGTTGCGGCCGAACTGGCGCACCGTGGTGCGCGTCAGCGTGAGCACCGAGCGCGAGCGGAGATCGACCGCGTTCTCGGGGATGTCGTGGATGCGGCAGTCGGCGAGAGTGAGGACGGCGTCCGTGTCGAGCGTGACGCCGTCCGCGGTCGTCCGGTGCACATCGCAGTCGGTGAGGTGCGCCGTGGCCCGCCCGGTGACCTGCACACCGGAACCCTTGACCTCGTACACCTCGCAACCGACCGCCTCCAGGGACGAGTTCTCCCCGGTCGCCGACAGGCCCGCGCCCGAGGCATGGTGCACCCGGCAGCGCTCGAGACGCGGATGAGCACCCCCGCGCACGACGACACCTGACTGGCCGGCCGCGACGACCTCGCACTCCTCGAACACCCCGCCGCCGCCGTCGAGTACGGCGATGCCGATGCCGGCGGGATTGTCGACCGTGCACCGCCGGACCGTCGGGCGGGCGCCGCCGCGCACCTCGATCCCGGCCGCGGACCGGGTGACGATCCGCAGGTCCAGCAGTTCCGGTGTGCCCTCCTCGACAAGAACCGCGGGGGCGGCCGCGTCCTGGCCCTCCACGTACAGGTCCTGGACCACCGCCGAGGCGCAGACGGTGAGCGGTACCCCGTCGATCGGCGCGATGCGCACCGAGCCGGGCGAGCCCTCCGGGCCGCGCAGCGTCACCGCCTGCTGGACGACGAGGTTCTCCCGGTAGGTGCCGGGGGCGACAGTGAGGACGTCGCCTTCGCCCGCGGCCTCCAGAGCGGCGGCGAGCGATGCGTACTCACCTGTACGGCGCCGCCACCGCGACGTGCCGGTGTGCGTCACCTGGACCGTGCCCTGTGCCATGGCGCTGCTGTGCCCCCACCTAGTCGTACGCGGGTCCTGAGTGGTCGACTGCATCATGTCGCAGATCCGATCCCCCGGACGGGGATTTGATCTTGCCGAAGACCGATCTTGTCGAAGACCGAGGACGACCTCTCACGAAGGTGCCGAACAGTTCGGCCGGTCCACCGTAGCGTGCGCGGGCGCGGTGGGTTGACCGGAGCGGAAAGGCTGTCAGCTGCCGGTGCCGGTCCTGCCCCAGTCCGGGCCGGCCTTCTCCCATGCCTGGTCCCAACGGGCGTACCGGCGGCGGACCATGCGCCAGACGACGAGCCGCCTGCCGGCCTCGACGAGTCCCACGGTCGCGGCGGCCGCGCCGAATCCGGCCAGCACGGCGTGCGTTGTCGCGGTGGCGGCGTCCAGCGGGCGGTTGAGCATGCGGCCGTGCACGTCGGTCCACAGGGCGAAGTGATCGCCGGGACGCGGGGTCTTGAGACCTGCCAGGACCGAGCCGCGCTGCGCCGTGCCGTCCGGGGCGGTCCAGTCGGCCAGGACGCGATTGTGCGCGTCACGCGCCGAAGAGGTCTCGGGGTCGGGGTCGAGTGGGGAGCGGCCCAGTCTCCTCACCACTGTGGCGGTCACCTCGTGGCCGGCGCGGAGCTGTTCGCGCACGGACTCCTGAAGGGCGCTGTGGGCGGCGGTGCCCACGACGGTGCCTATCAGAGGTCCGGTGACAAGGATCAGCAGGATGGCGGCGAGCGCCATCCAGGCCTCGACCAGATCGGTCGTCCGGCGCAGTGGATTGTGTCGCCAGCGCCAGAGTCCGCCGATTGCTCGCACCGTCCGCACCCCCTTCCGCCTCCGTGATAACCCGGCCGACGGCCGTCCACGCGTGAGCCGGGGGAAGAGAGAGCGAAATCACCCGACGATCTCTCGTCCCGTCTCGGAAACTGCTCACGCCGTGCGAACGGCCGTGCTCGCTACCCGGGTTCCCCATACACACGCCTCAGAAGCGGATCTTTGCCATGGCGACCAGAATTTGGCGGAACTATTCCAGGATCTTGACCGGATCACCGACCTTGACCGTGCCGACGGACTCCGGGACCAGGTTCTGCCCGAAGGCGAGCCCGTCGCCGAAGCGGCGGTGGCGGCCGAGGGTGCGCAGCGGTTCCTTGCCGCGCTCGGCGGTGCTCTGGTCCGTGGTGGTCACGACGCAGCGCCCGCACATCTTGGCGACGCGGAAGGTGACCTCGCCGATCGTGATGCGCGTCCAGTCGTCCTCGTCCCAGGCGGCTGTGCCCTCGACGACCACGTTCGGGCGGAAGCGGTTCATGGGCAGCGGGCCCTCGTCGGCATGATCACCTTGTGCGATCAGGGAATTGAGGGCGTCGAGCGATGCGGGCGTGGTGAGCAGCAGGGGGTACTGATCGGCGAGGCTGACGGTCTCGCCCGGGAGCGAGTGCGGTGCGTCGTCGATGTGGCGGCGGGTGGCCGGATCGTCGAGATGGACGAGGCCCAGCTTCGTACCGAGGAACGAGCTGAACCACGCACCCGCGGACGCGTCGGCGGCCACCGTCTCGATCTTCTGGCCCGACCACGTCACGGTTGTCGTGCGGCCCGGCTCGGGCACCTCGACGGTCAACGGGTCGGCACCGGGTCCGGACAGCCGAATGCCGCCGCCGGGCAACAGCTCGGCGGCGGCCAATGCGAGGCGCGCATGCTGGCGTTGGGTGACGACCTTGCCCGCCTCGTCGATCACTGCCCAGCGCCGGTCGCCGACCAGCCCCCAAGGCTCCACCACGGCCGCTCGGGGCGCCAGGCCCCGCAGCGACTTCACCGGGTGGACATGAATGGCGTGCAGCACTGGGTTCGACATGAGGCCATGGTGCCAGCAGGCACCGACAGCCTCAGCTCCGCAGGATCAGGGCCGGTCAGTAGCCGCGGTACTGCTGGCCGTTGTTGTACGGGTCCTGATAGGGCGCCGGGGCGGGGCGGGGAGCCGCGGGGCGCATCGCCTCGTAGCCGGTGCCGCCTGCCATCGGGCGGGGCTGCTGGGCCTGGGGGCCCGGGTAGCCGCGGGGGCCCGCCGGCTGCTGCGGGATGTAGGCGGCGGGAGCCTGCTGGAGCGGAGCGGGCTGCTGTGCCTGCGGATAGCCGTAGACGGGAGCGTGCTGGGACGGTCCGGCCGGCAGCGCGGGGAGAGCCGACGGCAGCGCGGGCAGATGACTGCCCGTGTCGTACGCGGAGGGGACCCGGATCGGGGCGATCTGAGGGGTGCCCCGTTCGGCGACGAGGGAGTCGTAGATCGGGGTGTCCGGGAAGGACGGCGCGGAGTAGTAACCGCCGCCATAGGTGGAGCGGGGGGAGGTCATGGCACATAAGTTAAGCCCACGATGTGCTGGTTGGGGAGACCGATAAGAGGGTTGTTTTCCGTGTCGGCAGTGACGTGGGATCCCCAATGCGAGCGAACTCGGCAAAAAAGGGCACCAGATGGCGTTCGGATCGTGTAAAGGCCGAGTTCCTGGCGGGTTGCCGTCGGTTGGTCACCGATCTTCCGCTCCGGATCATGGGCGTTCGCGGCCTGGAGGAATAGGTTTGGCGAAAATGGATCCGGGGTGCCTGCGGATCCCTGGTGCTGCCCGAGGCATGGCTCGGTGCGAAGACGGTTATGGGGGCGTACATGTCAATGCCTAAGGGGTCGAACGTTCCTGTCCCGACGGCCGCCCTGCGCGTCGAAGTCGGCTGGCGTTCCGGGCCGGGCGTTCCCGACGCCGACGCGTCGGCGCTGTTGCTGGTCTCCGGCAAGGTGCGCTCGGACGGCGACTTCGTCTTCTACAACCAGCCGGCCCACTCCTCCGGCGCGGTGCGCCACGAGGGCAAGTCGGACAGCGGCGGCCAGGTGACCGACACCCTGATCGCCGACCTCGCGCGCGTGGAGACCGCGATCGAGACCATCGTGCTGGCCGCCTCCGCGGACGGCGGTACGTTCGGCCAGGTCCCGGGGCTGTACATTCGCGTGCTCGACGCGCAGGGCACCGAGATCGCCCGCTTCGACAGCGCCGCGACCGTCGAGACGGCCTTCGTCCTCGGGGAGTTCTACCGGCGCCAGGGCGCCTGGAAGTTCCGCGCCGTCGGGCAGGGCTACAGCAGCGGGCTCGCAGGACTGGCCACGGACTACGGGATCACGGTGGACGAGCCGCAGCAGAAGGCGTCGCCCGCCGGACCCCCGCCCGCGCCCGGCACCCGGGTCGCCGGTCCGCCCCCGGTGTCGCCGCCCGTGACCGTGCCACCGCCCGTGATGGCTCCGCCGCCCGCCCCGCCCGCGGCGCCACCGGCCCCTGTCCGTCTCACCAAGGTCACGCTCACCAAGGAGTCCCCGTCGGTCTCCCTGAGCAAGCAGGGCGGCACGGGCGGTGCCATGCGGGTCAACCTCAACTGGGAGGTGCGCAAGCAGTTCTCCGGGTGGGGCAGCAAGCGCGGCCGGGCCGTCGCCATGCACGCGGACCTCGACCTCGACCTGTGCGCCCTGTACGAGCTGTCCGACGGCCGCAAGGGAGTGGTCCAGGCGCTCGGCAACGCCTTCGGGTCGCTGCACCAGCCGCCGTACATCCATCTCGACGGCGACGACCGCACCGGCGGGACGGCGAGCGGCGAGAACCTCTCCGTCAATCTCGACCACAAGCAGAGTTTCCGGCGCATCCTCATCTTCGTGACCATCTACGAAGGCGCGCGCTCCTTCGCCGATCTGCACGCCACGGTCACCCTCCAGCCGTTGAACGGCGCACCGATCGACTTCTCGCTCGACGAGTGCACGGTGCCCTCGACGGTCTGCGCCCTCGCGCTGATCACGAACAACGGGGGCGACCTCGTCGTCCAGCGCGAGGCCCGCTATCTGATCCCCGAGCGCGGTGTCAGCCCGCAGCGCACCGTCGACTACGCCTACGGCTGGGGCATGAACTGGACCCCCGGCAGGAAGTGAGCGGTCAGCGCTCGTCGAGGACCGCGGTGTCCGGGCGCGCGTAGGTGCGGCCCTTCCAGGCCGCACCTCGCCCCCGGTAGTGCTGCACCGCGGAGTCGACCGTCATGAGGAGATACAGGAGCGCGGTGACCGGCAGCAGGGGAGCGATCCACAGCGGCTGGCGGTAGTAGCGCAGCATCGGCAGATACGTCGCGGTCATCACCAGCCAGGCCAGTCCACCGGCCGTCGCGACGGCCGTATCGCCCGCGGCAAGACCTCCCAGGAGGGCGACGGGCGGCACCAGATACACCAGAGCCAGGCCCAGGACGGTGCCGAGGAGCAGCAGCGGATTGTGCCGCAACTGGGCGTACGCACTGCGGGAGACCATGCCCCACAGGTCGTGCAGCCGCGGATACGGACGCACGCTGTCCACGCGCTCGGCGAGCCCCAGCCAGATGTGGCCCCCAGTGCCCTTCACCGCCCTCGCGAGCGCCACGTCGTCGATGACGGCGTACCGGATCGCGTCGGGGATCCGCGCCCGCTCGGCGGCGTCCGTGCGCAGCAGCACGCAGCCGCCCGCCGCCGCGGCTGTCCGCGACCCCCGCACACCGATCCGGCGGAAGGGGTAGAGCTGGGCGAAGAAGTAGACGAAGGCGGGTACGACCAGCCGCTCCCACACGCTCTCCACCCGCAACCGCGCCATCTGGGAGACCAGATCGAAGCCGCCGGTGCGTGCCGCCGCCACCAACTCCCGCAGGCTGTCGGGTGCGTGCGCGATGTCGGCGTCCGTCAGCAGCAGATATTCGGGCTCACGCGTGCGTGCCAGACCGATTCCGTGCCGTACGGCCCACAGCTTGCCCGTCCATCCCGCGGGCGGCTCACCGGGGGAGTCGACCGTGAGCGGCAGACCCCCGTGCCGGCGCGCCAGCTCGCGGGCCAGCTCACCCGTGCCGTCAGTGCTGCCGTCGTCGACCAGGAAGACCTCGGCCCGCCCCGGATAGTCCTGGGCCAGCAGCGACGGCAGGCTGTCGGACAGTACGGACGCCTCGTCCCGGGCCGGTACGACGACGCACACGGACGGCCATTCGGCCGGCTCCCGGCGCGACGGCAACCGCACGTCCGTACGCCAGAAGAAGCCCTGGCCGAGCAGCAGCCACAGCCAGGCGGCCAGCGATCCGACAGCGATCCACACAACGGCGCTCACCCGCCGCAGTCTGCCCCACCCCTGCGGTCCCCAGGGGCGGATCGTCTATGGTGACCGGGTGAAGATCGCGCTCATGGACTCCGGAATCGGCCTGCTCGCAGCGACCGCCGCCGTACGCCGACTGCGGCCCGACGCCGATCTCGTCCTCTCCTCGGACCCCGCGAGCGTGCCCTGGGGGCCGCGCACGTCCGAGGACGTGACAGCGCGCTCCCTCGCTATCGCCGAGGCGGCCGCGCAGTACGGACCCGACGCGCTGATCGTCGCCTGCAACACCGCCTCCGTGCACGCCCTGCCCGCGCTGCGCGCCCGCCTGGAGCCAGGAGTGCCGGTGATCGGGACGGTCCCGGCGATCAAGCCCGCCGCGGCCGGGGGCGGACCCTTCGCGATCTGGGCCACGCCCGCCACCACCGGCAGTCCCTACCAGCGGGGCCTCATCCGTGAGTTCGCCGACGGAGCGACCGTCACCGAAGTGCCCTGCCCCGGCCTCGCGGACGCGGTGGAGCACGCCGACCAGGCGGCCATCGACGCCGCGATCGCCGCAGCCGCCGCGCGCACGCCCGACGATGTAAGGGCCGTCGTCCTGGGCTGCACCCATTACGAGCTGGTCGCCGAGCGCATCCGCGCGGCCGTGCAGCAGCCGGGCCGTCCGCCGCTCGTCCTGCACGGCTCGGCAGGTGCGGTGGCCGCCCAGGCGCTGCGCCGTATCGGTGAACTCCCGGCTCCGGAGGCACCGGCCGGCGGCTCCCTCACGGTGCTGCTCGGGGGGCTGGAGTCCGCGTTGCCCGCCCCCGCGCTGGCCTACGAAGAAGGCGTGTTCCTGCAGGCGGTCAGCCCCGCCAGGTGACCCTGTGTGACCGCTCGCGTCTCCTGGTGCGCCTGCCGTCCACCCGGAGCAGTGACACTGTGCGACCCGGTACCCGCACTCCGAAACCTGAGTAGTCTCATAGACATGAGGGACCACCCCCACGGCGAGAACGCATCCCAACCCGAAGTCTGGACGGGCCGCGCCACCAACCGCGTCCAGTGGCTGCCCGCCCTCGGTGGGGCCGCCTGCCTGGCGCTCGGTATCGAGCTGGCCGTCGACTCCGCATGGACCTCCGACAACGCCCCGCTCATCATGTCGGTCGTCGGATGCATCGCCGCCGGCCTGCTGATCCTCTTCGGCACGCTCGCGTTCCTGCATGTCGCCGTGAAGGTCGACAAGGACTCCCTCGAAGTGCGCTGCGGTCACATCGGCCTGCCCCGCCGCCGTATCCCCCTGTCACACGTCGTCGGCGCCGACTTCGACCCCCAGGTCACCCCGCGCCACTGGGGCGGCTGGGGTTACCGCTGGCGGCCCGAGCTGGGCACCGCCGTCATCGTCCGGCGCGGCGAGGGCCTGGTGCTGCGCCTCGGGGACGGTCACACGTTCACGATCACGGTCGACAACGCGGAGGCGGCGGTACGCATCATCCGCGACCGCCTGCGCCCGGGCGCGCCCGCCGCGCGCTGACCGCTGCAGCTGCGCTTTCCGGCCCACCTGGCCGAACCCGCAGCTCGCTGCACCCGCGCCTTTCGGCCCACCTGGCCCCCCCGCGCGTCACGGCTCCCTGGGGAGTCGCCTTGTTCGTGGCTCCTCGCGTCACGACTGTCTGCGGACTGCCTCGTCGGTGGTCACCTCGTGGTTGATGTGGATCAGGGGCCGCGCCGTGGCGATCCCCGCCAGCAGGCCCGCCCCCGCCGTCACCGTGGTGAAGCTCAGGGCGTTGCCGACCGAGGTGATGGCGGCCAGTGCGGTCAGGGCGGCGCCCGCCGTCAGCGCGACCGAGGTCGGACGTGGCGTTCGCCAGAGCGCGTACAGGATCCAGCAGAACGCCCCCGCCAGCAGGGCGAGGCCGATCACGCCCTGCTCGGCTGCCTGCTGGAACGCGGCGGAGTGCGGTTTGTCATCGGACGGCAGTGACATCGCGGCCGTCCGGCTCAGCTCACCGAAGCGTCCCGGCCCGGCGCCGAGTGCCGGGTCCTGCCGGACCATGCCGAGCGCGTCGCGCCACAGCAGGATCCGGTGCTCGGTCAGCTGACCCTCCAACGAGACGGTCAGCCCGTCCGGGAGTACGTCCTCGGCGATCGCCCATGTCGCGCCCGTCACCAGCGCCGCCGTGAGCGCGAGCCCCGCGAGCCCCAGGGCGCGTCGCCGCATCCGGCCGGCGGCGAGCGAGCACAGAAGCACTCCGGCGCACGACACGAGTCCGGTTGTCGAGCCCAGCACCGCCGCGACGACGGTCGTGCCGACGGCCAGCAGCCACAGGGTGAGCCGCAGTCCCGAGGGTCGTGCCGCCCAGGCCGCGCAGCAGGCGGCACCTGTGGAAAGGGTGAGCAGCGCGGCCGTCGCTCCGGTGTGCCCGAGCGGTGAGAGGAGCTGCGGTCCCATGGTGGCGTGCGGAGCGGCGAGCGCGAGGCCGAGTCCGGCCACCGCGCCCACGCCGGGGGCCGCGACCGGCAGCAGCGCTCCACAGATGCGCCCCGACGCGTAGCCGGCGGCGACGGCGAGCACGGCCAGCAGCACTCCCTCGGGACGGCCGCCGTGCGCGGCCGCGCTGATCAGGGCCCACGCGGCACATGTCCCGAGCACGAACATGCCCGTGGCGTCCGCAACGCTGCGTCTGTCACCCGCAGCCGCCGCATCGGCCGCGGACGCCGTTCCCGTGGAACCCACCCCGACCGCCCCCGACCTGTGATGAGCCCATGAGCCCCCGATCGTCACTGCCGCATCCGGCCGTACGTCAGAAGCTCGGCACACCGTAACGGGTGATGCGCCGATTTGTGGATGAGTTGCGCAGAAACGATGCAGCAAAGGGGTGGGCGGCGCCCCGCGGGAGCAGACGAACCGTGCTGTCGAGGGTCCGACCACGCGCCGTAGACTCGCCGCGTGACCGCGACCGCAACCTCCGTAGACGAGCCGGAACAGCTCGAACCCCAGGCCCCGCCCGTCTCCCGCGGTGCCAGATGGGTGCGGCGTCTTGTCCCGGCCGCCGTGGCGGCGCTCTCCGGAGTGCTGCTCTACGCCAGTTTTCCGCCGCGCACCCTCTGGTGGCTGGCGCTGCCCGCGTTCGCTGTCTTCGGCTGGACCCTGCGCGGCCGGACCTGGAAGACGGCCCTCGGGCACGGCTATCTCTTCGGCCTCGGTTTTCTGCTGCCCCTGCTGGTGTGGACCGGCGTGGAGGTCGGCTCCGGGCCCTGGCTGGCACTCGTCGTCGTGGAGGCGGTGTACATCGCCCTCGTGGGAGTGGGCGTGGCTGCGGTGTCCCGGCTCCCCGCGTGGCCGCTGTGGGCGGCCGCGGTCTGGACGGCGGGCGAGGCGGCACGCGCGCGTGTGCCGTTCGGTGGCTTCCCCTGGGGCAAGGTCGCCTTCGGCCAGGCGGACGGCGTCTTCCTTCCGCTGGCCGCGGTGGGCGGCACCCCGGTGCTCGGCTTCGCGGTCGTGCTGTGCGGCTTCGGGCTGTACGAGGTCGTGCGTCTCGTGCTCGACAGGCGGGGCGGCGGAGTCGTACGCCGCACGGCCGCCGCGGCCGCGCTGCTGAGTGTGGCGGTCCCCGTGGTGGGGGCGCTCGCCGCGCGCTCCCTGGTCAGTGACAAGGCCGAGGACGGTACGGCGACCGTGGCGGTGATCCAGGGCAATGTGCCGCGCGCCGGGCTCGAGTTCAACGCCCAGCGGCGTGCCGTGCTCGACCACCACGTGCGGGAGACCGAGCGTCTGGCAGCCGAGGTCAAGGCCGGCAAGGTCCCACAGCCCGACTTCGTGCTGTGGCCGGAGAACTCCTCCGACATCGACCCCTTCGCCAACGCCGACGCGCGTGCCGTGATCGACGAGGCGGCCAAGGCCATCGGCGCTCCGATCTCCGTGGGCGGCGTCGTGGAGCGCGACGGCAAGCTCTACAACGAGCAGATCCTGTGGGACCCGGCCAAGGGCCCCGTCGACACCTACGACAAGCGCCAGGTCCAGCCGTTCGGCGAGTACCTTCCGCTGCGCTCGCTGCTCGGGGCGATCAACAAGAACTGGACGTCCATGGTGCGCCAGGACTTCAGCCGTGGCACCAAGGCGGGCGTGTTCACCCTGGACGGCACCAAAGTGGGTCTGGCCACCTGCTACGAGGCCGCCTTCGACTGGGCCGTGCGCGACACCGTCACCGACGGCGCGCAGATGATCTCGGTGCCGAGCAACAACGCGACCTTCGACCGCAGCGAGATGACGTACCAGCAGTTGGCCATGTCCCGGGTCCGTGCCGTGGAGCACAGCCGTACTGTCACGGTGCCCGTGACCAGCGGTGTCAGCGCCGTGATCATGCCGGACGGGAAGATCACGCAGCGCACCGGGATGTTCGTCGCGGACTCGCTGGTCCAGAAGGTGCCGCTGCGTTCCTCCGAGACGCCTGCCACGCGCCTCGGGATCCTGCCGGAGCTGGTCCTGGTGCTGGTCGCGGCGGGTGGGCTCGGCTGGGCGGTCGCCTCGGCGGTCCGCGGGCGCCGGGGCAGCGGAGTCTAGGACGGCGTTCCCGGGCCGCACCGGCGCAACGAGGCCGGTGCACAAGGGCGTAACGCGTCCGGGCCGTTAGGGTCGGTGCATGGCCACTCCTGACTTCATCCGCACGATCCGGGCCTCCGCGGGCCACCAGCTCCTCTGGCTTCCCGGCGTGAGCGCCGTCGTGTTCGACGACACCGGCAGAGTGCTGCTGGGACAACGTTCGGACAATCGTCGGTGGTCGCTGATCTCGGGCATTCCGGATCCGGGCGAGCAGCCCGCGGTCTGCGCCGTGCGCGAGGTGTACGAGGAGACGGCCGTGCACTGCGAAGTCGAGCGGGTCCTCGTGGTCGATGCCGGGAAGCAGGTGGCCTACGACAACGGTGACATCTGCCAGTTCATGGACATCACGTTCCGCTGCCGGGCCGTCGGCGGTGAGGCGCGCGTCAATGACGACGAGTCGCTCCAGGTCGGCTGGTTCGAGCCGGACGCGCTGCCCAAGCTCAGCGACCACAGCCTGTTCCGGATCAAGCAGGCGTTGGCCGATGAACCCACATGGTTCCAGCCCACGTCCTGATGGAGAAGTGTGTGGTGTGACCACATGGGTCGGCGTCTGTGCGCTGCCTAGGGTCACACCATGACCGTGTCCAGCCCTCTTCCGGGCCTCCACGCGACCTGGCCCGACCTCGGCGGCCGTACGGCTCTCGTCACCGGCGCGGCGGGCGGCATCGGCCGCAGCTGTGCGCTGCGGCTCGCCGCCGCCGGAGCCAAGGTGCGAGCGGTGGACCGGGACGCCGCGGGCCTGGGCACCCTCAACGAAGAGGCGGAGGGACTGGCCGGCACGGTCGAGCCGCACGTCCTCGACCTGACCGACCTGGACGCCGCGGAGCTCGCCGCAGCGGGCACCGACGTCCTCGTCAACAACGCGGGCCTGCAACTGGTCCGCCCCCTGGAGGAGTTCCCGCCCGAGGTCTTTCACACCGTGCTGACCGTGATGCTCGAGGCACCGTTCCGGCTCATCCGCGGAGCCCTGCCGCACATGTACGGACAGGGGTGGGGCCGCATCGTCAACGTGTCCTCCGTCCATGGGCTGCGGGCCTCGGCGTTCAAGTCGGCGTATGTGGCCGCGAAACACGGCCTCGAAGGGCTGTCGAAAACCGCTGCGCTGGAGGGCGCGCCCCACGGAGTCACCTCGAACTGTGTGAATCCCGCCTATGTGCGCACCCCCCTGGTCGAGAAGCAGCTCGCCGACCAGGCCCGGGCGCACGGAATCCCCGAGGAACGCGTCCTGGCCGAGATCATGCTCCGGGACAGCGCGGTCAAGCGGCTCATCGAACCGGCGGAGGTCGCCGAGGCGGTGGCCTATCTGTGCAGCCCGCAGGCGTCCTTCATCACCGGTACCTCGCTGGCGCTGGACGGCGGTTGGACCGCTCACTGATGGACCGGATCGCAAGTTGTCCACAGGGTCGGCGGTGCCGCCCGGTCCCGAGTTGTCCACAGGGCTGGCGGCGCCGGCCCGCCGACAGGTAATCCTGTGAGCATGTCCCGCGATCAAGCGCAGTCCGCCGAGCGCTTCACCGACGGCGCCGAGGCGCCGTTCCTGGAGCTGCTGGCCAGAGGCGCGTCCGCCGACGCGTATGAGCAGCCAGTCCTGCTCGCCCGGGCCGAAGGGCGGCCGGCCGAGCGGGTTGCGGCGCTCGAAGAAGCGAAGGTGCTGGCGCTGCGCGTGCGCTCGGAGATGGAGGGGCGAAGGCGCCGCGAGGCGGAGCTGTCCGCGCTCTTCGAGACCGCGCACGACCTGGCGGGGCTGCGTGACCTCGACGCCGTACTGCAGGCGATCGTGCAGCGCGCCCGGTCCCTGCTGGGCACGGACGTGGCCTACCTCAGCCTGAACGACCCGGCCAGGGGAGACACCCATATGCGGGTCACCGAGGGTTCGGTGGCCGCGCGCTTCCAGCAGCTGCGGCTCGGTATGGGAGAGGGGCTGGGCGGACTCGTCGCGCAGACCGCCCGCCCCTATGTCACCGACGACTACTTCAAGGACGGCCGTTTCCAGCACACCCACGCCATCGACTCGGGTGTACGGGACGAGGGCCTGGTCGCGATTCTCGGCGTGCCGCTCATGATCGGGCCCCAGGTCATCGGGGTGCTGTTCGCCGCCGACCCCCGCGCGCGCGTCTTCGAGCGGGAGCAGATCGCCCTCCTCGGTTCGTTCGCCGCTCTCGCCGCGGCCGCCATCGACACCGCGAACCTGCTCACCGAGACGCGCTCCGCGCTCGACCGCCTGGGCCGGGCCAACGAGATCATCCAGGACCGCAGCGCGGTCATCGAGCGCGCCTCGGACGTCCACGACCGGCTCGCCGAACTCGTGCTGCGCGGCGGCGGCGTCCACGACGTGGCCGCGGCGGTGTCCGAAGTCCTCGCCGGCACCGTGGAGTTCGCCGAGGCGGCCGCCGCCCCCGGCGCGGCCCTGAAGGCGTCCCGGTCCGAGGGCCACGCGGTGCGCCACGGCGGCGACTGGGTCGCCGCCGTGGCGGCCGGTGGCGAGCTGCTCGGCGCACTGGTGCTGCGCGGTCACCCCGGCCTCGACCCGGTCGACCAGCGCACCCTGGAGCGCGCCGCGATGGTCACCTCCCTGCTGCTGCTCGCCAGACGCTCGGCCGCGGAGGCCGAACAGCGGGTGCGCGGCGAGCTGTTGGACGACCTGCTCGACGCCCGGGACCGCGACCCGCGCCTGCTGCGCGAGCGCGCCGGCCTGCTGGGCGCAGACCTCGACGCCACGCACGTGGTGCTCGCCGCCCGTCTCGACGGGGAGGCGGCCGACGCCGACCAGGAGGCCGCCGCCCGCAGACGCCTGTGGTCCGCGGCGTCCCATCTGGCCGGCACCCGGCAGGGACTGGCCGCAGCCCGCGACGGCGGTACGGTCCTGCTGCTGCCCCTCGCCGCCGGAGACACCGCGACGCACCTGGCCCGTTGGACCGCAGGGCATCTGGGCACGGCCGTCCACGAGGCGGTCACCGTCGGCGCCTCCGCTCCTGTCGAGGACCTCGCGTCCCGTCCCGACGCCGTGGCATCGGCATACGTCGAGGCGCAGCGCTGCCTCGACGCCCTGCGCCTGCTCGGCCGGGCCGGCGACGGCGCCGCCGCCGAGGACTTCGGCTTCCTGGGGCTGCTCCTGGCCGGCGACCGGGACATCGCTGCCTTCGTCGAGCGCACCATCGGGGAGGTGGTGGCGTACGACGAGCGGCGCGGCACCGATCTCCTGCGCACGGTCGACGCGTACTTCGCCTCCGGTATGAGCCCGGCGCGCACGAAGGACGAGCTGCATGTGCACGTGAACACGGTCGCGCAGCGGCTGGAGCGGGTGGGACGGCTGCTGGGGGAGGGCTGGCAGAGTCCCGGCCGGGCGCTGGAGATCCAACTCGCCCTGCGTCTGCACCGGTTGTCGTCCGCCACGCCGTAGTTGACCCCTGTGCGACCGTGCGACGGCGCGCACGAGGGTCGGTTCACGGCGTACCGGACCGGGACGGGATTGGACGGGGCGTGCGTACCGCAACAGGCGGTACGCACGCCCGGGTTCGGGCTGCGGACGTCCCGGTTCGGGCGGTGCGGACGTCCGGGATCAGGCGGTACGCACGACCGCGATCAGGCAGTGCGCGCGTTCGCGGTCGGCGCGTCCGCGGGCTCGGAGCTGGAGCGGGAGCCGGGGCCTGAGCCGGAGGGGTCGGGGGACGCCTCCACGTCGGCCAGGTCCCGGTGGCGGGTCTCCCTCGCGACCCCTACCGCGATCAGTGTCACCACGGCCGCCCCGATCACGTACAGGGCGATCGGCGTCGAGCTGTCGTAGTCGGCCAGCAGGGCGGTGGCGATGAGCGGGGCGGGCGCGCCGGCCGCCACGGAGGCGAACTGGGCGCCGATGGAGGCGCCCGAGTAGCGCATCCGCGTCGCGAACATCTCGGAGAAGAAGGCGGCCTGGGGCGCGTACATCGCCCCGTGCAGCACCAGGCCGACGGTCACCGCGAGGATGATGTTCCCGAAGCCGCCGGTGTCGATGAGCCGGAAGAAGGGGAACATCCACAGGCCCACCCCGGCCGCTCCCAAGAGATAGACGGGTCGGCGGCCGACCCGGTCCGAGAGCGCGCCCCAGGCCGGGATGACGGCGAAGTGCACGGCGGACGCGATGAGTACGGCGTTGAGTGCCGTCTGCTTGGAGACGCCGGCCGACGTGGTGGCGTACACGAGGATGAACGCGGTGATCACGTAGTAGCTGATGTTCTCCGCCATGCGGGCGCCCATCGCGACGAGCACGTCCCGCCAGTGGTGGCGCAGCACGGAGACCAGTGGCATCTCCTCGGTCTCGGTCTCGGCCTCGGCCGCCGCCGAGGTGGTCGTCGCCCGCATCGTCTTCCGGGCCTCGGCCTGGGCCAACGCCCGCTTGAAGACAGGGGATTCATCGACAGAAAGACGTATCCACAAACCGACGATCACGAGCAGGCCGGAGAGCAGGAACGGGACGCGCCAGCCCCAGGAGATGAAGGCGGCGTCCGACAGGGTGGCGGTCAGCAGGGAGAGCACCCCGGTGGCCAGCAGCTGTCCGGCCGGCGCCCCGGTCTGCGGCCACGACGCCCAGAACCCGCGCCGCTTGGCGTCCCCGTGTTCGGACACCAGCAGGACGGCGCCGCCCCATTCCCCGCCGAGGGCGAAGCCCTGCACCAGGCGCAGTGCGGTCAGCAGGACGGGTGCCGCAGCGCCGACGGTCGCGTGCGTGGGCAGCAGGCCGATCGCGAACGTCGCTCCGCCCATCAACAGCAGGCTCAGGACCAGCAGTTTCTTGCGGCCGAGCCGGTCGCCGTAGTGCCCGAAGACGAGGGCGCCCAGCGGGCGGGCCGCGAATCCCACCGCGTAGGTCAGAAAGGACAGCAGCGTGCCGACGAGCGGGTCGGAACCCGGAAAGAACAGCTTGTTGAAGACGAGCGCGGCGGCCGAGCCGTAGAGGAAGAAGTCGTACCACTCGATCGTGGTACCGATGAGGCTCGCCGCGACAATGCGCTTGAGACCGGCGGGCGTTGGGGGAGCGGAGGCTGCGGAGGCCATGTGGACCACTTCCAGGGGTCGGTGGGGACGTGTCCGGGTCGGCACACGGGACGTGTCCGTGCGGGCACACGGAACGTGTACGTGTCGGCACACGGTAGGAACACCCTGGTCAGGCGCACATGTGGTGAAACAACATACTTCGGGAGCGGAGTGTGCGTGCAGGCCCCATGTAGCTTACGATCGCCCGCGTGCTTCCTCGCCGAATGTTGCGGATGATCGTGGTTCTGGCAGTGGCCCTCACGGCCGCCCTCCCCGGGGCGATCGAAGGCGGTGCGAGTACGGCGCGGGCCGACGACGCTCTACCACCGCCCGGCAGACAGTTGCTGTTCTACAACCACGCATACGGAGTTCTCGACCGGGAGACCGCCGATGCCATCGAACACTCCGACTATCTGCGGGAGTTCGCCAACTTCCAGGTACGCACCACGACCGGTTCCGGCGGCAAGGCCTGGACCGGTCGGTATCTGATGGGTCGCGAGACCTACCTCGAACTGTTCGGGGTGGGCGATCTGCCCGGCCAGGATGCCGCCTTGGGCTCCACCGGGATGGGACTCTCGGTGGAGCGCGCCGGTGACCTGGAAACGGTGATCGAGCGGTTGCGTGACCAGGGGGTCGCCGACCCGGTCGACTTCCAGCAGACACGTGACTTCGGCGACGGTGTCCCGGTGCCGTGGTTCGACGCCGTGCTCACCACTGAGAAGTACGACGCCTTCGGAGCCTGGGGGATGGAGTACCGACCGGAGTACTTCGCCGACCCGCGCGGCAAGACCGATCCCGCCAGTTACCCCGGTGACGTCGGCCGGGAGCGCTACCTCTCCGACGACTACGGCAGTCATCTGATGCGTGACGTGAGCTCCATCCGACTCGCGGTCACCGCGCGCGACCTCGCCGGCACCGTCCCTCTGCTGCGGTCCGGCGGGTTCGTCGTCCTGCCCCTGGCGGGCGGGGGCGTCGTGGCGCAGCGGGGCGGCACCATGATCCGTTTCGACGCCGTCGCAGGCGACCAGGTCGGCCTGCGGCAGATCGAGTTGTCCCTCAACCGGTCCGTGGACCACCACGAGGAGCGGATCGGCCGCTCGACCCTCGTAGTCGGCCCGGGTGCCCACGCCGTGTGGACGTTCGCGGGCGCGCAGTAGCGGACTGCGCCGGGGCGGACGTGTTCCGCCCCGGCCTCACCACGAACCGTCCGGCAGGCGAATCGTGAATCGCGGAAACTTGCACCAGCTCGCCAGGCCGGTGCCGAGCCCTGTCGGTCGGCCGGTCTCAGGAGAGCGCCGTCACCGAGAAGCGCGCGCCGTCGGGATCGGCGATGATCGCCTCGGAGGATCCCAGCCCGCCCTGCATGGCCGCACCGCCGTGGGCGCGGGCGGCCCGGGCGCAGGCCTCCACATCAGTGACCGCGAAATGGATCTGCCAGTGGGGCCGGAGCGTGGGGTCGGGGGCCGCCTCCAACGCGCCGGAGTGGATCCGGGCCACGACATCGCCCCCACTGCGCAGCACGACCTCGTTCTCTTCGTAGTGGACCTCGCAGCAGCCGGCGCGTTCCGAAGCCCAGTCCAGGACCTCGCCGTAGAAGATTGCCGCGTCGAAGGCGTTGCGCGTGTGCAGTCGTACGAACGCGGGAGCCGCCCGGCGCCACTCCTCCCAGCCGGTGACGAGTTTCCCCTCCCAGATGCCGAAGACCGCGCCGTCCCGGTCGGCGAGCAGGGCGGCCCGTCCGGGCGGCAAGGAGATCGGGCCCACAGCCGTCGTACCACCGCGTTCCTGGACGCGGGCCACTGCCTCGTCCGCACTGGCCACCGCGAAATACGGGGTCCACGCGGAGGCGATCTGCCACATGGAGGCGACCGCGGCCACTCCCGCGACCGGTATGCCGTCCACGTGCGCGACCTTGAACTGGTCACCCAGTCTGACCGGCCGCCACTGCCAGCCCAGGACGGCCCGGTAGAAGTCCTGGGTGACCCGTAGGTCCCTCGTGGTGAGACTGACCCAGCAGGGCGCGCCGAAGACCGACTGACTGGAAAGAACGTCGCTCGGGAGGGTTCTGTTGCTGTTCATCGTTGGTCGCACTGCCGTTCTGGTCTCACCGGGTGCCACGAGCGGAACCCGGTCCGGAATCGCCCCCGCCCGCGGTGCTCGCCCAGGAGCCGGGTGATCCTTTCGGACACGTTCTGCGTCTTGCCGTGTGGCGGCCGAGTACCCCATGGACCCGGGCGAAACGGACGTACGCCGCGATGTCGCGCCGACAGTGATCGCTTCGCGCGGCACACCCGTTCGGTTTCGGGGCGGGGGAGCAGGGGACTCGGGCCGAGTACCCGAATGCCTCAGAAGACGACAGCGAGCCCGGGCCCGAAGCGGACCGGATCCAGAAAGAAGATGAAACGCCGTGACCGCGGACGTCAGAAAAGAGATCACCCTGCGTCGCCCGGAGACGGGCTGGTCGAAGGCCCGCCGCCGACGCGCGAGCGCCGTCCGCACCTGCGTCCCCGCGACGGCCGACGGAGACCCCCGGCAGGCTCTGACGGAGCCGGAGTGGAACATCGTCCGGGGCGACGACTGACCGCACAGACACGACGACCGTCCGGCGAGGGGTGACGCCTGCCCGGATGGCCGGCTCCCGGGGCCCGGGAGCCCGCGAGGGAAGTCCAAGAGGGTTCCAAGAGGGTGCTGACGGGAGAGCGTGGGACAACGGTGGGACGGACGTCGAGGACGGGGACGCGCGCCGTTCTGCGCGCGCTGACGTGGGAAGTCGGGGCGGTCTGGGGCTCGGCCCGCCGGGCCGTCACCGTGTCGGGACCCGAGCGCACCACCGCGGTGCAGTCCCTCAAGGCGGCAGGGGCGGCCCTGCTCGCATGGGCGGTGGCCGGCTGGTGGTGGCACGCGCCGATGGCGTTGATGGCACCCTGGACGGCGCTCTTTCTGGTGCAGAGCACCGTCTATCGCTCTCTGCTGTCCGCGCTGCAGCAGTTCGTGGTGGTCGTCGTGGGCACACTGCTCGCCGCCGGGGCGGGCGTGCTGACCCACAACGAGATGGCCGCGATGGCGCTGGCGCTTCCGCTCACCGTGCTGCTCGGCAACTACGCCCGCTTCGGCACCCATGGTCTGTACGCGCCGACCGCCGCGCTGTTCGTCCTCGCCTACGGCTCCTACACCGGTGCCGACATCGCCCACCGGCTCCTGGAGACCCTGCTCGGGGCCGTCATCGGCATCGGCGTCAACGCCTTGGTCCTCCCGCCCGTCCATGACCGTCGGGTGAGCCAGCTGCGTGCTCAACTCCCGGAAGGTTCGGGCGAGTTGCTGCACGACGTCGCCGACGGGCTGGCGGAGGGGCATCGGGAGGAGCAGGCACGCGGCTGGCACGAGAGGGCCCAGCGGCTCACGGACGTGGTGACCGACCTGCGTGAGGCCCGTCGCTGGTCGGACGAGAGCTACCGGGTGAATCCCGGCCACCGACTGCGCCGCTCCGCGCCCGCACCACCCGCCGTCGCGTGGGACTTCGCCTGGGACCAGGTCACCGAGCACATCGCGACGACCCTGCGGACCCTGGCGGAGGCGCCCCGGCGCCTCGAACTGCCCTCCGACGCACGAGACGCCCTGGCCGCGCTGCTCCGGGCGGCGGGCGACGCGTGCCTTCCTGACGCGTGCCTTCCTGACGCGTGCCGATCTGACGCGTGCCTCCCTGACGCGTGCCGGCCCGCCGAACGCAGCCGTGGGGCGGCGGACGGGGTGCGCGAGGGATCGGCCGGGCGTGTGACCTCGGGGGACCTGACCTCCGGGGACGTGGCCGCGAAGGACGTGGTCACCAGGCGCATGACTTCTGGAGACGGCCGGCGCGAAGGGGCGACGGACCGCCGACACGCGTTGGCCCCCGCTTCCACGGCGCACCGCCGACACGCTTTGGCCCGCGCCTCCGCTGCGCACCGCCGACTGACCGCCGTCTGTGCGGAGCACCGCGCGCTCATGCCCCTGGTCGGAGGCCTCCTGGCCGACACCAGAAGGCTCCTGGCGGCCCTCCTGCGCATCGCGGATCCCGAAGCCGCCTTCACGCCGCCGGCAGCCTCCGCCCGACCGCATGCCGGGCAGCCCGCCGAGCGCTGATCCCGCCGTCCGTCGAGCCCCCCGGCCCGACCCCCATCGGCACCCCGCCCCACCCCGCGCTGAGCCTTCCGGGTGCCGGGGCGCTTCGGTGGACCCGGCCGGGGAACTCGGGGCCCATGAACATGGACACGGGTGAGCAGAGGTCGTACTGGATCGAGACGGCACCGCCGGGAGACCCTCAGCCGTCGCTGGACGCCGACATCACGGTCGACGTGGCCGTGATCGGTGCCGGCATGGCGGGCCTGAGCACCGCCTGGGAACTGGCCCGTGCCGGCCGTAGCGTGGCGGTGCTGGAAGCCGACCGGCTCGCCGCCGGTGTCACCGGGCACACCACCGCCAAGCTCAGCGCCCTGCACACCCTGATCTACGCACGGCTGCGGCGTACCCGCGGAAGCGAGGCCGCCAAGCTGTACGCGCGCTCCCAGACGGAGGCGATCCGGCATGCCGCCGCCGTCGTGGACGAACTGGGAATCGACTGCGACTGGGAGAACACGGCGGCCTACACCTTCGCCGAGGAGCCCGAGGGCGTCGCGGAGCTGAAGGCGGAGGCGGAGGCCGCCCGCGAGGCCGGGCTGCCCGCCGAGTACGTGACCGCGACGGGGCTGCCGTTCCCCGTCGCGGGCGCGGTCCGTGTCACGGAGCAGGTGCAGTTCCACCCGCGCAAATACCTGCTGGCGCTCGCCGACGACCTGCGCGTACGGGGCGCCCAGATCCACGAGAACACCCGGGTCGTCGGTCTCAAGGAAGGTGAGCCCTGCCGTCTGGAGACCGAGTCGGGGGCCACGGTGACCGCCAAGGACGTCGTCGTCGCCACGCACTACCCGATCTTCGACCGGGCGCTTCTCTTCACCCGGCTCTCCCCGCGCCGCGAACTCGTCCTGGCCGCACCGATTCCGGCCGCTCAGGACCCGCACGGCATGTTCATCACGACGGAGCAGCGCACCCGTTCGCTGCGCACCGCGCCGCTCACGGACGGGCAGCGGTTGCTGATCGTCACCGGCGAACACTTCGCGCCGGGCACCGCCGACGTGGAGGAGCGCTTCGGACGGCTCGCCGGCTGGGCCACCGATCACTTCGGCGAGCTCACCTTCACGCACCGCTGGGCCACGCAGGACAACGACTCCACCGACTCCGTGCCGCTCGTCGGACCGCTGCATCCGGGGAGCCGTCACGCCTACGTCGCGACGGGCTTCGGCGGCTGGGGGCTCAGCGGCGGCATCATGGCGGGCCGGCTCCTGGCGACCCTGATCGCCGGGGAGAAGTCGCCGTGGAGCGAGCTGTACGACCCGCGGCGGGTGCTCAGTGCGGTGCGTGAGGCGCCGGCCTTCCTCAAGCACCAGGCCCATGTCGCCCGGCACTTCGTCGGCGACCGGCTGCCGTCGGGGCCGGCCGGTTCCGTGGACGACATCGCTCCCGGAGACGGCGCGGTGGTCCGGGTCGGCGGCCACCGCTGTGCCGTCCACCGTGACGACGGCGGAGAGCTGCACGCCGTCTCCGCGCGCTGTACGCACCTGGGCTGTCTGGTCGCCTTCAACCGGGCGGAGCGGACCTGGGAGTGCCCCTGCCACGGTTCCCGCTTCGATCCGGACGGCCACATCGTCCAGGGCCCCGCGACCCGGCCGCTCGAACGGCGGGACCTGGACGAGGCGTAGCCGCGGTCCCGAACCCCGCGGGCCGGGCACCGTTGCTCAGCCGGCCCCGTACTCGTGCGCCCGGCCGCCCCTCCACTCCACCCACACCGGGTCGTCGAGAACGTCCTCGCCGAACGCCAGACCGGCCCGCCGAATGAAGGCCACGACGTCCTGGTCGGAGTGCGCGAGGCCGGCTATCTCGCTGCGTACGACCACAGGACGGCCGCCGGTGGGGAGCGGCCGGTGCACGACGATCGGCACCGCAGGCATGGGTCCAGCCTGCCGCCATTCGGATCAACCTGTCGAGTCGTGCCGTTTTCGTAGTGAGCGACTCATTCAGTGCCGGAAGGTTTTGAGGCCGGAAAGACACGCCCGGGCGGCGATTGTGTGCGGACTTCACGGTGTGCGCAATTCGGCGCACACAGGTCGTGGAGGGGAGCGGTTCGCGGGGGTCGGCCGGCAGCTCGTGGAGGCCTGCTCAGGCGCGATGCGGCAGGGCGTGGGCCCAGGAACGCGGCACGGAGCGGGCCGACGACGGGGAGACCGGAGATCGGTTCCGCGGTGAAACGGGAGGGATTACTTGTTTTCTGCGGGGTACCCGGCAGCCATGAAATCGACAGGATACGAATTGGCTGCGTCGGGCGCGGCGGTCGGCGTGATTATCGCCTTTGTCGGCGGCCTCGTTATCGTCGGTGCGCTGATTTGGGCCGTCAGGTTCGGCATCAAGGTGCGGCGCCGGGAGCCAGGACCGCCCGCGCCGGCTGAGCAGCCCACGCCGCCGCCGTCGGGCGCGGTCTACGAGACCCGGGAGACGCGGGAGCCGGACGAGGTCCCCCAGGCCGGCCGGGAGGGCGAGCGGCTGAGGCCGCACGATCTGCACGCCTCCGGCAGCAAGACCGCCGAGGACCAGCCGCGCCCGCGATGGGACTCCGGATCCAGCGGTTCCTTCGGCAGTGGCGGCTCCGGCAGCACCTGAGCCGCCCTGCGAACCCGGCCGCATGGGCCGGGCGAGGGTGGGGACCCGAACCGTACGGGGTTCGGCAGGGCAGCCCCGTTGAGCTCTCCGCCGCCGCGAGGCGCGGAGAGCTCAGGCTTGTGCGGAGGAGCCCGGCGGAGGGGCTTGTGCGGAGGAGCCCGGCGGAGGGGCTTGTGCGGAGGAGCCCGGCGGAGGGGCTTGTGCGGAGGAGCCCGGCGGAGGGGCTTGTGCGTAGGAGCCCGGCGGAGGGGGCTGCGGAGGTGTCCTGTGCCGGGCGACCGCCGCGGCCAGCTGCCGCTGCACCGGTTCGGCCAGTGGTTCGCCGCGGACGGTGTCCACCAGGTCCTGGGCCACATGGTGCAGCTTCGTGTTGGTGCGCTGGGACAGCGTGACCAGGACGTGCCAGGCGTCCTCGGGGCTCAGACCGAACGAGGCCATCAGCACACCGCGGGCCAGGTCGATGGCCGGCCGCGTCCGCATCGCCCGGCGCAGTTGAACGAGTTCGATCCGCAGGTCGCGCTCGGCGTCGTCGGGCAACGGGTCCTCCCACGCCGAGGTGTCCGTCGGGCCGGGATCCGGATCGGGGCTCTCCGCACCGACGTCGTCCGCGCAGGCGAAGAGTGACCGCGTCCCGGTGATGGTGAGCAGCCGGTCGACAGCCGCGCCGGCCGACCGTACGGCGATGGACCTGCCCTCCTCCAGTGCGCGTCGGCGCATGCGCAACAAAACGTTGAGTCCGGAACAGTCGCAGAACTCGACGTCGCTCAGATCCAGGTCCACGCCACTGACGGAGCGGGCCAGGGCGTCGCGCAGGGCGCGCAGCAGCACCTGGTCGCTGTCGAGGTCGATGTCGCCCGACACCACGACGAGCACCCGGTCCCCGACCGGGTACGACTCGACCTGCAACGACAGCGGCCGACGCCCCGTGGACGGGATCGTCGACGCCGCGCAGGGCTCGTCCCCGTTCCTGACCTGCGAGAAAACGACACGTTCGGACATGACAGCCGCTCCTTGGACATCCAGCCTGTCCCGGCCCCACCAGGCTCAGCCACCCGTCCGTCCTACGTCAAGAGATACATGAAATTTGTTTCACCCTTTTGTATGCGTGAATGCCACGCCATATGCTGAGTCCATGGGCGGAGTACCTGAGACACACACCGGATGGACGTTCCTCACCAACCACGCGCGCGTGCTGGCCGCGATCGCCGAGGATCGCGAGACCCGTATCCGCGACATCGCCGCACGGTGCCGGCTCACCGAGCGCGCGGTGCAGAAGATCATTTCCGATCTGGAGCAGGACGGGTATCTCACCCATACCCGGCAAGGGCGCTCCAACCAGTACCGCATCGAAGCGGACACCATCCTGCGGCACCCCGCCGAGGCCGGGCTGACCGTGGGCGACCTCCTCTCCCTGCTGGCCCAGCACGACGACCGGCAACCGCAGTTGCAGCCGACGACACCGCACCCGCGCGGTGCGGAACGCGACGAGTGAGAGCAGCGCCGGGCGACACGTGGTGCGTCCGACGGGCCGGTGGGCAGGGGTCGTGAGCCGTGGCCGGGGGCGGGGCATGAATGGCCCGGCTGCGTTCGGGTACGCGACGAGGGTTGCGTCCGGGGCGGATCCCGTCCCGGACGACCCACCCGCACTACCTGGGAATCAGCCATGGACACACCCTCGAACGACCACACCGCGTCCCTGAACGGAAACGGCAAGCCGGTCCCCGCGACGCCGGCTCAGGAGGCGCTCGACACGCTCGCGCAGAACACCGAGGACGTGGTGGCGCTGGACACGCTGGCTGACAGCGATGTGCTCGTCCCCGTGCCCGACGACGCCGCGGAGGAGGACACCGCCGACCCCACGGCCGTCGCGCTGCCCGTCCTGGACCAGCCGGGCGGCGAGCAGGTCGTCCCGGTCTTCACCTCGGAACTGGAGATGGCCGGGCTGCTGCCCTTCGTCTCGCGCTACCGGCTGGTGCCGCTCGGGGCGCTGGCCTCCCAGTGGCCCACCGGCGAGCTGTCGCTCACCATCGACGCCAGCTCACCGCACGGTCTGACGCTCACCTCCGAAGGCGTACGCACCCTGCTGGCTCGGCCGCAGGCGTAACCGCCGCGTGCCGGTCGGGCCCGGCCGCGACGGCGGAGGGGGGCGGCCGGGCCCTGGAGAGGCACAGACCCGCTCAGCCCGTCCGTGGCCGGAAAGCGCAGGGGATGAACGGCGCCGACTCCGCTCATCCCCCTGCGACGGCCCGTGACCGCCGTGATCAACAAAATAGGACGCGTTCGCGCCCTCGTCGCACTGATGAACGCGGCCCCTGTCCGGAAAACGTGGCCGCGGTTCCGGTTCGGGGGCCGCGCCATGTGGGCTGCGGCCGCTAGAGGCTCTTGCCCGGGTTGAGGATGCCCAGCGGATCGAAGGCCTCCTTGAGCCGGCGCTGCAACGCGTGGGCCGCGGGCCCCAGTTCGTCCGCCACCCACTGCCGCTTCAGCACCCCGACACCGTGTTCTCCCGTGAGGGTGCCGCCGAGCCGCAGGGCCAGCGCGAAGATCTCGCCCGCCGCCTCCCAGGCCGCGTCCGGGAGTCCGGGCAGCGCCGGGTCGACGACGATGATCGGGTGCAGGTTCCCGTCGGCCGCGTGCGCGATGGTGAAGACCGGCACGTCATGCCGCAGGGAAATGGCGCGAATGCTCCGGACCGCCTCCGCGAGCCGGGAACGCGGCACCGCGATGTCCTCGATGAGCGGCCGGCCCAGCCGCTCCAGCGCCGGCAGCGCGAGCCGCCGGGCGGCGAGCAGGGCCTCCGCCTCCACCGGGTCCGCGGTGGTCTCGACGGTCGTGGCGAGCGGTGCCAGCAGTCGGGCGACCGTCTCCGCCTCCGTGACCGCCCCTGCGCCGTCGCACTGCACCAGCAGCAGGGCCGCGCCGCGCTCCCGCAGCACCGGGTCGATGGCCTGCAGCACCGGACCGTCCACCAGCTCCGCGAGCGCCGGCTCGACCCCGGCCCGCCCGATCGCGTACGACGCCTCCGCGGCCGCCTCGAACGAGGTGAAGTACGCCGCCAGCGTGGCCGTCGCCACCGGAATCGGCCGCAGCCGCAGGGTTGCCGAGGTGATGACGGCGAGGGTGCCCTCGGAGCCGGTGAGCAGGGCGGTGAGGTCGTATCCGGTGACCCCCTTGACCGTACGGCGGCCGGTGCGCACGACCGTGCCGTCCGCGAGCACCGCCTCAAGACCCAGCACGCTGTCCCGGGTGACGCCGTACTTCGCGCAGCGCAGGCCGCCCGCGTTGGTCGCGATGTTCCCGCCGATCGTGGAGATCGCGGCGCTCGCCGGATCGGGGGCGTAGCGCAGACCGTGCGTGCCGGCCGCCCGGTCCAACTCGGCGGTGATCACGCCGGGTTCGACGACGGCCAGCTGATCGTCCGCGGACAGTTCGAGGATGCGGTTCATCCCGGACAGATCGAGGACGAGCGCACCCTCGCCCGCCGTCGCCCCGCCCGACAGGCCCGTGCCCGCGCCGCGCGGGACGACCGGAACCCGCAGGGCGTGCGCATGGCGGAGGGTGACGGTCACGTCCTCGGTCCGCCGGGCATGGACCACGGCGAGCGGACTGCCCTCGGGGCGGGTCCCGGAGCGGTCGGTGGCGTACCCGGCGAGCGCGGCCGGGTCCGTGGTCAGCCGGTCGGGCGCGAGATCACGGGCGAGCAGGCCCAGCAGCTGGGCGGACGCGGTGGTGGCTGGTGCGGTCACGGGTTCAGCGCCTTCGTTCCGATCGCGAGCAGGGAGATGTCCTCCTGGGGCGCGTGCACCGGCGCGCACTGGATGTCGCGGAAGTGCCGCTCCAGAGGATTGCCACGGGCCAGGCCCGGATTGCCGAGCAGCCGTACGGCCAGCTCCACGGCCCGTACGCTGTGCCGGTCGGCCAGAACCCGGGCGCCGAGGGCCTGTTCGGGCGTGTACGACGAGTCGCCCGCGTCGACCCGGGCGGCGCCGTCGAACACCAGCTGCTCGGCGGCGGCGAGCAGCACCTCGATCTCCCCCGCGGTCCGCCGGAAGCGTTCCGTACGGGCCACCGGATGGCCGAGGTTGGCGGGCACGCGCGTGTGCGCGAAGGTGTGGAAGAAGACCTGCGCCGCCCGCGCCACGCCCAAGTAGAGGGCGGCGAGCGGGAGATGGAGGGCGGCGCCCGCCCGGTTGTCCTGCTCGGCGGCCGGTCCGTGCGGACCGAGACCGACGACGTGCTCGTACGGTATCTCCACGTCGTGGAAAGTCACGTCGTGGCTGCCGCTGGCACGCAGCCCCAGCTGGTCCCAGCGGTCGGTGATCCGGATGCCGGGGGAGCCGCCCGGGACCAGGAACGTGCCGACGCGGGGCTCCGGCTCGTCGGTGGTGGCCCACACCAGGAACCAGTCGAGCCCGTCGGCCCCGGTGACGAACCGCTTCCGGCCGCTCAGCGACCAGCCATCGGCGGTGCGCCGGGCGAGCGTGGCGGGCAGCCCGCCCCGCGCGGGGGAGCCCAGATCGGGTTCCACGCGCGCGTGGTTGATGAGAACGGGCCGCTCCGCCGACTCCTTGAGCACGCGCGCGTACACCTCGTCGGGCCAGTGCGGCCGGCCGGCCTGCCGGGCGTGTGTGTTGAGCGTCATCGCCGTGATCAGTGCGACGGAGGGGTCGCCCTGCCCGAGGGTGTGCAGGATGCGGGCGGTGCCCGCGACGCCGGCGCCCCGGCCGCCGTATCGCTCGCCGATGGTGGCGGTGAGCAGCCCCGCCTCGTGGACGGCTTGCAGGGAGTCGGCGGGAAAGGCGGCCGATCGGTCGTACTCGGGGGCCAGTTCGGCGAGGCGTGCGATGACGCCGGAGGCCACGGCACCTTCCTCAAGCCGGAGTCCGGCGGTCACAGGTCCTTCCCCAGGTCGGCGTTCAGCTTGCGGCTCCAGAAGGACTTGACGTCCAGGTGCGTCGTGAGCGCGCCGAGTCGGGTGAAGGCGTCGGCGACCTCCTGCTGCGAGGCGATGGCGGCGTCGTCGACCGTCCTGGCCTTCGTCGGGCGCTGCGCCTGACCGTCGCGCAGATCCTTCTCCGCCTGGGCCAGGGGCTGGTGGGTGGCCTCCGAGATCACCTTGGCGAACGCGCTCTCGCGGCCGTCACGGACGTACGCGTACGCCTTGCTGATCCGGGCGATCAGATCGGCCGCGGCCGCCGTCCGGCCGGGGCTGTCCAGGACGCTGTCGCGCGCCGACCAGAGGAAATTGCCGGACAGGATGTCCTTGCCCGAGCCGACCGTGACGGCGCCCTGCTGGTGGGCGGTGATGATCGACGTGCCGTACGAGGCGAAGGCGTCGATGCCGCCGCCGTTCAGGGCGGCGAGTCCGTCGTTGGGCAGCAGCGGCTTGGCATCAATGTCGGACCACTTGAGGCCGGCCTGCTTCAGCAGCTCGTACAGGAAGTAGTGGGCGGTGGTGTTCTGGACGTAGCCGACCTTCTTGCCCTTCAGGCCGGCGATGCCGGTCACCTTGGAGCCCTTGGGGACGACGACCTCCTGATTGAGCGTCGAACCCTGGTAGACGGCGACGACCTTGAAGTTGGGCTTTCCGTCGGCCGCCGCGAAGACCGGCGGGATCTCGCTGGAGGACGCGAGATCGAGAGCGCCCGCCCGGATGGCCTGGAGCTGCTGGTCACCGCCTTGGAACTGGCTCCACTTGACCTGGTAGGGAGTGTCGTCGAGGTGGGCGAACTTCAGGACCGCCTCCTCCTGTTTCCAGCCGGTGGCGCCGACCTTCAGGGTCACGGAGGACAGATCGGACGAGGATTCGGCCTTCGCCTCGGTCCCGCAGGCCGCGGCGAACGGCAGCAGCAGGGCCAGGGCGGCGGCGGTCGAGCGCAGAGTGTGACGCAACACGGAATCTCCATGAGAGCTGAGGGTGGTCAGGCGGCCTGGCTGGTCGTTGCGCGGTGGGCGAGCTCCTGACGGACCAGCGGCAGGACGTGTCGGGCGTAGTCGATGGCGTCGTTGAGGGGGTCGTAGCCGCGGATCGACAGCAGGTCGCAGCCGATGTCGACGTAGTCGAGGAGCGCCGCCGCGACCGTCTCCGGGGTGCCGACCAGGGCGGTCGAGGCACCCGCGGCGTTGGTGGCGACCGCCGGGGCCGTCCACAGGCAGCGGTCGTGGACCTCGCCGCGCTCGGCGATGTCGAGGAGCCGCTGTGAACCGACGTTTGCCGGGCGCCCGGTCGTCCGGTAGTGGCGCAGCTGCTCGGTGCTCGCCGCCTGGTCCTTCAGCACGCCGAGGGTGCGGTGCGCCTTCTCCCAGGCCAGTTCCTCGGTGGGCGCGATGATCGGGCGGAACGACACCCAGATGCGGGGGTGCGGGCGCCCGGCCGCGTCAGCGACCGCGTTGACCGCGGCGATCTGCTCGGCCGTCTCCTTCAGCGGCTCACCCCACAGCCCGAAGATGTCGCCCTGCTGCCCGCCCACCCGGTACGCGTCCTGCGAGGAACCGCCCACCGAGATCGGGACCAGCCCGTTCACCGGCCGTACGTCGGAGTGGTATCCCTCGAACCGGTAGTGCCTGCCCTCGTGCGAGACCGGCCCGTCCGCCGCCCACACCTTCCGCAGGATCTGGATGTACTCGTCCGAACGCTCGTACCGCTCGGCCTTGTTGAGGTAGTCGCCCTCCCGCCGCTGCTCCTCGTCGCTGCCCCCGGAGATGATGTGCACGGCGAGACGGCCGTTGCTGATGAGGTCGAGGGTCGCGAAGGCGCGGGCCGCGTGGGTGGGGAAGATGACGCCCGGCCGGTGGGCCAGGATCGGGCGGATGCGCTCGGTGTGCGTGGCGACGAACTGGGCGAGCTGAAGGGCGTCCGGGGACGCCGAGTGGTAGGCGACCAGCGTGTGGTCGAAGCCGCCGTCGTCCAGGGCGCGGGCATAGCGGCGTACGTAGTCGGGGTCGAAGCCGGTGCGGGCACTGGCCGCCGGGCCGGAGGATCCGGCGGCGGTGTGCACGGCGCTGATGAACTCGACGGGCATGGCGATCTCCTGGCTTTCTCAGGTCACTTGAGGACGGACGTGTCGGCGGACTTCGAAACGTCGACATTCGGTTCGAGCACGCCGATGCCGTGCATCAGATCGGCCACGCCCTGCACCTTCGTGTTCACCTCGGACGTGATCGGCAGGAGCCGGCTGTAGGCGGCCGAGGCGAGGGTCTTGGCGACGGCGGGGTCGGCGCCGTTGCGCCTCTCGATGGCGGCGGCGTACGCGTCCTGATGCGTATCGGTCCACTTCAGGGCCGTGCCGAGCCGTTCGAGGAAGTCGCCGAGCGCGGTCTTCTTCGCCGGGCTCGAGAGCGCCTTCTCGGAGGCGCCGATGAAGCCGTATCCGCTGATGCGTCCGTCCGCGCCGTCGACCAGGAGCCGTCCGCCCTGCTGCAGGCCCACGGCCTGATACACCCCGAAGGTCGCCCAGACCTCGACCTTTCCGGAGGAGAAGGCCGCCTGCGCGTCCGTGGGCAGAAGGTACTGCACCTGCACGTCGGAGTACTTGAGCCCGTTCTGCTGAAGGACGTTGGCGAGCAGGTACTCGGCGATGCTGCCCTTGGCGGAGGACACCACGACCTTCTTGCCCTTGAGGTCCTTGACGCTCTGCACCGAGGAGTCCTTGCGGACGATGATCGCGGTGTGGTGTCCGTCGTTCTTGAGGGCGGCCACGTTCTTGAACTTCACCCCGCCGCTGAGGGCCTGGAGGGCGGGCAGGTCGGCGGAGTAGGCGGTGTCGGCGGCGCCCGCCTGCACGGCCTGGTACAGCGGGGCCGCACCCTCGAACTCGGCCCATTTCACCTTGTACTTGGCACCCTTGAGCGCGTCGGAGGCGGCGACGATGGTCTGCAGCGTCTTGGCCTGGTCGCCGATGGTGAGTGTCACTCCGCCCTGACCGCCCGCCGTGTCGGCGGCGGAGTCGGCGCCGCAGCCGGTCAGCGCCAGCAGGGCGGACAGGCTCAGCGCGGCCGCTGCGAGTCTGCGTATCACGAAGGGTTCCCTTCCAGGGTGGGGGTGACGCCGAGCCAGTTCAGGAGGCGGGCGCGCAGGCTGACGAACTCGGGTGCGGTCAGATCACGGGGGCGGGGCAGGCCGACGGTGAGGTCGTGGGCGATGCGGCCCTCGTCCATCACCAGCACACGGTCGGCGAGCAGCAGCGCCTCCTCCACGTCATGCGTGACCAGGAGGATCGCGCAGCCGTGCCGCTGCCACAGCTCGGCGACCAACTGCTGCACCCGGCCCCGGGTCAGCGCGTCGAGGGCGCCGAACGGTTCGTCGAGCAGCAGCAGTTCAGGCTCCCGGACGAGAGCACGGGCCAGCGAAACCCGCTGCGCCTGTCCGCCGGAGAGCGTCTTCGGCCAGACCATGGCCCGCTCCGCTATGCCGACCTCGTCCAGGGCCCGCCGGGCGAGCGCCCGATCGGGGCGGCCCGGCAGTCCGAGGACGACATTGCGCCACACCTTGAGCCAGGGCAGCAGCCGGGGCGACTGGAACGCGGCGCTGCGCCGCGCCGGCACGGTGACCTCGCCGCCGATCTCGTCGTCGAGCCCCGCGAGGATCCGCAGCAGCGTCGACTTGCCGCAGCCGCTGTGGCCGAGGAGGGCCACGAACTCGCCCTCGCGGATGTCGAGATCGAGGTCGTGCAGCACAGTGTGGCCGTCGAAGGCGCGGGAGAGCCCACGGATCTCGACACTGTTGGCCAGGGTGGTGGAACTCATGCTCAGGCCTCGCCTTCGAAGGAGGCCCGCCAGGTCAGCAGGCGACGCGAGAGGATCCGTACGGCGAAGTCGCAGGCCAGACCGAGCAGGGCGTACACGGCGAGGCAGAGCACGATGACGTCCGTGCGGAAGTACTGCTGGGCGTTGCTCATCAGATAGCCGAGCCCCGCATCCGCGTTGATCTGCTCGGCGAAGACGAGGGCGAGCCAAGCGGTGGACAGTGCGTACCGCAGGCCCACCAGGGCCCCGGGCAGCGCGCTCGGCAGGATCACGTAGCGGATCAGACCCAGCCGGCCGAGCCCCATCATCCGTGCCGCTTCGATGAGTTGGGCGTCCGTGGAGCGGATGCCGCCGTAGATGTTGAAGTACAGCGGATAGGTCACGCCGACGGCGACCAGCGCGACCTTCGGCGTCTCCTCGATGCCGAACCAGACGATGAACAGCGGGATCAGACCCACCCACGGGATCGCCCGGAACATCCCCATCGAGGAGTCGATGATGTCCTCGCCGAGCCGGAACAGCCCGGCCAGCAGGGACAGGGCCAGCGCGACCGTCGCCCCGATGAGGAACCCGGTGGCGGCCCGGCGCCCCGACGCGGCGATGGCGCCGGGGAGTTCACCGTTGCGCGTGAGGTCGACGGCCTGGCGTACGACGTCCATGGGGGAGGCGAGCACGGACTCGGGGAGCACCCCGGTGGCCGACGTCACGAACCACAGGAGGACGAGCCCGACGGGGCCGGCCGTGCGGCGGACGGAGCGGGGGAGCGTGAAACGGCGGGTGGCACGGGTGGTGCCCCGGATGGTGACGCGGGGCGCCGGAGCGGTCTTCGTGAGGGTGACGTCGGCCCGGGATGTCGTGCCGCCGTCGTCCGGCGGCGCCGTGGCTGTCGCGCTGATCGGTTCTGTCGTCATGATGGGGGTTCCTCTCGCGTCGCCTCAGGACGGCAGCGGGCCGGTCGCGGCGGGGCGTGCGGGGTCGGCGGACCATGCGGACCAGGAGCCGGGGAAGAGGACGGCCTCGTACCCGGCGACGGCCAGTGCGGCGATCTGGTGGGCGGCGGTGACGCCGGAGCCGCAGTAGACGCCGATCCGGCCGGCCTCACTCGCGCCCTTGCCTTCGAACCTCTTGCCCAGCACCTCGGGCGGGAGGAAGGTCCCGTCCGCCGCGAGGTTCTCCCCGGTCGGCGCGGAGACCGCGCCCGGGATGTGGCCCGCGCGCGGGTCGACCGGTTCGACCTCGCCGCGGTACCGCTCGGCGGCCCTGGCGTCCAACAGCAGTCCGCTCGCGGCCAGTTCGGCGGCTCCGTCCGCGTCCGTCACCGGCAGTCCGCCCGGACGCAGGACGACGTCACCGGCCGGCGGATCGGCGGGCACGCCGGACTCCAGCGGCAGCCCGGCCGCCCGCCAGGCGTCCAACGCGCCGTCCAGAAGCGTCACTTCGGACAGTCCGGCGTGACGCAGCAGCCACCAGGCGCGGGCGGCGGCCGTGTTCCCCGAGTCGTCGTACACGACGACCGGCCGCTCCGGCCGCACGCCCCATCGCCGGGCCGCGTCCTGCAGATCGGCGAGGTCGGGCAGCGGATGGCGGCCGCCCTCGCGGTCGGCCGGCGCGGCCAGCTCGGTGTCCAGGTCGACGTACACCGCGCCCGGGATGTGCCCGGCCGCGTAGTGGTCGCGGCCGTGCGGGTCGCCCAGCGCCCAGCGCACGTCGAGCACCACCGGCGGTGCCGCGGACCGCACCAGGCTGCCGAGCTCAGCAGCCGTCGTCGTCACGCGGGCGCTCATGCGAGACCCTCGGCGATCACCGGCAGCTCGGCGGAGAGACGCAGCCGTTCCAGGAAGAGGACCACCGTGGCCGCGGCCGTACGGTGCAGTGCGTCGTTCAGTACGTCGTGGCGACCGCCGTTGAAGGTCACCGTTCGCACCTCGGGGAACCCTTCGTACGCGCTGAGCGCCTGGTCGAGGGAGCTGATGACGTCGTCCGCGCCGTGCAGGGCGAGGACCGGGACGTGGACGAGATCGAGGCGGAGCTCCGGTGGATCAGCGGGCTCGGCCAGCGCTCCACGCCGGAAGTGCGGGTCGTCCGTGAGCCGGCCCTGGTGAGTGGGGCAGGCGGTTCGCGCGGCCCGCTCCTCCTCCCAACTCCCGGACGTCCAGGGGGTGGTGGGCAGTCCGGCGAGGATCAGTGCGTCGATGCCCGCCGGCTGCTCGGCGGCGAGACGGGCGGCGTACAGCGCTCCCGTGTCCGAGCCGACGACCACCTTGGGGCCGGGCAGCGACTCGTCCGCGAGGAGCTTGGCCGCCCGGTCGAGGACGGCGGGGTCGGCGGTCGGGTCGCCGAGGGCCCGCACGCGGTAGGCGTCGAAGGCGAGCCGGCGGCCGAACCGCTCGTACACGCCTGCGTGTTCCCCCCGCCCCGCCAGCACGATCAGCGTGCCGCGCGCGGCGAGCCCGTCGGGTTCGTTCCAGGTGGAGAGGGCGGGCGGGGCGGACGGAGAGGATGCGGAGGACGGAGATGCGGGCATGAGGGGGCGACTCCCGTGCGAGGGGGCGGGCGTGCGGGGGTATGGGCCGGCGGGCTCGGAACCGTTCTCACGTGTCGGATCGACGGCGGAAGCGCGGTCCGGGTGGGAGAGAAGAGGTGTGCCGCGTCACATGTGGGGCGCGCGGGGACCCGCGTCATGTGCGCCGGTGATCAGCGGGGCGGCCGCTCGGCGCCGCCGGGACAACACGGGCCTCGGGCGGAGGGGCGGACCGGATCAGCAGGTCAACGACAACGCGCGCTGCTCGCCACGCCGAAGTCGATGACTCGGCGCTGCGTCAGAAAGGCAGCGAATGCGGTCGTGTGCAGCATGCGCTCATCATGACCGGCCACGGCGCACGGCGTCCAACGACGATTCCGCATCGAAATCGATCAGAGATCGCGATCGATACCAGTTCAGGGTCTTGCTACGGTCGCCGTATGCCCCAACCTGTCCTCGACATCGTGGCCCTGCGCAGCCTGACCGCGATAGCCGACTGCGGCGGCTTCCATCGCGCGGCCCGCGCCCTCACCCTGAGCCAGTCCGCGGTGAGCCAGCACGTCCGCAGACTGGAGAAGACCCTCGGGCGCGCGATCGTGGAGCGTGATGGCCGGAGCACCCGGTTCACCCCCGACGGACGCCTGCTCGTGGAACAGGCCCGCCGGATCCTCGCGGTGCACGACGAGGCGGTACGGGCCCTGCTGGACGTGGACGGCGACATCGTCACCGTCGGCTCCACCGAGCACGCCGCCGACCAGTTCCTGCCCCGGCTCACCGCGGCCGTGCAGGAGGTGCGTCCCGGCTGCCGGGTGCGCTTCCGCATCGACCGCTCGGCGCGGCTCGTCGAGGCGGTGGAACGCGGCAGTGTCGACGTCGCGGTCTACGTCACGGAGGCGGCCGCGACCGAGGGCACGCCGGTCGGCGGGCTGCCGCTGACCTGGCACGCCACACCCGGCTGGGTGCCGCCCGCCGCCCCCGCTCCGGTGCCGCTGGTGGCCATCGAGGACCCGTGCGCGATCCGGCGGCGGGCCATCGCGACGCTCGCCGCCAACGGGGTGGCGGCCACGGTCGTGGGTGACGCCGGGTACTTGGCGGGCGTCCTCGACATCGCCCGCACCGGACAGGGGGTGGCCCTGCTCGCCGCGGTCGGCGCGGCCCCCGACGGGCTCACCCCGTACGGCGGGCTGCCGGCCGTCACCCCGATCCCCATGAGCGCACTGGCCCGCCCCGGCGCGGATCCGGCCACCGTGGAGGCCGCCTTCGACGCGGTACGCGATCTGCTGCGCTGAGCGAGGCATCGGCCTCGCGGGGCCGGCGGTGGTCCGGCTTGCGGGGACGCGTCGGCCGTGGGTCCGGCTCACGCGTTCGCACCGGCCCGTGGTCCGGCTTGCCGGGGCGCGCCGACCGACCCGGAGCGGATCCGGCGACCGTGGAGGCCGCCCGTCGGCCGTGGGTCCGGCTCGCGCCGACCGGCTCGCGGTGGCCGCGCGGGACAGGCGGGCGGGCCGAATGTGCGCTCGTACGGCCGCCGTCCGAGCCGGCCCGGACACCCCTGACGAGTGGCGGCGAGGCCCCGTCGGCGGGAGTCGGCCGGCGGTGACAATGACCCCCATGAAATGGATCTCCGGCGTGGCCGGCGGACTGCTCCTGGCGCTGATCCTCGGCAGCATCCTGCGCACCCTGGTGGTGCCCCGCGGCCTGTACTCCAGGCTGGTCAACAGCTGGTGGCGGGTGCTCCGCCGGCTGCTGCGGCTGTTCGCCCGGCGCGGCGGTTACGACGCCCAGGACCGCGCGCAGACCTGGCTGGCCCCGCTGATGCTGAGCGGCATGCTGGCCACCTGGCTGGGCGGTGCCCTGCTCGGGTTCGGCCTGCTGCTGCACGCCATTTCGGCGCTGACGTGGACCAACTCCCTGCGCGAGGCCGGTTCGAGCCTGTTCACCCTCGGCTTCGCCAGCGGCGACCGACTGCACCTGTCCGTCGTGGACTTCATGGCGGCGGTCACGGGCCCGGTGGTGATCGCCCTGCAGATCGCGTATCTGCCCACGCTGTACGCGGCCTACAACCGCCGCGAGCTGGAGGTGACCCTGCTCCAGTCGCGCGCCGGTGAACCCGCCTGGGGGCCGGAGATCCTGGCCAGGCAGTGGCTGGTCGACACCGAGACCGCGCTGCCCGCGCTGTACCGCGCCTGGGAGCGGCTCGCCTCGGACCTCGGCGAGAGCCACTCCGCGTACCCGATCCTGCTGACGTTCCGTTCACCGCGCCCGTACCGCAGCTGGATCGTCGGACTGCTCGCCGTCATGGATGCCGCCGCCATGCAGCTGGCCCTCGCCCCGCGGAGCGCTCCGCCCGACGCGCGTCTGGTGTTGCGCGCCGGCTTCACCGCCCTGCGCGACATCGCCAGGGCGCTGCGCCTCGACTTCGACCCGGATCCGGACCCGGACACACCGATCCGGCTGACCTACACCGAGTTCGACGCCGCGGTGGCGATGGTCGTGGCCTCGGGCTTCCCCGCGGAACGGGCGACCCGCCAGGCGTGGCCGCACTTCCACGGCTGGCGGGTCAACTACGAGGCCATCGGGTACGAGTTGTGCCGCCGCGGGGACGCCGTGCCGGCGCTGTGGACCGGTCCGCGCGACTTTCCGACGGCCCCGGTCCCGCCCCGGCGGCCGGCCGACCGCAGACCCGGCGAAGATCGTCCGGAACTGCCCCCCGCCACCACGTAGTCGAGCTCGCCCCGCGGGGAACATCACCTCCGGTGCGTCCGACGCGGAAGGTGGGGTTGTCGTGAGAGTCGTCCTGCTCGGTACGGCCGCGGGCGGCGGGTTCCCTCAGTGGAACTGCGTCTGCGCGCTGTGCGCCGCGGCCCGCGACGGAAAACTGCCCACGCGCACGCAGGAGTGCGTCGCCGTCAGCGGGAACTCCCGCGACTGGTGGCTGCTCAACGCCTCACCCGACATCCGCACGCAACTCGTCTCCACCGGTGCGCTCGCGCCAGGACCGGGCCCCAGGGAGACCCCGGTCCGGGGTGTGCTGCTGACCGATGCCGAGGCCGACCACGTCATGGGCCTGACGATCCTGCGCGGCGGCCCGGACCTGCGGATCCACGCGGCGCCGCCCGTCCTGGAGACGCTGGCCCCGCTGCGCGCCATGCTCGACCGCTATGCCCGCTGGGACTGGGCCGACAGCCTGACCGAGGGCGGCTTCGTGCTCTCCGGGGGTCTGACGGTCAGCGCCCGTCCCATCGGGGCGAAGGTCCCGAAGTACGTCTCCGCTGCCGCCCCTCCCGCCGCTGACGACCGCTGGGTGACGGCGTACCGCGTCGAGGATCTCGCCACCGGCGGAGTGCTCGTCTACGCACCCTGTGTGGCGGCCTGGACGCCCACGCTGGACGGGCTTCTCGCCACGGCGGACTGTGCGCTGCTCGACGGCACGTTCTACACGCCGGACGAGATGGGCACGGCGGTCAGGTCGTCGCACGGGCAGTCCGCCATGGGCCATCTGCCCGTCTCGGGACGGCACGGCAGCCTCGCCGCTCTCGCCCGCCACCCCGGCCCACGGCGGATCTACACCCATCTGAACAACACCAACCCGCTGCTGGACCCGGACTCGTCGGCCCGCGCTCAGGTGACCGGGGCGGGGGTGGAAGTCCTTCCGGACGGCGCGGAGTTCACGGTGTAGGGCCAGTCCGGCCGGAACCGGCCGACACCGACCGGCCCGCGTGACGCCGCGGGTGTACGCGTCGCGGCACACCGAAACCCGGTCCGCAGCACACCGAGGATCTCGTCGCCGCGGCGCACCGCGCGTCCGCGCGGCGTCCGTCGTTCAGCTCTTCAGCATGCGGGCCAGGACATCCCGCTGCAGCGGGAGTGCCTCGGCGTGCAGGTCGCGGCCCTTGGCGGTGAGGGCGACCCACACCCCGCGCCGGTCCTCCTGGCAGAGCGTGCGCTCGACCAGGCCCTCCTTCTCCAGCCGTCCGATGAGGCGCGACAGGGCGCTCTGGCTCAGGTGGACCCGGTCGGCGATGTTCTGCACCCGGCACTGCTCGACCGCGGCCGCGGCGTTGCCCGCGGCGAGGATGTCCAGTACCTCGAAGTCGCTGGCGCCGAGGCCGTGCGGATGCAGGGCACGGTCGATCTCGCACATGGTGCGCGCGTGCACCGACAGGATGCCCCGCCACTGCTCTTCGAGCCGGGTTCCACTGGTCTTGGCTGCCATATATGCACGGTAACAGAGATCCGGCCAGTCATTGAGTGTGCAACTAGTGCGGGTGCATACATCCCGCCGGCCCCCGGAGCCGGCACCTCCGCACACGTCCGCGAAGCTGCGCCGAGCCCCGGTCCGCGCACCTACTCCGAAGGCGCGTCCTGGAGGATCCCGATGAGGTTGCCGTCGGCGTCCTTGACCGAGGCGATCAGCCTGCCGCCGCCGACGTCCTGGACCTCCTGCAGCGGCTCCGCCCCGGCGGCGAGGAGCCCAGCGAGAGTGCTCTTGATGTCGGAGACGTGCCAGTAGGGAACCGGGCCCGTCATCCCCTTGGAATGGCCGTTGGGGTCGAGGCCGACGTCCTGTCCGGCGTCCTTGAAACCGACGTAGTAGGTCTCATCCGCATAGGGCTCGATGCCCAGCAAGGCGGTGAACAGGGCCTTTGCCCGGGCGATGTCCTTGACGGGGTAGATGATGGTCTTCAGGCCCGCGGTCATGGCGACTCCTCGGTGATGCGGGTGGATGCGAGTGAGTGCGTCTCGCGCCGGCGGGATCTCGCCGGCCCTTTCACGCTAGGGCGTGGGGGTGCCAAATGGCTTCTCCGATCCTGACCGGTCGCGGTCGCGGTCGCGGTTGCGGTTGCGGTTGCGGTCGCGGTCCGGTCGTGGGTCGGTCGCCGTCCGGGAGGCCGGGTCGCGTGACACGGGAGCGTCGTATGCAGGCCGCGCACCCGCACGCGCACCCGCACGCGCACGCGCACCCGCTCCGTGGACTCGCTCCGCACCGGTTCCGTCGACAGGATCACCGCGGCAGGTTCTTCGCCCCCGATCTGGGCGAGGAGGACCCGCACCATCTCGGACCCGGCGGCCGGCTCCGCAGGGCGCCGAGCACACCCAGCGCCATCAGGCAACGAGATCAAGGCGGATGCTCTGGTCCGGGGGCGCCACGGACAACTGGCCGCAGCTCGCGGGGCTGCTCAACTCCGGTTCCAGCGCGGTGAAGGCGGTCTCGCCGCCGACCGCCGAGGCGCCGCTCCGGTGAAGGGCGGCGACCTTGCGGGCACCCGGTGGTGGCTCGACAACGCGGTGGTGAACGGTGTGACCTTCGACGCCATCGGTCTGTAGTACTACGGTTACTGGCACGGCTCGTTCGCCGACTTCCAGACCACTCTGGACGACGCGGCGCACCGGTACGGCAAACCGGTCTTCGTGGCCGAGACGGCCTACCCGTTCCGTCTGGACACCGAGGGCTCCCTGACCAACATCATCGACACAACCGGTGAGCTGGTCGCCGGGTACGCGGCCTCGTCGGCCGGGCAGTCAGCCCGGCTCCGGGACGTGATGAACATCGTCGAAGCCGTACCGAACGGCCGCGGGCTCGGTGTCCTCTCCTGGGAGGCCACCTGGACTGCGGTCGCCGGCAACGGCCGGGACCCGGCGGACGCCGTTTCTGGCAACGGCCGGGAGAACAGGCGCTGTTCGGCTATGACGACAGGGCCCTTCCGGCCATGTCGTGGTTCAGCCACCGCTGAACCCGTGTGACGGCCCGGCTGCCGAGCGGCCGGGCTCTTGGGCAGTCGCGTTCGGTGCGGAAACCGAGGGGGACGAGATGCTGAAGTTGCCGGTCGGCGGTACACGCCTGGACATCCTGGAGCGACTGAAGGACCCCGTCGCTCACTTCCCGCCGCAGAGCTGTGCCGACCTCGCCACGGAGGGCGTCAGCCCGGCCACCGTCGCGGTCGCGCTCGGGCTGAGTGTGCCGGTGGCGAGCGCACACCTCGAACTGCTCGCGAGAATGGGCCTGCTGCGCGCCGAGCGCGCCGCAGGGTGCACGTTCTACCGTCGCGACGAGTACCGCATCGCCGAGGTCAAGCAGCTCTTCGAGAAGGGCTGGTGACGCCACCCGCGGCCGGGACACGGACGCACTGGCCGTGAGCACGCACTGCCCGTGAGTGCGCTGGTCGTGAGCACGCACCGCCCGTGAGCTGCACCGTCCGTGAGCTGCACCGCCCGTGCGGACCGGCCGGCCGCCTCCTCCCGCCGTGACCGCCCCGAGCAGCGGACCGGTGCCCCCGTGGCACTCCGCTGCCGTTTCCGCACGGCCACCAGCGCGTGCGAGGCAGGCCGCCGGCCGGTCCTCGGCACCGTAAGGGCGCGCGGTATCGCCGGCTGCGAGCCGTCCGGCCGCCCGCGGCCGCGCGCCGACCGAGTGCGCGGCGAAGACCCCCGGCGTTACGCTGTGAACCGGTCGCGATCTTGCCGGAGATGCACGCACATGACAGTCCCGCACCCCGAGAGGGTGGACGAGCCCACGGACCCGGGCGCCCCGGCACGGGCACCGGCCCGGCGGCCGCATCCGTGGCACGGACAGGGTCCGGCCGTCACCGCGGTCGCGCTCGGCGGCGCGCTCGGCGCCACGGCCCGCTACGGGGCATCGCTCCTGTGGCCCTCGCATAGGGCAGGTTTCCCCTGGACCACCTTCGGGGTCAACGTCGTCGGCTGTGCGGTGATCGGCGTGTTCATGGTCGTGATCACGGACGTGTGGGCGGCCCACCGGCTGGTGCGCCCCTTCTTCGGCACCGGGGTGCTCGGCGGCTTCACCACTTTCTCCACGTACGCCGTCGACATCCAGCGACTCGTCGACGCGGGCCGTCCGAGGACGGCGCTCACCTACCTCGCCGCGACCCTGTGCGCGGCACTCGCGGCGGTGTGGCTCGCGGCGACGGCGACACGGCGGACCCTGCTGCGGAGGCGGCGATGACAAGACTGACCGGCGACGCCCTGCGGGTGACGATCCTCATCGGCGAGGACGACACCTGGCACCACAAGCCGCTCTACACGGAGATCGTGCACCGTGCCCTCGCCGCCGGCCTCGCCGGAGCGAGCGTCTTCCGCGGGATCGAGGGCTACGGCGCCTCCTCGCTGATCCACACCTCCCGGCTGCTCTCGATGAGCGAGGACCTGCCGGTCGCCGTCGTGATCGTGGACACCGAGGACCGCGTACGCGCATTCCTGCCGCAGCTCGACGAGCTCGTCACCGAAGGCCTGGTGATCCTCGACGAGTGCGAGGTCGTCCGGTACACGGGACGAAGTGACGAGTCCGGCGAAACGGGCGGGAAAGGTAAGAGCTCGTTGTGAACTGGCTGCTCGTCGTCGCCGGTGCCGCGGTCGGCGCCCCGCTGCGCTATCTCACGGACCGCGCGGTGCAGGTCAGGCACGACACGGTCTTCCCCTGGGGCACCTTTGTGGTGAACGTCGTGGGCTGTCTGATCCTCGGCCTGCTGACCGGCGCGGCCACCGCGGGCGCCCCCGCCTCGCACCTCCAGCTGCTGCTGGGCACCGGCCTGTGCGGGGCGCTGACCACGTACTCGACCTTCTCCTACGAGACCCTGCGGCTGGCCGAGGGAGGCGCCCGGTTCTACGCTGCCGCCAACGTCGTCGCGAGCGTGGCGGCAGGACTGGGCGCCGCGTTCGCCGGAGTGTGGGTCGCCGAGGCCTGGTGGGCCTAGTCAGTGGCAGGGAGCCTCGCGTTTGGCCATGGACGGCCATCTCCGTGTAGTAAGACTGTGCCCGCCGCACTCCTCCCTGAGAAGAACTGGATCCCATGAGCGTCATCAACGTCGGTCAGGCCGTCGTCCTCGGAGCCGTCGAGGGCGTGACCGAGTTCCTCCCCGTCTCCTCGACCGGCCACCTCAAGATCACCGAGGGGCTGATGGGGATCCCCGTCGACGACAACGCGGTCGTCGGGTTCTCGGCGGTCATCCAGGTCGGCGCGATCGCCGCCGTGCTCGTGTACTTCTTCAAGGACATCGTGCGGATCGTCTCGGCCTGGGGGCGCGGACTGCGCGACCGCGAGCAGCGCCGGAACCACGACTACAAGTTCGCCTGGTGGGTCATCTACGCGACCATCCCGATCGTGGTCGTGGGTCTCGCCGCCAAGCCGCTCATCGAAGGTCCGCTCGCCTCGCTGTGGGTGGTCGCGGCCTCGCTGATCATCGGCAGCGGTGTGATGTGGGCGGCCGACCAGATGGGCCGGCACAAGCGCGGCGAGGACGACGTGTCCTTCAAGGACGCGATGCTGGTCGGCAGCTCGCAGATCCTCGCCCTGCTCTTCCCCGGCTTCTCGCGTTCCGGCGCCACGATGTCGACCGCGCTCATCCTCGACCTGGACCGGGTCGCGGCCACCCGGCTCTCCTTCTTCCTCGGGATCCCCGCCCTGACCGGCGCCGGCCTGTACGAGCTCAAGGACGCACTGGGCACGGGCGTCGGTGCCGCTCCGCTCGCGGCCGGCACGGTCGTCTCCTTCGTCGTCGCGTACGGCTCCATCGCCTGGCTGCTGAAGTTCGTCGCCAAGCACTCCTTCAACGCCTTCGTGATCTACCGGATCGTCATCGGAGTGGCGCTGTTCGGCCTGCTCGGCGCGGGCGTCCTGTGAGCTGAACCGGGCCTGCGGGTCCGCGCTGGGAGGAGCCGGTGTCCGTCGGGGCACCGGCTCCCGCATGTCCGCGGTTTGACAGTTCCGTAGCGTTCCCCGGATCATCGCCAACGTGAACCTGTCAGACAGCCAGACAAGTGGCGTGGTGCCGCGGCGCGTCAGCGCCATGGAAGCGGTGCTCACCCATCTTCGCGCGGCCATCGAGCGCGGCGAGTACGCCGTCGGCGACAAGCTGCCCTCCGAGGCCGAGCTCTGCCGCCGCCTGGAGGTGAGCCGCCCGGTGCTGCGCGAGGCCCTGCGGGCTCTGCAGGTGATGGGCCTGACGGTGTCCCGTACCGGCAAGGGCACGTTCGTCGTGGCCGACGCCGTCGACGAACCCACCTTCGGCGACTACGCGGCCGGCGATCTCCTCGAGGTGCGCCGCCATGTCGAGATCCCGGTCGCCGGATACGCGGCAGCGCGCCGGACGCCGGAGAACCTCGACCACCTCGTCCACCTCCTGGACCGGATGGAGCGGGAGACCGACACCACCGCCTGGGTCGCGATGGACACCGTCTTCCACATCGCTGTTGCCGAGGCCTCCCAGAACCCGGTCTTCCGCCGGGTCATCGAGGAGATCCGGGACGCCCTGGCCCGTCAGTCGGCCTTCCTGAACGAACTCGGCGGCCGCCGCGAGCAGTCCAACCGGGAGCACCGCGCGATCGTCGAGGCGCTGGTCGACGGTTCCGAGCACGACGCGGTGGCGGCCATGTCCCATCACCTCGACCGCGTCGAGACCACCCTCACCACCATCCTGCGCTCCGAGCGCACGGACCCACCCGCGAAAGGCGGATCCCAGGCATGAGCGAGCAGTTCCTGCACGAGGGCGCGCCCCTAGCCCCCACGGCCCCCGCCCCCGGCTGGCACGCACTGCGCGGCCCGGGCACCGCGATACCCGACGGAGTGGACGCGTGAACCAGTCGACGACGTACGGCAGTCCGGTGGCCTTCGCCGACTCGGTCGCGGCGGCCCCCGTGGTCCGCGAACCCCTGCACGCGCCGGTGGCCCATCTCGTGCGTGGCGGTGTGACCGAGGGCATCCACTACGGGTCCGTGGTGGTGCTGGCCGCCGACGGGAGCGTGGAGTTGCAGCTCGGCGACATCGAGGCGGCCTTCTTCCCGCGCTCCGCGCTCAAGCCCGTACAGGCCGTGGCCATGCTCCGGGCCGGGCTGCCCCTGGACGGCGAACTGCTGTCGCTCGCCGCGGCCAGCCACTCCGGCGAGGAAAGGCACCTGGCCGGCACCCGGCGGATCCTGGAGCTCGCCGGCCTCACGGAGGACGACCTGCGCAACGTCGCCGACCTGCCCTTCGACCCGGTCGTACGGGAGCGTTGGGTGCGCGAGGCACGTCTGCCCTCCCGGCTCGCCCAGAACTGCTCGGGCAAGCACGCGGCCATGCTGATGACCGCCCGCCTCAACGACTGGTCCCTCGACGACTACCTCGACCCGGCGCACCCCCTCCAGCAGGCCATCGCGGAGATCGTCGAGGATCTCACCGGGCAGGCGGTCGCCAAGGTGACCGTCGACGGTTGCGGCGCGCCCCTCTTCGCCGTCTCGCTGCACGGCCTCGCGCGCGCCGTGGTCCGTATCGTCACCGCCCCGCCGGGCACTCCCGAGGCGCGGGTGGCCGACGCGATGCGCCGGCACGCCGAGATGGCGTCCGGCTCGGGCCGCGACGCCGCCGCGCTGATGCGGGCCGTCCCCGGGCTGCTCACCAAGGACGGCTTCGAAGGGGTGCAGGTCGCGGCGCTGCCGGACGGCCGGGCCGTCGCCGTGAAGATCGCCGACGGGGCCGACCGCGCCCGCGTCCCGGTGACCGCGGCCGCCCTGGCGCGAGTCGGCGTCGACCCGGCGGCGCTCGCCGAGTTCGCCGGCGCCCCGCTGCTCGGGGGCGGTGCGGTGGTCGGGAGCATCCGGCCGGTCCGCGCCCTGGACCCGCTCATGCACACCGCGGACTGCTGAGCTCCAGGCACACGGCCTGGGCCTGCAAGGCGTCCTGGGAAAGTGGCTGTTGCCCGCCCAGGTCGTCGCCCGTGGGCGCGGGGGAGCCATGTCCCCGTCCGGCAGTCCCGGTGCGGAGGGGCACACGGGCCGTCCGGGCGGCACAATGGTGATCATGTCCGCGTCTCTGTCGTCCCCCACCTTCCAGCCCGTCCTGGAGCGCATCGCCGGCGAGATCGAGCGCACCCCCGGGAGCGGGCGGCCCGCCGACTACATCCCGGCGCTGGCCGCCTGCGACCCGCGCCGCTTCGGCATGGCCGTCGCGGAGCTCGACGGCACGGTGTACGGGGTGGGGGACTGGCGGCAGCCGTTCTCCACGCAGTCCATCACCAAGGTCTTCACCCTCGCCCTCGACCTGGCCCGCGAGGGCGACGAACTGTGGGAACACGTCGGCCGCGAGCCCTCGGGCAACCCCTTCAACTCCCTGGTGCAGCTGGAGTACGAGAACGGCATCCCGCGCAACCCGTTCATCAACGCGGGCGCGCTCGTCGTCACCGACCGGCTGCAGACGCAGACCGGCGACGCGGCGGGCAGCCTGCTGGAGTTCCTGCGGACCGAGAGCGGCAACGGGGACCTCACCTTCGACAAGGACGTAGCCGCCTCGGAGGCCATGCACGGCGACCGCAACGCCGCCCTCGGCCATTTCATGGCGTCGTACGGCAACATCGACAACCCGGTGCCGGTGCTCCTGGACCAGTACTTCCGGCAGTGCTCGATCGAGGCGTCCTGCGCCGATCTCGCGCTCGCCACCGGCTTCCTGGCCCGGCACGGCCTGCGGGCCGACGGTTCCCGGCTGCTCAGCCAAAGCCAGGCCAAGCAGGTCAACGCGGTCATGCTGACCTGCGGGACGTACGACGCCGCGGGCGAGTTCGCGTACCGCGTCGGGCTGCCCGGCAAGAGCGGTGTCGGCGGCGGCATCATCGCCGTCGTGCCCGGCCGCTGCACGCTGTGCGTGTGGAGCCCCGGCCTCGACGAGCGCGGCAACTCGGTGGCGGGCGTGGCGGCGCTGGACCGGTTCACCACGCTGACGGGTGTGTCGGTGTTCTGAATCTGAACGCCCGCCCAACGGGCCCTCGGCTCCCGGGCGTCGCAGCCAGGCGGACGCTGCCGGCCCGAGCCTCGATCACTGGCGGTCATACGCGTGTCCCCGCACGGAGGTCGCCGCGTCGCCTTGCGGCCACTCGACGTTGACACGCTTCCCGGGTGCCGGCCATGGTCTTCCCCGTCGATCTCCACCGTTGCCGGATGCTCGGTCTGGCCGGTACCGCCTCCCTCGCGGCCGGCGGTGCGACGGCCGGCGCGCTGCCGGTCCGGGACCTGGTCGCGCCCGACTCCGGACGGGCCGCGCTCGGTCTGGTCGGCGTGTACTTCGGCGTCGTCCTGCTGATCGCCGCGTGGGCGCTGCTGGGCACCGTCCTGCGCCGGTCCGAGCCGCCGACTCCACGCGCCCTGCTGACCGTCCTCGCCGTCTGGGCCGCGCCACTGCTGCTCGCACCGCCGCTCTTCAGCCGGGACGTCTACAGCTACCTCGCCCAAGGCGCCATGGTCGACGCCCACATGGACGTGTACGCGCACGGGCCCGCGCAGCTCGGCGGACCGCTCGCCGACGAGGTGGCACCGGTCTGGCGGCACACCGCCACTCCGTACGGCCCGGTCTTCCTCGCCGTGGCGTCCGCGCTGTCGGGCCTGACCCGCGGCGGGATACCGGCCGGGCTGCTCGGTCTGCGCCTGGTGGCACTGCTCGGGGTGGCCCTGATGGCGGCGGCACTGCCCCGGCTGGCCCGGCACAGCGGCGCCGACCCGGCAGCGGCTCTGTGGCTCGGCGCCCTCAACCCCCTGGTGCTGCTGCATCTGGTGGCCGGGGCGCACAACGACGCCCTCATGCTCGGCCTGCTCGGCGTCGGCCTTGTCGCCGCGTGCGGCCGGTGGCCCGTCCTGGGCGCCGTCCTCGTCACGCTCGCCGTCCTGGTCAAGGCACCCGCCGTACTCGGGCTGCCGGCGATCGTCGCGCTGCGCGGACACCACGGCACCGCGAAAACGGCTCTGACGACCGCGGCGGTCGCGCTCGCGACCACCGTCGCGGCCACGGCGCTGACCGGCACGGGATACGGCTGGATCGGCGCCCTGAAGACACCGGTGTCCCCGCACAACTGGTCGCCCACCAGCGTGCTCGGCCGGGTCACCGGCACACTGCTGCGGAACCTGGGCAGTGGCCTCGCGCCCCTCGCTCCGACGGTGTGGCACGCGGCCGGGCTGGTGGCCACCGCGCTCGTGGTCCTGTTCATCTGGCTGCGGCTGAGGCCGGGACCGGTCTACGCACTCGGACTGAGCCTGGCGGCCGTGGCGGTGCTCGGCCCGGCGATCCGGCCCTGGTACGCCCTGTGGGGGCTGTTCCTCATCGCCGCGGCAGCGCCCGCCGGCCCGGTGCGCCACCGGGTCGCGGCCGTCAGCTCGGTGCTCGCGCTCGGCGTCCTGCCGGGTGGCGGCCCACCCGATGCCGAACAGGTCGTCCTCGCCGTCTCCGGAGGCGTGCTCGCGATGGTCGTACTGTGGCAGGCCCATCAGGCCGCGCAGGCGCCCGCACTCGGGCGGACCGCATGAGCCTGTCCCGGACCGACCGCGGACGGCTGACCCTCGTCCTCGGACTCGCCCTCGCCGTGGGGGTGTTCACCGCCACTGTGCCGCTGCTGCGTGACTGGTTCGACCTGCGGGTCTACTACGGGACCGTCGACGCATGGGTCCACCACGGCGGACGGATCTACGACTACCGGGTGCCGGGGACGACGTACGGCTTCACCTATCCGCCGTTCGCGGCCGTCAGCATGCTGCCGATGGCGCTGGTCGGGCCGCGGACCGCGATCGCCGTGGGACTGCTGTTCAATCTCGCGGCGGCAGCGGTCGTGCTGCGGCTCCTGGCCGGTGCGGAACTCCGCCGCTACGGCTGGTTCGCCTGGGCCCTGGCGGGCTGTCTGCTGATCCTGCTCGAACCGGTCCGCGACACCCTCAGCTTCGGTCAGGTGAATCTGCTGCTGCTCGCCCTGGTCCTCGGCGACGGCCGGCTGCTCGCCGGCGGCCGAGACCGCTGGGCGGGCGTCGGGATCGGTCTCGCGGCGGCCGTCAAACTGACGCCCGCGCTGTTCATCGGCCTCCTGCTGCTGGCCGGCCGCCGACGCGCGGCCGGGGTCGCGACCGCGGTAGCCCTGGCGGCCACCGCCGTGGCGGCCTGGGTGGCACCGGACGCCTCGCGTTTCTACTGGACGGACGCGCTGTGGGACACCACGCGGGTGGGCCGGCTCGCCTACGTCTCCAACCAGTCGGTGCAGGGCGTGCTGGCCCGCCTCGCGGCCCCGGGGGAGCCGAGCCGGACGGCCTGGGAGCTGGCCGTGGGCCTGGTGCTGTGCGTGTGGGCATGGCGCGTACGCCGGTCCGTCGCCGCCGGGGACTGGCCGGCCGCGTTCGCGCTGACCGGACTCGCCGCGTGCCTGGTCAGTCCGATCACCTGGGTGCACCACCTCGTCTGGCTGCTGCCGTCCCTCGCCCTACTGGTGCGCCGGCGACTGTTGCGGACCGCGGGCGTGCTGTACGCGGTCCTGTGCAGCAGCGTCGTGTGGCTGTGGTTCGACGACGCGTCCGGCATCGGCGGATTCCTCGGCAGCAACACATACGTGTGGATCACCCTCGGCCTGCTGCTCGGGCTGCCGGTGGGTCAGGACCGTGTGATGCGGCCGTTCTTGAGCCGCAGGGCGAGCGCCACCGCACCGGCGCCGACGCCGGCCGCTCCCGCGATCACGCCCGTCTCCGGCCAGCCGGCGCCGCCCCGTTCACCGGAGACGGCGGACAGCGAGGCGGGCCCGGTGTGCGCCGCCGTCCCCGCGGACGAGTGCGATTTCGGGGAGACGGTCCGTGCGGGAAGGAGCGAGCCCACCGGGGACACTCGGCCGGCGGCCGCGAAGCCCCAGTCGAGCAGCTCGCGCGCCTCCTCGTACACGGCGAAGCCGCCGCCCGCCTGAGGGTTCATCACGGTGACGACGAGGGTGCGTGCGCCGTGGCGGGCGGCGGCCACGAGAGTGTTGCCCGCGCTGCTGGTGTAGCCGTTCTTCACCCCGATCAGGCCCGGGTACGGTTCGACGCCGTCCGCGCCGGTCAGCAGCCGGTTGGTGTTCTGGATCTCGTACGCCCAGCCGTCGCCGGGGAAGCTCGCCTCGGCGGTGGCGCAGTACCGGGCGAAGTCCGGGTTGCGCAGCCCCGCCCGTCCGAAGACGGCCAGGTCGTACGCCGAGGAGACCTGGCCCGGGGTGTCGTAGCCGTCGGGGGAGACGACGTGGGTGTCCAGCGCGCCGAGGGAGCGGGCCTTGGTCTGCATGAGGGCGGCGGTGGCCCGCCAGCCGCCGTTCATCGCGGCCAGGACGTGCACGGCGTCGTTGCCGGAGTTCAGGAACACACCGCGCCACAGGTCGTCGACGCGATAGGTGTGGCCCTCGGTGACGCCGACGCGGCTGCTGCCGTCCCCGATGCCCTCCAGCTCCTCTTCCGTGACGGTGTGCTGGACGCCGCGGGGCAGTGCGGGCAGCACGGTGAGCGCGAAGAGGGTCTTGAGGGTGCTCGCGGGCGGTAGGGGCCGGTGGGCGTCACGGGCGGCGAGCACCTCACCGGTGCCGGCGTCCGCCACCACCCAGGACAGCGCGGAGACGTCGGGGACCACCGGCGCACCGGCCCGCGGCCGCACCTGTGTTCCCGGGCCGTACAGCGTGAGCGGCCGCGAGGCCGTGGGGCCCGGCGCACCCGGGCCTGTTCCGGTGTCGGCGAGGGCCGGGTTCGGCGCGAGGGCCAGGGCGCCGACCGCGCAGGCGACGGAGCACGAGATGGCGGCGCGGGATGAGAATCCGATGGTCATACCGCCAACGTAGGAACGCCTGCGCCGTACAGCGGGCTGCCCGGGCCGCGCCGCGGAATGCAGCACCCGGATGCCGCACGCGGGACGTCAGCCGACGGGCAGTGTCGGCTGGACCTGGCGCAGGAAGACCGCGTTGTTCGGAGTGGCCCGCAGCCGCTCCAGAAGGGTTTCGAGGTTTGCCTGGCCGTCCCGCGTCTGCAGCGCGCGCCGCAGACCGCGTACGGCCGTCAACTCGGCGGCGGGCAGCAGGAGTTCCTCGCGACGGGTGCCGGACGGGACGATGTCCACGGCCGGAAAGACGCGCCTGGAGGCAAACGTCCGGTCCAGTCGCAGTTCCATGTTGCCGGTGCCCTTGAGCTCCTCGAAGAAGAAGTCGTCGGCGCGGGAGCCGGTGTCCACCAGAGCGGTGGCGAGGATGGTGAGGGAGCCGCCCTCCTCGGCCAGGCGCGCGGCGCCGAAGAGGCGCTTGGGGCCTTGCAGCGCGGCCGCGTCGACGCCGCCGCTGAGGGTGCGGCCACCGGCGGCGGCCGCGTTGTTGTGCGCCCGGCACAACCGGGTGAGGGAGTCCATCAGGATGACGACGTCCTGGCCCATCTCGACGAGCCGCTTGGCGCGCTCCACGACGAGCTCGGCGAGCGCGATGTGCTGCTTGGGTGTCTTGTCGAAGGTCGAGGCGAAGACCTCGCCGCGCACGGAGCGCCGCATGTCGGTCACCTCTTCGGGCCGTTCGTCGAGCAGCAGCACCATCAGATGCGCCTCGGGGTGATTGCCCGCGACGGCCGCGGCGAGCTGCTGGAGCAGTACCGTCTTGCCGGTCTTGGGCGGGGCCACGATCAGACCGCGCTGGCCCTTGCCGACGGGTGCGACCAGGTCGACGAGGCGTCCGGCCAGACCGCTCGCCGGGTGTTCGAGCCGGAGCGGCTCGCGCGGGTGCAGCGGGGTGAGATCGCGGAAGTGGCGGCGCTGACGCAGCTCTTCGGGAGCCCGGCCGTTGATCCCCTCCACTTCGGTGAGCGGAGCGCGGGGTCCGCCGCGGACGCCTTCGACGAGGTCGCCCTTGCGCAGGCCGTGCCGGCGGATCAGCGTGGCGGAGACCTGGACGTCGGACGGTGTGGGCAGGCAGCCCGCGTCGCGCAGGTACCCCTGCCCGTTGTGCGCGATGTCGAGGACACCGGAGGCGTGGGCCGGCAACTGCCGCTGTACAGGGGGGTGTTCGAGTGTGGTGGTCATGGGAGGTCCTTTCCAGGACGTTTTCATGAGGTCGTGAGGTCATGAGAGGGAGGGGGATGGCCGGTGAGGCGGCGTGCTCACGCCTCCACGCGGCGAGGAGACATCACCTCGCGTAGGGCGGACGGAAGGAACCGTCCGTGGCCGTGCTCATGAGGTGGTGCGGAGAAGCTGGTGCGCCGGTCCGGAAGGGAGGGGCGATGCAGCGAAAGGAAGGTGATTCAGCACCGGCGCCCAAGAGGGGGCGTACACAAGTGCTGACCGCACTGTAGCACAGGGTGTCGCGGCTGCGACGCCGCGTTCCGTGCCCGAGTGGGAGAACCGGGGCGTTCGGCGTGTCACGAGCCTGACCCGGTGTATCGGAGAACGCAGCCGGGCCGTGCCGTATTCCCTCTAGGCCATGCCGTAGCGGGGCGGTCCGCCGGGGCGCGGGCGGCGGGACAGTCCGCAAGAGAAAGTGGAAGGGTGTCGATTCGGCGCCGGCCCGTTCGTCGGTGGGGTGTCAGGACCTCATGAGCACCTGGAGGAACCATGAAGTACATGCTGCTGGTCTGCGGCGACGACACGGCCGACGACTCCGGCATGGCACCCGTCGAGCCCTGGGTCGAGGAGCACGGCGCACAGCGCGGTGTGCGCCTGCACGGCCACCGGCTCCAGCTTCCCGCCGAGGCGGTGACCGTACGGGTCCGCGACGGTGAAGTGCTGCGCACGGACGGGCCGTTCGCGGAGACCAAGGAGTACGTCGCCGGGTACGACATCCTCGACTGCGACAGCCTGGAGGAGGCCGTGAAGGTCGCCGCCCAGCACCCCGTGGCCGCCATCGGCGCCATGGAGGTGCGCGCGTTCTTCGAGGACGAGGACGCCGACGGGGAGATCCGCCGGATCGACGCCGAACTCACGGCCGCCCACCGGGAACGGGACGTCGACCGGCTGATCGCCTGCTACGCGGACGACGCCGAGGTGTTCCACCCCATGAGCGGCCTGTCGCAGAGCGGCACCGGAGCCCTGCGCACCGCCCACGAGTGGTGGCTGTCGACCCTTGCCGGACCTGTGGACCGAGAGGTGCTCGAATTCCGGGTCCGGGTCGACGAGAGCGTCGCGTTCAGCCACGCTCTCGTCCGGCTGCGCGCCACGCTCACCGACGGGGCGCCGCTGGACACCGTGGTGCGGTCGACCACCGGTTACCGTGCTGCCGGCGACCGGTGGAAGATCGTCCACCAGCACACGTCCGTTCCGTTCGACGCCGGAGTCGAGGAGGACCCGTCATGAAGTACGCGCTGTTCATCTGCACGCCGGTCGGCGGCGAGGAGCTCAGCCCCGAGGAGATCGCCGAGGACCCCCGCTTCACCTCGTACATCGAGGAGGTCCGCGGCGGCGGCGTCGTGACGGGCGGTGCGCGGCTGCGGCCGTCCACCGACGCCACCACCGTCCGCGTACAGGGCGATGAAGTGCTGCTGAGCGACGGGCCGTTCGTGGAGTCCAAGGAGTACGTCGCGGGGATCGATTTCATCGAGGTCGCGGACCTCGACGAGGCCATCTCGCTCGCCTCGCGGCACCCCGCCGCGCTGGGCGGCGGTTCGGTGGAGGTGCGGCCGGTCTGGGAGTGAACGACGTCGAGGAGGCGGTCGCGGCCGCCTTCCGCGAGGAATGGGGTCAAGTCGTCGCCACCCTGATCCGGGTGACCGGCGACTGGGACCTCGCCGAGGAGTGCGCGCAGGACGCCTTCGCCCAGGCACTGGACCGGTGGCGGCGTGACGGCGTGCCGCGCCGCCCCGGCGCCTGGCTGACCACGACCGCTCGCCACCGCGCCCTGGACGTACTGCGCCGGGAGGCGGTGGGGGCGCAGAAGCTGCGGGAGGTTGCCGTGCTGACGCGGCACGAGGGGCCCCACGACCCGGAGGACGACTCCGGTGTGCACGACGACCGGCTGCGGCTGATCTTCACCTGCTGTCATCCCGCGCTGCCCATCGAAGCCCGGGTGGCGCTGACGCTCCGTACGCTCGCGGGTCTGACCACCCCTGAGATCGCCCGCGCCTTCCTCGTCCCCGAGGCGACGATGGCGCAGCGCCTCGTGCGGGCCAAACGGAAGATCCGCAACGCGGGCATCCCGTACCGCGTACCGCCCGCGCATCTGCTGCCCGAGCGCACCACGGGCGTGCTCGGCGTGGTGTACCTCCTCTTCAACGAGGGGTACGCCGCCACGTCCGGCGCCGATCTGCTGCGCACGAACCTGTGCGCCGAGGCCGTCCGCCTCGCCCGCGTGCTCGCCCGGCTCATGCCCGACGAGCCCGAGGTGCTGGGCCTGCTCGCCCTTCTGCTCCTGCACGACGCCCGGCGCGGCACGCGCGTCGATACGGCGGGCGAGCTGGTGACGCTGGAGGACCAGGACCGCACCGCCTGGGACCGCGCCGCGGTCGACGAGGGCGCCGGCCTGCTCGAAACCGCGCTGCGGCGCGGTCGCCCCGGCCCGTACCAGATCCAGGCGGCCATCGTGGCCTGTCACACCACCGCCGCCACGGCGCAGGACACGGACTGGGCCGACATCGCGGCCCTGTACGGCGAGTTGGCGCGCTTCGTGCCGTCCGCCGTGGTGCGGCTGAACCGTGCGGTGGCCGTGGGCATGGCGGAGGGCTACGAGAAGGGCCTGGCCCTCGTCGCCGAGCTGGAGGCGACGGGCGAGCTGGACGGATACCACCTGCTGTCCGCCACCCGCGCGGACCTGCTGCGCCGGCTGGGGCGCATGGGGGAGGCGGCCACGGCGTACGGCAGGGCGCTGGAGCTGGTGGAGAACGAGGCGGAACGCCGGTTCCTGGAGAAACGGCTCGCGGAGTGTCGATCCGCGTAGGTGCGGTTCGTCGGTGGGGTGAATGCACCCACGGGTGAATGCACCCACGGGTGAGAGCACCCACGGGTGAGAGCACCCACGGGTGACGCCGCCCACGGGTGACGCCGCCCACGGGGTGAGAGCGTCCGCCCCGCGACACCGGAGGCCCCCATGACCGTCACCGTTCGCAGTACGTCACGCATCAGGAAGGCGCTCGCGCTGCTGCCGACCCACCGCAGGCAGCCGTCCGCCGCCGCATGCGAGGACGCGAAGCGCGGGCAGGCCGCGGCGCGGACCGACCCGCCCGTCGTCCCGGAGGCCTGGCTGGCCGGTCTGCGCCTGGGGGGTTGAGCGCCATGTCCGTCACCTCCTCCGGGCCGATCGTCGCCGGGCCCGACCCGCGCCGCTGGCGGGCCCTCGCGCTGCTCTGCGTGGCCGGATTCATGGTCATCCTGGACTCGCAGATCGTGGTGCTCGCCCTCCCGTCCATCGCCGACGGACTCGACTTCTCCGCGGGCGGCGCCCAGTGGGTGATGAGCGCCTATCTGCTCAGCTTCGGCGGGCTGCTGCTGCTCGGCGGCCGGGTCGCCGACCTGCTGGGCCGCCGTCGCGTCTTCATGACCGGCACGCTGCTCTTCGGGCTGTCCTCGCTGCTGTGCGGATTCGCCTGGACCGCGGGCGTGCTGGTGGCGGCGCGCGCGGTGCAGGGCGTTTCGGCCGCCGTCATGGCCCCGACGGCACTGTCGATCCTCCTCAACACGTTCGAGGAGGGCGCCGAGCGCAACAAGGCGCTGGCCCTCTGGTCGGGCAGCGGCGGATTCGGAGCCACGGCCGCGCTGCTGATCGGCGGCCCGCTCACCGGCGTCCTCGGCTGGCAGTGGGTCTTCTTCCTCAACGTGCCGGTCGCGCTGCTCCTGCTCGCCCTGAGCCCGCTGCTGCTCCGCGAGAGCCGCACCGACGCACGAAGCCGCTCGTACGACCCCGTCGGCGCGCTCGTGGTCACCGCCGCGCTCGTCGCCTGTGTGTACGCGGTCGTGGAGGCGCCCCGCGCAGGCTGGCTGTCGGCCCGGACGACCGGACTGCTCGCCGTCTCCGTGGTGCTGACCCTGCTCTTCGTGCGGATCGAGGCGCGGTCCCGGTCGCCCCTGGTGCCATTGCGCCTGCTGCGCACTCGCTCGGTGAGCGGCGGCAACCTCGTGGTGTTCCTGCTGGGCGGCAGTGCCTTCGGGATGTCGTACACGCTCTCCCAGTACGGGCAGGGCGTGCTCGGCTACTCGCCGCTCCGTTTCGGGCTCTACAACGTCGTGATGCCCGCGACGGCCGTCATCGGCTCGTACGCGGGCCAGGCACTGGTCACCCGCGCCGGTACCCGCCCGGTTGCAGTCGGCGGGCTGACGCTGGTCGGCGCGGGCAGCCTGCTGCTGGCCGGGGCGGGGGTGGGCGGTGGGTTTGTCCGCGACCTGCTCCCCGGGCTGCTTCTCTTCGGGTCCGGTCTCGGTGCCTGTGCGGTCGCCGGATCCATCGCCGCGCTGACCGGTGTGGGGGAGCGGGAGTCGGGGGTCGCGTCGGGCATCAACACCGCGGCCTTCCAGATCGGGGGCGCGTTCGGGGTCGCCGTCGTCTCCTCGGTCGCCCTGTCGTACACGCGGGGCGCCGACCGGCTCGTGGCGCTCACGGCCGGCTACCAGGCCGCGTTCATGGCGTGTGTCGTCCTCGCGGCGGCGGGGGCGGCCTGCGCGCTGTTCCTGCTGCGCAGGCCGCAACGGCCCTCGTCACGTGAGGCCGTGGAGACCCCGGACACCGCCGTCACCGCGAGCCGGGCGCGCCCGTGATCACCGGGCGCCGAGGTCGAAGACCCCGTACGCGAACCCCTGCGCCGTGATCGTCCCCCTCTCGATGCGGACGCCGGAGGTCTCCAGGGCCCGGGCGTCGCGCGGATCGTCGTACGTGTAACTCACCTGGTTCTGCTGCGGGTTGACGACGACCAGATAGCGCCCGCCTCGGACGTACACCAACGGGTATCCGGCATGGAGCACCTCCACCGAGCCGGCGGAGCCGAGTTCGGGCGAGCTGGTGCGGAGCGCGATCAGCCGGCGTACGAGATGGAGGAGCGAGGTGTCGTCGGCGTGTTGGGCGGCCACGGTCGGGCGGTCAGGGGACGGGTCGACCGGCAGGTAGAGGCGGTCGGCGGGGGCGGTGGAGAAACCGGCGTTCGGTGCGTCGTCCCACTGCATCGGGGTGCGCGAGCCCGCGCGGTTGTAGCGCGGGCCGAGGACACTGCCCTCCTTGTCGGGCAGGCCCGGGAGGTACCGCATGCCGATCTCGTCGCCGTAGTAGATCGCCGGGAGGGTCGGCCAGGTCAGCTGGAAGGCGAAGGCCACGGGGAGCTGATCGGCGGTACGGGGGCCACAGTTGAGGCGGGAGAAGTCGTGGTTGGCGGTGGGCAGGGAGATGAACCCGGTGTCGCCGAGCGCCTCGGAGGCACGCTGCCAGGCCTCAAGGAAGGGGCGGGGCGAGCCCTTGCCGCTCGCGTCGAAGAAGCAGTCGAGGGGATCCCAGGCGTCGTTGACCGTGCCCTCGCCGTTGCTCCACAGCGAGCGCAGCGGCAGACCGTCCGTGGTCCCGCCGAACTGGAGGAAGAAGTCCGTGTGGAAGCCCGCGGGGACGGACACCTCGGGGTCGCCCCACTCGGAGAGCAGTACGGCGCCCGGGTGCGCGCCGTCCAGCCAGTGGCGCAACTCCGTCCAGATGCCCGCCGTCTCGGTCCGGTCGGGGTCGTCCTTGACGAGCGACGCCGCCATGTCGACGCGGAAACCGGCCAGGCCGAGACTCAGCCAGTGGTCCATGACCGAGCGCAGGGCCGCGCGGTTGGCACGCGGACCCGGGGCGTCGACCGGCCGGCGCCACGGCTCGGCCGGATTCGCCCGCGCGTAACCGAAGTTGAGCGCGGGCTGGGAGTCGAAGAAGTTCGGCAGATACGCGCCCGGGCGGCTGCCGGGCGAGGCGACGAAGCCCTCGGGACGGCCCTCGGGCGCCCAGATGTAGCGGTCGTCGTCCGGGTCGTTCGCGGCGGCGGTGAACCAGGGGTGCTCGTCGGAGGTGTGACCGGCGACGAGGTCCAGCAGGACGCGGATGCCGTGACGGGCCGCCTTCTCGACGAGTCCGGCGAGATCGTCCTGGGAGCCGTAGCGGGGCGCGACGTCCAGATAGTCCGCGACGTCGTATCCGGCGTCGCGGAACGGGGAGACGAAGCAGGGGTTGAGCCAGACGGTGTTGATGCCCAGCCACGCGAGGTGGTCGAGGCGCTCGGCGATCCCGTTGAAGTCGCCGATGCCGTCGCCGTTCGAGTCGGCGAAGGACTGCGGATAGATCTGGTAGAAGACGGCGTCGGCCAGCCAGCCCGGGGCGGGACGGAACGAAGTCATGCATGCGACCTTAGGTCACCCGGTGTGTGCGGGCTCGGCCTCGGGGCCGGGAAGGCGGCGCACTCGGCGGTCGAGGGGTGGGTCTCCGGGCGGCCGTCCCGCTCGCCCGGACCGGGAGCCGGCCACGCCGAGCGGCCCCCGGCGGCGGTGCGCCCTGTGCCCGTAAGCTGCCCGTGATGTTCACTCCGCACGGACCCACCCTCCGCGAACTGGCCGTTCAGGCGCTGTCGTCCGTCGAGCACGGCTACGACCTGCTGGCGCCGAAGTTCGACCACACCCCGTTCCGCACACCGGACGCGATCCTCGACGCGGTGGCGCGGGCGCTGGGCCCGGTCGGACCCTTCGGCCACGGGCTCGACCTGTGCTGCGGCACGGGCGCGGGCATGGAGGTGCTGCGGGAGCTGTGCACGGAGAGCGTCACCGGGGTCGACATCAGCGCGGGAATGCTGACGGTGGGGCGGGGGCGCGTCGGGTCGTCGTCCGCCGGGCCGCGGCTCAGCGAGGCCCGCCGCCCGCGGGTCGCCTGGGTGCGTGGCGACGCGCGTGCCCTTCCGTTCGGGCCCGTCTTCGACCTGGTGGTGAGCTTCGGCGCGTTCGGGCACTTCCTGCCGCGGGAACTGCCGGGCCTCTTCGGGCAGGTGCACTCCGTGCTGCGGCCCGGCGGACAGTTCGCGTTCCCGGTCGTGGCCCCGGCGCCGCCGAGCTCCCCCTGGTACTGGGCCCTGCTGGCCTTCGACGCGGCGATGCGGGTGCGCAATGCCGTCAGGCGGCCGCCGTTCGTCATGTACTACCGGGCCTTTCGCCTCGGTGACGTGCGGCGGGAGCTGCGAGCGGCCGGGTTCACCGTGGAACTGCGCGAGCTGCCCGAATTCGGGCGCAGGCGCGACGGCAGTCCGCGCTGCCGGATGGTCGTCGCCACCCGGGGGAGCGGCGCAACACCGGCCTGAACGGGGCATACGCAGGCGCTCGTTCGCCCTGGCGCCGCGCAGCCTTCACCCCGGCCCCGTACGACTCATCGTCCCGTTCGCCGACCTGCCCTCACCTTCTATGGGTTTGTTTTTCCAACTCGCTCGGTTAGGGTGAGTCCACTTTTCAAACCATACAGATCAGGGCCTCTTCCCAAGGCCGGCGGAGCGAGGACGGCGATGAGAGCTTCACCCGGCGGCATGCCCGCCACCAGCAGCACCGTGACCCGGATCGACCCGCTGTGGTGGTCGTGGGAGGGTGCACACGGAGGGCACACCGCCGCGGTGGCCCTCACTGCCGTACGTGACCTGATCGGCGGGGGAGGCCACCCGGTCCGCGCACTGACCACCCACTTCCTTGCCCCAGTGGACGCCCGGCCGTTGCACCTCGCCGTGACCGCGGCCAAGGCCGGCCGCCGCGCCTCCACCGTCGCGTTCAGCGGCCACCAGGACGGGAGTCCGGCTCTCGTCGGCTCGGCGGTCTTCGGCCCGGCCCGTCCCGGACCGGTGTACGAGGGGCTCCCGGCCCCCGTCGTACCGGGCCCGGAGGAGTGCCAACTGCTCGACATGCCGGTCGGATTGGCGCCCTTCGGCAAGCAGGTGGAGATACGTCCGGCGACGGAGGACCTGCCGCTCGCCGGCGGAGCGAGGGCCGAACTCGTCGCCTGGGTGCGGTGCCTGGACGACCGCGTCCTGGACGCCGCCACGGTCGTGACCCTCTCCGACATCCTCCCGCCCGCCCTCTACGCATGCCTGCGTACACCGCTCCCGGTGCCGACCGCCGAGCTGACCGTCCACTTCACCGACGCGCTCGCGGACGGCGTACAGGACGGCTGGGCCCTGGTGCGGATGCGTACCGAGCAGGCCGGGAGCGGCTGGGCGGTGGACGACAGTGCCGTGTGGTCGGCCGACGGCCGGCTGCTCGCCGTCGCCCGCCAGGCCCGCGTCGTCCTGGATCTCCAGCCCCCGGACGACACGGACACCGCCCCCGCGCCTGCGGTCGGCTCATGACGCACGCCCCGGGCGCCGGAGACGTGACCGCACGCACGGCTCATACCGCCGCCGGCAGCGTGAACTCGTAGACCAGGGCGTCCTGTTGGGCGTCCACCACCAGGTCCGTGATCTCCAGCGGCCGGTCGTACTGGTCGCGCACCTGCCGGGTCACCCGTACCGAGCGGGGGAGCTGGGTGATGGAGTCCCGGTGGTGCAGGGTCAGTCCGGCCTTGCGCATCCAGTCGTACGCGCGCCCCAGCTGGGCCGAGGCCTCGCCGTCGGCCCGGTCGCGGTAGCGGGCCAGCTCCTCGACCTCGGCCACGGCGACGGCGGAGAAGGACGTCACGGCCGTGCGCAGCCCCGTGCCGTCCGCCGTGGCCGACTCGTAGCGGTGGACCAGCGTCGGCCGCAGGGGCGAGAGCCCGAGCGCCTCGGCGTGCTCCGGCGGGGGAGTCTCCCAGGTCACGCTCGTCCGGTGCATGGCACAGGGCTCGGTGGTGTGCGCCCCGACGGGGAAGTCGAGCGAGGGGATGTGCTCGGCCGCGGTCCCGGGCAGCGTCGCGTGGCTGCCGCGCTTGTCCGTGGCGACCAGACCGCTGCGGCGCAGCATCTGCAGAGCCTGGCGGACGGTCTCGCGGCTCACGTCGAAGCGCGCGGCCAGCTGTCGTTCGCCCGGCAGGCGCGCGCCGGGCGGAATGGTCCCTTCCTTGAGTTCGCCCAGCAGCTGCGTGGCGATGTGCCAGTAGCGGGGCTCGTGTTCGGGTGCGGGGGTGGTGCGGGCCATGTCCGCGCCTCCTGTTGGTGACAAGGCGTAGCCGTGCGGGCTCATTGCGCGACCACATCTAGCATTGGTCTAAACCACTAGGGAAGAGCGGTCGAAGAGTTCGGCCGATTTCAGTCCGCGCCCGTTCTGTGCCGCGAGCCTGTTCAGAGCGCGCTGTACAGCGCGTCGACGAGCGCCGTCTTCCTTGGGTCGTCGGCGATGTGCGGGCCCATGCGGTTCATGACGTACCCCAGGGAGACACCCGCCTCCGGGTCGGCGAGACCGCAGGAACCGCCGAAACCGTCATGTCCGAAAGCCGTCGGGTTGGGCCCGTACGAACCGTTGGGTCCGCTGAGCCACAATCCGAGCCCGATCTCCGTCTCGTGCTCGAATCCGGCGCCCAGCACCAGGTCACGGCAGCGGCCCTGTCCCTCGCGCACCCGCTCGGCGGCCTCGGGCGAGAGCACCTGCCGAGAGCCGTGCCTGCCGTGCCGGGCGAAGATCCCGTACAGGGCGGCGATCGCGCGTGCCGTGCCGTGGCCGTTGGCGGCCGGGATCTCCGCGGCCCGCCACCACGCGGTGTTGGCCTCGGCGGCGCCGACGAGCGGATTGGTCAGCGCGGCCAGGGCCGCGGGCGTCAACCGGGCGAACACCGCGGCCTGTTCACTGGTCGTCGACGCCGGCGCACGCACCAGCTCGGCCGCCCGGACCGCCTCCTTCTCCGGCAGCCCGATCGTGAAGTCGATCCCGAGCGGCACGGTCACCTCCCGCTCCAGGAACGCACCCGGCAACAGCCCCGAGACGCGGCGCACCACCTCGCCGACGAGGAAGCCGTACGTCAGCGCGTGATAGCCGGACCGGGTCCCCGGCTCCCACCACGGCTCCTGCGCCGCGAGCCGCCCGACGGTCAGCTCCCAGTCGCAGAGCTCCGCCAGGGTGTGCGGCTCGCGCAGCCCGGACAGACCCGCCCGGTGCGACAGCAGATGCCGTACCAGCACCGACTCCTTGCCCGCCGCGGCGAACTCGGGCCAGTACGCGGCGACCGGGGCATCGAAGTCGAGCAGCCCCCGGTCCGCGAGGATGTGCGCGCACAGCGCCGTCGGCCCCTTCGACGTCGACCACACGTTCACCAGCGTCTCGCGCTCCCATGGCCGGGTGCGGGCCGCGTCCGCCCAGCCGCCCCACAGATCCACCACCGGCTCGCCGTGGTGTACGACCGTGACCGCCGCGCCGAGCTCCTGGCGGTCGCGGAAGTTCTCCTCGAAGGCCGTGCGTACCGCCGCGAAGCGGGCGTCGCAGTGGCCTTGAGTGTGAGGCGCGTGCGCGGACATGGGACCTCCGTCGTCCTTCGGGACACCGGAGCGCGGGCGGCGCGCCGGCCGCCCCGAACGTACCGACTGGTCGGACTGGAGGGAACCCGGGGAACGTATCCGTCCCGGAGGAAGCCGCGGGAGTGCGTCCGCGCTCCGTCCCTTCATCCCCCGATCTTCCGCATGTCACCCAACGCCCCTACGCTGCACGTCGGTTGACCACCGAGGGCGCAGGAGGCAGGGGACATGCACAGACACCTGACGGCGTTGGCGCGTACCGGACTGGCGGTGGCGACAGCGGGCGTGCTCGCCGTCGCCACGGGCTCCCAGGCGACCGCCGCGGACCCGAGCTACTCGGCCGGCACCTCGGTCGGCGTCCACAACGCCTACGAGAAGGCCAAGTACCCGTACTTCGCCGACGCCTTGGACTCCGGCGCGGGCATGCTCGAACTCGACGTGTGGACCAATGTGTTCGGCGCCTCCTGGCGGGTCTCGCACAGCAACCCCCTCGGCAACGACAACAACTGCGCGAACGCGGCGAACGCGGCCGAGCTGCGCACCAAGTCACGCAACCGCGACCTCGGCGGCTGCCTCGCCGACCTCAAGGCCTGGCACGACGCCCACCCGGGCCACCGGCCGATCCAGCTGAAGATCGAGATGAAGGACGGATTCGCGGCCAACCTCGGCCGCGGCCCCGCCCAGTTGGACGCCCTGCTCACCTCGAAGCTCGGCGACGCCCTGCTGCGCCCCGCCGACGTCGTCGGCTCCCACCCCGACCTGGACTCGGCCGTACGCGCCGACGGCTGGCCCGCGCGCACCTCGCTGGCCGGCAAGTTCGTCATCGAGCTGATCCCCGGCACCGTCGAGGAGGGCAACCCCGCGGACTCGCTGTGGACGGACCGCGAGTACGCCACGCATCTGCGGGACCTGGCCGCCGCCGGACGTCTGCGGGAGGCCTCGGCCTTCCCTGCCGTGCACGGCGCCGCGGCGGGCGATCCGCGCACCCGCTACCCGGACACGACGATCCGCCCCTGGTTCGTGGTCTTCGACGGCGACGCCGCCACCTACACCAACGGCACGATCGACACCGCCTGGTACGACGACCGGCACTACCTGGTCGTCATGACCGACGCCCAGAACGTGGCCCCGGCGATCGACGGCACCAACCCCACCCCGGCCCAGGCCCTGGACCGGGTGAATCTGCTCGCCGGGCAGCACGCCAGCGTCGTCTCCGCCGACTGGTACCCCCTGCCCGCCGTCCTGGCCACGGTCGTACCGCGAGGGTCGGCGGGCTGACGGCCGCCCCGGCGGGTTGTTGACGGGCTCTCAGAGGTACGAGGGCAGCCAGCGCAGCTTGGCCGCCTCCTGGTACGGGCCGCCGCCCTCATGGTCGTTGAAGTCGTACACCTCGATCGTCTTGTCCTCGTGCGCCCACGCGTTGAAGGCGGCGAAGACGGTCGAGGGCGGGCAGGTCTGGTCCTCCAGAGCCGCCGAGAACAGCGCGGGCGCCCGGCCGCGCGCGGCGAAGTGCACTCCGTCGAAGTACGACAGCGTGCGCATCACCCGCTCGGTGCGCCCGCGGTGCGTCTTCAGGTAGTGGCCGATCTCCCGGTACGGGTCGCGGTCCGTGAGCGTCGTCGCGCGCGGGAAGTCGCACAGGAACGGCACGTCCGGCGCGACCGCCGAGAGGTCGGGGACCAGACCGCCCACGGCGATGGTCAGGCCGCCGCCCTGGCTCGCGCCGACGGCGGCCGTGCGCCGCGCGTCGGTCAGCGGATGGGCGCGGGCGGCCTCCACGGCGCGTACCGCGTCCGTGTACACCCGCCGGTAGTAGTAGCTCTCCGGGTCCTCGATGCCACGGGTCATGAAGCCGGGGTACGCGGGCGCGCTGCCCACCGGGTCCGGGGTGTCGCCGCCGCCCCAGGCGCTCGCCTGGCCACGGGTGTCCATCACGAAGTGCGCGTAGCCCGCCGCCGCCCACAGCAGATGCGTGTGCGGCAGACCGCGTCCGCCGCCGTAGCCGACGAACTCGACGACCGTGGGGATCGGCGCGTCCGTCCCGGCCGGCAGGGTCAGCCACCCCTTGACGGGGTGCCCGCCGAAACCGGCGAACGTCACGTCGAACACCTCGACGACCTTCAGCTGCGTCTCGACCGGTTCGAAGCGGGCTCCCAGCTCGTGTTCGCGCGCCTCCTGGAGCGTCTTGGCCCAGAAGGTGTCGAAGCCCTCGGGTTCGGCGGAGGCACTGCGGTAGCCGCGGAGCTCATCGAGAGGGAGGTCGAACAGGGCCATCAAGGACCACCTTTGACATCGAGGTGCGGATGATCACACCGTACGGTCGTTGTCGAAGGCCCGCCAGGGCCCCGGGACGGCGGCACCGGGACGGGACCGGAACCCGGCGGGCCCCGGCCGGAGCCGCGATCCGGCGGCGCATTGTCCGTCCTCCCCGCTACGTTTTCTCCATGAGTGAATTCGTACTGGTGGCGGGTGCGTGGCTGGGGTCGTGGGCGTGGGACGAGGTGGTGCCCGAACTGCGGGCGGCGGGACACGGCACGCACGCCCTGACGCTGTCCGGAGTGGCCGAGCGGCAGGGTGTGCCGGCCGGGCAGCAGACCCACGTCCAGGACATCGTGAGCGAAGTCGCACGGCTCGGTCTGCGCGATGTCGTCCTCGTCGGACACAGCTATGCGGGCATCCCGGTCGGCCAGGCGGCCGAGCGGATCGGCGACCGGCTGGCGCGGGTGGTCTTCGTCGACTCCGAAGTCCCCGTCGACGGCGGGTCGTTCGCCGCGGGCTGGTGGCAGGGCGAGGAGAGGTTCGAGGAGTCGCTCGCCGAGAACGACGGATTCTGGGCGCCGCTGACCGCCGAGGAGTACGACGGCCAGGGGCTCAGCAGCGAGCAGATCGCGCGTATCGCGGCCGGTGCGACGCCGCATCCCGGCGCCTCGCTGACCGAGCCGGCCGTGCTGGAGCGTTCGCTCGGCGAGCTCCGGGTGACCTACGTCAAATGCCTGCTGGACGGCCCCGAGCCGAACGAGGACGTGGCCGACCTGCTGAAGAGCGAGCGCTGGCGCCTGGTCGAGATGGACACCGGCCACTGGCCGATGTTCTCCCAGCCGCACGAGCTGGCACGGATTCTGCTCGACCAGGGGCGGTGAGCCGGGAGCGTTTCCACGAGACCGGGCCCTCCTGGCTTCTAGCATGACGCCGTGGACCTACTGGTGAAGAACGCCCGACTGCTCGTCGTGGACGGGAAACGCGAGATCCCCGGTGGCTGGGTGGCCGTGGACGCGGGCAGGATCGCCGCCGTCGGTGAACCGGGCAGTGAGCCCGAGGCCCGCCGGACCGTCTCCGCCGCGGGCCGCCTGGTCACCCCGGGCCTGATCAACACCCACCACCACATCTACCAGAACCTCACCCGCTCCTACGCGCCCGCCGTCAACGGCTCCCTCTTCGACTGGCTCACCACGCTGTACCCGCTGTGGGCCGCGCTCGACGAGGAGGCGGCCTACGTGTCCGCGTACGTCGGCATGGCCGAGCTCCTGATGGGCGGTTGCACCACCTCCTCCGACCATCTGTACGTCCACCCCCGGCCCGGGCTCGTGGACGCCGAGATCCGCGCCGCCCGGGACATCGGCTTCCGTTTCCACGCCACACGCGGCTCCATGACCCGTTCCGTGGAGGACGGGGGACTGCCACCGAGGAGCGTCACCCAGACCGACGAGGAAGTGCTGGCCGACAGCGAGCGGCTGATCCGGGCCCATCACGATCCCGAGCCGGGCGCCCTGGTCAGGGTCGCCCTCGCCCCGTGTTCGCCGTTCTCGGTAACCAAGGAGCTGATGACGGCGACCGCGGAACTCGCCGAGCGTCACGACGTACGTCTGCACACCCATCTCGCCGAGGACCGGGACGAGGACACCTACTGCCTGGAGACCTACGGCTGCCGGCCCGTCGAGTACTTCGAGGACACCGGCTGGATGAGCGACCGCACCTGGGTCGCCCACTGCATCTATCCGAACGACGCCGAACTGCGGCGGCTGGCCGAGGCGGGCGTGGGGGTGGCCCACTGCCCGAGCTCGAACATGCTCATCGGCGGTGGCACGGCCCGCGTCCGGGAGATGCGCGAACTCGGGCTGCCCGTCGGCATCGGCTGCGACGGCTCGGCCTCGACCGACCATGCCTCGCTGTGGATGGAGACCCGTGGGGCCCTGCTGCTGGGCCGCTATCGGGGCGGGCCCGGCGCGATGACCGCCCGTGACGCCCTCGACATCGCCACCCGGGGCTCGGCCCGCTGTCTGGGCCGCGCCGACGAACTCGGCCATCTGCGACCGGGCGCCTGTGCCGACCTTGTCGTCTGGGACCTGCACGAAGTGGCACTGGCCGGTGCACTGAGCGACCCGGTCGAGGCGTGGCTGCGCTGCGGGCCCGCCCGCGCCTGGACCACCGTCGTCGGCGGACGGGTCCTGGTGGAGAGCGGCGAGCCGGTCCTGTCCGCCCTCTCGGACGCACTGCGGGAGCACGCCCGTATCGCGCGTCGCGTGCAGAATCCGGCGTAGGGTTGCCCGGCCCAACTCGGAGCCACCACCGCGGCGTTGATCGCCTGGCTGCCGGACCACGCCGCCGATCGCTTGGATTCCGGGTCGGCCGTGCGAATTTCCCGGGGGCCGACGGCCTCGCCTGCCTGCGGCGAACCGGCCCGATTCCGGCACGGCGCGACTGATCCGCGCTCTCCGTGGAACCCGCGTAACACAACGGAGTTGGACAGCCGGACGGCGGGCCACGCGCGCGGGAGCACGCCGACTGCCCGACGCGCGGAGCGCGCCATCGCGTCCCCGGAGGCGGCGGTCCGGGCCCGCTGGATGCCGAACTCCCCGAATGCAGGAGCCGTGAGCGTTCCCGAAAGGCAGGACCCATGAGCACGCGCACCATCACCGCAGGCGTCGACGGCTCGCGGGCCGGTCTGGACGCGGCCGACTGGGCCGCCCGCGAGGCCGAGCGCCGCCGCTTACCGCTGCGGCTGCTGCACGCGGGCACCGAACCGGCCGCGCCCGCCCCGCTCCCCGACGTCGACCTCCCGGCCCGTGCCCCGCTCGACCGGGCCGCCATCCAACTGTCGTACGCACACCCGCGCCTGGACATCATCGCCCGTCGCACCGAGGCGCCCGCGATCCCGGCGCTGCTCGCGGCGGCCGCGGAGGCGGAGATGACGGTCCTCGGCTCCCGTGGGCTCACCGGGTTCGCGGGCTTCCTCGTCGGCTCCGTCGCGCTCGCCGTCACCGCGGCGGCCGAGCGCCCGGTCGTGCTCGTCCGCGCGGGTGAACTCCCCGAGGACGAGCGGATGCCGGCGGTGGACGGCACCCCGCCGGGCCGGACCCCGTATCTGCCCGTGGTCCTCGGGCTCGACCTGGACCGTCCTGCCGACGAACTCCTCGCGTATGCCTTCGAAACGGCCGCCACCCGCTCGGCGCCGCTGCATGTCGTGCACACCTGGACGGTGCCGCCGCCGCGCGGCTACGCGCCCGGAGTTCCCGTTCCCGGCGACGTGGCCGAGAAGGAGGACGGCTCGTTGCGGGTGCTGACGAACACTTTGCAGCCGTGGCGCCACAAGTTCCCGGAGCTCATGGTCACCGAGCACGTGGTCTACGGGCACCCCGGACACCATCTCCTGAAGGCGTCCACCGGGGCCGGGCTGCTGGTCGTCGGCCGCCGCGCGAAAGCGACGGGTCTGGGCCGGGCCGCCCACGCGCTGATCCACCACGCCACATGTCCGGTGGCCGTGGTGCCGCACTCCTGAGGACCCGACCCGGACATGGATGGGCGGCGACACCGCGCAGGATCCGCGCGGCTCAGGTATCCGCGGGGCTCGGCCGAAGCGCTCGACAGGTATCGGGGCTCAGCCGAAGCGCTTGACAGGTATCCGCTGGGCTCAGCCGAAGCGCTTGACAGGTATCCGCTGGGCTCAGCCGAAGCGTTCGATGCGGATGCGGTCCACCGGCTGGCCGGCCTCGACCAGCAGCCGCGAGGCATGCTCGGCGAACCCGTTGGAACCGCACACATAGGCTTCCCACCCACCCGAAGGTGGTTCGGCCAGGAGCGGCGCCACATGGGCCGCCGACATACGGCCCACCGGCACACCCCGCGGCGCGCTGCGCGTGAAGACGGGCGTGGTCTCCTCGCCGTACTCCCGTGCGTAGATGAGCTCTTCGGGGCGCCGCGCGGAGACGAGCAGCCGCAGGGGGACCGTCAGCCCACGGGCGCGATGGTGCCGCACCATCGACATCAGCGGGACCACACCGGAGCCGGCGCCGACCAGCAGGGCGGGCCGGTCGCCGGGCCAGGCGAAGAAGCCGCTGAGCGGCCCGCGCACCTCGACCTGGTCGCCCGGTTCGGCCACCGTGTGGAACCAGCCGGAGACCTCGCCGTCGTCGACGTGGTCGAGGGTGAGCTCGATGTGTCCGGTGTCGTCGGGCGGCGAGGCGAGCGAGTAGTGGCGCTGGGCCGCGTAGCCGTCGCCGGCGGTCAGCCGCAGCATCAGATGCTGTCCCGGCAGGTGACCCGCCCAGCCGGGCACCGCGAAACGGAACGTCGACGCGTGCGGTGTCTCGTGGCGGATCTCGGTGAGCGTGGCCGTCTGCCAGTGCGCCGCGGCCTGGGCGCTGACGGAGATCCGCCCGGGCACGGCGAACCGGGTCGGGGGTACGAAGGTCCTGGTCATCGCAGTCCGGAGGTCTCGGTCATGGGGCGGGACGCCCCGGCGGTCGGGGATGCGGCGGTCTCAGTCACCGGAGTACCGCTGCTCTTCCCAGGGATTGCCCCGCGCGTGGTAGCCGTTCTGCTCCCAGAAGCCGGGCTCGTCGTGGTCGAGGAGCCGGATCCCCGCGATCCACTTGGCGCTCTTCCAGAAGTACAGGTGCGGCACGACCAGCCGTGCCGGGCCGCCGTGTTCGGCCGGAAGCGGCTTCCCGTCGTACTCCCAGACGATCCAGGCGCGTCCGCCGGTGAGGTCGGCCAGCGGGAGGTTCGTCGTGTACCCGGTGTGCGAGTAGGCGACGGCGTGTGTGGCCTTCGCGTCCGGACGCACGGCCGCCAGGAAGGCGTCCAGGGACACACCGCCGAAGCGCACACCGAACTTCGACCAGCTCGTCACGCAGTGGATGGCGCCCTCGTACGCCGACGGCGGCAGGGCGTGGGCCTCGTCCCAGTCCCAGGTGCGCGGCCCGGCGACCAGACCGTCGATCCGGAAGGTCCAGTCGGCCGGCGCCAGGTCGGGCGTGACCTCGGCGGACAGGACGGGCCAGTCGTCGCCCGAGTCGTACTGGCCGGGCGGCAGCCCGGCGTTGCGGACGCGGGCGCGCCCGCTGAAGCCTCGGGTGACGTTCATGGGGGTGGTGCCTCCAGGCCGTCCCTCGACGGTCCGCCGGGATCGGTCGTGATCAGTGCGTGTACCTGCGTGTACCTGCGTGTACCTGCGTGTACCTGCGGGGACGTGCGTGCCCGCCGTGCGCGCGCACGGGGCCGTGTCGTCCCTGGGTCGACCCCCGCGCGCTCCGTGCGTACGCATTCAACCGTACGCAGAAATCCGAGCGTACCCGGCGCCCTGGGGGCCGATGACCTCGATATTGCGGCCGTATGAACAGTCGGCCGCCCCGGGAATAGCGACGCCGTGATCTTCCTTTTCGCCAGAGCAGACCCCGGGCCCCGGTGGCCGGTGACAGCGAGGAGAGAGTGAGGCAGCCATGCCCAAGGCGTACGTCTTCACCCAGCACGGTGGCCCGGAGACGGAGGCCCTCGTCGAGCGGGACCGTCCGGGTCCCGGCCCCGGCCAGGTCCTGGTCGCGGTGCGCGCGGCGGGCGTGAATCCCGTCGACTGGAAGCAGCGCACCGGCTACCGCCGCCCCGGCGGGCCCGCGTCCGAACTGCCGTCGGTCTTCGGCAACGAGGTCTCCGGTGTCGTCGAGGAGCTCGGCGCCGACGTGACCGGCTTCGCGGCCGGGGACGAGGTCTTCGGCAACCCGGTGGCCGGCGGATACGCCGAGTACGCCCTGCTGCCCGTGACGGTGACCGCGCACAAGCCGGCCGAACTGTCCTTCACGGACGCCGCCACGCTCCCCGTAGCGGCGGCGACCGCCTACGACGGCGTACGCCAGCTGGATCTGCCGTCGGGAGCGACGCTGCTCATCACGGGCGCCGGCGGCGGTGTCGGCGTCGCGGCCACGCAGATCGCCCACGCCTCGGGGCTGCGCGTCGTCGGGGTCGCGAGCGACGGCAAGAAGGACTTCGTCGAATCACTCGGCGCCGTGCACGTCCCGTCGGGGCCGGACCTGGCCGAGCGGGTACGGGCGGCCGCGCCGGACGGTGTCGACGCCGTCTTCGACCTCGTCGGCGGTGAGGTGCTCGAGGCCGCCGCGACGCTGCTGACCGACCGGTCGAAGCTGATCACCGGAGCCGACCGGGAGACGGTCGCGCGGCTGGGTGGACTGCCCGTCGAGCGAGCCCGCACGGCCGCGGTGCTCGACGAGGTGGCGCGGCTCGTGGTCGACGGCCGGCTGCGGCCGTTCGTCACCGGGACCTACCCCCTTGAGCGCGCCGGCGAGGCACTGCGCGAGGTCGAGGACGGCCATGCACGCGGCAAGATCGTGATCGAGGTCGGAGCCGGGGCCGCCGAATGAGCACGGAGACGAGGCCCGACGTGAGCGGGACGCACACCGATCCACTCGCGGCGGGCGCGGGATCACGCACCACGAGCGCGGAACGGCCCGCGACGAACGCGGCGCGACAGGCCACGGGCCCTGAACAGCACGTCAGCAGTCCTGCACGGCACGACATGGGTTCCGAAGGGCACGTCAGCAGTCCCGGACAGCACGTCAGCAGTCCTGCGCGCCACGACAGCAGTCCCGAAGGGCATGCCGGCAGCGCGGAACGTCACGTGCTCGACAACCCCGCCCTCGCCTCGCTCACCGGCCCGCATGCCCTCTTCGCCGAGCGCCGGGGCCGCGTGCTGCGCTACCCCGTCGACGTGTCGCCCTGGCTGGCCCTTCCGGACGAGCCCGACGCCGACGACTGGGACGACCTCGCCGTGTTGGTGGGTCCCGGCGGGGAGGCGCCGCTGGCCGGCTTCCGCGGGCAGCCTCCGCAAGGGTGGGAGGTGACGTTCAGCCTGGAGGGCGTACAGCTCGTCGACGACGGGATCGCCGCGGTGCCGGACGCGGAGGCCGTGCGGCTGGGCCCCGCCGACGTACCGGAGATGCTGGACCTGGTCGAGCGGACCAGACCTGGTCCCTTCCTGCCGCGCACCGTGGAGCTCGGCACGTATCTGGGGATTCGGCGGGACGGCGCTCTCGTCGCGATGGCGGGGGAGCGGCTGCACCCGCCCGGCTGGACCGAGATCAGCGCGGTCTGCACCGACCCGGACTTCCGGGGTGAGGGACTGGCCACTCGGCTGATCCTGGCGGTCGCCCACGGCATCCGGGAACGCGGCGAGATCCCCTTCCTGCACACCGGCGCCGGGAACACCGAGGCCATCCGGCTCTACGAGGCCCTGGGGTTCCGGCTGCGGCGCACCACCCGTTTCATGGCGGCGCGGGTGCCGGAACTTCTGAGCTGACGCACGTCGGCGGCGGCCCGCGCCGCCGCCTCTGATCAACCGCAGGACACCGCCTCTGATCAACCGCAGGACACCGCCTCTGATCAACCGCAGGACACCGCCCCTGATCAACCGCCGGACGCCCCCTGGTCAACCGCCGGATGACGTCCCCGATCAGCTGTCGGACGCCGCCGCGTTGTAGCGCAACAGATAGCCGGCGAACCGGGCCAGGTCCTCCTCGGGCCAGCCCGCGAGCCGCTCGCGGAACGCGTACCGGCGGCTCTCGGTCACCTGGGCGAGGATCCGCGTGCCCGCCTCGGTCAGATGCAGCACCTGCACCCGGTGGTCCTCGGGGTCCAGCCGCCGTTCGATGAGCCCGGCGCGCTCCAGGGCCGCCACCTGCCGGCTCACCGTGGACTTGTCCAGCGCGTAGTGCGCGGCGAGGTCGGTGGACCGGCAGCCGCCGCGCTCCTCCAGATGCCCCAGCAGCGTGTACGAGACGAGCGAGAGCTCGGGATGCATCCGCCCCGCCGTGGCCCGGGCGCGCCGGGCGAACGTCGTCATCTCCCGCTGGATGGTCTCGACGGCCGTGTCGCCCGTCATGGCCGGCACGGTGTCCCGGCCGGCGCCGTCGGCAGCCACGTGCGTGGTGGTGGCACTCCGCCCACTTGGACCCTGATCAGTGACAACGGTCTCACCGGACCTCTCGGCTGCGGTCACGGAACACCTCCTCGGCTCTCCTGGTTGTATAGTACAACTTGATAGCGAGTTGTATATGCCAACCAATGGAGGAATCGTGGTCACCGGCCTGCGCTCCCCGGCCCTGCGCCATGTGCTCACGCACCTGATCACCCCGCTGCTGATGTGCGTCGGCATGGGGCTCGCCTACATGGGCGCTTTCGTCACGCCCGAGCCGCACCATCTCCCCGTGGCCGTCGTGGGCTCCGGAGCCGAGACGAAGGTCTTCGCCCAGACGGTCAAGGACAAGGCCGGGGACCAGCTCGACGTCCGGACCGTCACGAGCCGCCCGGAGGCCGTCGACCTCCTCAAGTCCCGTGACATCACGGGCGCTTACGTGCAGGACTCCAAGGCGCCGGAGCTCCTCGTCGCCACCGCCGCGTCCGACATGGGCGCCACCGCCGTCGAGAAGGTGTTCACGCCCGTCGCGGCCCAGCAGGGCGAACCGCTGAAGGTCACCGACGTGACCCCGACGGTGTCCGACGACCCGACGGGTCAGGGCCTGTTCTTCCTGCTCATCGCGCTGAGCATCGGCTCCTATGCGTCCGTCGCCGTACTCGGCGCCGCGGGTGGCGCCCTGTCCATGCGGATACGGGCCCTGCTGGCCGTCGGTGTCTCCGGCGTCGTGAGCGTCATCGGCGCACTGCTCGCCGGGCCCGTCTTCCATCTCGCGCACCACGACCTCGCGGGTGTGTGGGGGATGAGCTGGCTCTACTCCGCCGGCATTCTCTTCATCGGCATCGGACTCCACACCTTCCTCAAGCGATGGACCACTCTCGCCATGATGGTGCTCTTCGTGATGCTCAACTTCACGAGCTCCGGAGGCCTCTTCCGGCCCGAGCTCCAGGGCGGCTTCTTCGGCACCCTGCACGCCTTCTGGAACGGCGCGGGATTCGTCGAGGGTGTCCGCAGCCTCCTCTACTTCGGCCGTGACGGACTCTCCGGCAACGTGACCAGGCTCGTCGTCTGGCTCGTCGTCGGCCTGCTGGTGACCGCCGTCGCCGGTGCCGTCGAGCGGATGCGGGCCCGGGCTGCCGAGGCCGTCGTGCGGCGGGAGCCGGCCGCCGAAGTGCGCGCCGTCGAGGCCGAGGACGCCGAAGAGGAGCTGGAGGAGACGGTCGCCGTCTGACCCGTTCCTGTAATGTGGCCGTCCCGGCTGTGGACGGCCCCAGTCGAGGACTTGCCGAGGAGGTGGGACCCATTACCGCTGTGTCAGGCCGGGTGCTCTCACCTCAAGGCAGCGCGGACCGCCGGTAGGCGTCCGCGAGAGCGCCCTTCGGTTTCTCGAAAGGCTCTCGGCTTCCATGCCACCTCTTTCTCCCGCTTCCGTTGTCGCCGCACTCCGCTCCGCAGGCTGTGTCTTCGCCGAGGACGAGGCGGAGTTGATCCTCTCCACCGCCCGCACCCCGGACGAGGTGGCCGCCATGGTCGACCGTCGCGTCGCGGGCCTGCCCCTGGAACACGTCGTCGGCTGGGCCGAGTTCCACGGTCTGCGTGTCACCGTCGATCCGGGTGTCTTCGTACCCCGCCGCCGCACCGAGTTCCTCGTCGAGCAGGCCGTCGCCCACGCGCGCGACGCGACCGTCGTCGTGGACCTGTGCTGCGGCTCCGGGGCGGTGGGCGCGGCACTGGCCACCTCCCTCGGCGGACCCGAACTGCACGCCGCAGACATCGACCCCGCCGCGGTGCGCTGCGCCCGCCGCAACGTCGCCCCGTTCGGCGGGCACGTGCACGAGGGCGACCTGTTCGCGGCGCTCCCCGGCACCCTGCTCGGCCGGCTTGACGTCCTGGCCGCCAACGTTCCGTACGTCCCCACCGGTGAGGTCGGCCTGCTGCCCGCGGAGGCCCGCGACCACGAACCGCTGGTCGCCCTCGACGGCGGCGCGGACGGTCTCGACGTCCTGCGCCGCGTCGCCGCCGAAGCGCCCCGGTGGCTCGCCCCCGGCGGCTGTCTGCTCGTCGAGACGAGCGAACTCCAGGCGCCGTCCGCCGTGGAGGCCTTCGCCCGCGCCGGCCTGCTCGCCCGCCTGGCCGTCTGCGAGGAGAGGTACGCCCATGTCGTGATCGGCGTCAGACCCCTCGGCTGACCGCCTCCCGGCCGACGGTGTGAGCTCGGTCCCTCCGGTTGTGCAACTAGTTGCACAACATCGGCGCGGTCGTCTACAACAGACGTACGACACCGCCCACGGAGGGGCCGATGAGCCGTTACCCGCACCTGTTGAACCCGCTCGACCTGGGGTTCACCACCCTGCCCAACCGTGTCCTCATGGGCTCCATGCACGTGGGCCTGGAGGAGGCCGAGCGCGGCTTCGAGCGCATGGCGGAGTTCTACGCCACCCGCGCGCGCGGCGGCGTCGGCCTCATCGTCACCGGCGGCATCGCGCCCAATGAGGTCGGACGGCCCTACGAGGGCGGCGCCAAACTGACCACCGACGCGGAGGCCGAGCAGCACGCGGAGGTCACCGCCGCGGTGCACCGCGAGGGCGGGAGGATCGCGATGCAGATCCTCCACTTCGGCCGGTACGCCTACCACCAGGATCTGGTCGCCCCCAGCGCCCTCCAGGCCCCGATCAGCCCCTTCCCGCCGCACGCGCTCACCGACGCCGAGGTCGAGCGGACCATCGACGACTACGCGCGCGCCGCCCGCCTCGCGCGGCAGGCCGGTTACGACGGCGTGGAGATCATGGGCTCCGAGGGCTATCTGATCAACGAGTTCATCGCCGCGCGCACGAACCAGCGCGAGGACCGCTGGGGCGGCTCGTACGAGAGCCGGATGCGCTTTCCCGCGGAGATCGTCCGGCGCGTGCGTGAGGCGGTCGGCGAGGACTTCATCATCATCTACCGGCTCTCCATGCTGGACCTGGTGCCCGGCGGTTCCTCGTTGGACGAGGTCATCACGCTGGCCAAGGCCGTGGAAGCCGCCGGCGCGACCATCATCAACACCGGCATCGGCTGGCACGAGGCACGCATCCCCACGATCGCGACCTCGGTGCCGCGTGGTGCGTACGCCTGGGTGACCAAGAAGGTCATGGGCGCCGTATCCGTCCCGCTGGTGACGACAAACCGCATCAACACCCCGGAGATCGCCGAGCAGTTGCTCGCCGAAGGCCACGCCGACATGGTGTCGCTGGCCCGCCCGATGCTCGCCGACCCCGACTTCGTCGCCAAGGCCGAGGCCGGGCGGCCCGAGGCCATCAACACCTGCATCGGCTGCAACCAGGCCTGCCTCGACCACACCTTCAGCGGCAAGATCACCTCCTGTCTGGTCAACCCGCGCGCCTGCCACGAGACGGAGCTGGTCCTCGCGCCGACCCGGTTGCGCAAGCGCGTCGCCGTGGTGGGCGCCGGCCCCGCCGGACTGGCCTGCGCGGTCTCCGCGGCCGAGCGCGGCCACGACGTCACGCTCTACGACGCCGCGCCCGAGATCGGCGGCCAGCTCAACGTGGCCCGCAAGGTCCCCGGCAAGCAGGAGTTCGACGAGACGATCCGCTACTTCCGTACGCAGCTCGAACTGCACGGCGTGAACGTGCGGTTGAACACCCGCGTCACCGCGGACGGACTGGACGACCACGACGAGGTCGTCGTCGCCACCGGCGTCAGCCCGCGCACCCCCGAGATCCCCGGCGTCGACCACCCCAGCGTCGTCGGCTACCTCGACGTCCTGCGGGACGGCGCCCCCGTCGGCGACCGCGTCGCGATCCTCGGCGCCGGCGGCATCGGCTTCGACGTCGCCGAGTACCTCACCGACGCAGGCGACAAGGCGAGCGAGGACCCGGCGACGTACTTCCGGAACTGGGGCGTCGACATGGACTACCGGGCCCCCGGCGGCCTCGCCGCGCCCGAGCGGCCCGTCACACCGCGCACCGTCCACCTCCTGCAGCGCAAGCCGTCCAAAGTGGGTGGAGGGCTCGGCAAGACCACGGGCTGGATCCACCGCACCGAGCTCAAGCACCGGGGCGTCACCATGGTTCCGGGTGTCCGGTACGACCGGATCGACGACGCGGGGCTGCACGTCACGGTCGAGGGGCGGAGCCAGGTCCTGGAGGTCGACACGATCGTGCTCTGCACCGGCCAGGAGCCGCGCCGCGACCTGTACGAGGAGCTGAGCGCCGCGGGCCGCAGCGTGCACCTCATCGGCGGCGCCGACGTGGCCGCCGAACTGGACGCCAAACGCGCCATCAAGCAGGGCACCGAGCTGGCGGCGGCGCTGTAGCGGGGCCGTCTTCCCCCGGGACCGGGGTCCCGGGGGCGTCCCTAGGATGACTCCATGTCACTGCCGCACGCGATCCTCACCGCCCTGCTGGAGAAGCCGTCGTCGGGCCTCGAGCTGACCCGGCGGTTCGACAGGTCGATCGGCTACTTCTGGTCGGCGACGCATCAGCAGATCTATCGCGAGCTGGGAAAACTGGAGGGGGAGGGTTACATCCGCGCCCTGCCCAGCGAGCAGCCGGCCAGGGGTCAGAAGAAGCGCTACGAGGTCTTGGCCGCGGGCCGCGCGGAGCTCGCCCGCTGGACGGCCGCCTCACAGGACCCGAAGCCGCTGCGTGACACGCTGCTCTTGCGGCTGCGCGCCGCGGCCGTGGTCGGCACGGACGGCATCGAGGCGGACCTGCGCCGCCATCTCGACCTGCACCAGCGGCAGTTGGCGGACTACGAGCGGATCCAGGAGCGCGACTTCCCGCCCGGCAAGGACGCCCCGCAGGACCGCCTCCAGCACCTCGTCCTGCGGGCCGGCATCGACCTGGAGACGTTCTGGACGCAGTGGTTGACCCACGCGCTGGAGGAGTTCGCGCACCTGGGGGGCGAGCCGAACGCGCCACAGCAGGAGGCCGCCCGGCCGGCCGAAGCCGGTGGGCGGCCGCCCGCGTGAGAGGTGCCGATCCCGCTGATCAGAGCCGGTGCGGCTTCGAGCGGCGGCGCAGGAACCAGGCCGCCGCCACGGCGCCGGTGGCCACCAGCGCCCCGCCGCCGACCACGGTGGCCATGCCGTAGTCCTTCGTGGCACCACCCAGGCCGCCCATGACCCCGCGCGAGGGCGAGGCCGTCGCGGAGATGGTGGGCGCGGAGACGACGATGGACTGGGTGCCCGCCGTCGTCCCGTTCTGGCACACCACGATGACCGTGTACGTTCCCGAGCTCACACCCGACCAGCTGGCCGACTGCGTGTTGCTCGTCCCGGTCAACGGCGCCTGGCGGCCCTGGGCGAAGTTCGCCTGGCTGCTGGTGAGCAGCGAGGCGTTGCCGAAGTTGCCGCTGCTGCCCGGACAGGCGCTGGTGGTGACCGTGACCGACGATCCGCTGGTGCTCACGGAGATCCCGGAACCCCACGCGGCCGCCGACCCGGCGGCCAGGGTGAGCGGAAGCGCAGCGGCGGCGGCCACCGTCAGGCCGGAGCGGAGGAGTATCTGAGTAGTACGCATAGGACTGCCCTCCGGCGGCACGGTTGGCGGTACATCCCATGAGCCGCCGAGGATTGGGAAACGGCCGTGCTGCCCAAGCGAGAGCCAACGCGTCCCGGGCCCGGACCGCATGCGGACGGGGACCGGGCAGGTGAAAGATTCCTTCGACCGGCCGACGCCCGTTGGCCTGTCACGGTTCCGGCTGGCGCATCGCAGTGCGTTGGACTGCTCCTGGGCGGCGCCCCGTGCACCGCTGCCGCGTCATGGTGCGGCCGGTGTCTCACCAGGTGCGGCCGGCCTGGAGCAGCCGCTCCCGCACGAGCGAGACATGCGGATGGTCCGGCGCGCCGGGGCGCTGGGCGAGGTACGAGGTGTTGATCGGCGGGTCCTCGGGAGACAGCAAGGGGACCAGCGCACCCGAGGCCAGCTCGGCCAGACACAGATAGCGGGGGAGCACGGTGATCCCCGCACCGGCGGCCACCGCGGCCAGCACACCCCGTAGATCGGGCACCGTGATCGCGGCCTGCCCCGTCAGCCGTACGCCGAACACATGCCGCCAGTAGCGGCGCGCGATCGGCAGATCCTCCGCGTACGACACCAGCGGCGCCCCGCGCAGCGCGGCGGCGCCCTCGGCCGCGACCCGGTCGGGGCCGATCCGCCGAGCCCACTCGGGGGCGGCGACCAGCACGAACTCCTCGTCGCCGAGCGGCACGGACGTCAGTGTGCGACCGCGCGGCCGGGTCGTCGCGATCACCAGATCGAAGCGGCCGCCCCGCAGCCCGTCCAGCAGTTCGTCGGTCAGCCCGGTGGTCACCCGCAGCCGTACGCCCTGGCCCGTCAGCGGTGCCAGGGCCGGCAGCGCCCGGGTGCACAGCAGCTCGGCGGGGCCCGCCACGCGCACCGGTTCGGGGGGCCGGTCCGCGCCGGGTCCGCCGCGGTCGGCGATGACCGCCAGCGTGTCGAGCGGCTCCGCCACCTGCGCGGCCAGCTCGTCGGCCACCGCCGTGGGCGCCACCCCGCGCGGCTGCCGCTCGAACAGCTCACGGCCCAGCTGTTTCTCGAGCTGGCGCATCTGTGTCGTCACGGTCGGCTGGGAGAGCCCGAGCAGCCGGGCGGCCGCCGTGAACGATCCGGCGCGATGGACCGCGAGAAAGGTGCGCAGGAGGGGGAGATCCAGCGGCGCGGCATTGGGTTCCCTATGGGTCACGCGACCCACCCTAATGCTCGCTTATCACTTGCTCCCTGTCGTCACCGTCCGCTCCGCAGAGAAGCCGCCCCAGGTACCGTCCGGCAGCTTCGCCCGGATCCGGACGCGGTGTCCGACCCCGGCTTCCTTTCCGATGTAGAAGCTGTAGGTGGCCCTGCCGTCCGGCGGGCCGTCGCCCCACACCAGTGAGGTCGCCGGTTCCCCGTCCAGATTGATCTGGTACTCCGTGATCACCCCGTCCGTCTCCGGCGGGACCCAGGAGAGGTCGAGGTAGTAGGCGCCGTCCGCCCGATGGGTGGTCGCACGGAAGGCGGTGGGCGCGGTGCCCCGGCCGTCGTCCGAACCCGGGGCGGTGGTGAGCCGGACGGCCCGGCTCGCCGACGAGACGTTGTCGGCCGCGTCACGCGCCTTGACGGTGAAGGAGTAGCGCGTGCCCGGCCGGAGTCCCGTCACCACGGTCGCCGTCTGCCCGCCGCCCACGCTGTGGATCTTCGAAGTGCCCTGGTAGATGTCGTACGAGGCGACGCTCCGGTCGTCCGTCGACTTGGCCCAGGACAGCTGGACCGCCCGGCTGCCGACCGTCTTCCCGCTCGGCGTGCCGGGGCGGCTGGGGGCGTGGTCGTCGGCGGCGACGGCCGCCGGTGTCGTGGCGCTCACCCGCTCGCTCGGCGGGCCGACGTCGCCGTCAGCGTCCTTGGCCCGGACGGTGAAGACGTAGGTGGTGGACGGTTCTAGCCGGGTGACGTCCACCATGTGTTCCGCGCCGGGCACGTCCGTCACCTTCGTGGTCCCGCGATACACCTCGTATGCGGTGACCTTCGGGTCTCCGGACGCCAGGTTCCACATGACGTGGACGCTGGTCGCGCTGCCCGCCGCCGCGGTGACTCCCGCGGGCGCCGAGGGCGGCCGGCCGCCCTGCTCATCGCCCTGTCCGCCCCAGCCGCAGGACGCCACCAGAAGCAGCGAGCCGCAGATCACCGGAAAAGGTATGCGTCGCACGGCCCTGCCTTCCCTCGACGGGATTGGTCTGTACCTGTATGCCATGACTGACGCGATCACATCAAGAGGGAGCGGAAAGCCGGAGCTGTTCGACCACTCGGTCGGAGGCTACGTATGCTGATACCTGACGCGGCGTGAACTCGCTTTCCTTCCACGGGAGTTCATGCCCGACGGCGCGGACCGCTGTCGTCGCTGATGCCGCGCCGGCGAGGTCGGCCGAGCGGGCCGGGCCGACTTGGCCCGGCCCCTCGGCCGCCCGGAAGCGACCTGGGCGCCCGGCCACCCGCGGAGCATGCGGCGGACCCGTGCCGTGCACCGTCCGGACCCCCACCAGTGGCCGCACTCACGGACCCGCACCAGATTGTGGTGAGTGACCGTCAATGTCCCCCAGGAGAGGGTCCTTTATCGTGCGTGTCCAGTCGCTGACACTGGCCGCGGCCAGTGCCGCCCTGCTCGCCCCCACCACGCTCCCCACCGCCACCGCTGCCCCTCGACCGCACGCCCCCGCGGCGCGCGAGGGGAGCGTCCTCGCCAGTGAACTGCTGGCCGAAGTGCGTGACTGCGCCCCCGTCTCGAAGGGGCGCTATCGCCCCGACGGCGGGGTCCCCGCCACGATTCCCGTCTGCGGCAAGCAGGGCGCCGTCTTCTGGAAGGCGGACATGGACATCGACTGCGACGGGCGGCCCGGCACCCGCTGCAACGCGCGCACCGATCCGCTCTTCTCGTCGTCGACGGCCTTTCAGCAGTCCGACGGGCGACACCTGGACGCCGAGACCCTCCCGTACATCGTCGTGCCGTCCGCGGGGCCGATCTGGAACCACCGGGACCACGGAGTCCGGGGCGGTTCCGTCGCCGCCGTGATCTACCAGGACCGGGTCCAGTACGCGGTCGTCGGCGACACCGGTCCGCGCGAGATCATCGGGGAGGCGTCCTACGCGACCGCCGAGGGCCTCGGTATCCGCTCCGACCCCCGCGGCGGCGGCACGGACTCGGGAGTCACGTACATCGTGTTCAAGAACTCCAGCGTGTCCCCGATCGAGAACCACCGTGCCGCGGTGACCCAAGGGGAGGCGCTGGCGCGGAAGTTCATCAGCGAGAACTGAGGGCGGGCGCGCTCGGGCCGACGGAGGACCCGCGGGCCGCCCGCCAACGGCGACGGTACGGGCGGCCCTCCCGCCCGCCGCCGGCCGGAGCATGGCGCAGGCCCCGCCCAGGAAGGGCGGGGGCTCGCGGCCCGCTCCGGATCACTCCTTGCGGTACGAGTACGCCTCCGCGGCCGCCGCCTCGACCGCCGCGAGGTCCGCGCCCGCCGAGGCCGTCACCACTGCGGCGACGGCGCCCTCGACGAAGGGGGCGTCGAGCAGACGCGTGTTCCCGGGGAGCTCGTCGCCCTCCGCGAGCAGCGCCTTCACCGTGAGGACGGCGCTGCCCAGGTCGGTGAGGACGGCGACCCCGCAGCCCCGGTCCACCGAAGCGGCCGCGGCGGCGATCAGCTCCGCGCTCGTCCCGAGACCGCCGTCCACCGTGCCGCCGGCGGGCGCCACCGGGGCGGTCGTGCCGCCGCCCGCCAGACCCACCGCCAGCTCGGCGACGGAAGCGGCGACGGCCGCGCTGTGCGACACGAGGACGACGCCGACCAGCTTGTCCGTTGAGTCACTCACCTGCTGCCTCCACGAGCGCGGCGACCAGCAGCGAGGCCGACGTGGCTCCGGGATCCTGGTGCCCGATGCTGCGTTCGCCGAGATAGCTCGCCCTGCCCTTGCGGGCCTGCAGCGGCGTCGTGGCCTCGGCGCCCGCCTCGGCGGCGGTCTTCGCCCGGGCGAAGGAGAACGCGAGCGCGTCGACCGCGGGCACCAGGGCGTCGATCATGGTCTTGTCGCCGGGCGCGGCTCCGCCCAGCGCCATCACCGCGTCGACGCCCGTGCGCAGGGCGTCCGTGAACTGCTCCTCGCTGACCTCGGCCGCGTCCCCGAGCGCCTTGCCCGTACGCCGCAGCAAGGTGCCGTACAGCGGTCCGGAAGCGCCGCCCACGGTCGAGATCAGCTGCCGCCCGGCGGTCATGAGTACGGCCCCGGGCGTGTCCGGTGACTCCTTGTCCAGCGTGGCCACCACGGCGGTGAAGCCGCGCTGCAGATTGCTGCCGTGATCAGCGTCGCCGATGGGTGAGTCCAGCGCTGTGAGTCGCTCGGCCTCGCGGTCCACGGACGCGGCGGTCGCCGCCATCCAACGGCGGAAGAAGTCGGTGTCGAGCACAGGATCTCCTTGGTGGTGCGTACGTTGACCGGACGACGGCGGGACTCACATGCCCCAGCGCAGGCCCGGCGTCTTCACCGGTGCGTCCCACAGCCGCAGCAGGTCCTCGTCCACCTGGCACAGCGTCACCGAGGCGCCGGCCATGTCCAGCGAGGTGACGTAGTTCCCGACCAGGGTGCGGGCGACGGGCACACCGCGCTCGGTCAGCACCCGCTGCACCTCCGCGTTGAAGCCGTACAGCTCCAGGAGCGGAGTCGCCCCCATCCCGTTGACGAGCACCAGCACGGGATTGCGCGGATTGAGGTCCTCCAGGATCGTGTGCACCGAGTAGTCGGCGATCTCCCGTGAGGTCATCATCGCGCGCCGCTCCCGGCCCGGCTCGCCGTGGATGCCGACGCCCAGCTCCAGCTCACCGGGCGGCAGGTCGAAGGTGGGGCTGCCCTTGGCCGGGGTGGTGCACGCACTGAGCGCGACCCCGAAGCTGCGCGAGTTCTCGTTGACCTGCTTGGCCAGCGCCTGCACCCGCTCCAGCGGCGCGCCCTCCTCGGCGGCGGCCCCGGCGATCTTCTCCACGAACAGGGTCGCCCCGGTGCCGCGCCGGCCGGCCGTGTACAGACTGTCGGTGACCGCGACGTCGTCGTTGACCAGGACCTTCGCGACCTGGACGCCCTCGTCCTCGGCGAGCTCGGCCGCCATGTCGAAGTTGAGCACGTCACCCGTGTAGTTCTTGACGATGAACAGCACGCCCGCGCCGCTGTCCACGGCGGCCGCCGCGCGTGCCATCTGATCCGGCACCGGGGAGGTGAAGACCTCGCCGGGACAGGCCGCCGACAGCATTCCGGGGCCCACGAAACCGCCGTGCAGCGGCTCGTGCCCGGAGCCTCCACCGGAGATGAGCCCGACCTTTCCGGCTACCGGCGCGTCCCGCCGTACGATCAGCCGGTTCTCCACATCGATCGTCAGCTCCGGATGCGCGGCCGCCATGCCTCGCAGCGCGTCCGCGACCACCGTCTCCGCGACGTTGATGAGCATCTTCATGATGGGTACCTCCTGATGAGATCATCCTCTCGCAGTATCGGCGCTCAGGCGGCGGCGGTCACGTGCAGGAACGGTTTCCGGTTGGACGGGACGCGGATCCGGGGGCGGCGCGGACCTTGCGGAGTGGACCTTTCCCCGGCCGGAAGCCCGCGACCGGGGAGACGGACGACGGCTCGCGTGACAGCGCGAAGCCCCGGCTGCGGCCCGGACCCGTCCGCCGGTACGGCGTCGGAGTGCCGGCCCGCCCCGGGGCGGAGTCCTGTCGCGGGTGAGTTTCCGCTCAGCCGAGCTTCTTCAGCAGCTCGGCGGCGAGCGGGGCGGAGGAGGCCGGGTTCTGGCCCGTGACCAGGTTCCGGTCGACGACCACGTGCGGGGCCCACGGCTCGCTCTCCCGGAAGTCCGCGCCCGCCTCGACGAGCCGGTCCTGGAGCAGCCACTTTGCCTTGCCGGCGAACCCGGCCTGCGTCTCCTCCGCATTGGTGAAGCCGGTCAGCCGATAGCCCGCGAAGGCGTTGCTGCCGTCCTCCTTCCGGGCGGCGAGCAGCGCGGCCGGGGCGTGGCAGACCACGCCCAGGGGCTTGCCCGACTCCAGGGCGACGGTGAGGAGGCGGCCGGAGTCGGCGTCCACCGCGAGGTCCTCCATCGGGCCGTGGCCACCGGGGTAGAAGACGGCCGCGAAGTCGTCAAGCCGCACGTCCTCCAACCGGATCGGCCGCTGGAACTCGGCGCTCGACGCCAGTACGCGCTCGATCCTGTCGGCGCCCTCCTGTCCGCCGTTGACCTCGGGCGCCAGGCTCCCCCGGTCCACCGTCGGTACGACGCCACCGGGCGTGGCGACGACGACCTCGTGGCCGGCCGCCGTGAACGCCTCGTACGGCGCGACCGCCTCTTCCGCCCAGAATCCGGTCGGGTGCTTGGTACCGTCCGCCAGCGTCCAGTGGTCGGCGCCGGTCATCACAAAGAGAATCTTCGACATGCTCCGAAGGTAGGCGCCCGCACCCATAGGTGACCAATAGGCAGCCCGTTCTCGGCCATAGGCCACCCAATGGATCGACGGGAATACGGTGGGCTGATGCGGACGGAGCGCGACTCGCGGCCCGCACGGCAACTAGCCCCGTACCGCAGCCCGTTGCTCGAGTACCCGTAGGGCACGCTCGGCCCACCGGATGTTCTCCCGCTCGAACGAACGGCCGCGCATCAGCGTGAGATACGGCCCGACCCGCTCCGCCCCGGCCAAGAAGTCCTCCTCGGTGCGGCCGCCGAGGATCCGGGTGCGCATCCGGTCGTAGCGGGCCAGTTTGGCGCGCGCCCACTCCAGCCGCTCGGCGATCGCGGCACGTACGGCGTCGGTGTCCCCGTCGTCGACGGCCTGGACCTTGACCAGGAGTTCGTCGCGGATGGCGGTGGGTCGGGGCGGCTCGGCGGTGAACGCGTGCAGCGCCCGGCGGCCCGCCGCGGTCAGCGAGAACATGCGCTTGTCGGGCCGCCGCTCCTGCCGTACCAGCCGGGCCTCGAGCAGTCCGTCGGACGCCATGCGGTCCAGCTCCCGGTACAGCTGCTGCGGGGTCGCCATCCAGAAGTTGGCCACCGAGGCGTCGAAGCCCTTGGCCAGGTCGTACCCCGACGCCTCGCCCTCGAGAAGCGCGGCCAGGACCGCGTTGCGCAATGCCATGTGCCCAAGACTAGATGTTCGGTCATCTCGGCAAGTAATCTCTTCCACACCTAATCAAAAAATTGAGTATGAGAGGCGGGCGTGCGATGAACCCCTTCCGCAAGGCGGTGGAGGCCCAGGACCACGCCGCGATCGAGGCGCTGCTGGCCGAGAACGTGGTGTTCACCAGCCCGGTCGTGTTCAAGCCGTACGAGGGCAGGGCGATCACCATGGCCATCCTGCGCGGGGTCACCCGCGTCTTCACCGACTTCCACTACGTCCGCGAGATCGCCGACGCCGAAGGCCGCGACCACGCACTCGTCTTCAAGGCGAAGGTGGGCGACCGGGAGATCGAGGGCTGCGACTTCCTGCACTTCGACGGGGACGGCAGGATCGACGACCTCACGGTCATGGTCCGCCCGCTGTCGGCGGCCCAGGCTCTCCAGGAGGCGATGGCCGCGCAGTTCGAGCGCATCGCCCAGGAAGTGGGCGAGGGCCAGGGCGTGTAGCGCCCCCAGCCGGCCGGACGCGCGCCCACTCGTCGTACGGAGCGTGCGCGCCGAACGGAGCGTGTGCGCTCTCAGCCGGGCATACGGCGCCGGTGTCCCGCGGTCGAGTGCTCCACGGTGGCCGCGAGCTTCGTGACGTCCGGGGCGGAGCCGTTGTCCTGCTCTGCCCGGGCCATGCTCTCCGCCTGGGTGAGGTGCTCCCGCAGCGCGGACCGCAGCAGACCGTCGAACTTCGCCCCGGACGTGCTCTTGAGGGTCTGGAGTTCCCCGGCGTTGACCATGCCCGGCATGTCATGGCCCTCGTGCGGATTGCTGTCCGGGACGCCTGCGTCGTCGAGGAGCCGGCGAAGTGCTGTCAGGTGGGTGCGGTTGTCGCGTGCGACACCGGCCGCCCAGCGCTTGAGTGCGGGGTCGTCACCGCGTTGCGGGGCGAGTTGAAGGACGGTACCGGCCTGGTCGTCCATGGCGATGAGCAGTTGGATCCAGGCGACGTCCGTGCTGTTGAAGGTGCCTGTGCTCCGGCCGGCCGAGCCGGAGACGGCCGCCGGGGAGCCGGCGGCGGAGGTTGCCGGGGCGGGTGGGCCGGCCGACTGCTGCGCGCCGGCACACCCGGACACGGTCGACAGGACGCACAGCAGCGCTGCGACGAGAGGTGCTCCGCCCGCGCGGCCCACCCGTGCCGCGGCTGTCGCCATGCCAGTCTCCTGTCTCGGGGGCCGTGCGGTGGAGCGGTGCCCCTCCCGTGAGGTTGGGGCACCGCACCGGTCAGGACGGATTGCCGTCGGCTCCGCACTTGACGATGGCGTTGATGCAGTTCGTCGTCCTGCGTGCCATCTCTGCGGCGGGCCAGGCGTTGAAGAAGTCGCCGTGCATGGTGTAACCGGCGCCGGAGGCCAGCCGCAGCCCCTGGGTGCTGCCGGTGACGGGGTAGCGCAGTACCTGGCGCAACTTCGGCACGGGTACGGGGTGACTGGCCGGGCAGGCGCCGTTCACCGGGTAGGCCATGTGGCTCTTGTGGTCGGCGGAGTCGAGGTCCTTGCCGTTCCAGCACTGCGGGAAGTCGAGGTAGGACTCCAGCATCGAGTTGGCCGGGCAGGTCACGAAGTCCTTGGAGGGGTTGACCTCGCCGTGCCACAGACAAGACCACCGGGCGACGGACGTGGGGTCGCCGGTACCGGTCGCTTTCGCGTTGCCGGCCACGATCCGCAGGCCCTGGGGGAGGGGCTGGGTGCGCTGGATGACGGCGTCGTTCACGCCTTCACCCAGGTAGTAGAAGGTGGTTCCGGTGGGCTCGACCGCCTGGTCGTTGCGGTAGAGGGTCGGCACCCAGTACGACGAGGTGTCCACGGCCGGGCTGCAGGTGCTCGACGAGCCCAGCAGGTCCGTCACCTTGGTATTGGCGTTGGTCACCCGGCTGCCGAAGAAGCTGTGCATGTGGGACGCGCCGGGCAGCCCCGGGTAGACGATCGGGTCGTCCGGCAGACGGTGGCTGTACGGACATTCGGCCAGGAACTCCGCGACCCGGACGACGTCCGCCTTGTCCGCGGTCGAGCGATCCGCGCTGGCAGGCGACGAAGCCGCGTACAGCGCCGTGAGCACCAGGGCGAACGCCGCCAGTACGGCGACCCAGCCAGGACCTGTGCGCGCCCGGCCGGTGGCCGGGCGGGGGGAATCTGGTAACACGGCACTCCTCCTCTGTGAGCGGTGGGGGGTGAGCGGGTCCGGAAGCGGTACCGGAACCGGTTCCGGAGCCCTGCGTCGTGAGTGAAGTCACATGTCATGGAGCTGTCAATAGTTCTCGTCGGCATTACTACGTCCGCGGGTGGTCGTGACTTCAAGACTTCAATAAGTCTGCCGGGATGGGGCGTTCACTCGGGGAGCGGGCGCGGTCGATGCTTCAGGAGGTTGAAGCACGGGGTCGCGGCGGCCGGGTGGGTGCCGGGTGTGCCCGGGGTGTCGAGGTCGGGCGGGTGACGTCGTGAGGTGGTGAGGCCATGTGTGTTCCACTGGGCTTGAAGCGAGGATCAAGTCCCTGACCTGGGGCCGAGGCCGCGCACGGAAGAGAGCGAGGAGACGGTTCGATGACGACGACCGCCAGGGCGAGCGTGCAGCACGAGGACGAGCAGGTCCGCGTCACCCGCTGGGACTTCGAGCCCGGCACCCGCACCGGCCCGCATCTGCACGAGCACGACTACGTGGTCGTTCCCGTGACCGACGGTCGCATCAGCGCGGTCGCGCCGGACGGCTCGGCGACCGACTCGGACCTGCGGGCGGGGGAGTCCTACGCCCGCTCGGCCGGCGCCGAGCACGACGTCGTCAATGCCGGCGACGGCCCGCTGGCCTTCGTCGAGATCGAACTCAAACACACCTCGCGCGCCTCCTGATCGCCGCGCCGCGCCCGGCGAGCCTCCCGTCGGGGTCTGCTGTCAGCTAAGCCCGGCGGCCGATCGGTGTGCGCGGTGCTTGGCTGTCGGGATGGAGATCCTGGTTCTGGGCGGTACAGCGTGGGTGGGGCGGGAGTTGTCGCGGCGGGCTCTCGCACGCGGCCATCGGTTGACGTGTCTCGCGCGCGGTGAAAGCGGCGACGTCGCGGACGGAGCGAAGCTGGTGGCCGCCGACCGCCGCGATCCCTCGGCGTACGAGCCGTTGCTCGACCGTGTGTGGGATGCGGTCGTCGAGGTGTCGTGGCAGCCGGGCTTCGTCCGTACGGCACTCGACGCGCTGGCCGGCCGAGCCCACCACTGGACCTACCTGTCCTCCGTCAGCGCCTACGCCGCGCACGCCGCACCGGGAGCGGACGAGTCCGCGGCCGTGCTTCCCGCGACCGACCGCGGTGAGGTCGACCGCGAGCTGTACGGCGAGGCGAAGGCCGCCTGCGAACAGGCATCGACAGCGGCCCTCGGCGACCGCCTCCTCATCGCACGGGCCGGTCTCATCGGTGGACCGGGCGATCACAGTGGCCGCTCCGGCTACTGGGTGGCCCGCGCCGCACGCGATCCGCACGGGCCGATGCTGGTTCCCGAGGCGCCCACCATGCCGACACAGGTGATCGACGTGGGCGACCTCACCGACTGGCTCCTCGACGCCGCCGAGGCGGGGACCACCGGCACTTACGACGCTGTCGGCCCCGTCGTTCCCTTCGAGGAGTGGATCGCGCTGTCCCGTGCCGCGGGCGGGCACACCGGACCGGTGGTCACCGCCGACTCGGCCTGGCTGCTCGCCCACGACGTGGTGCAGTACATGGGGCCGGAATCGCTGCCGATGTGGCTGGTCGAGCCGGGCTGGGAGGGCTGGTCGGCCCGCGCCGGCTCCGCGGCCCGTGCGGCCGGGCTCCGACACCGGCCACGGCCGGACCTGCTGGCCGACACTCTGCTCTGGGAACGCGAGCAGGGCCTGGACCGTGTGCGACGCGCCGGCCTCAGCGCCGCCCGCGAGCGAGAGCTGCTCGACGCCCTCGACTGACGGAACCGGCCGGCCAACTCCCGGCGCGACCCCGTTCGTCGACGTGCGCGGCGCTAACCGACGCCCGGTGCGAACGAGTCGATCACATACAGGGCTTCGTCGTCGATCGCGTCCTTCTCCCGGTCCAGTGAGATCCGCACCGGGTGACCGTCGGCCGCGTACTCCGCGTCCGCCTTGTGCGCGTGGTCGCGCCGCGCCTGCTCCAGCTCCCCCAACAGCTCCCCGATGGTGGGCACTTCACCGGGAGCGCGTCGCACCACCCGCCGAGCGCTGTCGTCGAGACCGACTGCCTTGCGCACCTTCCCGTCCCGCACCGTCACCTCGAAGGTCCCGAGCAGCATCCGCTCGCCCGCGCTCGACGTCAGCGTGTAGGTGTACGAGGCCGGCTCCTTCCAGGCCGCCTCGCTCCCCGTCGCGGCGGTTCCCGCTGCGGAAACCCCGGACGACGACTCGCCCGCACAGGCGGCGGTCCCGTACAACAGCGCGCCGATCAGCACGGCAACGGGCACGAATCGGGCGCGGGAGGGTACTGGCGTCGTGGCGTTCATGGCGCTCCTTCAGCAACGGCTACCGCTATGACGCCGGACGACCCGAGGACGTTCGGGCGGTGCCGACTCGTGTGTCGTCGAGACGCCCGGGGGCGTCCCGGCCGGCACCGAAGCATCGCGGAGGGCCACGCCCCCGCCCATAGACCAGCGGAGTCAACTTGTGCCCCCGCCCCGGCCGGATGCGGTGTGCCGCCCCCGTGCGGCTTGGGTGCTGACGCAGGTTGGAGGTTCGGCGGCAGGACGGCCCGGGGCCTGCAGGGAGGAGTGGCGGAAATGCCTGATCTGTTGATCGACGGCGAGTGGGTCGGGAGTGCGGCGGGCGAGACGCGGGAGGTGGTCAACCCCTACGACGCGTCCGTGGTCCGCACGGTCGACGAGGGCGGTGCGGCCGACGTCGACCGTGCCGTGCAGGCCGCCAAGCGGGCCTTTCGTTCCGCGGACTGGGCGGCCGCGCCGACCCAGCGGCGAGCGGATGTGCTGTTCCGGGTGGCGGAGTACCTCCTGCGGGACGTCGAGGACATCGCGCGGGAAGAGACGCTGAACACCGGCAAGACCCTTGCCGAGGCACGCATCGACGTCCAGGACGTGTCGAACGCCTTCCGCTACTTCGCCGAGATCGCGGGCAAGGACGCGGGGCGCGTCGTGGACGCCGGACCGGACGTCCTCAGCCGTGTCGTCCACGAGCCCGTCGGGGTCTGCGCGCTGATCGCCCCCTGGAACTACCCACTGCTCCAGGCCTCTTGGAAGGTCGCGCCGGCGCTCGCGGCGGGCAACACGTTCGTGCTCAAGCCGAGCGAGATCACCCCGCTCACGACCATCTCCATGATGCGGCTCATCGAGGAGGCGGGCGCACCTCCCGGTGTGGCCAACCTCGTCCTCGGTTCCGGCGCCGTCGTCGGCTCGGCGATGACAGCGCACCCGGACGTCGACCTGGTGTCCTTCACCGGTGGCCTCGGCACCGGCCGCAGGATCATGGAGTCGGCGGCCCGCGAGGTGAAGAACATCGCCCTCGAACTGGGCGGCAAGAACCCGAACGTCGTCTTCGACGACGCCGACTTCGAGGCGGCGATCGACCACACCCTCGAAGCGTCCTTCCTGCACTCCGGGCAGGTCTGCTCGGCCGGCTCGCGGCTGCTGGTGCAGGAGACCTGGCACGACCGCTTCGTTCAGGAACTCGCCGACCGTGCCTCCCGCATCCGGCTCGGCAGCGGCCTCGATCCGCTCACCGAGAGCGGTCCACTCAGCTCCGCCGGACACCGGGCCAAGGTGGAGAAGTACATCGACATCGGCCGGTCCGAGGGCGCGCGGGTGGTCACCGGAGGCAGGCGTCCCGACGACCCCGACCTCGCGCGGGGCTTCTTCCTGCTGCCGACGATCTTCGACGGGTGCGACCGGTCGATGCGCATCGTCCAGGAGGAGGTCTTCGGACCGGTGGTCACCGTCGAGACGTTCCGGACGGAGGACGAAGCCGTCGAACTCGCCAACGACACCCGCTACGGGCTCGCGGCCGGTGTGTGGACCGGCGAGGCGAGCCGGGCGCAGCGCGTCGCAGGGCGACTGCGGCACGGCACGGTGTGGATCAACGACTTCCACCCGTATCTGCCCCAGGCGGAGTGGGGCGGCTTCGGACAGTCCGGCGTGGGGCGCGAGTTGGGCCCCACGGGACTGCGCGAGTACCAGGAGTCCAAGCACATCTACCAGAACCTCTCGCCCGGCCCGTCCGGCTGGTTCAAGGGATGAGAGGCGGAACACAGCATGGCTGGAGAGCGGTCCATGACAGATGAACCGGAGTACGACTACGTCATCGTCGGCGGAGGCACCGCCGGCTGTGTGCTGGCGGCCCGACTGACGGAGGACCGCGACTGCCGCGTCTGCGTCATCGAGGGCGGTCCCAGCGATGTGGGCGACGACCGCATCCTGCGCCTGCGCAATTGGATCAATCTGCTCGGCTCGGAGTTCGACTACGGCTACACGACCGTCGAGCAGCCGCGCGGCAACTCGCACATCCTGCACTCACGGGCCAGGGTGCTGGGCGGCTGCTCCTCGCACAACACCCTCATCAGCTTCCTTCCGCTGCCCGAGGACCTCGACGACTGGGTCGACCGGGGGTGCACGGACTGGGGTCCCGATGTGCTGCTTCCCTATCGCCACCGACTGCAGAACCACGTCGTCCCGGTCGCCGAGAAGGACCGCAATCCGATCGCCCGCGACTTCGTGACCGCCGCGGTGGCGTCCCTCGGCGTCCCGGTGATCGAGGACTTCAACGCCCGGCCGTTCGCCGAGGGCACCGGGTTCTTCTCCCTGGCGTACGAACCGGAGACCAACAGGCGCTCCTCCGCCTCCGTCGCCTATCTCCACCCGGTGCTGGACCGCCCCAACCTGACGGTGCGGCTGGAGACTTGGGCGTACCGGCTGCTGCCGGACGAAGCCGGCCGTCTCACCCGCGTCGAGACCCGGGACAGCGAGGGCACGACCACGACCGTACGAGCCGAGCGCGAGATGCTGCTGTGCGCGGGAGCGATCGACACCCCGCGCCTGCTCATGCTGTCCGGTGTGGGGCCCGCGGATCAGCTGCGGGAGCTCGGGATCGAGGTGCGGGCCGATGTGCCGGGCGTCGGCGAGAACCTCCTCGACCACCCGGAGTCGGTCATCGTCTGGGAGACGCACGGGCCGCTGCCCCCGAACTCGGCCATGGACTCGGACGCGGGACTGTTCCTGCGCCGCGATCCGAGCGGCCCGCGCCCCGACCTGATGTTCCACTTCTACCAAGTTCCCTTCACTGTCAACACCGAACGGCTCGGCTACCCCGCCCTCGAGCACGGCGTCTGCATGACGCCGAACGTGCCCAGGGCCCGCTCGGTGGGCCGGATGTGGCTGGCCAGCGCCGATCCGACGGAGAAACCCTGTCTGGACTTCCGGTACTTCACCGACCCCGAGGGGCACGACGAGAAGACGATCGTCGACGGCCTCAGGATCGCCCGTGAGGTGGCGGCCACCGCACCGCTGCGGGACTGGCTGAAGCGGGAGGTCGCACCGGGGCCGGACGTCCGCTCGGACGCCGAGCTGTCCGAGTACGGACGCAAGGTCGCGCACACCGTGTACCACCCGGCCGGCACCTGCCGCATGGGGGCGGCCGACGATCCGCTGGCTGTCCTCGACCCGCAGCTGCGGGTCCGCGGCGTCAGCGGGGTACGCGTCGTCGACGCCTCGATCTTCCCGACGATGCCCACCATCAACCCGATGCTGACCGTGCTGCTGGCGGCGGAACGTGCGGTCGATCTCATCAAGGGCACGCAGCAGTCCGGAGAGGCGTCGTGATGACCGGAACCAGTGACGCGACAGCGGGAGCGGGCTCGCCGGACGAGGCACCCGCCTCCGAGTTCCGCAAGGACATGGGGCCGTGGGCGAACTTCGCGCTCGGCTTCACCTATCTGTCGCCCGTGGTCAGTACCTACACCCTGTTCGGCACCGCGCTCGCCACCGGCGGACCGCCGATGATCTGGGCGTTCCTGATGGCCGGCGCAGGGCAGTTCCTCGTCGCCCTCGTCTTCGGCGAGGTCGTGGCGCAGTACCCCATCGCCGGTGGCGTCTATCCCTGGGCCCGCCGCCTGTGGGGCAACCGGTGGGCGTGGATGACCGGGTGGGTCTACATGTGGGCGCTCCTGGTCACGATCACCTCGGTGGCGTACGGGGCAGGACCGTACATCGCGATCCTGTTCGGCTTCGACCCGACCGTGCACACCACCGTGCTGTGCACCGTGGTGCTCATCCTGGTGGCCGCTCTGATCAACTACGCGGGGACCAAGGCCCTTTCGTTGGCCGCCGTCATCGGTTTCACCGGGGAACTGGTCGGCGCGCTGGTCGTCGGCATCTACCTGCTGGTCACCCACCGCGAGCACGGTCTCGGCGTCATCTTCGACTCCTACGGCACCGAGGGGAACGGCAGTTACACGCCGGTGTTCCTCGCGGCGGCCATCATCGGCTTCTACCAGTACTACGGATTCGAGGCCTGCGGTGACACCGCGGAGGAGGTCGAACACCCCGGCCGGGTCATTCCCAAGGCCATGCGCCGCACGATCTACGTCGGCGGTGCCGCGGCCACCTTCACCTGCCTCACGCTCCTGCTGTCCGTGACGGACTTCAACGCGGTCATCTCCGGCAAGGACGCCGACCCCGTGGTCAATGTCCTGTACGACGCGATGGGCCACGTGGGCGCCCGGATCGTGATGGGGGTCGTCCTCATCTCGTTCCTGTCCTGCACGGTCAGCCTCCAGGCGGCGGCCGGCCGGCTCATCTACTCGTACGCACGCGACCGCATGATCTTCGGGCACCAGGTGCTGCAGAAGTTCTCTTCCGCCCGGGCGGTGCCCACCTACGCACTCCTCGTCGCGGCCGTCGTCCCCGCGCTGATCGCCTTCGGATCGCTGGTGTCCGAGGACGCCCTCACGAAGATCGTCTCGTTCGCGATCTTCGGGATCTACGCCTCGTTCCAGATGGTCGTCCTCGCCGCACTGCGGGCGCGGCTCAAGGGCTGGAAGCCCGCGGGTGAGTTCACGCTGGGCCGTGCCGGAGTCGTCGTGAACGCCGCGGCGCTGGCCTACGGGATCTTCGCCATCATCAACATCTGCTGGGCCAGGAACCCGGAGGAGCCCTGGTACGACAACTACGTCGTGCTGCTCTGCGGAGGCGTCGTCCTGGTCAGCGGGCTCCTGTACATGTTCACCACCCACCACTACGGCCGTGGTGACGCCGCATCAGGGGACGCGGTCCCGGCGGACGGCGCTGCGTCATGAGGCCCTGACCGGTAGGCAGTTCGAGGCCGGCTCGGCCGTCGGCCCCTCGGCCGACTCGGTTCGGTTCGGGAGGCCACGTGTGCGGCGGGTTCGGACGGGGTCTGCCCAGGCGTGGAGTTCGAGCGCCCAGGGGTGGTGCTCCGTCGCTTCCCCCATGTACTGACGCGCCCGATTCGGCGGGTCACTGCACCGCAGCCGTACAGAGCTGCGCCCGGCAGGAGCGGCCGCACGCCGATGACGGGACGGACCATCGAATGCGGTGGGGGAAGTGCGAGGTGGGACTCTCCGTGCGGAGCCTGGAGGGCGGCTACTTGGCTGCCGAGGGCTCGGGCTGCGGTTCAGCCGCTGCGGTCTCGGCGCCGTTCGCGGCGGAGTAGAAGACCGATGAGCCCTGCTTGGTGCGGTGAGCGTGGCTCTTGGCGACCAGGCCCTCCAGAGTGGTGCGCACGACGGTGGTTTTGATGCCGCGGTCGGGGTGGGACTGTCCGAGCGCGGTGGAGACCTCGGCGGCGGAACGCGGTTCACCCTGCTGCTCGAGGTGGCCGCGGATCAACTCGACCAGGGTCGGCTTGGTGGCCGACTTGGCGGCCTTCGCGGCGGGCTTCTTGGCCGCCGTCTTCTTGACGGTCGCGGTGACCGACTTCTTCGACTTGCTCTTCCCGGAGTCACCGGTGGCCTGACGAGGCACGGTCGGTGCGGCCTTGGTGACCGGCTTCGCAGTGAGGTCCGCGCCACCGGTGTCTCCGGCGGTCAGGGCCTGCTGCATGCTCACCAGCACGGTGTGGTCGTGCTGCAGGGCAGTGAGTTGTTCCTGCAGGGCCTCGATGTCCGCGCCGATACGTTCCTGCTCTTTGGTGTTGCGCTCCAGGTCACCCGCCACCTGGGCGATGTACTGCGACCTCAGTTCCGTGGTGTGGGAGTGATTCTCAGGCATCTCACGAGCCTTTCTTCAATGCGCGGCACAGCGCCGGGGGGGATACGCCGAGTCCGCTGAGGGATGGGGGAGTCTATCCCCGTTTGTGTCGGCCGGATCACCCAAAGGCACAACCTCGTTGACCAGTGAGTCCCTGGTGAGTCGGGTCCAACCGCGTCCGCCCGGAATCTGGGCGACGTCCGATCCGGCAACGCGGGCTCTCCGCAGTTCACCGCGAGAAGGCGTTCCTGAGTTCGCCATGCATGGATGTGCCGGTTCGCGTCCGGGAAAACAGCGGCAGCCCATCCTTCGGACAGGCTGCCGCCATTGACCCGGGCCTACCGATGTCCCGTTACCGGGACAGGCTTCCAGGGGGTCGCGTTCCCGCCGGTCGTGGGCTCACGGCGCCATCTCGTACGTCCCGGCCAGCGCCTCCACGCGCTCCCACACCCGGGCCGAGCGAGCCTCGTCGACGACGGGGCGGCGGACCGCGCCGAGCGCCCAGTGCTGTTGTTCCGTGGTGGCGGAGTCCTTGCCGTGCAGCTCGACGGCGTGCGAGGAGAAGTCGCGTACCAGGACGGCGAAGAGCTCGTCGAGCACGTCCTCCTCGCAGTCGGTCAGGCCCGCCTGCTCCAGGATGAGCTGACCGTGCACGACGAGCGCGAAGAGTTGACCGACGGCCAGCAGGAGGTCGAGATCGCGGCTCTGCTCCTCGTCGGGGGCGGCGGTGGTCACGAACGCGCAGAGGGCGTCGGCCTGTTCGCGGAAACGGCCGACGTTGGGCAGGTGGGCGTACGCGTCGAAGGCGGTGCGCCAGTCGTGGAAGCGGATGGCGCCGAGGCCGCGGGCCGGACCCTGCCGGAAGAGGAACGCGTCGTCGGCCGCTTCGAGGCGGGTCGGCACGGGCGCGTACTCGGCGGGGTTCAGCAGGTGGTTGCGCATGAACTTGAGGATCAGCGCGAGATTGACATGGACCGTGCCCTCCAGCTTGGGCAGGGAGCGGATCTCGGTGGCCGCCTGGGCGAAGTAGGTGTCCTTCTCGAAGCCCTTGGCCGCGATGACGTCCCACATCAGGTCGACGACCTTCTCGCCCTCGGTGGTGACCTTCATCTTGGTCATCGGGTTGAACAGCAGATACCTGCGGTCGTCGGGGCCGGCGGAGCGGAAGTAGTCGGCGGCCCGGTCACTGAACAGCTTCATGCCGACCAGGCGGACGTAGGCGTCGGTCAGTTCACGGCGCACATGCGGGAAAGCGGTGACGGGACGGCCGTAGAGGATGCGGTTCTGGGCATGGGTGACCGCCTCGTACATGGCGTGCTCGCAGATGCCGATCGACGCGGTGCACAGGTTGAACTTGCCCACGTTGACGGTGTTGAGCGCGGCGTCGAACGCGGCGCGACCGGTGTGCAGTACGGCGTCGGCAGCGACGGGGTAGCCGGCGAGACGGAACTCGCTGACGTACTTCGAGGAGTCGACGACGTTCTGGACGAGGTGGTACGCCGGGTGCCTGCTGTCCGCGGCGAAGAAGACGTACCCGTCGGGACCCTCCACGTCGGTGCGACGGCCGAAGACGGACACCAGTCCGGCCGCGTTGCCGTTGCCGATGTAGTACTTGGAACCGGTGGCGACGAAGCCTCCGTCGCCGTCGGGCACCAGCAGCATGTCGGTGGAGTAGATGTCGGCGCCGTGGGTCTTCTCCGACAGGCCGAAGGCGAACACCTCGCCCTCGGTGAGCAGTTCGGCGGCACGGTCGCGGGCGACGGCGTTGTCACTCTGCCAGACGGGGCCGAGCCCGAGGATGGTGACCTGCCACGCGTACCAGTAGTCGAGCCCGTAGAAGCCGAGGATCTCGTTCAGAGCGGCGATCCTGGCCGTGTCCCAGCGCTTGTCGGCCTGCCCGGCGGCGGCGGAGGCGGGGGTCAGGAAGGTCGCGAACAGCCCTTCCTTGGCCGAGAACGCGAGGAAGTCCGCCAGCCAGGCGCGGGAGCGGTAGTCCTCGATGAGCCTGCGCTTGCCGCGCTGCTCGAACCAGTCGACGGTGGCGCGCAGCAGCCTCCGGGTCTCCGGGTCGAAATGCGCGGGGTCGTAGGTGTGCGGGTTGAACAGCAGCGGGTCGGTCATGAGGGTGGTGCACCTTTCGTGGTGGACGGCCGGGGGTGGGCCGGGCGCGTACCGGGCGGCGGTGCGGAGCCCGGGCGGCCGGCGATGTGCGGGGACGCGGGGGAGGAGCGGTGCGCGCGGGTGGTGAGGCTCAGCGCGGGGGGCCGAGCCGGTGCAGAGTGGCGAGTACGTCGTCGAGCCAGGCGAGTGTCATGCGCTCGTACGCGATGCCACCGCGCAGGACGACGTGCTGCAGTTCCCGGCCGGCGTCGTCCTCGTCCGGGGCCTCGGGCCCGGTGAAGTCCCGCCGCTCGCCGGTGAGATAGCGCTGAAGGCGTTCGGCGTGTGCCCGTCGGTGCCCTTCCACTTCGGAGATGAGCGCGGTCGGATCACTGAAGGCCGCGCCGCGGATCTTGACGGCGAGGTCGTGCCGGACGCTTTCGAGTTCGACCGGCTCGTCGAGCCATGCGGAGAGGGCGGTCCGGCCCGGGGGTGCGACCGAGTACTCCCGCTTGTCCGGTCGCCCGTCCTGCGCCACCTCGCGTGCGTCGATCCAGCCGTCTGCCTCCATGCGTCTGAGCACGCGGTAGATCTGCTGGTGGCTCGCGGCCCAGAAATAGCCGATCGACCGCTCGAACCGGCGGGCCAGTTCGTAGCCCGAGCCCGGCTTCTCCAACAGGGAGACAAGGATCGCGTGTTCGAGCGCCATACCGCGATCCTGCTATGCAACTCGTTGCATAGACAAGTCGTGCTGCCACGGTGAGACCCGTCTCACGTGACGGGTGGCCTGGTCACCGGCGGCTGGGCGAAGGCGCGGGCTACTTGACCCCGGCCGCGTCCAGCAGCGCGGCTGCCGTCGTCGTGCCGATGCCGGCGAGCGCCTGGGCCTGTACGACGGCTCGGGCGCTCGTGCCGTCGAAGACGATCGTCAGCTGCACGGCCAGGGTCCCCGGGTCCTCGGCCTCGGCGGCGACGAGCTCGGCCTGGAAGAAGTCGGTCAGGTGCTGCTTGAGCCGGCGCGCGACCACGCTGCCCGGATGCTCGGGGTCCTTGAGCTCCACCGCCGCACTCACGAACGGGCAGCCGAGGAAGTTGCCCTCGGCGGCCATCAGGTCCTGCCGCTCGAAGACGCCGAGGATCCGCTCACGTGGTGGCCTGCGGTCGTCGGGGCCCGGCAGCAGGGCGGCCTCGTACACCGGGCCGCTGCCCGCCAGGCTCTCCGCGATCACCTCGTCCTTGGACCGGAACAGCTGGTACATCGACTTCTTCGAGACGCCGGCGGCCTTGCACAGCGCGTCCACGCCGATGCCCATGCCGTCGCGGTAGAAGAGTTCGCCCGCCGCGCTCAGCAGTCGCTCGCGGGGGGTCGCCGAGGTCGTCATGTCCTTGAGGGTACCGGCTGGCCTTGCCCTTGGAAACCGATCGGTTTACTGTCATGGAAACCGATCGGTTTCCACTTCTGTCTGGAGCCCAGCATGACCACTCTCGAAGGCGCAGTCGTCCTCGTCACCGGCGGCAACCGAGGCATCGGCAAGGCCCTGGTGGACGATCTCCTCACCCGTGGCGTCAAGAAGGTCTACGCCACCGCGCGCAACCCCCGGCCGGCCACCGACCCGCGGGTCGTGCCGCTGGCCCTGGAGGTCACCGAGCCGGCCTCGATCGAGGCGCTGGTGGTGGCCGCACCCGACGTCACGGTGCTGATCAACAACGCCGGCGGCAGCTCGCCGGACACCTACCTGGACACACCGGTCGACGACATCCGGAATGTCTTCGAGACCAACTTCTTCGGCCCGCTGAACGTGACCCGGGCGTTCGTTCCGGTCATCGAGCGCAATGGCGGCGGCCACATCCTGAACGCGCTCTCGGCGCTGTCCTGGGTGGCCTGGCACGGCGCGTACTCGGCGTCCAAGGCCGCGTTCTGGCTGCAGACCAACGCCATCCGGATCGAGCTGCTGGAGCGCGGCATCGGCGTGACGGGTCTGCACATGGGGTACGTCGACACCGACATGACCGCGGCGGTCACCCAGCCCAAGTCGAAGCCGGCCGACATCGCCAAGGAGGCGCTGGACGGCATCGAGGGCGATGCGTTCGAGGTGCTCGCCGACGAGACCTCCCGTCAGGTCAAGGCCGCGGTGTCCGGCGACCTCGCCGACGTCTACCCGCAGCTCCAGGCCTGACCGGCCGCGCGCCCGTATCCGTCGGGCAGGGGCGCGACTCTCCTCGGCACATCCGGCCGGCCCCGGACGACTGGGCCGGCCGGTCGAGGAGCGTTCGGGGCCGGCCGGTCAGCTGGGGAACATGCCCGCGGTCGCGTTGACCCAGGTGCCCGTGATGCTGACCCCGGCGTCGGAGGCGAGGAAGGTCGCCAGCGCGGCGATGTCGGCGATGCGGGGCGAACGCTTCGTCATCCGCAGACTGTCCAGCCCGCCGCGGATGGCCGCCACGGCGGCCTCGTCCATGGCCGGAGCGCCCGCGGAAGCCAGCTTCTCGGGCGTGAGGGTGTCGGTGACGCCCGCGGTCCAGATCCCGCAGACGCGGACACCGGCCGGCCCGGCCTCCTGGGCCAGCTGGCGGATCAGCGCGTCGATCGCGCCGTCGGCCGCCGCGGTGCCGCCCATCATCGGACTGCCGTTGGCCGACCCGCTGTTGAGGGAGAGGACCACGCCCGATCCCTGAGCGGTCATCCGGCGTGCCGCAGCCCGCGCGGTGATGAACTGGCAGGCGATGCCCCGCACGACCGGCCGCGTGTAGTCCTCCACCGACATCTCGGTGAGGGGGACGCCCTGGAAGTCCCCGCGCGGCACGAGGTTGAGCGAGATGTCGATCCGCTCCGCCCGCTCGACGACCGAGGTCGCGTGCGCCTCGACGGCCGCTTCGTCCTCGGCGTCGAGTACGTCGTACTCGGCTCCGGTCTCGGCCGCGACCTTCTGCAGTGCGGCCTCCGTACGGCCGACGAGGAACACCCGCGCCCCCGCCTGTGCGTACGCCTTCGCGACACCCGCGCCCAGGGAACCCGCTCCGCCGTAGATGACCGCGACCTTGTCCTTCAGCATGACTCTTCGTCCCCTCGGCAGGGGCGCCGTGTGCGCCCGTCATCCCGTACGACGTGCCCCGTGGGAAAACTCATCGCTTCCCGTGCCCTCAGAGCGTCATCGGCAGCCCGAACGCGGCGAACAGATGCGGCTCGAACGTCGTGATCTCGGCGACCAGTCCCTCCTCGACCCGCAGGACGTCGATCAGCTGGGCCCGGAAGACGCTGGTCCCGGGCCGCCGCAGATAGCCGGCCGCCGCCAACTGGCCGTTGGCGTGCACGGGCAGGAACCGCCAGTGCCCGACGAACATCGGCGACGCCGGGTCGAGGTTCGGCCGGACGAACGCGAAGAGCGCGTCGCGGGAGGTGAACCAGAAGGGGTTCGGCGGCATGGTGAGCACGGCGTCCGCCCGTACCAGTTCGACCATCGCGTCGATGTCGGCCCGGGCGACCGTGTCCATGTACCGGCTCAGCAGTGCCAGGTCCTCGGCGCTGGGCTCACCCGTCGCCGACCAGTCCTCGCGCCGCCCCGGCAGCGCGTGCCGCAGCGCCGACCTGCCGCGCTGGACGGCACTGTTCGCCGAGGCCAGGCTGGAACCCAGCAGGTCGGCGGTCTCCTGAGCCGACCACCCGGCGACGTCACGCAGCATCACCGCGGCCCGCTGGCGGGGAGGCAGGTATTGGATGGCGGTGAGAAAGACCAGCTCGAGCGTCTCGCTCGCCACGGCCTGCTCGTCGGGCTCGTGCCGAGGCGCCGGACTCTCGGGCAACTGGTCGTCCGGGAAGGGCTGCAGCCACGGCAGACGCGGTGGTGGGGGGCCGTCCCCGGAGTCCATGCCGGGCACCGGTTCGTACGGCGCCGGACGCCGGTTGTGCTTGCGCAGGAAGTCGAGGCACACATGGGTGGCGATCTTGTACAGCCAGGCGCGCGGGTTCTCTACGTCCGCCAGGGTGTGCCGGGCGCGCCAGGCCCGTAGGAACGTCTCCTGCGTGAGGTCCTCGGCCTCGTCGTACGAGCCGAGCAGCCGGTAGCAGTGCACCCGCAGTTCCCTGCGGTGGCCTTCGATGAGCGCGGTGAGGGCTTCCTCGCCGTAATTTGTCACGTCGGGATTCGTCACGCCGGCGCGGGTGACGAATTCCGGGTCGGCGGTGACGATATCCGCGTCTGCGGTGACGCGCTCCGAGACAGCGGTGACGGTTTTCGCGTCAGCGGTGGCGCTCGCCTTGTGCGGAGCCGCGCCTCCCGTGTCCGCGGTGGCGACTTCCGCATCCGGAGCCGCGATTTCCGCGTCAGCGGGGGCGGCTGACGCAGCTGCCGGCGATCGAGCGGCGTCCTGACGCGCCTGCCGGGCGAGGCGCCGCAGCTGCGTGAAGCGCGGCGACAGGGCCTCCACATCGGCATGGAACGCGAGCGCGGGATCCGGACGCAGTCGCCTCAGCCGGTCGCCCAGATCGGCAACCAGCTCTCCGACGGACGGGTCGACAGGCTGGCGCCGCTCCCGGTACGCGCGCTGACGGCATGCCTGCGAGCAGTACGACGCCGCCCGCCCGGGCCCGCCACCGCCCTCGATCGGTCTCCCGCAGACTTGGCACTTCCCTGTCATGCCGCACACGCTAGAGCCTTCACCCGGCGGCGTCCCCGAATCGCCCCGCACGCGCGGGGCTTTGGGCTCAGCTGTGGGCCGCCCGGCACCGGGGCGATCTGCGACCGGTGGTGGCCTCGTTCCGCGGGACGGTGCTCACGGACCGGGACGGCGCCGCCTGAGCGGAGCCGCCCCGGCGGGCGTCACGCCGCGAAGCGGTGGCTGCCGGAACCGACCCGGTACACCACGCAGCCGTCCTCCTCACGCAGATATGTGGCCCGGGTGTGCGTGACCGCATCGCGGCCGTCCGCAGGGATCCACACCTCTGCGCTCGTGTTGGCGGGCACGGCGCACGTCAGGTCGAAACCGTCGGCGCGCTGTTGCCACCGCGTGGAAATCGGGCCGCGGACCGAACGGAACGTGGCGCGCGCGGAGGTGACGTCCCCGCCCGGCCGGGGCCGGATGACGATCTCGCGGTAGCCGGGGCGCCCCGCCGAGATGCCGGCGATGTTTGTGTACATCCACTCGCCCACCGAGCCGTACGCGTAGTGGTTGAACGAGTTCATGTCCGGGGTCTGGAAGCTGCCGTCGGGTCTGATGGAGTCCCAGCGCTCCCACATCGTGGTGGAGCCCTTGTCGATCTGGTAGCCCCAGCTGGGGAACGAGCGCTGCTGGAGCAGCCGGTAGGCGACGTCGGTGTGCCCAGTTTCGGTGAGGACGGGCAGCAGCCGGGGCGTACCGAGGAAGCCCGTCGACAGATGCCACTCCTTGGCCTCGATCAGCGCGACGAGACGGTCGGCCGCGGCCTTCCGCAGCGCGTCCGGCAGCAGGTTCATCGACAGGGCGAGGACATAGGCCGTCTGCGTATCGCCCTTCACCCTGCCGTCCGCCGTGACGTAGGCGTTCCGGAACGCCGCGCGTATCCGGGCGAAGAGGTCGAGGTAGGGGGCGGAGTCCTTGCCCAGTTCCCCTGCGGTCCTGGCCGCCAGATCGGCACTGTGCGCGAAGTAGGCGGTGGCGATCACGTCCTTCGGTGTCTCGTCGGAGACGTTCAGCCAGTCGCCGTATCCCTCGGCCGGCCGCAGCAGGCCTGCGCTGTGCTTCTCCAGGTACGTCAGCCAGGCCTGGACGGACGGCCAGGCATCCTCCAGCACCTGCCGGTCCCCGTACGCCTGGTACAGCGACCAGGGAACCGTGACGCCGGCGTCGCCCCAGCCGGCGACTCCGTTGCCGACGGTTCCCACCATGGGTGCCACATCGGTGAACGCGCCCTCCGCGGTCTGGCCGTCGCGCAGGTCCACGAGCCACTTGGCCAGGAAGCGTGCCGACTCCATCGTGTACGCGGCCGTGGGCGCGAAGACGTTGATGTCACCCGTCCACCCCAGCCGCTCGTCGCGTGCCGGTGTGTCCGTCGGCACGGAGAGGAAGTTGCCGCGCTGCCCCCAAGTGATGTTGCTGTGCAGCTTGTTGAGCATCGGGACATCGGTCTCGAACTCGAAGGTGAAGGGGGCGGCCGTGTGCATCACGCGACCGGTCACGGCCTTCGCCGGGGGAGTCCCGGGGAATCCGGTCACCTCGACGTACCGGAAACCGTGGAAGGTGAAGCGCGGCTCGTACGTCTCCTCGCCGCGGCCCTTGAGGGTGTACGTGTCGGTCGCCGCGGCGCTGCGCAGGTTCGCGGTGTAGAGGGTGCCGTCCGGGTTGAGGACCTCGGCGTGCCGCAGCCGTACGGTGGTGCCCGCCTCGCCCGAGACACGCAACCGCACCGAGCCGACCATGTTCTGGCCCAGGTCCAGGACGAAGACGCCCGGCTCGGGTTCGGTCACCTTCTTGACCGCGAGTTCCCCGGCCACCCGGACCGGCCCGTCCACCTGCGCGACGATCAGGTCGGGAGCCGCGTCGGCCGCAGCGCGGACGTCGAGCCAGGACCCGTCGTCGAAGCCGGGGGAGGTCCAGCCGGGGGTCTCCTTGCGCGCGTCGTACGTCTCACCGCCCAGCAGGTCGGCGGCGACGATCGGCCCCGAAGCGGCCCGCCAGTCGGTGCCCGACGTGATGCGCTCGCTCGTCCCGTCGGCGTACTCGACCTCCAACTGCGCCAGCAGCGCGGGGCGTTCGCCGTACTGATGAGGGCCGAACATGCCGACGTTGCCCGCGTACCAGCCCGGCGCCACATGGGCGCCGACGGCGTTTGCGCCGGGCCGCACGAGCGTGGTGACGTCGTACGTCTGGTACTGGACGCGCTCGCGGTAGTCGGTCCAGCCGGGAGCGAGCTGATCGCGGCCCACCCGGCGGCCGTTGAGGTGGGCCTCGTACAGCCCGAGAGCCGTGGCGTACAGGCGGGCGCGTGACACCTTCTTGGTGGGCAGCCGGAACTCGTGCCGCAGTTGGTTGGCGGCGTACGACGTCGGGACGACCTTTCCCCACGGCCCGGCTCCCCACGCGGCCGCCTCCTTCGCCGCCGGCCAGTCGCTGTCGTCGAAGCCGCCCCCGCGCCAGCCGTCCGCGGGTTCTCTGTTCGCCGCCTTCCAGGAGGAGTCGGTGACGATCCGCCGCTCGCCGGATGCCGTGTGCACGGTGAGGACGGCGACCAGGCCGGCCGGTCCCTCGGTTGCGTTGGCCGCCGAGACCGCCAGGACGTTCCCGCCGGAGCGCAGTTGGGCGCGAACGTCGACGACGGCCGGACGGCGCCAGCCCTCGTGGTCCGTCGCCAGGTCCGTGCGGGCCACCTCGACGCCGTTCACGGACACGGCGTAGACGTTGTCGGCGCTGATGGCCAGGGTCGCCGCCGTGACCGCGGCCGGGAGGTCGACCGTGCGCCGGAACCAACGGGTGCCCGCCGGGGCGCTGTTGGCCGGATCGCCCTCCGGGAACCAGATCCACGAACTGCCTTCGAGGGGCGGCGCGTCCGTGAGGGCGGGGGGAGCGGAGATCCATTCCGCGGACCACTGGGCGGCCTCCATGAGACCGGTCTCCCACCACGAGGGCTCGCTCCAGCCGGAGACGCCGCCGTCGCCGTCCCACACCCGCACGGTCCAGAAGTAGCGGGTCCGCGGCTTGAGTCGAGGTCCCGCGTACGGGACGAGGGCCGACTCCGCGGACGTGACCTTCCCGCTGTCCCAGACGTCCGGGCGCGACAGTGCCGACGCACTGGAGGCCACGCGGATCTGATAGGCGCTCTGGCGCGAGCCCGGCTCGTCCGCGGCCATCGGCCAGCTCAGCCGCGGGTGTTGGACGTCGAGGCCCAGTGGGTGCTGGACGTACTCGACGGTCGGGGCGGTGACGCGCAGGGCGCCGCGTGCCGCGGCCGCCTGGTCGGCTGCGGACGTGGACGCCGGTGCGGCGACGGCCGGCCCGGCTCCGGCGGTCACCCCGGCCACCGTGGCTGCCGCGCCCGCCAGGATGTTCCTCCTACTGATCACTACGGCCCCTCACGGAGAAGTGATGAATCGATTCACAGCGTGGACGTACGTGAACGTAGGGGCGTGCGGGACGAGGGTCAATGAGCGTGCGGGACTTTCTTGACCGGCCGCGGAGTGTGGTTACTGCTTCGTCGGGAGGGTGGGTGCCCTCCGGCGTAGGTGATTGAACGGTTTCAATCGTGAGTCAGCGGGGCCGGTCGGTCCCGACGACGCCGGCCTCGTAGGCGATGATCACGGCCTGGACGCGGTCACGGGCGCCGATCTTGGCGAGGACCTTGCTGACGTGGGTCTTGATGGTGGACGCGGACAGGACCAGCCGGTCGGCGATCTCGCTGTTGGTCAGTCCCTGCGCGATGGCCAGCAGGACCTCCCGCTCGCGCCCGGTGAGCCCGGCCAGGCGGGTCTCGGACGGCGGGATGTCGGGATCCGGTTCCGGAGTCCGCTGGACGAAGGTGTCGAGCAGCCGGCGGGTCAGTGCCGGGGCCGCGACGGCGTCTCCGGCGGCGACCGCTCTGATGCCGGCGAGCAGTTCGTCCGGCAGCGCGTCCTTGAGGAGGAAGCCGCTGGCCCCGGCACGCAGGGCGCCGTAGGCGTACTCGTCCAGATCGAAGGTGGTGAGGACGAGTACGCGGGAGCGGCTCCCGGACGCGACGATCCGGCGGGTGGCCTCGATGCCGTCGACACCGGGCATGCGGATGTCCATGAGGACCACGTCGGGCCGCAGTTCCGCCGTCCGCCGGACGGCCTCGGCGCCGTGTCCGGCCTCCCCGACGACGCTGGTGTCGGGGTGGGCGTCGAGCAGCATGCGAAAGCCGAGGCGTTGCAGCGGCTGGTCGTCGACGATGAGCACGGTGGTCATGGCCGGTTCTCTCCAACGGCGGGCGGAAACAGGGGCAGGACGGCGTGTACGACCCAGCCACCGACGTCTGTCGGCCCGGCCTCGGCACTGCCCCCGGCGAGGGCGGCACGTTCGACGATACCGACGAGGCCCTGCCCCGGGTGACCAGCGGGTCCTGGCACCGGCGAGCCGTCGGGCGGGCCGCTGTCACGGACGCTCACGTCGGCCTCCCGGTCGGTGACCCGCAGGGTGACCTGGATGGAGGTGGCGGCTCCCGCGTGCTTCAGGCTGTTGGTGAGGGCTTCCTGGACGATGCGGTAGACCGCGAGCTGCACGCCCGGCGCCATGGAGTCGTGCGGTCCGGCGGTGCGGTAGGAGATCCGCGGTCCGGCGGCCTGGGTGCGCTCCAGCAGGCCCGCCAGGTCGGCGACACCCGGCTGCGGACTCAGGTCGGCGGTGCCTTCCTGCCCGTCGGGCCGTTCGCGCAAGGCACCGAGCGTGCGCCGCAGTTCGGTGAGCGCCTGGCGGCCGGTGCCCGCGATGATCCGCAGGATCTCGGCGCCGCGCGCGGCATCCGGGGCGGCCGCGGCACCGTCGGCCAGGCCGATGATGACGGCCAGGTTGTGGCCGACGATGTCGTGCATCTCCCGGGAGACCCGGGAGCGTTCGGTGAAGACGGCGAGCTGCTCGCGCTGTTCGCGTTCGACCTCCAGGCGGGCCGCCCGGTCGGCCAGCACGACGAGCTGGGCCTCGCGTACCCGGACGACCAGCGCGACCGCGATGGCCGCCGTCTCGGCGCAGTACAGGAAGAACAGGACCGTCAGGGACTGCTGGTGGAACGGCTGGATCAGGAAGGAGGCCACGCCGAGCGTCACCGCCGTGCACAGCGCCGCCCAGGGGAGTCTCTTGATCCAGTCGTAGCGGGCCATCGAGTAGAGGGCGATGATCAGGCCGGTGACCGTGCTGCGCAGATTCAGGCCCAGGGACCACTGGAACAGGCAGCACGCCACCACCACCGCCAGCACGACGGACGGAGCGCGGCGCCGCCAGACCAGGGGGAGTGCCTGTCCGGCCAGCGAGGCGAGGATCAGCGGTGTGACGTCCGGATGGGGGCGGGGGCCGTGCCCTTCGTCCGGCACGAACAGATTGAGGACGCCCATCGCCAGTACGAACAGGGCCAGGAGCGCGTCCAGGATGACCGGATGCGCGCGGCTGATCCGGCGCAGCCCGTGGGCCAGGCCGACGGCCCGGCGCACCAAAGGGCTGCTCCACAGTGCGTCGAGCTCGAGCTCGCCCGGCGGGAGGTCGCCGCCTCGCAGCGTGCCGTCATTGCCGGTCCGTACGGTTTCGGCCTTGCCTCTTTCGGCGGTCCGTACGGTGCCGTCTGTGCCCCCTTTGCCGCTCCGCACGGTGCCGCCTTCTCCCTCGGGTCCGCTCCGCCCGGGTCGCCGGTCTCCGCGATCACGGTGGGGCGATCGCGGAGACCTGGGTCCGTCCATGCTCCGAGCCTGTCACGCGTCGGAGCGCTTGAGCCGCCAGACCGCACCGGCCACGGCGACGGCGACCCACCCGACGAGGACCGCGAGACCCGCTCCCGGGCTGAGGGTGTTGCTCGCCTGGTGGAGGGCGAACATCGACCCACCGGCGTTGCTGGGCAGATAGGGGCTGATGTCGTCCTTCAGCGAGGTGGACAGCAGCTCGGTGAAGAGCGGCAGCAGCATGAAGACGGCGACCAGGGCGCCGATGCCCCCGGCGACGGAACGCACGAGCGCTCCGAGCGCCACCCCCAGAACACCCACGAGGGCGAGATACACCCCCGCGCCGAGGAGGCTGCGCAGCACGCCCGAGGAGGAGACGCTGAGCGCGACGTCCGTGCCGTGCAGCACGCCCTGCGTCGCGAAGAAGGAGATGAACACCCCCACGACGGTGAGCAGGAAGGCGACCGCGCCGAAAGAGGCGATCTTCGACCACAGCACCGGCAGCCGCGTGGGAACGGCCGCGAGAGTGGAGCGGATCATGCCCGTCGAGTACTCCCCGGCCATCACCAGAACGCCGAGCACACCGAGGGCGAGCTGAGCGAAGTTGATCCCGCCCAGGGCGATGGCGATGCCGTCATGGGCGTCCGACCCCGGCCCCCGGCCGTCGCCGCTGGACGAGTAGGTCCCGGCGAAGATCAGTCCGAACCCGACCAGGATCACCAGGCTCAGGCCGAGCGTGATCCAGGTGGAGCGCAGTGACCAGAGCTTGGCCCATTCGGCGCGCAGCACGCGCGGGCCGGTGACCTTGTAGTCGGGGCGGGTCCGCGCGGCGGTGGGCTCGGCGGTGAGTGCGGTGGTCATACGGTGCTCCCGACGGGGGTGCTCGCGGTGGTCATACGGTGCTCCCGACAGGGGTGCTCGCGGCGGTCCCGTGGTACTCGACGGACTCACCGGTCATCGCCATGAAGGCGTCTTCCAGCGAGACGGCCTGCGGGGTGAGCTCGTAGACGGGAATGGAGTGCTCGAAGGCCGTCGTGCCGATCTGCCGTGCGTCCAGGCCGGTGACATGGAGCTCCTCGGAGCCCGCGGCGCCGGTGATCTCCACGTCCGGGCCGAGCAGCAGCTCGCGCAGCCGGGCGGGGTCGCCGGTGAGGACCTTCACGCTGTGCCCGCCGGCGTCCTGGATGAACTGCTCGACGGTGGTGTCGGCGAGGAGCCTGCCCCGGCCGACCACGACGAGGTTCGTCGCCGTCATCGCCATCTCGCTCATCAGGTGGGAGGAGACGAAGACGGTGCGTCCCTCCGCGGCGAGGCCGGTGAGCAGCCGGCGGATCCACAACACGCCTTCCGGGTCGAGCCCGTTGACCGGCTCGTCCAGCATCACGGTCCGCGGATCACCGAGCAGTGCCGCGGCGATGCCCAGGCGCTGGCCCATCCCCAGGGAGAACGCGCCCGCGGGCTTGCGGGCGACCTGGGTGAGGCCGGTCATCTCGATGACCTCCTCCACCCGGCGGCGTGGGATGCCGTGGGTGAGGGCGAGGGAGTTCAGGTGGTTGAAGGCGGAGCGGCCGGGGTGGATCGACTTGGCCTCCAGCAGCGTCCCCACCTCCTGCAGCGGGGCCCGGTGTTCGGCGTATCGGCGTCCGTTGACCGTCACCGAGCCGCTGGTGGGCGCGTCGAGGCCGACGATCATCCGCATGGTGGTCGACTTGCCGGCGCCGTTGGGGCCGAGGAAACCCGTGACGACACCCGGCTTGACCGTGAAGTCGAGGCCGTCGACGGCGGTTTTCTCGCCGTACCTCTTGACCAGCCGGTTGATTTCGATCATTTTCCGTCCCTGCGTGTCGGTGGCGAGGCCGGTCCGTGCGCGAGTCCGCCGGGGGCCGTGTCCCAACGGTAGGAAGCGGGACGGGCGAAACGCCGGTACCGCGGGCTGAACCTCGGCCGCGGGCGGTACCGGGGTACCGCGCTTCCGTGAGCCTCAGGGATGATCCGGTCCCGAGACGCTCGGGTGTGCAAATCATCCCCAGCACCTGCGGCCCATGGACGAATCCACCACTTCTTGGCCGCTCGGACGACGGTTAGCGTCGCTGTCCTGGGCGGACGACCAGGCCTCGCCAGGTCGTCCGTGCCACGATTCCCGAGCCGCGAGGAGCACAGAACGCCGTGAGCGAGATCCGTACGCTGCGCAATCACATCGACGGCGCGTTCGTCGACGCGAAGGACGGTCGCACACTGCCGGTCGTCGACCCCACGACCGGTGAGGTGTACGCGAGTTCACCGCTCTCGGGGGCGGCGGACGTGGACGCCGCGATGGCGGCCGCGGCATCGGCCTTCTCCGAGTGGCGCGACTCCACTCCCAGCACCCGGCAGAAGCTGCTTCTGAAGATCGCGGACGCCGTCGAGGCGCGGGCCGAGGAACTCGTCGAGGCGGAGTGCCGGGACACCGGCAAGCCCCGCGCCGTGACCAGGACCGAAGAGATCGTTCCGATGGTCGACCAGCTGCGCTTCTTCGCGGGCGCGGCACGGCTCCTGGAGGGCAAGTCCGCCGGCGAGTACATGGAGGGGCTGACCTCCATCATCCGGCGGGAGCCGATCGGGGTGTGCGCGCAGGTCGCACCCTGGAACTACCCGATGATGACGGCGGTGTGGAAGTTCGCACCGGCGATCGCCGCCGGCAACACCGTGGTCCTCAAGCCCTCGGACACCACCCCCGCCTCCACCGTGCTGCTCGCCGGGATCGTCGGTGACGTACTCGAGGAGCTGAGCCTGCCCGCCGGTGTGCTCAACGTGGTGTGCGGAGACCGGAACACCGGGCAGCTCATGGTCGAGCACCCGGTCCCGGCCATGGCCGCCATCACCGGTTCCGTACGGGCCGGCATCCAGGTCGCCGAGAGCGCTGCCAAGGACGTCAAGCGCGTCCACCTGGAGCTCGGCGGCAAGGCACCCGTCCTGGTCTTCGACGACGCGGATCTCGCGCAGGCCGTCGAGGGCATCACCACGGCGGGCTTCTTCAACGCCGGCCAGGACTGCACGGCCGCCACCCGGGTGCTGGTCCACGAGTCGGTGCACGACGAGTTCGTCGCCGTACTGGCCAAGGCGGCCGCGGGCGTCAGGACCGGTGGTGTCGACGAGGAGGGCGTGTTCTTCGGCCCGCTCAACAACGTCAACCAGCTCGCGCAGGTCAGCGGCTTCGTCGACCGCCTTCCGTCGCACGCCAAGGTCGAGACGGGCGGTCACCGCGTCGGTGAAGAGGGCTACTTCTACGCTCCGACCGTCGTCTCGGGTCTCAGGCAGGACGACGAGATCATCCAGAACGAGGTCTTCGGACCGGTCGTCACCGTCCAGTCCTTCACGGACGAGGAGCAGGCCGTGGCCTGGGCCAACGGCGTCGACTACGCACTCGCCTCCTCGGTCTGGACGAAGGACCACGCCCGCGCCATGCGGCTGTCGAAGCGTCTCGACTTCGGCTGCGTGTGGATCAACACCCACATGATCCTCGTGGCCGAGATGCCGCACGGCGGCTACAAGAAGTCGGGCTACGGCAAGGACCTCTCGGCGTACGGCTTCGAGGACTACACCCGCATCAAGCACGTCATGACCTCGCTCTGACGCGTGGTGACCGGGAGTGGGACAGGGCGGCCCTGCTCTGACGCGCCGGGCGCATGCGCATGGTGATGGGCTGAGGAAGCTGCCGGTGGGCGGGCGCCGCGGCCCAAAAGCCGAGGAAGCTGCCGGTGGGCGGGCGCCGCGGCCCATAAGTCGGGCTTATGAGGTCATAGATCGGACCCGGCTACTAACTTAGGCTTGCCTTAGTTTAAGCTTCCGGGCGTGTCACCCTGCCGTCGCTCGAAGGGAACCTGATCATGCCTCGCCCTCTGCGGGTAGCCATTGTCGGAGCCGGCCCTGCCGGGATCTACGCTGCCGACGCGCTGCTGAAGTCCGCAGTGGCGGCCGAGCCCGGTGTGTCCATCGACCTCTTCGAGCGGATGCCGGCCCCGTTCGGTCTGATCCGCTACGGCGTCGCCCCCGACCACCCCCGCATCAAGGGCATCATCACGGCCCTGCACCAGGTGCTCGACAAGCCGCAGATCCGTCTCTTCGGCAATGTCGACTACCCGGGGGACATCAGCCTGGACGACCTCCGTACGTTCTACGACGCGGTGGTCTTCTCCACGGGGGCGACGGCGGACCGCGACCTCTACATACCCGGGATCGACCTCGCCGGCTCGTACGGTGCGGCCGACTTCGTCTCCTGGTACGACGGGCACCCGGACGTGCCGCGGACGTGGCCGCTCGAGGCGGAGAAGGTCGCCGTCCTCGGCGTGGGCAATGTCGCGCTCGACGTGGCCCGCATCCTGGCCAAGACCGCCGAAGAACTGCTGCCGACCGAGATCCCGCCGAACGTCCACGAGGGACTCAAGGCGAACAAGGCCCTGGAGGTCCACGTCTTCGGCCGCCGCGGCCCGGCGCAGGCGAAGTTCAGCCCGATGGAGCTGCGGGAGCTGGACCACTCCCCGAACATCGAGGTCATCGTCGACCCCGAGGACATCGACTACGACGACGGCTCGATCGCGACCCGGCGCGGCAACAAGCAGGCCGACATGGTCGCCAAGACCCTGGAGAACTGGGCGATCCGCGACGTCGGCGACCGCCCGCACAAGCTGTTCCTGCACTTCTTCGAGTCGCCGGCCGAGATCCTCGGGGAGGACGGCGAAGTCGTCGGCCTGCGCACCGAGCGCACCGCTCTCGACGGAACCGGCAACGTCAAGGGCACCGGCGAGTTCAAGGACTGGGACGTCACCGCGGTCTACCGCGCCGTGGGTTACCTGTCCGACAAGCTCCCCAAGCTCCCCTGGGACGTCGAGTCGGGCACGGTCCCGGACCAGGCGGGCCGGGTGATCGAGGAGACCGGCGAGCACCTGCAGTCGACGTATGTCACCGGCTGGATTCGGCGTGGTCCCGTGGGCCTCATCGGCCACACCAAGGGCGACGCCAACGAGACCGTCGCCAGTCTGCTCGACGACCACGCGAACGGACGTCTGCACACCCCCGCCGCGCCCGCTCCGGAGGCCGTCGACGCGTTCCTCGGCGAGCGGAACGTCCGCTTCACCACCTGGGAGGGCTGGTACCGGCTGGACGCCGCGGAGAAGGCCCTGGGCGAGACGCAGGGCCGGGAACGGGTGAAGCTCGTCGAGCGTGAGGACATGCTCGGGGCGAGCGGCGCGTAGGCCCGACCTTTCCGAAGCGGATCAGGGGCGGCTGCCTGTTCGCCGGCCGGTCGCCCCGGTCGCTGCGGTGGGCAGAGTGGCTTCCGGTGCGTCCGTTTGTCGCGGGCGCGTCCGCCCGCAGCTTCCAGCCCCCGTTGGATGGCGGACGCCCTGTGCGGGACCCTCCCACCCCCGACGGTGGCAGGGCCCCGCCGGCAGTCAGCTGATGCGGTGGACCCGCTGAGTGGTGAGCTCGTACCGGGCGCCCACGACGGCCAGTTGGCCCGTCTCGATCCTGGCGGCGAGATCGGGCTCGGCGGCGAGCCGGGACCTGACCAGACGGATGTTGGCGGTGATGGTCGCGTCGATGCGTGCGTCGCCGTCGACCGAGTGGTCTATCGCCGGGCTGATCTGGTCGGCCAGATACTGGATGTGGGACGGGAGCTTCTGGCCGCTGCCGTCCGCCTGTACGGCGGCCGAGACGGCGCCGCACGACTGGTGTCCGAGGACCATGACGAGGGGGATGCCGAGCTCCAGGACGCCATAGGCGATGCTGCCGATGACCGCTTCGTCCAGGACCTCGCCCGCCGAGCGCACAGTGAGCAGATCGCCGAGGCCCTGGTCGAAGACCAGTTCCGGTGACACCCGGGAGTCGACGCATCCGAGGATGACGGCGAAGGGGTGCTGCCCGGCGATCAGTTCCTCCCGGATGGTGGAGGTCTCGTCGGGGTGCTGCTCGCGCAGGGTGCGCCAGCGTCGATTGCCCGCCGCCAGTGCGCTCAGGGCGGCTTCGGGAGTGGAGGGCCGTGTGGTGGAGGCGACGGCGGGGGAGCCGGCGGCGACGGCGGGGGAACCGAGCGCCAGCCCGGAACCGGCGGCCGCGGCCCCGGTCAGTGCGGCGCGCAGGACCGTGCGTCGCGGGTGCTGTGCGGTGGTCGCGCGCACGGCTCTGTTCCGGCCGTCGGCTATGGGGGGTTGGGAGTTGGCTGTCACGTAGGAAACGTAGGTGTGGGGGGCGTGCGGAGGGGGCGCGTTGCAAGATGCATAGCGCCTCTTTGCGCAGTCTTGGATCATGCCTCGGGGACTGTTGGTTGCCCCTCCGGGTGACGTCATGCCGCGTACGTGCCACCAGGGACGGTGAGGTCGCCGATGACATGTCGCGGGTGCCGTACGCGCGCGTGTATCGGCAGGCCGCCCGGCGAGCGAGGAGGACATGAGTAGTGGCCGAGTACTGGTTCGCGCGCCCCGAAGCCCGGAGCTGGACCTGCGCACCTGCGCCGGCCCAGGTGCGGGCCTTTCACGCCGCACTGCCCGGGTACGCCCCCACTCCGTTGACGGAACTCCCGGCCGTGGCAGCCGAGTTGGCTGTCGGTCGGGTCTTCGTGAAGGACGAGTCGGCGCGGCTGGGGCTGCCCGCGTTCAAGGTGCTGGGCGCGGCCTGGGCCGTGCACCGGACGCTCGCGGAGCGGGAAGCCTCGGCGGGACCGGTGACCCTGGTGACCGCGACCGACGGCAACCACGGCCGCGCGGTGGCCCGTACGGCCCGCGTGTTCGGGCAGCGCGCCCATGTCTTCGTGCCGCAGGGGGTGCACCCGGCGGCCGCGCGCGCCATCGCCGCCGAAGGAGCCGAACTGACCCTGGTCGCAGGCCACTACGACGACGCCGTGCGCCTGGCGGCCGAGGCGGCCGCCGCCCCGGACGCGGTCCTTGTCCAGGACACCGCCTGGCCCGGCTACGAACGCGTTCCCGGCTGGATCGTCGAGGGCTACTCCACCCTCTGCGCCGAGATCGACAGCCAACTCGCCACCGCCGTGGGCGCCGGGCCCGATCTCGTCACCGTGCCCGTGGGAGTGGGCTCGCTGGCCCAGGCCGTCGTCACCCACTACCGCAGCCGCCCCGCGGAACGACGCGCGCCCGCGCTGCTCGCGGTGGAACCCGACACCGCCGCGTGCGTGACGGAGAGCCTCCTGCGCGGTGAACGGGTGAGCGTCACCACCGGCGGGACCGCCATGGCGGGCCTGAACTGCGGTACACCGTCCAGCATCGCGTGGCCCCGGCTGCGGGACGGCCTGGACGCCGCGGTCTCCGTCACGGACGCGGACGCCTTCCGCGCCGCCGGCGACCTGGCCGCCCTCGGTCTCTCCTCCGGCCCCTGCGGCGCCGCTTCGCTGGCCGGAACCAGGGCCGCGCTCACCGGCGACGATGCCACGGAACGTCGTACGGCCCTGGGCATCGGCCCCGCTTCTACGGTCGTCCTGCTCAACACGGAGGGCGCCGCCGCCAACCCCGCGTCCCTGTAGGGCTGATCGCCGAACGGGGACGGACGGCGGCAGCCGGTCAGATCACCTGGTGGTCCGGGCGGAGCACCCGCCCGCGGAACGCCGGGTGGGCGTCGAGGCGTCGCACGTAGTCCCGCAGATGCGGCAGATGCGCGTACGGGGAGACAGCACCGGGGGTTTCGAGGTGGACCAGGGCGACCCAGAGGTCGATGTCCGCCGCGGTGAGTTCCTCGCCCAACGCGTAGGCGGTTGCGGCGAGTCGACGGTCCAGCAGCTCCAGTGCCGCCGTCCGCCGGTGCGGCCGCGCGGTCGGGGTGACGTCCGTGTCCAGGAGCTCACGGAGGGCGTCGATGTCCTCCGCCAGGGCCGACGGACGCAGTACGGGGACACCGCATCCGTTGCGGCCGGCGGCAAGGCCCGCGAGGTCGCGCAGAATGTCGGGGGTGTCATTGCTGACGACGCGTCCGGTCCAGCGGTCGCACAGCGCGGGAGCGGTCAACGGGCCGTCGTAGTGGTGCCAGGTGGCTTCGTAGGCGCCGCGCAGCGAGGCGAACGCGTCCGAGGTGTCGGCGGAAAGGCCGAGAAGTGTGGTGGCGACCGAGTCCTCCAGACCCAGTACGCCGAGGGTCAGCGAGACACGCAGCGAGAGCGGACAGTCCGCGGACAGATACAGCTGATAGCGGTGCGGCGCGGGGTAGAAGCCGCCGGCGACGTCGACGCCGATCCGGTTGTGGATGTGCTCGGCGCGACCGGCCGACGAGGTGCCCCGGGGCCGGGGGAGCGCGCCGATCTGGGCCGGCAGCTGGCGGGTCGGGGCGTACGCGGCCGGAGGGCACGGGGCTGGAGCGCTCGGCGCCGGAGCGCAGGCGGCGGTGCCTGTGCCGGACGTGCGGGTGCCGGAGGTGAGGGCGCTGCCGGCGGTGCCGGCACAGGATGCGCCCGTGCTGGAGGTGTGCGACATGGTCTCGGGCATGACTCTCCATGGGATGCGAAAGTCCCGGCCGCCTTGTGGGCGCCGCGACGGAACGGAGTGACTGCGCTTTCGTACCGGTCCGGATCGGTCGGACTAGTACGCGCTGGAGACACGCAACAGATCGATGTGCAGGCGTCTCGTCAAGCTGTTCCTGGGCAATTCCCACCGGCTTCGCACTCGGGGCTCGCGAGACGCGAGACCACGCTTGTCCCGCCGCACCGGCGGAACCCGGTCGTCACCCGGGGCACCCCGTCGCGGTGGAAGGGTTGCCTGCCAGCGGGCCGGGGCCGATGACCACCAGCAGGAAACCCTGCCGAGGGGCGCTGACAATCGTGACCGTCCCCGTCAGTGTCGTGGCGCTCCGTGAGGGCGTCAAGAAGGCGTCCACGAAGTCTCACGACGTGGTCCTCCGCGGAGTCCCGCGACGTGGGCCGCTGTGAAATCCCGCCACTTGGTCCTCGTCGCGTCTCACCACGTGGTCCTCCGCGCCTCACCACGTGGTCGCTCGACCGGCGGCCGACAGCCGTCCGGCGCCGCCGGAACAAAGAGCGCGGCCCCGCGGTTGCGAGAGTCAAAGGCACCGGACCGGAGCGGAGGTGGGAGCGATGAGCGGCATGCCGCCCGTGTCCCACAGGCCTGTCGCCGCCGTCCGCCCCGGTCGCCGAATCCGGCTCTACTCCCGCGCGCACATCGATCTGCTGCGCGTGGCCGGCGCGCTCTGTCGCCCCTGACCTGTTCTCCCGCCGCCGGCCCCACCGGATGAGGGCCGGCGATCTCCCATGGTCGACCAGGAAGGCACTCTGCCGTGTCCCCGATTTCTCCGCTGCACCTCGCCGTCGCGCTCGACGGCGCCGGCTGGCACCCGGCCGCATGGCGCGAGCCCGCGGCCCGTCCCCATGACCTCCTCACCGCCGGCTACTGGGCCGACCTCGTTGCCGAGGCCGAGCGCGGACTGCTCGACTTCGTCACGATCGAGGACTCCCTCGGCCTCCAGTCGTCCCGTTTCACCGAGCCCGACGGGCGCACCGACCAGGTGCGCGGCCGGCTCGACGCGGTGCTCGTCGCCGCCAGGATCGCCCCGCTGACCCGGCACATCGGACTCGTGCCGACCGTGGTCGCCACCCACACCGAGCCGTTCCACATCTCCAAGGCCATCGCCACCCTGGACTACGTCAGCGGCGGCCGGGCCGGTCTGCGCGTGCAGGTGTCGGCCCGCCGGAATGAGGCCGCGCACTTCGGCCGCCGTACGATCCCCGGCTTTGGCATCGAGGACCTGGACACCCCGGCGGTACGGGAGTTGACCGCGGATCTCTTCGAGGAGGCCGGGGACTACGTCGAGGCGGTGCGCCGGCTGTGGGACAGCTGGGAGGACGACGCGGAGATCCGGGACACCGCGACAGGCCGCTTCATCGACCGCGACAAGCTGCACTACATCGACTTCGAGGGCCGCCGCTTCAGCGTCAAGGGGCCCTCGATCACGCCCCGTCCGCCGCAGGGCCAGCCGATCGTCAGCGCGCTGGCCCACGAGACGGCGTCCGGTGCCCTGTTCGAGCTGGTGGCCCGGTCCGCCGACATCGGCTACGTCACCCCGCACGACCCCGACGAGGCCCGAGCCGTCGTCGCCGCGATCAGTGCCGCTCGGACGGCGGCAGGGCGGGCGGAGGAGCCGCTGCATCTCTTCGGCGACCTGGTGGTGTTCCTCGACGAGGACCCCGCGGCGGCCGCGGCCCGCCGGGACCGGCTGGACGGTCTGGCGGGCTACCCGTACACCAGCGACGCACGGGTCTTCACCGGATCGCCCGCCCAACTCGCGGATCTGATCGAGGAGTTGGCGCAGGCGGGACTCTCCGGCTTCCGGCTGCGGCCCGCCGTCATCGGCGACGACCTGCCGGCGATCACGCGGGGCCTGGTGCCCGAACTCCAGCGCCGAGGAGCGTTCCGGCGTGCGTACGAGAGCGACACCCTGCGCGGGCTGCTCGGTCTCGCCCGCCCCGCGAACCGCTACGCCACCGTCTGAGCCGGAGGGATCCCCGTCATGAGCAACCCGTCGACCACCTCGACCGACAAGCCGCTGAAGCAGATCCATCTGGCGGCCCACTTCCCCGGCGTCAACAACACCACCGTGTGGAGCGATCCGCAGGCCGGCAGCCACATCGACTTCAGCTCGTTCGCGCACTTGGCCCGGACCGCCGAACGCGCCAAGTTCGACTTCCTCTTCCTCGCGGAGGGGCTGCGGCTGCGCGAACAGGGCGGACAGATATACGACTTGGACGTCGTGGGCCGGCCGGACACCTTCACCGTCCTCGCGGCGCTCGCCGCCGTCACCGACCGGCTCGGACTGACCGGCACCATCAACTCCACCTTCAACGAGCCCTACGAGGTGGCGCGCCAGTTCGCGAGCCTCGACCATCTGTCGGACGGCCGCGCCGCCTGGAACGTGGTCACCTCGTGGGACGCCTTCACCGGCGAGAACTTCCGCCGCGGCGGCTTCCTCCCGCAGGAGGAGCGGTACTCCAGGGCCAAGGAGTTCCTGGCCACCGCCCACGAGCTGTTCGACTCCTGGGCCGGCGACGAGATCGTCGCCGACCGGGAGACCGGCACGTTCCTGCGTGACGCACGCGCCGGAGCCTTCGTGCACCAGGGCCAACACTTCGACATCCACGGGCAGTTCAACGTCCCGCGCGGTCCGCAGGGCCGGCCGGTGATCTTCCAGGCCGGAGACTCCGAAGAGGGGCGCGAGTTCGCCGCCTCCGACGCGGACGCGATCTTCAGCCGGCACAGCAAGCTGGACGCGGGGCGGGAGTTCTACGCCGACGTCAAGGGCCGACTGGCCCGCTACGGCCGCAGGCACGACCAGCTGCTGATCCTGCCCGCCGCGTCGTTCGTCCTCGGCGACACGGACACCGAGGCCGAGGAAATCGCCCGCGAGGTACGCCGGCAGCAGGTCAGTGGCGCCACCGCGATCAAGCACCTGGAGTTCGTCTGGAACCGCGACCTTTCGGCGTACGACCCCGACGGCCCGCTGCCCGACATCGACCCCGATCTCAGCGAGCACACCATCGCCCGCGGCCGGGCGCAGGTGCGGATGTACCGCGACCCGCTGGCCACCGCCCGGGAGTGGCGGGAGCTCGCGGCCGCGAACAAGTGGTCCATCCGCGATCTGGTCATCGAGACCGGCAACCGCCAGACCTTCGTCGGCTCCCCGGCCACCGTCGCCGAGAGCATCAACGCCCTCGTCCAGGCGGACGCTGCCGACGGCTTCATCCTGGTGCCGCACATCACGCCCGGCGGCCTCGACCCCTTCGCCGACACGGTCGTACCCCTCCTCCAGGAGCGGGGAGTCTTCCGGCACGACTACACGGGTACGACTCTGCGCGACCACCTCGGCCTGGCCGAGCCGGCCGCCCTGGACAGGGAGGCGGTGACCCGGCGGGTGGCGTCCTGAGGGACCCACGTCCGGTGGAGGTGCTTGGACTCCCGGAAGGAAACGGCTGATCCCGGGGGCTCGGCGAAGGCCCGGCCGACACCGTGCGGCGAAGAGGTTGGTGCGCGGGGCCGACGGGACCGGGTAACGTCTTTGTCATGTTCTTCCAGTCGCCGATCTACGGAGTGAGAGCGTGATGGGCCCCCGCTGACGTCGCCGCCCGACCCCCCATCGATGAATCCGTAGATCACTTCACATCATTACCGGGAGAACCCGTGACCGTGAGCAAGAACATCAACAACCCCGTGGGCATGGGCGGCGGCAAGCGCAAGAAGCTGTCCCGCGCCGAACGGCAGAACAACGGTCCGTACCGCAACCTCGACCGCCAGGGTGCAGCCGAGCAGAAGGCGGAGCTGGTGCGCAAGATGCGCGAGAAGGCAGGCGCAGCCGGGGGTGCCGGGCAGGCGGGCGACGACGCCGCACAGAGCTGACGCACCGCCGCCGCAGGGCGGCACCGCAGGGGGCAGGGTCCTGACCGCGACGCGCGGTCAGGACCCTGCCGCCGTCTCGGGGCTCCGCTGCCGTACCGGGTGCGGCCGGTCCCGCTCAGCTCTCAACCGACCACCCGGGGTAGCCACAGATTCGGCAGCCCCGTCACCGCCACCACCCCGAGCTGCACCAGCAGCGTCACCACCAGCGCGTTCCCCGTGCCCGGCCCGCGCGGCACCGCAGCGAAGGGGCGTCACGAGCTTCGCGCAGAACCGCGGGCTCAACCCGGTGACGGGACAACCATCACGGCAGCAACTCCCTTACGAGCGCTGCAACCTGCTCCACCTCGATGAGGAAGCCGTCGTGCCCGTAAGGGGATTCGACCAGCCGGAGGTGGTCCGCCGTGGAGATCCCGGCGGCCAACTCCGCCTGCTGCGACGGCGGATAGAGACGGTCGGAGCCGACCGCGGCGACGAGGGTCCTGGCGGTCACCCGGCGCAGCGCGGCGCGGACGCCTCCACGGTCGCGGCCGACGTCATGACTGTTCATCGCCTGCGTCAGCGTGAGATAGCTGCCCGCGTCGAAGCGGCGCACCAGTTTGTCGGCGTGGTGGTCGAGGTACGACTCGACCTGGTACCGGCCGCCGCTCCAGGGGTCTTCGGTGCCCTGCGGCGCGCGTCCGAAGCGCGTCCGCAGCTCCGGCTCGCTGCGGTACGTGATGTGGGCGAGGCGACGGGCCAGACCCAGCCCCGCGTGCGGGCCGCGGCCCGGTCCCGCGTCGTGGTAGTCACCGCCGGACCAGTGCGGGTCACCTTGCAGGGCATGCAGCTGGACGGCGGCCCAGGCGATCTGCTCGGCGCTCGCCGCCGCCGTGGTGGCCAGCAGCAGAAGAGCACCCGTGCGCTCCGGATGGGTCACCGCCCACTCCACGGCACGCATCCCGCCCATGGACCCGCCGATCACCAGCGCCCAGCGGTCGATGCCGAGCGCGTCGGCCCAGTCGGCCTCCGCCGCGACCTGATCACGCTGTGTCAGAAAGGGAAAACTGCTGCCCCAGGGCCGCCCGTCCGGCCGCGGTGACGACGGTCCGGTGCTGCCCTGACAGCCGCCCAGCACGTTCGGGGCGACTACGAAGAAGCGGTTCGTGTCCAGTGCCCGGCCCGGTCCGACGAGCCCGTCCCACCAGCCCGGGGTCGGGTGCCCCGGCCCGGCGGGCCCGGCGACATGGCTGTCGCCGGTGAGCGCGTGCAGCACCAGCACGGCATTGGAGCGGTCCGGTGCGAGCCGCCCCCAGGTCTCGAACGCGAGCCGCACGCCCGGCAGTTCGCCGCCCGACTCCAGGGCCAGCGGCTTCTCCCGGACGTGCCACTGGCGCCGCCCGGGCGGGTCCCCCTCCCGCCAGGCCCCGGAGGCCGGCGGAAGGGGGACCTCCGAGCTCGTCGGCACGGTGTTCAGGACGCTCCCTTGGCCGCGCGGAAGCCGGCCTCCAGGTCCGCCTTGAGGTCGGCGAGGTTCTCGATGCCGACCGACAGCCGGACCAGACCGGGCGAGGTGCCGGTCGCCGCCAGCTGCTCCTCGTCGAGCTGACTGTGCGTGGTCGACGCCGGGTGGATGATGAGACTGCGGACGTCACCGATGTTGGCGAGATGGCTGAAGAGCTCGACGGCGTCCACGAACCGCTTGCCCGCCTCGACGCCGTCCCGCAGCTCGAAGGCCAGCACCGCGCCGGCACCTCGCGGCAGATACCGCTGTCCGGCCTCGTACCACCGGTTGGACTCGAGGCCCGGGTAGTGCACGACGGCGACCTCGTCGCGCTGCTCCAGCCACTCCGCGAGGGCCTGGGCGTTGGCCGAGTGCCGCTCGATCCGCAGACTGAGCGTCTCCACGCCCTGCAGCAGCAGGAAGGCGGAGTGCGGGGAGAGGGCGGGCCCGATGTCGCGCAGCAACTGCACCCGCAGCTTGATCGCGAAGGCGCCCGGGCCGAGCGCCGGCCAGTACTGCAGGCCGTGGTAGCTGGGGTCCGGCTCGCTGAAGTCGGGGAAGCGCTCGGCGTGGGCGCCGAAGTCGAAGGTGCCGCCGTCCACGACGACACCCGCGATGGTCGTGCCGTGGCCGCCGAGGAACTTCGTCGCCGAGTGGACGACGATGTCGGCGCCGTGCTCGATGGGGCGCAGCAGGTACGGGGTCGGCACGGTGTTGTCCACGATCAGCGGGACGCCGGCCTCATGGGCGACGTCCGCCACCGCCCGCACGTCGAGGATGTTGCCGCGCGGATTGCCCAGCGTCTCCGCGAACAGGGCCTTGGTGTTGGGCCGGATCGCCGCCCGCCAGGCGTCGGAGTCGTCCGGGTCGTCGACGAAGGACACCTCGATCCCGAACTTGGGCAGGGTGTGGCGGAAGAGGTTGTACGTTCCGCCGTACAGGGACGTGCTGGAGACGATGTGGTCGCCCGCGCTCGCCAGGGTCAGGATGGCGAGGGTCTCCGCGGCCTGCCCGGAGGCGAGGGCCACGGCGGCGACACCGCCCTCCAGCGCGGCGATGCGCTGCTCGAGGACGTCCTGCGTGGGGTTGTGGATCCGGGTGTAGATGTTGCCGGGCTCAGCCAGCGAGAACAGGTCCGACGCGTGCTGGGTGTCGCGGAACACGAACGAGGTGGTCTGGTAGATCGGCACCGCCCGCGCCCCGGTCGTCGGGTCCGGCGTGGCACCGGCGTGGATCTGCTTGGTCTCGAACGACCAGGCCGAGGTGTCGGGACCGGTGGGTTCGTCCTCGGGGGTGTGCCCCGCGGTGACGGAGTCGATCGGCTGGCTCATGGTTCTCCCTTGTACGGCGTACGGAGGCGCGCGTGAGGTGGAGGAGTGCGGGGGTGGGCGAAGGCGCCGCGGGGCTGCCGACAGGGCAGCTGCGGCCGACGCGGAGGCGTCGGGGGTCAGCTCGCGGAGGTACACCGTGTGGTGGTGACCCGCGCGTAGTCGACGTGCCGGCGCGTCACGAGCACCGTCATCCGACGGAGAAACCAGGGGTGGTCACCCCGCACCACCAGGGACGCGGCGGCGTGAAAGCGCGCGAGACGGCTCCGCCGCGGCGGCCCCGGGGACCTCACGAGACACCGGCGGGAGAGTCGGAGTCCGGCGTGAGCGCTTTGCTGAAGCAGACGCTGAACGGGTTCCGGTCGTGCGGGGGATACGTGCCCACCCGCTGCCAGCCCTCGCGCCCGTAGAGCGCCCGGGCCTCCGGCTGGAGCGCACCCGTCTGCAGCCACAACCGCTCGATGCCGAGCCCGCGTGCCGTCGACTCCACCGCCCGCAGCGCCGCTCTGGCGAGACCACGGCCGCGGTGCTCGGCGTGCACGAAGACCCGCTTCACCTCGTGTCGGTCCGGGAGTCTGCGCAGGGATGCGGTGGCCACCGGAATGTCCTCGGCGTAGCAGACCCAGGTGACGACGATCTCGTCCGCCGTCGGCTGGGGTGCGCGGACGCGACGGTGCTCGACGGGGGCGTAGCGCGGGGCGAGTTCGGCGGACATCAGCGCGCGCAGCCCGGCCGGAGCCGGGGCGTCCCAGTTCTCGGACACCCAGTGGAGTGTGGCGGGCGGCAGGGTCATGACGCATCCTTGCGGCGGGGCGGGGGCGGCCTACGGGCGCCCGGGTGCATGCCGCCATGGTCACCCGCAGGCAGGCGCGTGTCGCTGCGCACGGCCACCTGTTCGCAGAACGGAAACACGCCGTTCGCAGACGCGCGTCGCGCGCAACCGGACCTTCGCACACGCCCTTCAGCGGCCCCTCGGCCGCCGGCCCGGGCCGGCTCAGGCGGCCTCGTGGAAGACCAGGCCCAGGGTGCGGCGTCGACCGGAGCGCACGGTGCTCACGCCGTGGCGCATCGGGGCCACCGACCAGCCGCGCCGGGAAGCGACGGGCCGGTCGCGCGTCGTGAAGACCAGCGCGTGCCCCTGCGGAAGAGTCGTGGACGACCCCCGCGACTGGGCACGTGGGCGCTGTTCCGTCATGAGGAACTCGCCGCCGGTGAAGTCCACTCCGGGTGCGTCGAGGCCGATCACGACCTGGAGCGGGAACAACATCTCGCCGAACACATCGCGGTGCAGGGCGTTCCAGTCCCCGGGGCCGTAACGCAGCAGGATCTGCGCTGACTTGGTCTGTCCGGCGGTGTGACACATCGCCACCCACTCCGCCAGGTTCCCGGGCCAGGGCGCGGGCTGCCCGAGCCTGGCCGCCCAGTCACGGGCGATGGGCAGCAGCCGCGGATAGAACGCCTCGCGCAACTCCCGTACCAGCTCGGGGAGTTCGTGGGTGAAGTAGCGGTACTGACCGGAGCCGAAGCGATGGCGGCCCATGTCGACGGTCGTGCGGAAGCGGTCGTCCTCGTCGTACAGGGCGGCCAGTGCGTGGCACTGGTCCGCGGTGAGGACCCGGCCGGTGAGCGCATGGCCGTGCTCGTCGAGCTCCGCGGTGACCGCGGCCCAGTCCACGGCGGCCACGCGTCCCTCGGCCGTCTGCGCCGTGCGCGGGGAGTGGGCCGTGCCCGCCCGTGCCGTACGCGTGGAGTGGTTCACGACGTGAGGGCCTCTGTGGACTTCAGCTCCAGTTCGAGGAGCCGGCGCTTGGCGTCCAGGCCGCCCGCGTAGCCGGTGAGCGCGCCGTCGGCGCCGATCACCCGGTGGCAGGGGCGCACGATCAGCAGCGGGTTGGCGCCGATGGCCGTGCCGACGGCACGGACCGCGGCCCTCGGGGCGCCGATCCGGGCGGCGATGTCCCCGTAGCTGAGGGTCGTCCCGTACGGGATGCTGTCCAGGGCTTCCCACACCCGCTGGCGGAAGTCGCTGCCGCCGCCCGCGTACTCGATGTCGAAACGGATGAGCGTGCCGTCGAAGTACCCGCGCAGCTGGGCGGCGATCTCGGTGAACGCGTCCGCGTCCTCGATCCAGCCGTGCCGCACGACGGCGGTGTGCCGCTGTCCCGGCATCGACAGCGAGACGAGCGCCGTGCCGCCCTTCGCGGTCACCGACTCCTCGCCCACGAGCAGCAGTTCACCCAGCGGGCTGTCGATCGTCGTATGGAGCGTCATGAGTCCTGTCCCTTCGGGAGCGCGCAGTTCAGGAGGCCCGGGCCGGTGTCTCCCTACGTCCACTGTGGGGCATGCCCGCCGCAGGAACCGGCGGGATTCGGACGCCGTACTGCGGCCTTACTGCGCTCGGGCGAGGGAGGGCCGCGGGGCTCGTCGGAGTCCTGTCCGCCACCGGCACGCGAGTGTCTCTCGTCATCGCCTGAACCGCCCGATCAGGGGCGCAGGGTTTGACACGCTCGACCGCGGCAACCCGCTCCGCGTGACCACAACAGCATCCCAGGAGGAGCTCTTCCGGTTCCTTGAGGATCGTTTCACCTGTGCCCAGGCGTGTACCGACTGTGCACGAGCGTGCGCCTTGCGCGCGAGCCTCGCCGACCCGGACGGCCCCGAAGACCAGGAACGCGTACGACGCCAGGGCATCCTGTGCGCGGAGGTGTGCGACGCGACGTGCCGCATGCTGTCCGAGCAGACGAGCCAGAACGAGGCCACGATCCGCATCCAGTTGGAGTGGTGCCGGACGGTGTGCCTGGAGTGCGCCGAGATCTTCGAGGAGTACGCGGGCGCGGAGGACAGCGCCAAGGCCTGCCGCGAGTGCGCTCAGGCCTGCGCGGACTTCATGGCCACACTGCGCTGAGGTCGGTCGGCCCGCGCAGGTGGGTCCGTGCGGGCACGTGCGAAGGCGGCCCGCGTACGGTGACGGGCCCTCCGCCGTACTCAGCCGGATCGCCTTCGGCGCGGGGCGGGGTTCGGCAGGTCCGCGTGCGGCGTCGGGTTCGGCAGGCCCTCGTGCAGCGGGGGGCTCAACCGCAGGCCGTATGCGGGGCATTGGGCCGCGTCCTGCACTCAGTCGGCGTCCGAACCCTCCAACGGCCGTCCCGTCCGTACGTTCCAGCGGCCCGAGCGTCCGCTGAGCTCCGTGGCTGTCAGTGGCGGCACGTCGACCCGCCAGAACGCCGACTCGGGGGCGCCGAGGGCCCGTACCACCGTGGCCCGGACGACCTCCGGCTCCACCACGGCGACGCTCCGGCCCGTGAGCGGCGCGGCCGTGTCCAGCCAGCGCGCGATCCGGTCGCAGAAATCCCGGACCGATTCCCCGTCGTGCGGTGCGGACTCCGGGTCCGTCAGCCAGCGGGCCACCGAGTCCGGCTCCTTCGCGCTCACCTCGTCCAGGGTCGCGCCGCGCCAGCGGCCCACGTCGAGGCCGGTCAGTTCGGGCACCTCCACCGCGGCGGCGAGGCCGAGCGCATCGGCGGTGTCACGGCAGCGCACGCCGGGGGAGACCCACCGCCGCTCCGCGCCCGGAACGGCGCCCGCCGCCGCCCGCGCACGCCTGAGCCCGGCGGCGTCGACCGGGCAGCCGTCGTCGAAGCGGGCCTGGCGCAGGGCCTCGCTGGACGCCGCTGAGATCAAGATCACTCGACTTGTCATCGGCCAGTTCTCGCGTTCACGACGCGTCCCTCTCCTGCTCGAAAGCCGTACGCGACAAGGGAGTTGGCGGCGCGTCCGGGTGACGGGGGCGCAAAGCGTGCGCTCCGTGCGCCCTTGGCCGGGCTCCCGCTTCGCGGTACGGTCTCGACGATATTGACGACGGTTCGGCGGAAGTCCGGTGGAAGTCCGGCACGGTCGCGCCACTGTAAGCCCACAAGAGCCGCCCCTTGCCAAGGGCGGCGAAGGTCGAGCAAGTCAGACCCGCGGCCGTCGTCCTGTGCACCACCAAGACGGGACGCGAGTTCCCCAGGAGGTCCTGCCACATGGCGCAGTCCGTCGCTCAGCCGACTGTCACCCCCACCGCCGTACCCGCCAAGCTGCCGATCGGCGCGATCGTCCCCTGGGCGGTCTTCTTCGGCATCCTGATGCTGGTCCTGCTCTACTTCGTCGGCGCCGAGCAGGGCGCCACCTCGGTCGTGTCCGGCGAGAACGTGCACGAGTGGGTCCACGACGCCCGCCACCTGCTCGGCTTCCCCTGCCACTGACGGCGCGAGGAAGCGTACGAGTCCATGAACTCCGCAATGGTCAGAAATCTTCTGGTGCGCGGCATGCTGGCGGGTCTCGCCGCCGGTCTGCTCGCCCTGGTCGTCGCCTACTTCCTGGGTGAGCCGCGCGTCGACACGGCGATCGCCTACGAGGAGGCGCACACGCACGAGCACGGCATGGAGGCGGTCACCCGCACCATGCAGTCCACCGGCGGTCTTGCCACCGGCGTGCTCGTCTACGGGGTCGCGTTCGGCGGCATCGCGGCCCTCGCGTACTGCTTCGCGCTCGGCCGGATCGGGCGGTTCGGGCCGCGTGCGAGCGCGCTGCTCCTGTCGACGGCGGGCCTGCTCGCGGTCTACGTCGTGCCGTTCCTCAAGTACCCGGCCAACCCGCCGTCCGTCGGTGACCCCGACACCATCGGCAAGCGCACGACGCTGTACTTCCTGATGATGGTGCTCAGCGTGCTGCTCGCCGTCGCCACGGTGATCCTCGGCAGACGCCTGGCGCCCCGCCTCGGGAACTGGAACGCCACGCTGGTGGCGGGCGCGTTCTTCGTCCTCGCCACCGGTCTCGCGTACGCCTTCCTGCCGGCGGTCAACGAGGTGCCGAAGGACTTCTCGGCCACCCTGCTGTGGCAGTTCCGGCTCGCGGCGCTGGCCATCCAGCTGACCCTGTGGACCGCCTTCGGGCTCGTCTTCGGTGTGCTGGCCCAGCGGCTGCTGACTCCGGCGCCGGCCACCTCGGAACCCCAGCAGCAGGAGAATGCCGCCGTGCCGGCGGCTTCCGTGGCGCCCTGAGCGGCGAGCGGGATCGGGGCCGGGCTCCAGAGGAACCGGCGCCGGCCCGCTTTCGGCGCCTCAGGTCAGCCGCTCGAATCCGTCCAGCATCGCGGTCAGCCCGGTCTCGAACTGTTCGGCGGGGTCGTCGCCGGCCTCGGCACCGGGGCGCAGCACCGCCAGGCTCAGCGCGTGCCCGACGGTGAACTCGCGCAGGCAGCGAACGACGTGACCCGCGTGAGCGGGCCCGAAGCCGGCCGCCCGGAGCTGCTCGGTCAGCCGTGCGCTCGCGTCGACCGCCGCGCGCGAGCGGACCGGATGGGTCGCGAACACCGCGACGGCGTGCGGATGGCCGACCAGCGTGTCCCGCAACTGCCGGCAGTACCGCTCGGCCACCGCACGCCAGGTGCTCTCCCAGGGCAGCGAGTCGACGTCGAGCTCGTCGAAGAGCAGCTCGGCGACACCGTCGAACAGCGCCTCCTGGTCCTTGAAGTAGCGGTACGCGGCCATCGGGTCGACGCCGAGCCCCGCGCCGAGCTTGCGCATGGAGAAGGCGCGCAGGCCGTTGGCGTCGATCAGCGCCAGCGCCGCCGCCGCTATGTACGAGCGGCTCAGCGCAGGTCTGTGGGGAGGGGATGCCTGTCCGCCCCCGGCGTCGTGCTTGTCGGTCTTCATGAGGCGTGTCGTCCATGATCGTCGTCGCGCCGCTCGTGCACTCCCGGGAAACCGCTGATGGGAGGAGTGTCCCCGGGGAACTTCTCGCATGCTACGTCCCGGGCGCCGATCAGGACATGCGCGGGGACGGCCCCCGGAGGTACCTCCGGCGGTCCGGGCGCGTCATCGGCATTCCCAATTTCTGGAACGAGTTCTACTGTGTGCGCCGTCAAGTCCGGGTGGGACCGACCGGTCCACTGGGGGCCAGGAGGCGCCGTGCATCTCGAATACACGCCCGAGCAGCACCAGCTGCGCACCGAACTGCGCGGCTACTTCGCCGAGTTGGTGCCGGACAACGCCTACGCCCGCTACTCCGACCCGGCGGCGCAGAAGCGCTTCTACCGCGACACCATCCGCAGGCTCGGCGCGGACGGCTGGCTGGGCGTCGGCTGGCCCAAGGAGTACGGCGGCCGCGGACTGAGCCCCATGGAACAGTTCATCTTCTTCGACGAGGCGGCCCAGGCCGTCGTACCGCTGCCGCTGATGGCCCTGAACACGGTCGGTCCGACGATCATGCGGTTCGGCACGGACGAGCAGAAGGCGTACTTCCTGCCGAAGATCCTCTCCGGTGAGATCGACTTCGCCATCGGCTACAGCGAGCCCGACGCGGGGACCGATCTCGCCGCGCTGAAGACCAAGGCCGTACGGGAGGGCGACGCGTACGTCGTCAACGGGCAGAAGATCTGGACGACGAACGGCGACACCGCGGACTGGGTCTGGCTCGCGGTCCGCACCGACCCCGACGCCCCGCCCCACAAGGGCATCACCATGCTCCTGGTCCCGACCGCCGACCCTGGCTACTCGTGCACGCTCATCAACACCCTCGCCTCGCACGACACCACGGCGAGCTACTACGAGAACATCCGCGTCCCCGTCTCGCGCCGGGTCGGCGAGGAGAACAAGGGCTGGCGGCTGATCACCAACCAGCTCAACCACGAGCGCGTCACCCTCGCCGCGCACGGCACCATGGCGATCCGCGCCCTGCACGACGTGCAGCGCTGGTCGATGGAGACCAAGCTCGCCGACGGCCGCCGCGTCGTCGACCTCCCCTGGGTACGCCGGCGCCTGGCGCAGACCCACACCAGGCTCGACGCGATGAAGCTCCTGAACTGGCAGATGGTGAACGCCGTCCAGGAGGGCACCCTCACCCCGCAGGACGCCTCGGCCGTCAAGGTGTACGGCTCCGAGGCGCGCCGGGACGCGTACGCCTGGCTGATGGAGATCGTCGCCGCGGCCGGTGCCCTGAAGGAGGGCTCGGCCGGTGCCGTCCTCCACGGAGAGCTGGAACGCGGCTACCGCTCGGCGGTGATCTTCACCTTCGGCGGTGGCAACAACGAGATCCAGCGCGAGATCATCTCGTGGATCGGCCTGGGGATGCCGCGCGTGCGCCGGTAGGCGGATGGGACGAGGCGGTGCTGCGGATCCGCGGCGTGCATGGCTGGTTCGTCCGCGCCGGCGGTGATCGCGTCGATGTCGATCTCCAATGGGTCCTGTTGGTCGCAGGCCTGAGGCAGCGCGGCGGTGTAGCGGTCCAGCAACTCCTTTGCCAGGGCGCAGAGTTACGGCGCGATGTGCGTGGGAGTCGTGAAGAGTTCTCGCATGGTTCTGGGGATTCGGTCACGGGAGCGGAAAGATCGGGGGGCTCACTCGGCGCTTGCGAACAGGTCGGGCGCCGCTTCATGCGATGGGAGACCGATCAACGATGTTCACTCCGGTGCGGAGCAGAGTACGGACGGCCGCGGTCGCGCTCTCGGCTGTTGCGGCCCTCGCCTTCGGCGCGACCGCCACGACCGGCGCGGCAGCGGCCCCCGCTGCCGCGAAACAGGGACCGACCTCGGTGGCGTACGTCGAGGTGAACAACAACAGCATGCTGAACGTCGGCAAGTACACCCTCGCCAACGGCGGCGGCAACGTCTTCGACGTCGCCGTGATCTTCGCGGCGAACATCAACTACGACACGGGCACGAAGGCGGGGACCCTGTACTTCAACGAGAACGTGCAACGCGTCCTCGACAACGCCGCCAGCCAGATACGGCCGTTGCAGCAGAAGGGCATCAAGGTCGTCCTCTCGGTGCTCGGCAACCACCAGGGCGCGGGCTTCGCCAACTTCCCGTCCCAGCAGGCGGCTTCGACGTTCGCGAAACAACTGTCGGACACCGTGGCCAAGTACGGCCTCGACGGCGTCGACTTCGACGACGAGTACGCCGAGTACGGAAACAACGGCACCGGTCAGCCCAACGCCAGTTCGTTCGTGTACCTGGTGTCGGCACTGCGTGCCAACATGCCGGACAAGATCATCAGCCTCTACAACATCGGCCCGTCCGCGTCGCGCCTGTCCTACGGCGGCGTCGACGTCTCGTCCAAGTTCGACTACGCCTGGAACCCGTACTACGGCAGCTGGCAGGTCCCCGGCATCGCACTGCCCAAGTCGAAGCTGTCGCCGGCGGCCGTCGAGATCGGCGGGACCTCGCAGAGCACGGTCGCCACCCTCGCCCGCCGCACGGTCAGCGAGGGGTACGGCGTCTATCTGACGTACAACCTCGACGGCGCCGATCGCAGCGCCGACGTCTCCGCGTTCACCAGGGAGCTGTACGGCAGTGACGCCCGCTACACGCCGTAGGCCGACCATGCTCCCCGACGTCCGGTGCCCCCTCGGGGCGTGCCGTATCCCGTAGGGCCGCGCCCCGGTCAGGCCGCGCTTTCGACAACGATGTCGGAGGCGTGGTCGCGCCACAGGTACCGTGACCTGCGCTGTACCGAAGTGCCAACCATGTCTCTGGTTCTGTGCTTCCGGCAGCTGAAGCTGGTTGGCATCAGCGCAGGTCACGAACGCGCCGCCCGATGCCAACTGGCAATCCTCGTCACAGCGGATTCGACGGGGATGTGCAGCGGGGCGTCGTCGCCCTCGCGGGGCCCGTTGGTCGGCGGCGCGGCCGTACGAAGCCGGCGGTCCTGTCGCGATGTGCGGCGCGGACCGCCCCGCTGCCCCGTGGCTACACTTCGGGGGTGACAAAGGTGGCCTCCTCAGGGACGCGCGCGGACGAAGTTTTCAAGGCTGTGCGAGCCGATCTCCTGACGGCGCGGTTCCGCCCAGGGCAGTGGATGAAGGTGTCCGACCTGCAGAAGCGGTTCGGGGTCAGCATCTCGGTCGTGCGCGAGGCGTTGAACAGGCTTACCGCGGAAGGGCTTCTGCAGAGCTCGGCCCAGCGCGGCTTCCGTGTCCCGGACCTCTCCCTCGCCGATCTGCACGATCTGACGGACGCCAGAATCAAGATCGAGCCCCTGGTGCTCAGGGAGTCCGTGGAGTCCGGCTCCGCCGAGTGGGAGGCCGAAGTGGTGGCGGCGCACCACCTGCTGACCAGGACGCCCGTTCCAGCCCCGGACGGCACTCTGAATCCGGATTGGATTCGGGTGCATGCCGCGTTCCACGAGGCCCTGCTCGCCGGATGCCCGAACGCCCATCTCCGCTCCGTGGCGACTTCGCTCCGGGACAAGGCGGAGATGTACCGAATGGGCGCCCCGCTGCCCGTCGGAAGCGGGGATGTCGCGGCCGAGCACCGGCCGCTGATGGATCTGGCGTTGGCGCGTCGAAAGGACGAGGCCGCCGCACTTCTCGTGCGCCACATCGAGCACGCCCGACAGGCTGTGGTGGGCCGACTCGCGACTCACGGCAGGGACTGACCGTCGCGGGCGGCGGGCCCCGCCTCGGGTCGGCTGCTCCCGTCCCAGGTGACCGGCCGTAGCGTGCGACCCTCCGTCGCTCGGCAGGCTGCCTGTGGTGTCTCGAACGGCTCGATGAGTCCTTCCCGGAGAGGGGCCACGTCGGAGGCGCACCGACTCAGGCCCAGGTGATGACTTGCCCGTGGTCCAGGCGGGGAAGCCGTTGGAACCAGGGACGCTCGCTGGGATGCCCGATGTTGACCACCAAGGTCGACCGCAGCCGTCCGTCGGGGAAGAACTCCGCATCGAGACCGGCGTCGTCGAACCCCTTCATCGGTCCGGCGGCGAGACCGAGGGCACGGACGGCGAGAACGAAGTAGCCCGCCTGAAGTGCCGTGTTGTAGCCGGCGACCGACTCCCGCTTCTCGGCGTCGGCCTCGAACACCTCCCGGGCCCCGGGACGGAAGGGCAGCAGGTCGGGAAGGTGGTCGTGGAACCGCGTATCGGCGGCCAGCACCGCGAGGACAGGTGCCGAGGCGCTCTTGGGGCGATTGCCCTCGGCCAGGTGCTTCATCACCCGGGCACGGCCCTCCGGAGTGCGTAGGTACAGCACGCGCAGCGGCTGGCTGTTGGTCTCCGTGGGTGCCCACCGGGCCAACTCCCAGATACTGAGCAGTTCCTCATCGCTCACGGGGGTCTCGGCGAAGCTGTTCGGCGTACGCGCCCGGGTGAAGAGAGCCGCCAGCCCGGCCTCGTCGAGCCGCGGAAGGGGCTCCAGCAGGACCTCTGCCGATGGTGCGGACATGCAGTGCTCGCTTTCTCGAATTCTCGGGTTCTCCACGGAACACCTCGGCGGAGCCGCTGAGTTGACGCTGCCGTGGGCCGTGGGCCCTGGGCCGTGGGCCGTGTGGCGGGACGGGGGTACGGGGTCACGCGGCGTCGGAATCCCGGCGCTGCTGACCCCGGCCGGCCGAGGGCTCGGCCGGCCCGGGTCGGATCCAGCTGCTGGAACCACGAGTCAGCGTGCGGACACGGCCCCTTTCAGCCGCGTACAGGTCAGCCCAGGGGGCCCATGAAGGTCTGATCGGCGTAACTGTCCGACACGGCCGTCACGGCATCGGGCCACGGGGTGGTGACAGTCCGGCGTGCGCTCTGCGGCCTGGGCCTGCCCTCCCAACCGAGCTGCTCCATGTAGGAGTACAGGCAGACCAGGTGACCGTCGGGGTCTCGCAGATGAGCCGCGTAGTCGATGCCCAGGTACAGCTCGGCCGGGATGTCCTCGACGAGCGTGTAGCCCTCCTGCACCAGGTACTGCACGGCGGCGCGCAGTTGGCTGTAGCTGCCCATCTCCATGCCGATGCTCAGACACGAGGTGTGCTCGCTCAGCCCGAGCTGACCGCGCAGCGCCTTGTCCACGAGGACGAAGGTGTGGTGCTCGCTCGCGCTGCGCAGGTGCACGATGCGCTTGCCGAGGTGCTGGGCCTCTTCCGTGATCTCGAAGCCGAGCAGGTCCGTGTAGAAGGCGAGCATCTCCTCCATCCGCTCGGTGAACATCGAGACCGGACCGAGCCGGGTGATCTTGAAGGGTCGGGGCAGCAGAACGCCGCCGACGTCGTACGTCTCCTTCAGGTGCCCCTCGGACGGGATCCACCCGGAGTGGGTGTCGATGCCGCGGTCCCGCGCCTCCTGGAGCTCGGCGGCCTCCGACATCTGGGGCAGGGACGGCACCGTGTCGAAGCCCCGGTAGTGCATGTCGGCCGGCCGGGAGGTGCGCGACCAGCCGATCTGTTCCATGCCGTAGTAGAGCTCGACCGTGTTCCCGTCCGGGTCGAGGAAGTAGACGTGCCAGTTCCCGCCGGGCATGTCCCGTCCGACGCGTCCGATCTCCACGCCGTGGGCCCGCAGATACGCCTCGGCGTCCACGACTTCCTGAAGGCTGCCCACCTGCCAGGTGATCTGACTGAGCGTGTTGTCCTTCGCGTGCAGGTCGTTGCCGAAGAAGGTGCCGAAGGTCCGGTGCGCCAGCAACAGGGCGTGGTGGTCGGAGGAGTTGCTGGTGAAGATCAGCCGGGGGTCGGTGATGACCTTCTGCAGGGCAGGGAGTGCCTGCGGGGGCGCATCCTTGAACATGTCCACTTCGTCGGTGACGCGGAACCCGAGCTTGTCGACGTAGAAGGTGATGGCCTCGTCGAGTCGCTCCAGGTTGAAACCGAAGTGACCGAAACGCCTGATCTTGAAGGGGCGGGGCAGCAGGACTCCGCCGACGTCGAACTGCTCGTTGTGTGCTGTGGTCGCCATGACCGGTCTCCTTGCTTACTGCTTGCTACTTGTCCTCGTCGGAGTAGTCGGGGCCCGCTGTCACGGTGTTGGTCAGCTCCCCGATACCCGTCGCCCAACTGGCCAGGGTGTCGCCGGGCTTGAGGAAGACACTCGGGTTCCGCAGCGCGCCGACGCCCCCGGGCGTGCCGGTGAAGATGACGTCGCCCGGCAGCAGCGGGCACACGGCCGAGAGGCGTGCGATCAGTTCGGCGACGGAGTGGACCATGGTGGAGGTACGGCTCTTCTGCATCACACGGCCGTTGAGGGTGCAGCCGATCTCCACGTCGTCGGGGTCGTCGAAGGCGTCCGGGGTGACGAGGACCGGCCCCATCGGCCCGAACCCCGGGAAGGACTTGCCCATGGAGAACTGCGGTGCGGGCCCCGCCATCTGCACGGCCCGTTCGGAGATGTCCTGGCCCACCGTGAGTCCGGCCACGTGGCGCCATGCGTCCCGCTCGGCCACTCGTTCGGCGCGCTGACCCATCACGACGACGAGTTCGACCTCGCAGTCGACGTGCCGGCTGGGCAGTGGGATGGCGTCACGGGGACCCGAGAGACAGCTCGGGAACTTGGTGAAGATCAGTGGCGCCTCGGGGAGGGCGACCTTGGCCTCCTCCACGTGTTCCCGGTAGTTGGCGCCGACGGCGAAGACCTGCCGTGGCAGTGGGATGGGGAACTGCAGCCGGTCCAGAGGCAGTTGCTCTCCCTGCGGCTCCGTGGACGCCCACTCGACGAGGTCGTCCCACACGTCGAACAGCCGCTCCGGAGCAGCCGGGAACCGGCCGTTGGCGGCCCGTTCGATGTCGACGGCCGACTCGCCGTCGACCAGGACCAGCCGGTTGTCTATGACTCCGATACGCACGGTGGCGCTCTCCTTGTCTGTGGATCGTCTACTGGCCGAGGCGCAGGCCCGGCAGCGCCTCGTCGAGGGGCACACGGAGCGCCCGAAGGGTGTCGGCCAGCATGATGTAGTGGCCCACCAGCATCGGCAGCTCGATCAGCTGCTCCGTGCTCAGCAGCACGCTCACCTCACGCCAGGTGGCATCGGTGATCGTGTGCTCGGCGTGGAGTTCGTCCGCAGCGGCGACGAGCAGCTGCTCGCGAAGCGTCCACGTCGGTGAGGGTTCTCCGGTCAGGGCGGCGAAGTCGTCGTCGGTCAGCCCCGCCCTGGCGCCGATCACGCGGTGGTTCTCCAGCTCGTACGCGCTCCCGCAGCGCCAGGACGCCCTGATGATCAGGAACTCCCGCTCACGGGGCGGGAAGGCGGAGTGCCGTAGCAGCTGCACGCACAGCGGCAGCCAGGCGCGGAAGAGAGCCGGGTGCTGCACCAACGTGCTGAACAGATGGGGGACTTGGCCGTCCTGGACCACCGCGAGCAGTCGGCGCTGCTCCTCTGTGCGGTGCGCGGGGTCGAGCGGCGGGAGGCGGGACTCCTCGGTCGTAGGGGAGTGGGGCTTGGCCAGTTGCGGATCTGGCATGGCACTGACTCCTGAATCATCGATGATATTAAGAATAATCGTTGATTATTCGGCTTGGGAAGCATGCTGCAACTGGCCGGCGCGATCGGCGTGATGGTTCGTTTCGCGTCGGCCAGGACATGCCGGACGGCCCTAGAGCTGGAAGGACTTGATCTCCTGGAACTCCTCCAGCCCGTACCGGCCGTTCTCGCGGCCGTTGCCGGACTGCTTGTAGCCGCCGAAGGGCGCGTTGGGGTTGAAGCCTCCGCCGTTGATCTGCACCTGGCCGGCACGGACACGACGTCCGACGGCCAGCGCTGTCTCCTGCTCGGGGGCCCAGACACCGGCGGCCAGGCCGAACGAGGTGTCATTGGCCAGCAGGACGGCCTCGTCAAAGGTGCGGTAGATCTGGACGACCAGGACCGGCCCGAAGATCTCCTCGCGCGTGATGCGCGCCTGCGCCGGTACGCGGGTGAAGACGGTGGGCTGCACGTAGAAGCCGCGCTCCGGTCCGGCCGGCCGCTGCGGCCCGCCGACCAGCAGGCGGTGCCCCGCGTCGATGGCCGAGCGCATGTACCCCGTCACCCGGTCGCGTTGCGCCTTGGAGGCGAGCGGCCCGTACTGGGTCGACTCCTCCCGCGGGTCACCGAGCCGCATGGCTGCGACCTCGGCCGCGAGCAGCTCCTCGGCCTCGTCGATCTCGTCGGCGTGCACCAGCAGCCGGGTGAGTGCGAAGCAGGTCTGCCCCGAGTTGACGAAAGCTGCCTGCAGCACCTGGGAGAGGGTGGTGGACAGATCGGTGCCCGGCAGTACGATCGCCGGGCTCTTGCCGCCGAGTTCCAGGGACACCTTCTTGATCGTGGGGGCCGCGGCCTGGCTGACCTTGATGCCCGCGGCGGTGGATCCGGTGAAGGAGACCAGGTCCACCTGGGGGTGTGCGGCGATTGCCTGTCCGACGACCGGTCCGTCGCCGCTCACCAGGTTGAACACACCCGGGGGCAACCCGGCCGCTTCGATGATCTCGGTCAGCGCCCAGATGGTCAGCGGCGCGACCTCGCTGGGTTTGAGCACCACGGTGTTGCCCGCAGCCAACGCCGGCGCGACCTTGGCCGTGCTCTGGTGCATCGGGTAGTTCCACGGCGCGATCGCACCGACCACCCCGTACGGCTCGCGCACGACACGGGAGTTGCCGATCCCCTCGAACGCGTCGGCGCTGTCCGCGACCGCCTGCGCCGCAAAGGCGAAGTTGTTGAGGGGCAGTCCGGCGTGCGCCAGGCGAGAGAGGCCGATGGGCGTGCCCACGTCGTCGGTGGCCAGGACGGCCAGTTCTTCGGCGCGCTGCTGGAGTCCCGCGGCGACGCGGCCCAGTGCCGCGGCGCGCTCCTTGGCCGGGGTGCGGGCCCATCCGTCCGCTGCGCTGCGGGCCGCGGCCACGGCCCGGTCCACGTCGCGGCTGCTGCCCATCGGCACGTGGGCGATGACCTCCTCGGTGGCCGGATTGACCACCTCGGCGGACGTGGTCGCGTCCGGTGCCACCCAGCGTCCGTCGATGAAGATCCTGCTGTAGTCGGGCATGGTCAGCCTTCCAGGGCGGTCTTGATGTTGGCGAGGTAGGCGTCGTGGGAGGCCGGGTCTCGCAGCGAGTCTCCGTAGAGCCGGGCGGTGGCTTCGTCGGGGAGGGCCGAGGCCATGTCGCGGCGGAAGTCGCAGCCGCCCCCGGCCGCGGTGAAGGTGTACGTGATCCGGCAGTGCAGCCCCGGCACGCGCAGCCGGTCGGTGGCGATCACCCAGCGCCGGCCCGTCTCGGCCACGACGACCACCCATTCGACGGCGAAGGGATCCGTTCCGTCGGGATCGTGGATCAGCTCGGTCCAACGCGTTCCCTCGCCCGCCGGCTGCCGGCAGACCCCGGCCCCGGCCGCCGTCACGGCCGCGGTCACCGGATGTGTGCCCACCCAGTTGTCCGGGGTCGAGACGAACTCGTAGACCCGTTCGGGCTCGCACCGGACATGGATGGTGCTCCTGGTGGCCGCCCGCATCCGTGTCACTCCTGTCCCCATCGCGCCGCTCACTTCCGATCCGTGGGCGCCGGCCCCGATGGCTGCCCGTCGTGCTGGTAGGCGGTCGGGTCATCGGGCTGGGCCATCGCCTCCCGGGCCGATGCCAGGGCTTGTTCCTGCCGGCGCTGCCAAGCGGCGGGGTCCCGGCGCAGTCGCCGTCGTCGCCGGCCGATACGGCGGATGACGGGGCCGAGTGCGGCATCGGCGGCGCCGGCCCGGGGCAGGTCCAGCTCGTCCGCGGCCTGCTCGCCGTGGAAACGGCGGGTGAGCGCGAACAGCACCGGCAGTCCCACCCGCGTCGGGATGCGGGCCAGCCGGTGCAGGTCACCGGCGATCGCCTCCAGCGTGGCAAAGGCGAGTTGGGACGATTCCGGTACGGCCGGTCCGGTGACGGCCTGCAGCAGCTCGTCGACTCGTTCGGCGGCCTGGTGGGACGCGATGCCCTCGACCAGGCCGGCGTCGATGCCCATCAAGTGGGCGATGTACCACCAGTACCGGTACAGCGAGGCCGTCTCGGCGGCGGTCCGCGTCCAGCCCATCGTCTCCTCGGCGCGGTAGGAGGTGAGGGTGAAGTCCATCCAGGTGCGGGCCAGATCGGCCTGGTTGACCGGTGTGCCGTACACCTCGGGGTCGTAGCCCCGGGTGAGCGCCAGACGCCGCATGTGCGCGTGCAGCATGCGCACCTGCACGGTGGCCACGTAGCCGGGCGCGCCGGGCCGCAGCGACCCGGGCAACATCGCGGTGACCACCCACTTGCCGGTCTCCCGCAGGCGTCGCGGGACGCCCTCGAGCAGCCGGCCCGAGAGGGCCAGGACCTGGGCTATCGAGGGTGATTCGTAGACGCGGACGAGAGCGCCGGCGCTCAGTGAGATCGCGTGTGCGGGCGCCGGTGCGCTGAAGAACGGCAGCGATCCGCTGTCCAGCAACGCGTCATCGACATAGCCGGGCACGCTCTCGCACTGCGCGAGCAGGGCCGCGACCGCGGGCGGGGGATCGGTCAACGAGGCCAGCCCCGAGGCAAGGCCATCGTGGAGCGCTGCGCGCACCGTCCGGCCGTGTGTGTGGATCTCTTCGACGACGGCGTCGGCCAGCGGGTCGCCCGTGGTGAGCGCCCAGCCCATCAGGTCGGCGCGCCCCTGTCCGAACTGGGCGACGATCACGTCGCGGCCGGCGCGCCCGGTGGGCCACGGTCGGCCATCGTGCCAGGTCACGGGCTCGGATCTGGCTTCCTGGGTCCTCATATGAGGATGCCCTCCTGATCGCGGCGAATATCTGACAGCTGTCAGGTTAGCCATAATCTGACAGGCGTCAAGTATTTCGGGCCAGGGAAGGAACTGCGTCTAGACTCTGATCCGCACCACGACGCCAGGGCCTCGCGAACGTCTGAAGGAGTACGGCATGACGGTTCGGCAGAGTCGAGGCCCGGGCCGCCCCTCCGCCTCAGGACCCACACCGCCCTCCGAGGACCAGATCCTGCGGCAGGGGCTGGAGGCCTTCGTCGAGCTCGGCTACGACGGCGCCTCGATGCGGGAACTTGCGCGCAGACTCGGCGTCAGCCACAACTTCATCAACGACCGCTACGGCTCGAAGCAGGTGTTCTGGCGGGCAGTGGTGGATCAGGCGCTCGAGGAAGCGACCGGGTTCCTCACGGCGGCCCTGGAATCGGGCGACGACGAGGAGCGGCTGACCGCCATCGTCCGCCGCTTCTATCAGCAGGCCGTCCGCAAACCTCGTCTCAACCAGCTCATGCTCGAGGAGTCGCACTGCCGCAGTGAGCGCCTGGACTACGTTTTCGATCGATACGTGGCCCCCCTCATCGCCGCCATCGAGCCCAGCGTGCGGCGCCTGGTCGCGGCAGGCCGGCTCCCCGACACTCCGATGTACCTCCTGTACTCGGCCGTGATCGGCCCCGCCGCCGCCCTGACCCGCCGTCCCATGGTGGAGCGGCTCGGCTGGCCGTCAGACCCGGACGAGGCGGAACTGACCGCAATCGCCGACGACTTGGCGCGCCTGGCACTCAACGGGCTGCTCGGCCCCCCGCCGTCGGGCAGCGCACCCCAGCTCTGAACTCCTGAACCACGGATCAGGTGCCCCCGCTCTCACGGGATCAGTACGGGTTTGACGCTCGTGCCGTCGGCGGCGTCGGCTTCGGCCTGGTTGATCTGGTGCAGCGGGTAGGTGGTGATGAGCCGGTCGAAGGGGAAGCGGCCCTGCTGCCACAGATCGATGAGGCGGGGGACGAGGAGTTGGGGCACCGCGTCGCCTTCGAGGATGCCCATGAGGTTGCGTCCGCCGGCCAGTGCCATCGGGTCCAGTACGAGGTCGCCCTGCTGGACACCGACGAGTCCGCAAGTGCCGGTGGGGCGGAGGCAGTTGACGGCGGTGGCGATGACGGCGGGAACGCCCGTGGTGTCGAAGGCGTACTGGACGCCCTCGCCGGTGAGGGCGAGGATCTGGGCGGCGATGTCGGGGTCGGCACCGTTGAGTGCGTGGGTGGCGCCGAGTTCACGGGCGAGATCGAGGCGGCTTTGGTGCAGGTCGACGGCGACGACGGTGGTGGCTCCGGCGACGCCCGCGGCCATGACGGCGGCGAGCCCGACGCCGCCGGTACCGAAGACGGCGATGCTCGAACCGGCTCTGACGCCCAGCGAGTTGAGCACTGAGCCGGCGCCGGTCAGGATGCCGCAGCCGAGGGGGCCGAGGAGTTCCAGCGGGAGGCCCGGATCCACCCGTACGGCGTTGCGGACCGTTGCGATGGCATGGGTGGCGAAACTGGACTGGGCGAACCAGCGGGCGGCGACCGGCTTCCCGTCCGGGCCGGTGGCGGGCGTGGAGCCGTCGGTGGCCAGGCCGCTGAGGTTGCGGGGGAAGAACTCGGCGCAGTAGGCGGGGTGCGCGGTCCGGCAGTTCGTGCACGCGCCGCAGGAGTCGAAGGACAGCACCACGGGATCGCCGGCGGCGAGACCGGTGACCCCGGGTCCGACGGCCTCGATGGTCCCGGACCCCTCATGGCCCAGGATCACCGGCTTCCCGATCAGCTCGGTGTGGCCGAGCAGGTCGGTGTGGCACAGACCGGCTCCGGCGATCCTGACGAGGACCTCGCCGGGTCCGGGGTCGTCGAGCCGGACCTCTTCGATGGTGTACCGCGCGCCCGCGGTGCGGAGCACGGCTGCGTTGGCCTGCATGCAATCAGCCCTTCAGGGTGTAGCGGATGGGCAGGCGCTTGAGGCCGCCGACAAAGGTGGTGGCCACCGACTCCGGCCGGCCCGCGAGTTCGACGGACTCCAGCCGGGGCAGCAGCTCGGCGAACAGGGAGCGGATCTCGATGCGGGCGAGTGCGGCGCCGAGACAGTAGTGGACGCCGAAACCGAAGGCGAGGTGCTTGTTCGGGTCGCGGCCGACGTCGAAGCGGAAGGGCTCGTCGAAGACATCCTCGTCGCGGTTGGCGGAGGGATAGGAGAGAAGCATCGACTCGCCCTGCCGGATGGTCACTCCGCCGATCTTGGTATCGGCAGTAGCGGTGCGCATGAACTCCTTGACGGGCGTGACCCAGCGGATCATCTCGTCGACAGCCGTCGGCAGCAGGGCCGGATCGTTCCGCAACCTGGCCAGTTCGTCGGGGTGTTGGATGAGAGCGTGCAGACCGCCGGAGATGGTGGAGCTGGTGGTGTCGTGCCCGGCGGTGGCGACGATGACGTAGTACGAGAGGGTGTCGAAGTCCGACAGGTGCTCGCCGTCGATCCGGGCGTTGGCGATCGCCGAGGCCAGGTCATCGGTGGGGGTGGCCCGGCGCGCGGTGGTGAGGTCCTGGAAGTAGGCGAAGAAGTCGAGCAGCGTCGCCATGGCGTCGTCCGCGTCGGCGCCGCGCCGCATTTCGGTGTCGTCGCCCCCGAACAGTTCCTGAGTGAGCTGGAGCAGCCGCGGGAAGTCCGACTCGGGCAGTCCGAGCAGCGAGAGGATCACATACAGCGGGTAGTGGACGGAGACCTGCTGGACGAAGTCGCACTCGCCGGCCAGGCCGGCCATCCGCTCCACATAGTTCCGGGCCAGCTCGTTCACCCGTTCCTGCATCGCGCGCATCGCCTTGGGCCGGAACCAGTCGGCGCCGATCGCCCGGACCACCCGGTGCTGCGGGTCGTCCATGTGGATGAGGGTGCGTAAGGCGATTCCCTCGGCTTCGCGTTGCTTGTGCAGTGCGTCCAACTCGGCGGTCTGCAGCAGCGACCGGGGAGCGTTGACGAACAGCGTGTGGTTCCGCTCGATCTCCATGATGTCGGCGTGCCGGGTGATGGCCCAGAACGGACCGTACCCGGCTGCCTCGACCCGGTGCACCGGGGACTCACGGCGCAGCAGCGCGAGCGCCTCGTGGAGTCGGGCCTCGTCCGCGTAGGCGGACGGGTCGGCGAGGGCCAGGCCCGCTTCGGTCGTCGTCATCGTCATCGGGGGGTCTCCTGCTCGTTCTTGGCGTACTCGTCGCGGAGCATCCGCTTGAGGAGCTTTCCAGTGGGATGGCGTGGCAGGTCGGCACGGAAGTCGACCGACCGGGGGCATTTGTAGTGGGCCAGATGTTCGCGGCAGGAGGCGATGAGCTCGGCGGCGAGCGCCGGCCCCGCGTCGTCCATCGACACCGGCTGTACGACCGCTTTGACCTGCTCACCCATTTCGGGGTCGGGCACGCCGATGACCGCGACGTCGAGGACCTTGGGGTGCAGGGCGAGGAGGTTCTCGGCCTCCTGCGGATAGATGTTCACGCCGCCGCTGATGATCATGTGCGAGAGCCGGTCGGTGAGGTACAGGAAACCCTCCTCGTCCAGGTAACCGACGTCGCCGAGGGTGACCCAGCCGCGTCCCTTCGGGTCGAGGGCGGCGGCGGTCTTCGCCGGGTCCCCGTGGTACTCGAACGGCGGTCCGTCGGAGAAGTACAAGGTCCCGACCTCGCCGGGCGGCAGCTCCTCGCCCGTCTCGTCGCAGACATGGGGCCGGCCGACCAGCGAGCGGCCCACGGTGCCCTTGTGGGTCAGCCAGTCGGGGGAGTCGACGTAGGTGAAGCAGGCCGCTTCCGTGCCGGAGTAGTACTCGTGCAGCACCGGCCCCCACCACTCGATCATCCGCTCCTTGACCGGCACCGGACAGGGTGCGGCCGCGTGCACGGCGTACCGCAGGGACGTCAGGTCGTAGCGGGCTCGGACCTCGGAGGGCAGTCTCAGCAGCCGGATGAACATCGTCGGCACCCACTGGCTGTGCGTGATCCGGTACCTCTCGATCGCGGCCAGCGCCTGCTCGGCGTCGAACGCTTCCATGACCACCACCGGCATGCCGAACCGCTGCATCGTCAGGCAGTACCGCAGTGGCGCGGCGTGGTAGAGCGGCGCCGGGGACAGATAGACCGAGTCGTCCTCCGGCGGGAACAGCACTGACACCAGCTTGTTGAGCGAGTCGGGGGTACCCATCGGGGCCGACGGCAGCGGCGGCTTGACGCCTTTGGGCCGGCCGGTGGTGCCCGAGGAGTACAGCATGTCCACGCCCTCCGCCTCCTGCGGCAAGGGCGTGACGGGGGAGGCGGCGGTCACGGCCTCGTACGAGTCGAACCCCTCGGCCACCGCGTCGAGCATGAGCCGCAGACGGACCCGCGGAGTGCGGACCGACAGCCGCACCGCGATGTCCGCCACTGCCGCGGAGGCGATGAAGGCCTGCGCCCCGCAGTCGTCGACGATGTAGGCGCTCTCGTCGGCCTGCAGCTTCGGGCTGATCGCGGTGTAGTACAGACCCGAGCGCTGCGCCGCCCACGCGATGGCCAGGAACTCCCGCCGGTTCTCCAGCATGAACGCGAGGTGGTCCCCGGGGCGCAGGCCGGCTTCGTACAGGACGTGCGCGAGCCGGTTCGACGCCGCGTCCAGTTCGGCGAAGGTGAGCGTCCGACCCGAACCGGTCATGATCACCGCAGGCCTGTCCGGGTACTGGGCTGCGATCTGCCCAAGATGCATGAGGAACTCCTCGCGCTAGGGGAGATAGATCGACTTGAACTGCTGGAAGGCGGCCAGGCCTTCGGGGCCGAGTTCACGGCCCAGGCCGCTGGCCTTGACACCCCCGAACGGCGAACCCGGGTCCAGCGTGTAGCCGTTGACACCGATGCTGCCCGTCCGGATCCGGCGGGCGACGGCCAGGCCGCGGTCGGGATCGGCGGTCCATACGCTCCCGCCGAGGCCGTAGTCCGAGTCGTTGGCGATCGCCACCGCCTGGTCGACATCGTCGTACGCGATCACCGAAAGGACGGGCCCGAAGATCTCCTCGCGGGCGATGGTCGCGGAGTTGTCCACGTCGGCGAAGATCGTCGGCTGGACGAACCAGCCGCGGTCCCGGTCAGCGGGCCGGCCACCGCCGGTGGTGAGCCTGGCTCCTTCGGCGAGGCCCTTGGCGATGTACCCCTCGACCCGGTCGCGTTGCCGGCGCGACACCAACGGGCCGATCTGGGTGGCCTCGTCCAGCGGGTCACCGACCCGGAGGGAGGACGCCAATCCCGTCAACACGTCGACGACCGCGTTGTATTGACTGCGCGGCGCGAGGATCCGGGTGCCGAGATAGCAGGTCTGGCCGTTGTTGAGCAGCGTCGCGGAGAAGAACGCGGGAAGCTGTCCGGCGAGGTCGGCGTCGTCCAGGACGATGGCCGCGGACTTGCCGCCGAGCTCCAGGGTCACCGGCCGCAGCAGCCGCCCGCACTCCGCGGCGACCTTCCGCCCGGCGTCGGTCGACCCGGTGAACGCGACCTTGTCCACTCCGGGATGCCGGACCAGACAGGCCCCGGCCTCCCGGCCGGCCGGCACGATGTTGACCACGCCTGGCGGCAGTTCGGCCTCCTCCACCGCCTCGGCGAGCAGGAACGCGTCCAGGACCGTCTCCGGCGCGGGCTTGAGGATCACGGTGCATCCGGCGGCCAGGGCCGGTGCGAGTTTGAAGAACGTCAGTGACTGCGGGAAGTTCCACGGCACGATCGCGGCCACCACACCGACCGGCTCCCGTCGGACGACCGTGCTGCCACCGACCAGGGATGCCCGGGTCTCCTCGGCCTCCGTACTCCGGGCCAGTCCGGCGAACAGGGGCACGAGCATCTGCCCCGCCAGCGCCTCGGTCATCCGGCCGATGCTGATGGGCATCCCGTTCTGGCCGCTGACCAGCTGGGCGAACTGCTCACCGCGCTTCGCCAGCGCCGCCGCGAACCGCTCCAGCGCCTCCCCGCGCCGGGCATGGCTCCAACTCGCCCACCCGGCCGGGTCGTCGAACGCCTCGCGCGCCGCGGCCACCGCGAGGTCGATGTCGCCATCCGCGGCCTCCGGGACGCTGCCGAGGGACTCCTCGGTGCAGGCCGAGGTCGCCTCGATCCGCCCGGCGCCGACGGGCTTACGCCACCGGCCGCCGATGAACAGCGACTCATACGTGTGCTGCAAGGTGCACTCCTCACTGATCGCCCGCCCCGGGAAACGGGGACGGGTGCGACCGGGGATCTTTCAGACGTTGAACGTCCGATAAGTAGGCACGCTAGAGACAAGACCCGATCAAGGCAAGACTCCGGGCACGACGCGGTCGGACCGACCGGCGAGCCTCGAACAGCCCACGGACGGTCGGCCCCGGCGCATCTGCCGTCCTGCGCTGACGCATCCTCCGTGCGGCGCCGACGAGTTGCCGACGGGAATGAGCCGCACGCCGGGCGCGCTGGGGACGGACGGGACGGCAACCTCAACTACCGGCAGAAGGGCATCCGTTGGGCCCGTGCGCAAAGCCGGACCTGCACGCGTCGTCACCCGGCGTCAGAGGACGGTGCTTTCGGCGGCGGCGTCGTGGGGATGCGGGCTGACCGGTCCGCAGTGGACGGCGGCCAGGACGAAGTCAACGATGTGTTCGGTGTAGGCATCGCTGGTGCTGACGAGGTCCACCAGTCTGTCGGCAGGCGTCGACAGGACGTGGTTGGTGAGGATGCCCGCCACCGCGTCGAGGATCAGGGCAGGTGAAGTCGCTCGTGGGAGTTCGCCGCGGTCGATCGCTCGCAGCACGATGGATCGGCCGACCGCGGCGCGCCAGCGGTTCACCCGCTCCATTTCGCGGCCGAACAGGTCGGGGTAGACCTTGGCCTCGACCTGGGCGCGCAGGACCACCAGGCCGTCGTGGCCCAGCAGGTCTTCGAGGATGAGGCGCGCCATGGCCACCAGGTCCGAACGCAGCGATCCGGTGTCCACCACGGCCGGTTTGCTCTCGCCGCGGTGGGCAAGGGCGTCCACGATCAGCTTCTCTTTGCTGCCCCATCGGCTGTAGAGGGCCGCCTTGCCCACCCGCGCCCGGCGGGCCAGGACATCGAGGCTGAACCGGGCCCAGCCGACCTCGGCGTACAGGTCCAGCGTCGCGGCGAAGACCCTGGCCTGGAGATCGGGGTCGGGTGGACGCCCGCGCCCGGATCCCGCCGAGGTGGTTGACATGATGGCCATTTTGCCAGCGATCCGGTCGGCCTCGGATCCGGGAGCGTCGAAGTGCACCGATCACGGCGGTGCGCACCTCGATCGCGGGTCACCGCACGAGCGCGGTGCCGGTGTGCCGAGCCCCTGGTTCAGGCGGCAGCGGTGGCCTCTTGGCGGCGTCCGCGGCCGCTGGGACGGGCCAACCGGAGGGCTCCGACCGCCGCCAGGAGCAGTCCAGCCGCCGCGGCAGTGACGGGGACGGTGGTTCCCAGCAGGCGCAGGCGGGTGTTGTCGCGTCGGGCATCGGCCACGTTGGCGGCCTGGTCGGCCGGGCCCATCGTCAGACCGTCCGGGACGGCGAGGAGGACGAGGGCGTCGGTGGTGGCGCCGGGGCGGCGCAACGTCTGACGGGGTGAGCTCTTGACGGACAGGAGGCGCCCGGTGCGCTGGTCGACGACGTACTCGATGTCGGTGTTGCCGTAGTAGACATCTGCCTTGACCTGCGGAGTACGGGGCATACCGACCAGGGCGCCCGGAACGAACCGGGAGTCGATCTTGGTGGGCGGGATGCGGCCGGTGAACTTCAGTCCCGGGTAGCCGTTGACCTCGGCCGATCCGGCGTAGTGCAGGGAGTAGGCGCCCTGGAGGGAGGCGTCCCACCATCGATAACTGCGTGGCTGGACGTGGAAGGGGAACTTCAGATATCCCTCTCCCTCGTACTGCCCGCCCATGAGCTGCCCGTTCTTGCTGGTGGTGGACTCGCCGCAGCAGTGGACGGGCTCTGCCGTGTGGCGGTCGCTGACCCAGCGCTCGACCGTCCAGGAGAAGGAGCGGCGTGGGTCACCGAGCTTGAGGGTGCGCGGAGTGTCGATGGTGGTGGACATGTCCCACACGGCTGTGTCGTCGCTGCCGGCAGCGACGTTTCCGCGGATGTGCCGGGTGACCGTGATCTTCTGGTGGTGCTGTACGGCCCCCCGTTCCAGGTCGAAGTAGTCACCGGTGCCGGACACCATGGAGGTCTCGTCGATGTCGAGGGGGGTGACCTCGGCGAGCGGGGTCACGTACCAGGCGAGCAACGGCGCGAGGACGAGCAGGAACACACCTGCGCCCAGACATGAAAGCGCTACGGGGGAAAGGCGGCGCACAAGTACTCCTCGGTGGCTGAAGGGAGTCGGTGCAGATCACACTTCGCGCCGGGCTGCGGCGGTCGCGGGGCGGCAGGGCGTACGGGCCGTGCTCTGCTGCGAGTTCGTGGCTGGGCCACGAGGCGCATCCGTGTCGGCGACGCGTGAAGTGTGCGGCTGCGGCCCGCGGAGGCTGGACAGGCGGAGACCGCGGCTCGTAACTTAACGAATGTTCGACCACGTGACTAGGTGGCGGACGCCACGAGGTCGGCAGCCGACCGTCACGCCATCGGCGTCAACCCCTCCAGAACCGGGAGCCAGCATGTCCGACGCAGTACTCGTCGAGTTCCACGAAGACGGCACGACCGTCATCACCATCAACCGGCCCGAGGCCCGCAACGCCATCAACCGTGCGGTGGCCGAGGGTGTCGCCGCGGCGCTCGACGAGATGGACCGCCGGGACGATCAGGTCGTCGGCGTGATCACGGGTGCGGGCGGCAGCTTCTGCTCGGGGATGGACCTCAAGGCGTTCCTCGCGGGTGAGAATCCGTCGATCGAGGGCCGCGGTCTCGCCGGGATGACCGAAGCCCCGCCGCTCAAGCCGATGATCGCGGCAGTGGAGGGCTACGCACTCGCCGGCGGTTGCGAGCTCATGCTCGCCTGCGACATGGCCGTCGCGGCTCAGGACGCCAGGTTCGGCATCCCCGAGGTAAGGCGCGGGCTCGTCGCCGCGGCCGGGGGACTGCTGCGGCTGCCGCAGCGCATCCCCTACGCGATCGCCATGGAGATCGCGCTGACCGGTGACTTCCTCGATGCGCAGACCGCCCGCACCTACGGCCTCGTCAATCGGATCACCGAGAAGGGCGGCGCGCTGGAAGGAGCCCTGGAGCTCGCCCGGACGATCTCCGTGAACGGGCCACTCGCCGTGCGGGTGACCAAGCAGGTCATCGCCGAGGCGTCGAAGTGGCCCGCCGACCAGGCCTGGGAGCGGATGCAGGCGATCACGGGCCCCGTCTTCGCCTCCGAGGACGCCAAGGAAGGGCCCCGCGCCTTCGCGGAGAAGCGAGCGCCGCGCTGGACCGGCCGATGAGCGCGGCTCCTCGCCGACGGTTCGCGGTCCGGCCCGGAGCCTGTCCCGATCAGAGGAAGATGTCCTTGCGCATCGGCTCCGCGCTCCCCGGGGCCGCCCGGTATCCGTCGAAGTCGCGCACGCCTGCCTCGCGCAGGATGTCCTCGTCGACGAAGGTCTGCCCGGTGGTGTGCCCGGCGGGCCGGGTGAGGATTTCGTACGCCGCGTCCGCCATGATCTGCGGCGTGCGGCTGGTCCTGACGGTCTCCTCCTCGTCGCCGAGGCCGAGCGTGGCGGCGGTGACGATCGTGGTCGCCGGCCAGAGGCAGTTCGCGGAGAAGGCGCTGCCCCGGTGCTCTTCGGCCATCCCCAGCGTCAGCATGGTCATTCCGTACTTGCTCACCGTGTAGGGAGCGTGTTCGCGCAGCCAGCGCCGGTCGGGGTTGAGCGGTGGTGACAGCGTCAGCACGTGCGCATGCGGGGACTCGCGCAGGTGGGGCAGGGCCAGCGAGCTGAGCAGGAAGGTCCCGCGGACGTTGATGTCCATCATCAAGTCGTAGCGCTTGAGGGGCAGTGCCCCCGGATTGTGCAACGAGATCGCCGACGCGTTGTTGACGACCACGTCGATGCCGCCGAATCGCTCCACGGTGGACCGCACGGCGCGCTCCACGTCTGCCGCGTCGCGTACGTCGCCGACGATCCCCAGCGCCTTGCCTCCTGCCGCCTCCATCTCGTCGACAGCGGTGTGCACGGTGCCGGGCAGCCTGGGATCGGGCGTGCCGGTCTTGGCGAGCAGAGCGATGTTCGCGCCGTCGCGGGCGGCCCGCAGTGCGATGGCCAGTCCGATGCCGCGACTGCCGCCCGACATCAACACCGTGCGCCCGGCCAGGGGGGAGTGTGCTCCGGTCATGGAGAGGAGGTCCTTTCGGGGTGCGGGCCGGCACGGGCCCGCGTGAAGCAGGTCACCCGTTCTGAACGTGGACAGGTCCTGCGCTGCGAACTACCTTAACGATCGTTCGACAAAGACGCTGCGACGCAGGCCACAGCAGGCGGAGCAGATCCAGCAAGAACGAGAAGAGGCTGCCGTGCGCCGTACGGTGTTCAACGAGGATCACGAGGCGTTCCGCGCGACGCTGCGGGACTTCATCGAGAAGGAGGTCGTGCCCGTCCACCACGAGTGGGAGCAAGTGGGGCACCCTCCGCGTGACTTCTACCGCAAGCTCGGCACACTGGGCGTGCTCGGGATCGAGGTGCCGGAGGAGTTCGGCGGCGCGGGCGAGACCAGTTTCAAGTACCAGGCCGTGGTGACGGAGGAAGTGACCCGCGCCGGCGTCTCCTTCGGGGGCTACGCGGTGCACTCGAACCTGATCCTTCCGTACCTGATGGCGTACGCCACCCAGGAGCAGAAGGAGCGCTGGCTGCCCGGATTCGTGCGCGGCGACATCATGACGGCCATCGCGATGACCGAGCCGAGCACCGGCTCGGACCTCGCGAACATCAGCAGTCGCGCACAGCTCACCGAGGACGGCAGGCACTACGTTGTCAACGGCGCCAAGACCTTCATCACCGGTGGTGTCCTCGCCGACCTGGTCCTGGTCGTCGTGCGCACCGCACCGTTCGACCCGCAGGACCGCCGGGCGGGGCTGTCCATCCTGTGTGTGGAGACCGCCTCGGAGGGCTTCGCGGTCGGTCGCAAGCTGGACAAGATCGGCCTGAAGACGACGGATACCGCCGAACTGTCGTTCAGCGATGTCAAGGTGCCTGCCGAGAACCTGCTCGGCGAGGAGGGCAAGGCGTTCTCCTACCTCTCCCGCAACCTCGCGCAGGAACGCCTGGCCATCGCGCTGGGCAGTGCCGCCGCAGCCGAGGCCGCGTTGCGGCACGCCACCGAGTACGTCAAGGACCGCACGGTCTTCGGCCGGCCGGTCGCCTCCTTCCAGAACACCAAGTTCGTGCTCGCGGAGTGCGCCACCGAGGCCGAGGCGGCCCGTCTCTTCGCCGACCGCGCGCTGGACCTCCACGACGCCGGTGAGCTCACCATCGCGGACGCCGCGAAGGCGAAGCTGTTCTGCACCGAGGTCGCGGACCGCGTGATCGACAAGTGCCTTCAGCTGCACGGCGGTTACGGCTACATCACCGAGTACCCGATAGCCCGCCTGTACGCGGACGCCCGCGTCGCCCGCATCTACGGCGGGACCAGCGAGGTCATGAAGATCGTCATCGCCAGGTCGCTCGGCCTCTGAGACTCCGGCAACTCCCAGACCCCAGAAGAGGGATTTCCATGCGGATCAACAACAGCTCCTCCGCCCTGATCACCGGAGGCGCCTCGGGTCTCGGCCGGGCGACCGCCGAGCGCCTGGCGGCAAGCGGGGCGCACGTCGTCATCTTCGATCTGCCGTCCTCCGACGGCGAGGCCGTCGCCAAGGAGACCGGCGCCACCTTCGTCCCGGGCGACGTCACCAGCGAGAGCGAGGTCACGGCCGCGGTCCGTGCCGCCGTCGCACTCGGCCCGCTGCGCATCACCGTCAACTGCGCCGGCATCGGCGACGCCCAGCGCACCGCGGGCAAGGACGGCCCTTACCCCCTCGACAGGTTCCGCAGGATCGTCGAGGTCAATCTGATCGGCACGTTCAACGTGATCCGCCTGGCCGCCCAGGAGATGACCGGCAACGAGCCTCTCGACGGCGACCGCGGTGTCATCATCAACACCGCCTCGGTGGCGGCCTTCGACGGCCAGATCGGACAGTGCTCGTACTCCGCCTCGAAGGCCGGCATCGTCGGCATGACCCTCCCCGTCGCCCGCGACCTCGCGAAGGCGAACATCCGCGTGATGACCATCGCGCCGGGCCTGTTCGAGACCCCGCTCCTCGGCCAACTGCCGCAGGCGGCCCGCGATTCGCTGGGCGCGCAGGTCCCGCACCCCAGCCGGCTGGGCCGGCCGGTCGAGTACGCACAGCTCGCCGAGGCGATCATCACCAACCCCATGCTGAACGGCGAGACCATCCGCCTGGACGGCTCCATCCGGATGGCCCCGAAGTAGGCCGCGCCGGTCTTCCTCCGCCATGTCACCTCGTACCAGCAGGAGTTCTGATGCGTGACGCAGTCATCGTCGACGCCGTACGTACACCGGTCGGCAAGGGCAAGCCTGGCGGCGCCCTTTCCGGTATCCACCCCGTGGACCTGTCCGCCCATGTCCTCAAGGCCCTCGCCGAGCGCAACGACCTCGCCCCGGCCACCGTCGACGACGTCATCTGGGGCTGCGTGTCCCAGGTCGGCGAGCAGGCGGCGGGCGTCGGCCGGTACGCGGTCCTCGCCGCGGGCTGGCCGGAGAGCGTGCCGGGCCTGACCATCGACCGCCAGTGCGGCTCCTCGCAGCAGGCCGTGCACCAGGCAGCCGCCGGCATCATCGCAGGGCAGTACGACATCGCTGTCGCGGGCGGCGTCGAGATGATGTCGCGCATACCGATGGGAGCCAGTGGCGCGGGCGGCCAGTTCGGCACGCCCTACGGCCCGCTGGTCGCCGAACGCTACGACAACTACCGGTTCAACCAGGGAATCGGCGCCGAGATGATCGCCGAAGAGTTCGGGCTCACCCGCGAGGAACTGGACCAGCACGCCCTCGACTCGCACGCCCGCGCAGCCCGTGCGATCGACGAGGGCCGCTTCAAGGCGCAGATCGCGCCGGTGACCGTCACCGACACGGGTGGTGGCGAGCGCGTCCTCGACACCGACGAGGGCGTCCGCCGCGGCGGCACCCTGGAGGCGTTGGGAAGTCTCAGGACCCCGTTCCGGGAGAACGGGGTCATCTCCGCCGGCAACTCCTCCCAGATCTCCGACGGTGCCTCCGCGTTGCTCATCACGACCAGCGAGATCGCGGTTCGCAACGGCTGGACGCCAATAGCCCGCTTCCACACGGGCGTTGTCACCGGCGTCGACCCGATCACGATGCTCAAGGGCCCGATCCCGGCAACGCGGAAGGCCTTCGAGCGGTCAGGGCTGACCATCGGCGACATCGGCGCGTACGAGATCAACGAGGCGTTCGCCTCGGTGTCGCTCGGCTGGCAGCGGCAGACCGGCGCCGACTACGAACGGATGAACCCCAACGGTGGGGCGATGGCTCTGGGACACCCGCTCGGGGCGTCCGGCGCCCGGCTGATGACGACCCTGGTGCATCACATGAAGGACCACGGCATCCGCTACGGCCTGCAGTCGATGTGCGAGGGCGGCGGCATGGCCAACGCGACGATCCTCGAACTGCTCTGATCCACCGGGGCACGGCGGGGCGGACCGGACAAGGTCCGCCCTTTCCGCGGCTATTCGGCGGCGGCCGCCTGCGCGGTGTGCTCCAGGAGCCTGCGGTTCGGAGTGAACGCGCAGGTCGCCTGGGCGCACAGCCGGCCCGCTGCGTCGGTGATCTCCGCGCGGACGAGAGTGCGTGTGGCCCCGCTCTGCTGTACGCGACCGACGGCCGAGTAGGGCTCACCCAGCCACAAGGGCCGCAGGTAGTCCACGTTCAGACTCATCGTCAGATACGGAGTGCAGGGGTTGCTGATGCTGATGGCCGTGACGCCGCACACCTCGTCGAACGTGGTGGCGATGTAGCCGCCGTGCACGACCCCGGCAGGGTTGCGTACGGCGTCGGTGGGCGTCCAGATCAGCTTGACCCGCCCTTTCTCGACCGCGGAGAACTCAAGGCCGAGATGGGCGTAGAGGGCGTGAGGAGCTTCGGCGACCGCGCGGACCCGATCGAGCCCGGTGCCTGTTCCCCAGGTGTTCTCGCTGATGATGGCCTGCTCCTCACACGGTCGCACCGCATGCCGGCCCCGGTCCGGGCGACGGCCTGCGCATTCGTTCGGTAAATATAGCTTATCGATCGTTCGAGTAGGAGGCTGAGAGTTCAGAGCCGGTGGGGGAGCGGAAGTCGTGACCCCAAGACGCATCGGATGAGTTGTCGGCGGTGATTTCGTGCCTTGCGTATGTGTTGGAGTGCAGGTCGCTGCCGAGGCGGGCCGTTCCTCGGCCGTTTGCTCCGCAAGCTGTTCCCGCAGATCCACCCCGGCCTACCCCGCTCATTCAGAACGTTCGTTCAACCCATTGACAGGGGGACCCGTGCCGACAATTCTCGATTCCGTCGTCATGGATGACCGCATGACCACCCGGTCATGTCGGCGGGTCAGGGACGGCCCTCGGACATGCGCCCTGCAGAGGTGTCGCCGACAGAAACCCCAGTGTGCTGTCCGTGCCGTCCGTCATCCGGTGTCAGCTGCCGCGTGCATCCAGCAGCGCACCTGCCCAGAAGCTCCCCACCCCAAGACCTTTGCCGAAGCCGGATGTTGGAGGAACCTCATGGGTCCGTTGCTGCCCGACTCTGTTCGCCGTCACGCGGTGCTGCGACCGGATGCACCGGCCATCACCGAGGCCGGGCAGACGCTGTCCTACGCGGCACTGGACGCCCGGAGCAACAAGATCGCTCAGGCTCTGCTCGCCGAGGGCCTGGAGGCCGGGGCCCGGGTGGGATTCCTGGTGCGCCCGGGCCGGATGTCGGCGGAGCTGTTGCTGGCCTGCGCCAAGTCCGGACTGGTCGCGACCCCGTTGAACTGGCGGCTGGCGGAACCCGAGCTCCGCGCCGTCGCGCTCGACGCCGAGCTCCGGATGGTCATCGCGCAGGAGGAGTTCCAGGCCGGAGCGCGTGCCGCGATGCCGAAACTGCCGTTGGTCACCGCCGGAGAACCCGCACCCGGCGCGTACGCGTACGAGTCCTGGCTGGAGGCGGCACCGGACGGCGACCCGGGGCGTGGCGGCGAGGCCGACGCGGACACGGTCTTCCTTCAGCTCTACACCTCGGGAACCACCGGTCTGCCCAAGGGTGTTCAGATGACTCTCGCGAACGTGCACGCAGGCGAGACCGAGACCGCGGAGGCGGGCTGGAGCGAGGGCAGCGTTTCACTGAACGTGCTGCCCGTCTTCCACATCGCGGGCACCGGGTGGCTCGCCAGCGCGCTGAGCGCCGGCGCCCATACGGTGACGCTGCCCGACCTGGTGCCCCGACGCGTCGTCGACGTGCTGGAGAGCGAGCGCGTCACGCACGTCCTCTTCGTTCCCGCGGTGCTGCAGCTGCTCACGCAGCTGCCCGACATCCGTGAACGGGACTTCTCCGCACTGCAGTTGATCGTGTACGGAGCCTCACCGATCACCCCCAGCCTGCTGCGGCGCTCCATGGAGGTCTTCGGCTGCGACTTCTGTCAAAGGTACGGGCAGACGGAGACGACCGGATCCGTCACCCGGCTGCTGCCCGCCGACCACGACCCCGACGGCCCGCGCGCGCATCTGCTGCGCTCGGCCGGCAACGCGTGCCCCGGCGCCGAGGTCGTCATCGCCGACCTGATCACGGGGAAGCCCGTCCCGAACGGCACTGTGGGAGAGATCCTGACCCGCTCCCACCACGTCACCCCCGGCTACTGGAAGCGGCCCGAGGAGAACGCGAGGCTGTTCACCCGGGAAGGCCGGCTGCGCACCGGGGACGCCGGGTATCTCGACGAGGAGGGCTACCTGTTCATCACCGACCGGATCAAGGACATGGTGATCACCGGGGGTGAGAACGTGTACCCCATCGAGGTGGAGTCGGCGCTCGCCGAGCACCCGGCCGTCAGTGAGGTCGCCGTCTTCGGCACGCCCGACGAGCAGTGGGGCGAAGCGGTCACCGCCGCGGTCGTCCTGAACGCCGACGCCCGTCACACCAGCGAGGGCGAGCTGATCGACTTCACCCGGGCCAGGATCGCCTCGTACAAGCGACCCCGCATCATCCACTTCGTCGACGACCTGCCGCGCAATCCCAGCGGAAAGGTCCTCAAGCACGTGTTGAAGCAGGGCCTGACAGGCGGGGACTCCGGCACGAGCTGACGACCGCCGACACGACGGGGCGGGCGGCGGCCGGCACGGTCGCGCCGCCCTGCACCGAGTGGAGCCCGGCCCGCGGGCATGCGCCCCCGCGCCACCGGGGGTTTGCGGCCGCGGCGCGCCGGCGCGCGCCACGGCCCGTGCCGCCGGGGTTTGCGTCCGCGGGGCGACCGGCGCGCACCGGATCCCTCAGTCGCGTGCCTGCTCGACGGCGCACCAGGGCAGGTAGTCCGGCAGGTCCTCCGGCACCCGCCCGGGGAAGTGGGGCTCTCTGCGCTCGAAGAACGACTTCACGCCTTCCACGGCGTCCGCCCCGCGCGCCGTGTCGAAGACCAGCCGTGAGTCGAGCCGGTGCGTCTGCTCGGGAGAATCCGCCCACGCCATGCGGTACACCATCTGCCGGATGATCGCGACGGACACCGGGGCGGTGTGTGCGACCAACTCGGCGGCGAGGTCGTACGCGGCCTCCAGCACCTTGTCGGGTTCGTGCAGGCTGTTGACGAGTCCCGCCCGCAACGCCTCGTCCGCGGCGACGAGGCGCCCCGACACCAGCCAGTCCAAGGCCGTGCCCGTGCCCACCAGCCTCGGCAGGAACCAGACCGACGCTCCCTCCGGCACGATGCCACGACGGCTGAAGGGGAAGCCGAACCGGCAGTCGACGGAGGCAAGCCGGTAGTCGGCGGGCAGCAGCATGGTCGAGCCGACCCCGACGGCCGCGCCGCGCACAGCCGCGATCACCGGCTTGTTCATCGCGTACATCTCCCGGGTGACCAGACCTGCCGGCTCCTGGTACGTTCCCGCCGCGACCTCGGCGAGCGTCCGGGCGTCGGCGCTCGACGCGAAGCCCCGCTCCTGTCCCTCCGCGCCCCCGGCGCCCGCGAGGTCGGCGCCGACGCAGAAGTCCCGTCCCGCACCCGTCAGCACGATCACGCGTACGGCCGAGTCGGCCTCGGCGGCACGCAGCGCCGAAGAGATCTCCTCGGCCATCCGCAGTGTGTAACCGTTGCGGGCCGTGGGCCGGTTGAGAGTGACAGTGGCGACGCGGTCGGTGACGGCGTACGTGATCTGCTCGTAGCGGCCGGGTGTGCTCGGCTCGCCGGGCTGCTCACTCATGGGGGACCCTTCGTGCGGTGTGGAGCCCAGGGGTCACGCGGGGGCTCCGGTTCGTTGGCGCGCCAGGAATTGAACGAACGTTAGCTAAGGGAGGCTGGGCCCACAAGGTCTTTGCGGTACAGGTCACTGTCGTCGCGTGCGGCAGGCGTGGGCCAAGGCCGGTGCGGGCGCGCGGAGGTGTCGGTACGTGGTTGATCGTTCGGTGTATTGCCGCTGGTGGTGCCGCTGTAGCATCGGGGGACATGGCGGCGCTGTTCGAATGATCGCTCAGTTCGCTGGAGCCGGGACCATGCCGGAGATTGGAGAACCCGTGCCCGCTCGACCCGCAGGCCAGAAAGCCATCATCGAGGCAGCTCGCAAGGAGTTCTCCGAGCAGGGGTACGGGGCGACGTCGATCCGTGACATCGCCCAGCGGGCAGGGGTGAGCCTCTCGGCCCTGTACTACTACTACAAGGGCAAGCAGGAGCTGCTCGTCGCGATTCTCGACGAGGGGCTCGATGCCTACTTCGACGCCTGTGACGCGGCTTTGGTGGACGTCGGGGACGACCCGGCGGAACGGCTGGAGGCTCTCGTCTCCGCGACCGTACGGTTCCGCACGAACCACCCCGTCCAGAGCACCATCGTCCTGAGCGAGGGACGAAGCCTGGAACCCGAGCACATCGAGCGTTACCGCAAGAACGAGGAACGCGCTTCGCAGCAGTACCGCGAGGTCATCGAGGGCGGGGTCGCCGAAGGCATCTTCCTCACTCCGTACCCTGACGATGCCCGTCGTGCGGTGATCGCCATGTGCAACGCCATCGCCCAGTGGTACCGGGCGGACGGCCCGGTGGACGTGGACGAACTCGTCGAGCGGTACGTGTCGTTGGCGCTGGTCATCGTGGAGTACCGCCCTCGCGCGGCGAGGCGGCCGGCGCGGGGCTCCGGCGGGGCATGACGCGAGGACGCCGAGTCGGCCCGGGCGGAGAGAATCGGCGAACGCGAAATCCGGTAGTGGCCGGCCGGGACCGAACGACGGGTGCCGCTGCCGGCCGGTGGGACCGCCTCCCCGGTGTCGCTCATGCCGGTGTGCGGTCGGACCCGCCGGGCGAGGTGACGATGCCTGCGATGAGGACATCGGCGACGGTTTCGGCGTGAGCTTGTAGCTGGGCCGAGGGCGGGGCCGTAGGGGCACCGAGGAGCGCGGCTTCGACGGGGTGCGCGAACTGGGCCCCGCCACCGTTGGTGATCAGGTAGTGCAGCGTGGTGTAGGGCACGGAGCGGATGCGCCCGGCTGCCACGAGGCGGTCGAGGAGGCGTTCGACGCCCGGCCGCAGCGGGTTGATGAAGCGGTCGACGACGAAGCGGATGCGCGGACTGTCGATGGCTCCTTCGTGGTTCATGATGCGCAGCACCTGGGGGTGGGCGGCCGCGAACAGCACCTGACGGACGAGGCCCTGGCGCAGTGCCTCCAGATCATCCCCGGCGGGTGTCTCGGTGACCTGTCGCCAGACCTGTTCCGCCTGGGTGCAGGCGTGCTCCATGGCGGCGAACCACAGGTCCTGCTTGGAGCCGAAGCGGGCCGTGAGCAGGGCGTGGCTGATACCCAGGCGGCGGCTGAGGGCACGGACGGACATTCCGTCGTAACCCGCTTCCGCGAAGGCGTCCAAGGCGGCCTGCAGCAGGGGTTCGTCGTCGAGCTCCTCGCCTGCGCGGGGGCGTCCCCGGCCGCGCGGCGCCGCTTGCTGGCTCATGCCGGTCCCTTCTCCGTGCGCAGGTAACAAATTTTACAGCTGCCTATTTCGTGGCCTCTGCTCTCCGGTCTGCGCCGATGCGGCGGCCGAGGTGTGCGGCAGGATGCCTTGAGTGGTGGAACCCTTTGCCTGAACCGGGCAAAGGGTGCATTCTGGATTCGACGCAATTAGACACCCGGTCATTAACGGTGTCGCGAGGAAAGAGCGTGATCCATGGCCCGCACGAGCACCGGCACCGTCCCCTCCCGTCTGGCGCACACCCCTGACGACTACGACCGGCTCGGCCTGGAGCCTCGTACGGTCAAGCCGTGGGAAGACGGTCTGCGTACCGACGGCGGGCCGGGCACCTACGAATGGTGGTACTTCGACGCCCACCTGGACGACGGCGCCAAGCTGGTCGTCGTCTTCCACACCAAGGACTTCGCCGACCTCGGCAGGCCGCTGAGCCCGCTCATCCGCATCGATCTGACGCTCCCCGACGGCACTCAGATCAGCAAGATGGCCGAACAGGACGCCACGACGTTCTCCGCCGCCACCGACATCTGCGACGTCCGCATCGGCGACAACCTCTTCGCCGGCGACCTGCACACCTACACCATTCGTACCCGGGTCGAAGGCGTCGACATTGACCTCACCCTGACCGGCGAGGTCCCCGCGTGGCGACCCGAGACCGGGTTCTGGTACTTCGGCGAGCAGGGTGAGTACTTCGCCTGGCTGCCGTCAGTACCCCAGGGAAAGGTCGAGGTGACCTACAGCGTCAACGGGCAGAGCAGCACGACGACCGGTGTCGGGTACCACGACCACAACTGGGGCAACGCCCCGATGTTCAAGCTCATGCACCACTGGTACTGGGCCCGTGGCGCAGCCGGCCCCTACTCGGTGATCGCCTCCTACATCACCGCCGAGAAGGCCTACGGGTACGCCGAGCTGCCGGTGTTCATGCTGGCCCGCGACGGCCGGCTCGTCGCCGACGACAACAGCAAGGTGACCTTCGAGGCACTCGGCCCGTACACCGACAAGGAGACCGGCAAGCCGGTCGGCAACGTCACCCGCTACACCTGCACCGACGGCGAGGAGCGGTACGTCGTCACGTTCACCCGCCACAGGGACCTGATGGCCACACACCTCGCCGACGAGATGAAGGGGCCCAAGAAGGCCCTCGCCAAGCTCGCCGGATTCGACGGTGCGTACCTTCGCTTCGGCGGCGAACTGCGCATCGAGCACTACCAGGGCGCCACGTTGGTGGACAGCCACACCGACGACGCCCTGTGGGAGCTCATGTACTTCGGAAAGACCCGCTGATGCGACTGAGGGGCGTCGCCGACGTGCCGGGGAGCACCCCGATCAGCGGGAGCGATGTCCAGGGCCACAGGAGTTGATGACCAGGACGCGCAACGGGGCGGGTGCCGGTCACCTGCCCCCGTAGCGACCCGGGCGGCGTTCCACGAAGGCGTTCATGGCCTCGGTCAGGTCTTCGCTGGGCAGGAAAGCGGCGTTCCAGGCGGCGACATGACGCAGGCCCCTGGCGATGCGGTCCTCGCGGTCCTCGTTGAGGATCTGTTTGGTGCCCTGAACGGCCAGGGGAGGATTGGCCGCGATCTCGGCGGCCACCCCGTGCGCAGCGGAGAGCAGGGCATCCCGGTCGGGGTGGACTCGGCTGACGAGCCCGATCCTTTCGGCCTCGTGCGCATCGAAATCCCGTCCCGTCAGGGAGAGTTCACGCAGGTGACCCTCGCCGACCAGGCCGGAGAGGCGGTGCAGGCTGCCGACATCGGCGACGATCGCCAGCCGTACCTCGCGGATGCTGAACCTGGCATCGGCACTGGCGAGGCGTACGTCCGCCGCGCTGATCAGGTCCACGCCGCCGCCCACGCACCAGCCCGCAACCGCGGCCACCACCGGCTTGCGGCAGAAAGCGACCGAGGTGACCGCCGCCTGGAGCCGCTGGATCTCGCGCATGAACTGCGTCCGTGGACCCGCCTGGGCTCCGGGGCTCAGGGCGTCGGCCCACAGCGGCATCATCTCGCGCAGGTCGAGACCGGAGCTGAAGTCCGCGCCGCTGCCTCGCAGCACGACGGCCCGGACCTGGGGAGCGGAGTCCAACGCCGCAAAGATCCGGGGGAGTTCGTGCCAGAAGTCGATCCCCATCGCGTTGCGTGGGCCCGGTCCGAGCAGGATCACTTCGGCGATGTGATCGTGCACGGAGAGGTCGAACGCCTTGAGTTGGCCGGCCAGTTGCTCCAAAGTGGCCGTTTCGGTGTCCACGGGTGGCTGCCGTCCCTTCTCGGATCAGAGTGACCGGGCGATGAGTTCCTTCATCACCTCATTCGCCCCGGCCAGGATGCGAAGGACCCGGTTGTCCGCGTACATCACGGCGATGGGGTACTCCAGGCAGTACCCGTATCCGCCGAAGAGCTGCTGGCAACGGTCCACGACCTCGCCGGTGCGGTCGGTGATCCAGTATTTGGCCATGGACGCGGTGGTGGCGTCCAGTTCGCCACGCAGGTGACGTTCGATGCAGTCGTCCAGGAAGACGCCGTTGACACGGGAGATGGTGGCGCACTCGGCGAGCTCGAAGCGGGTGTTCTGCAGACCGAACAGGGGGCGTCCGAAGGCCTGGCGTTCCTTGGTGTAGTCGACGGTGACCGCCACGGCCCGCTCGGTGAGCGCCTGCGCGATGACCGCGGTGATCAGGCGCTCCTGGGGCAGCTGTTCCATCAACTGGTAGAAGCCGAGGCCCTCTTGGCCGCCCAGTACCTGGTCCGCGGGGATGCGCAGCTCGTCGAAGAACAGCTCGGTGGTGTCCTGGCCCTTCTGGCCGACCTTCTTCAGGATCCGGCCGCGGGTGAAGCCCGGGGTGTCGTCACCGACCTCGGCGACCAGCAGGGAGACGCCGGCGGCGCCCTGTGAGGGGTCCGTCTTGGCGGCGATGATCAACAGGTCGCACAGGTGGCCGTTGGAGATGAAGGTCTTGGCGCCGGAGACGACGTACTCGTCGCCCACCCGTTCCGCCCGGGTGGCGATCGCCTGCAGGTCGGAGCCGGTGCCCGGCTCGGTCATGGCGATCGACCCCACCCACTCGCCACTGCACATCTTCGGCAGCCAGCGCTGCTTCTGCTCCTCGGTGGCGTAGGCGAGCAGATAGTGCGCGACGATGCCCTCGCTGACGGCGAAACCCATGCTTCCGGCGCCGCTGCGAATCTGCTCCTGGATCAGCATGGCCAGATGCGCGAAGGAGCCGCCGCCACCGCCGTACACCTCGGGGACGGACATGCCGAGCAGGCCCAGCGTTCCCGCGCGGGCGTACAGGGACTTGTCCGGATGTCCCTGGGCCGCGTGCTTCTCCTCGTTGGGCGCGACCTCCTTCTCGAAGTAGGTGCGCGCCAGGTCCCGCGCCGCTTCGAGTTCATCGTCGCTCCAGCGGGGGCGTGCGGCGGTCATGCTTCCTCCGGTGATTCGGTACGCGTGCCGGTGGCGCTGCGCCAGGGCAGGAAGTCCGGTTGATCCGTGGTGACTTGACCCTTGAACGCGGGCGGGCGGCGCTCCAGGAAGGACAGCACACCCTCCACCGCGTCGGCGCTGTGCGCGCAGCTCGCGATGAGCTGTGAGTCCAGGGCGAAGGCGGGCTCGGGGGAGTCCAGGGCGCTCATCCGGTAGAGGGTCTGGCGGATGACGGCGGCCGACACCGGGGCCGTCTTGGCGATGAGCTCGCGGGCGAGGTCGTACGCCTTGTCGAGGACTTCGTCGGACGGGTGTACGGCGGTCACGAGCCCGGCTTCGAGGGCCTCGGCGGCCGGGATCAGCCGGCCGCTGAGCATCCAGTCCAGTGCCCGGCCCATGCCGACGAGCCGGGGCAGGAACCAGGTGGATCCGCCCTCGGGATAGATGCCGCGGCGGGAGAAGACGAAGCCGAACCTGCTGTCGGCCGCGGCGATCCGGTAGTCGGCCGGCAGGATCATCGTGGAGCCGACGCCGACCGCGGCACCGCGGATCGCGGCGATGACCGGCTTGTCGCTGCGGTAGAGCAGCCGGGTGACCCGGGTCGCGGGCTCGGTCCAGGTCGACGTGGCCGAGGGGTCGTCGGTCTCCGTGACGCCGAGGCTTCCGCCGCTCAGGTCGGCTCCGACGCAGAAGTCGTCACCCGCGCCGGTGAGGACGATGACGCGTACGTCGTCGTCGGCGCCCGCGGCCCGGAGCGCGTGGGCCGCCTCGTCGGCCATGGTGATCGTGTAGCCGTTGCGGGCCTCGGGCCGGTCGAGCGTCACCGTTGCGATGCGCTCACTCACTCCGTAGCCGATCTGGGTGTACTCCATGGCGCTCCTCCGCATGCTGATAGCTCACAGCATGGACAAGCTATTGGCGGAGTGTCAATAGTGCTCGGCGGCGGGTGCCGAGGAGGGTGCGCCAGGGGGCCGGATTCAGGGTGCCTTGGCGCTGGTGCTCAAGGCTGCTCGCGGGAGGTGTGCAGCGCCGGGAAGGTGACCTGGAGCAGGTGCAGGAGCGTGTCGGTGAGCAGGACGTGCAGGTCGCTGCGCGTCAGCGTCCCGCGGGCCAGCCACTCCCTGGAAGCCGCCCGCACCATGCTGCCGAAGGACCGGACCACCGCCCTGAGCTCCTCGCGCCCCTCGACCGCGTCGGTGAGACGGGCGGCCTCGAGCACCCAGTCCGTGGCGATTTCATCGCCCTCGAAGAGGATCTCGTCGATCTCGGAGTCCCGGCCGACGGCGTCGCTGCCGATGGCGGTCAGCCACATCGGGGCATTGCGCTCCACCACGTCGAGCCAGCGGTCGATGATGATGGTGATGCGCCGCTCCACCGTGGAGTTGGGCAGATTGTCGGCGACCGGGGCCGGCGCCGTCACCATCTGGCGGATGACGGCCAGGTACAGGCCCCGCTTGCTTTCGAAGTAGTGGTTGACCAGCCCGCGCGCGACCTCGGCCTCCCGCGCGATGTCCGTGGTGGACACGGCGTCGTAGGAGTGCTCGCCGAACAGCCGGCGGGCCACCGCCATGATCTGCGCCCTGCGCACGTCCGGCTCGAGCCTCTGCCTCAGTCGCGGCTCAGCGCTCATGTCAGTCCTCACTGCCTCGGGTGCCGACGGGGCGGGCTCCGGTGCGGCGCGCCATTTTAGGCAGCGTACGCTCGGATCCTTGTTGGCGGAGCGTCAATAACTCGGCTCCACCCCCTTGACAGGCGACAATTAAATCGTCCAGGTTGAGCGGAGGACAGGTCGCTGAGGCCTGGCGCAAGGGCGGGCCGGAGGCCGTGAACGGGCCTGCCCGTTGAGAGAGGACCCTCTACCTTGACTACTGAAGCCTTCGTTTACGACGCGATCCGTACGCCCCGGGGCCGGGGCAGGAAGACCGGCTCCCTGCACGGGATCAAACCCATATCGCTGGTCGTGGGTCTCATCGACGAGATACGGCGGCGCAACCCCGCCCTGGACCCGGAGTTGATCGAGGACATCGTCCTGGGTGTCGTCAGCCCCGTGGGCGACCAGGGCTGCGACATCGCCAAGACGGCCGCGTTGGCGGCGGGGCTGCCCGACACCACGGCGGGTCTGCAGGTCAACCGGTTCTGCGCCTCCGGCCTGGAGGCCGTGAACCTCGCCGCGCAGAAGGTGCGTTCGGGCTCCGAGGACCTGGTGCTCGCCGGCGGCGTCGAGTCCATGTCCCGGGTGCCCCTCGGTTCCGACGGCGGCGCCTGGCCGCTGGACCCGGCGACCTCGTACGACACCTACTTCGTCCCCCAGGGCGTCAGCGCCGACCTGATCGCCACCATCGAGGGCTTCTCCCGGGAGGACGTCGACCGCTACGCGCTGCGCTCGCAGGAGCGGGCCGCGGCGGCGCAGGCGGAGGGGCGTTTCAAGAACTCGGTCGTGCCGGTGCGGGACGTGAACGGCCTGACGGTCCTCGACCGGGACGAATTCCTGCGTCCCGACACCACGTTGGAGGGGCTCGCCGCGCTGAATCCGTCGTTCGAGGCGATGGGCGAGGCCGGCGGCTTCAACGCGGTGGCGCTGCAGAAGTACCACTGGGTGGAGAAGATCGACCACGTGCACCACGCCGGCAACTCCTCCGGCATCGTCGACGGCGCGGCGCTGGTCCTCATCGGCAGTGAACAGGCGGGCAGCGCGGCAGGACTCACGCCCCGCGCGCGCATCGTGTCGACGGCCCTGTCCGGCTCCGACCCGACGATCATGCTGACCGGCCCCGTGCCCGCCACCCGCAAGGCGCTGGCCAAGGCCGGTCTGACCATCGACGACATCGACCTGATCGAGGTCAACGAGGCCTTCGCCGCGGTGGTGCTGCGCTTCGCCAAGGACCTGGGCGTCTCCCTGGACAAGATCAACGTCAATGGCGGAGCCATCGCTCTCGGCCACCCGCTGGGCGCGACGGGCGCGATGCTCGTCGGCACCGTGGTCGACGAACTGGAACGGCGCGGGCAGCGCTACGGACTGCTCACCTTGTGCGTCGGCGGCGGCATGGGCATCGCCACCGTCGTCGAGCGCCTCTGAGTGCTTCCGGCCCCTCGATACGACTGGCACAGCGCCGCCCGTCGCGGCGAGACCCGCGACCGACGAGACGAGAGACATCAGCAATGACCAACCAGAACCACTTCCGCTGGGAACAGGACGCGGACGGCGTCGTCGTCCTCACGATGGACGCCCCCGGGCAATCGGCCAACACGATGAACCGGGCATTCCTCGTCGACCTGGTCAGGGTCGTGGACCGCCTCGAGAGCGAGAAGGACTCCCTCACCGGTGTGGTGATCACCTCGGCGAAGAAGACCTTCTTCGCCGGCGGCGACCTGACCGAGCTCATCAAGGCAGGTCCCGAGGACGCGGCGGACTCGCTGGCCTTCTCCACCCACATCAAGTCCCTGCTCCGCAGGCTGGAGACCCTCGGCAGGCCCGTCGTCGCCGCCATCAACGGGGCCGCGCTCGGCGGCGGCCTGGAGATCGCCCTCTCCTGCCACCACCGCATCGCCCTGGACGCCAAGGGCTCGCAGATCGGCCTGCCCGAGGTCAGCCTCGGCCTGCTGCCCGGAGCGGGCGGTGTCGTACGCACCGTACGGCTGCTCGGCATCACCGACGCGCTGCTCAACGTGCTGCTCCAAGGGCAGCGGCACAAGGTGCGGACAGCCCTGGACCTCGGGCTGCTGCACGAAGTCGTCGACACCCGCGAGGAGTTGATCGCTCGCGCGAAGGCCTGGATCGCCGAACACCCCGATGCCGTCCAGCCCTGGGACACCAAGGGCTACCGGATCCCCGGCGGTACTCCGGCGACCCCGAAGTTCGCCGCCGGCCTCCCGGCCTTCCCCGCCAACCTGCGCAAGCAGCTGAAGGGTGCCGACTATCCGGCACCGCGCAGCATCATGGCGGCGGCGGTCGAAGGCGCCCAGGTCGACCTGGAGACCGCGTTCCTCATCGAGGGCCGCTACTTCGTCCAGCTGGTCACCGGTCAGATCTCGAAGAACATGACCCAGGCCTTCTTCTTCGACCTCCAGCACATCGACAACGGCGGCAGCCGGCCCGCGGGCCACGACACCTGGCGGGCGACGAAGGTCGGCGTGCTCGGCGCCGGGATGATGGGCGCGGGCATCGCCTACGTCTGCGCCCGAGGCGGCATGGAGGTGGTCCTCAAGGACGTCTCCCTGGAGGCGGCGGAGAAGGGCAAGGCCTACTCGGCCGCCCTGTTCGACAAGGCCGTCGGCCGCGGGAGGACGGCTCGCGAGCAGGCCGACGAGGTGCTCGACCGGATCAGGCCGAGCGCACAGCCCGAGGATCTGCGCGGCTGCGATCTGGTCGTCGAAGCGGTCTTCGAGAGCCCCGAGTTGAAGAAGAAGGTCTTCCAGGAGATCGAGGACGTCATCGAGCCCGGAGCCCTGCTCGGCTCCAACACCTCGACCCTGCCCATCACCCAGCTCGCCGAAGGGGTGAAGGACCAGGAGAACTTCATCGGCCTGCACTTCTTCTCCCCGGTCGACAAGATGCCCCTGCTGGAGATCGTCGTCGGCGAGAAGACCTCCGACGCCGCGCTGGCCCGGGCCCTCGACGTCGCCCGGCAGATCAACAAGACGCCGATCGTCGTCAACGACAGCCGCGGCTTCTTCACCAGCCGGGTGATCGGCAAGTTCCTGGACGAGGCCGTGGCCATGGTCGGCGAGGGCATCCACCCCGCCTCCATCGAGCAGGCCGCGCTCCAGGCGGGCTATCCGGCCCCCGCCCTGCAGCTGATGGACGAACTGACCCTGACCCTGCCGCGCAAGATCCGCCAGGAGACCGCCGACGCCGTCGTGGCCGAAGGCGGCACGTGGACCACGCACGGCAGTGAGGCGGTCGTCGACCGGATGATCGACGACTTCGACCGCAGGGGCCGCTCCAGCGGAGCCGGGTTCTACGCCTACGAGGACGGCAGGCGGACCGGCCTGTGGCCCGGCCTGACCGAGCACTTCACCAAGCCGGGCCACGAGATCCCCTTCGAGGACATGAAGGAGCGGATGCTCTTCGCCGAGGCCATCGACACGGTCCGCTGCTTCGACGAGGGCGTACTGCGCTCCGTCCCCGAGGCGAACATCGGGTCGATCTTCGGGATCGGATTCCCGGGCTGGACCGGCGGTGTCATCCAGTACATCAACCAGTACGAGGGCGGCCTCGCCGGCTTCGTGGACCGGGCGCGCCAACTCGCGGACCGTTACGGCGACCGTTTCGCCCCGCCGGCCTCGCTGGTCGAGAGGGCCGGGACGGGAGACGCGTACGCCTGAGTCCTGGTCGCCGGGCGGAGCGGCCGCCCCCCCCGCGACACCGGGCGGCAGGTCGCCGTACCCGGCTCTCGGCCGTCAGTCGCCGCGTGCCTCCCGGGCGCGTTCCAGGCCGTCGAGCAGGAGGCCGAGCCCGAACCGGAACTCCTCGCGCAGCGGGACACCGGTCAGGTCCGCGGCGGCGGCCGCCGTGGCCGGGTACGCGGCCGGGTCGAGGGACCGGTAGTAGTCGAGCAGCTGGGTCTGGTCCTCGGGGCGGGCCGCTCCCGGGCCGTGTTGCTGGATGGCGAATCCGACCACGTAGTGGCCGATCGCGGTGAAGGCCCGGGCCGCCAGATCGACCGGGAAGCCGAAGCCGAGGAGGAGTCCGATGACCCGCTCCCGGTTCACCAGTCCGTTCGGACCGACCGGAACCTGAGACACCAGCAGAGGAAGGGCGTTGGGATGCCTGCACAACGTGTCGTAGAACGTCTCGGCCCCCACCGCGGCGGCCTCTCGCCACGACAGGTCCCGCATGTCCTGCGGGGCCGGCTGCACCTCGCCGATGATCCGGTCCACCACATGGGCCAGGAGCTCGTCCTTGCCGGCGAAGTGCCGGTAGAGCGTCGCCGTACCGGAACCCAGGGCGTCGGCCAGCATCCGCAGGGTCAGGGCCTGGACACCCACCTCGTCGATGAGCTTCAGCGCCATGTCGATGATCTTGCCCACGTCCACCGGCGGCCGTCCGCGCCGGGGCGTGGGAGCCGGCGGACGACTCGCCCACCAGGCAGGACTCCCCGGGGCAGCAGTCGTTTCCGCAGCCATGAATCTCCACCTCCCCGGACGCCAGAATTACGGAGTCCATGTAGCCATAAAAAGCTTTTCGGTGCTAGCGTATCCGTTATGACCTCCAGCACCACACCCACGACCCCGAGTCACATGCAGGCTGCACGGATCAGCCGGTTCGGCGCGGCCCGGGACGTCTTCGAGGTGGCACACGACGCGCCGGTTCCCACCCCTGGCAAGGGGGAAGTCCTGGTCAGGCAGCATGCGACCTCGGTCAATCCGATCGACTGCCGCAGGCGGGGCGGCTACGGCCAGAAGCTCATGAAGCTCCGCGGCCTCAGCGGGTTCCCCCTCACGCTCGGCAATGACGTCGCCGGGGACGTCGTGGCCACCGGCCCGGAGGTCACCACGCTGAAGGTCGGAGATGCCGTTTTCGGCGCTCAGCGTCCCTCACCCCAGGGGACGACCGCCGAATACTGCGTCGTCAACGCCGACGACCTCGTGGCCAAGCCCGCGGGGCTCTCCTACCGCGAGGCGGCCGCGCTCCCCTATGCCTTCCTCTCGGCGTGGGCCGCGTTGAAGGCCGCGGGGCTGCGGGCCGACGAGGCTGCCGGCAAACGCGTCTTCCTGCAGGGCGGCTCCGGCGGTACGGGCGTGGTCACCGTGCAGATCTGCAAGGCACTCGGCGCGTACGTCGCCACCACGGCCGGGCCCGCGGGCATCGACCTGTGCAAGGGCCTCGGTGCCGACGAGGTGATCAACTACCGGACGCAGGACTTCGCGGACGAGCTGCGCGACTTCGACTTCGCCATCTGCCTGGCCGACCAGGCCGAGGAGCGGAAGATGCTCTCCATCCTGCGCCGCGGCCCGGGAGCCGGCTACGCCACGATCGTGCACCCCTTGATGCCGCTCGTCGACGAGAAGGGCCTGCTCGTCGGTGGCGTCCAGGCCGCCGCGACGCTCATCGGCCGACGGCTCCGTCAGGCACTGCGGCGCAGACGCTACGGCTGGACCCTCTTCGGCCCCGACCGGGCCGCACTGGAGCTGCTCGCCCGGCTGGCCGCCGAGGGCAAGGTGCGGGCCGTCATCGACCAGACCTATCCGCTGGCCGACATCGCCGCGGCTCATGAGTACGTCGAGCGCGGCCGTTCTAAGGGGAAGGTCGTTGTCGACATCACCTGAGCACATATTGATCGCGGGAGCGGGCGTCGGCGGCCTGACCGCCGCCGTCGCACTGCAACGACGCGGAATCCCCTGCACGCTCATCGAGGCCGCGCCCCGGCCGGTGGCCCTCAACACGAGCATCCTCCTGCAGAACAACACCATGCAGGTGCTCAGCGAGCTGAACCTCGGTCGCCTGATCTCCGAACGGGGCCGGCGCATCGCCCACACCTCGATCATGTCGGTCGACGGCAAGGTCCTCACCGAGGTGAAGGCCGAGGACGTCGACGGCACCGTCGGAGCTTCCGCGCTGGGCATCCACCGAGCCGATGTGCACGAGGTCCTGCTCTCGCGGCTCGATGACGGATGCCTGGTGACGGGTGATCCCGTGATCGGGTTCGAGACGGACGCCGGGGGAGTGGCGGTGTACCTGCGCTCGGGCCGGCGGCTGGAGGGGCGGGGGCTGGTGGGTGCGGACGGCATCGACTCGCTGATACGGGCGCGGCTGCACGGCGACCGGCCGGCCGTCCACTCCGGGACGAACTGTCTGCGCGGGGTCACCAAGGCGGAGACGGAGCCGGCCGACGAGGTACGCGAATGGTGGGGCTACCGCCTGCAGTTCGGGATCATTCCGTTGCCGGAGGGACGCAGCTCCTGGTTCGCCCTGATCCCCACGCCGCCTCGTACCCTGCAGGACCCGGGCGACCGTCTCACCTTCTATCAGCGGCTCTACCGCAAATTCCCTGCCCCGGTAAGGGAGTTGCTGGCCGCCACGGAGCCCCGGGACACCGTCGAGGTCGAGCTGCGGCACCGGCCGTGGCGCGGTGGCTCCGGCGCCGTGACCCTTCTGGGAGACGCCGCCCACCCCATGCTGCCCAACCTCGGGCAGGGAGCCGGCCAGGCCATCGAGGATGCCGCGGCTCTGGCACGTCGCCTGGACGGGGCGGCATCCGTTGCCGCCGCGTTCCGGGAGTTCGAGAAGGAACGACGCGCACGGGTCCAGTGGATCCAGCGTCAGGCGGTCCGGATGAACCAGATCGCCTCCGTGCCCTCAGGGCCGCTCAGCACCGCACGGGACGCGGTGCTGCGCCACCTCCCTGACCGAGTCGAGCGCACCTCGGTGATGCGCATGTTCGACGGAGCCCACACATGACCATTTCTGAACCTCATACCGATGCCTACGCCGACGAGGAATCCCGTTTCACCTGGGTCAACGGGGTGCGGGTGCACTTCAAGCGAGAAGGCAGCGGCGCACCGCTTCTGCTGCTGCACGGCAGCGGATCCTCGCTGCACGCCTTCGACCCCGTGGCCGAGGACCTCAAGACCGACTGCGAGGTCATCAGGCTCGATCTGCCGGGCTTCGGCCTGACCGGCCCCCGCCCCGATCGTGACTACCGCATCGAGGCCTACGTGTCCTTCGTGGACGAGTTCCTCGCCGGACTGGGGCTCGACAAGGTGAACGTGGCAGGCAACTCGCTGGGCGGCAACATCGCGTGGAACCTCGCGGTCGAGCACCCGCAGCGGGTTCAGCGGCTGATCCTGATGAACGCCACCGGATACCCCGAGAAGTCCCTGCCCCAGGCGCTGCGGATGGCCCGGAATCCCGTGCTCCGCCCGCTGCTTCGCCGTTGGGCGCCCAGCGGTGCGGCCGAACAGAATCTGCGGGGCTCGGTCGGTCCCCGTATGCAGGTCGACCAGGCCCTGGTCGACCGGGTCACCGCCATGATGAACCGGCCGGGCAACCGGTCCGCCTTCATCGACTTCGCCAACACCGACCAGCCCGACCGCTCCGCCCGGATCGCCGGGATCACCGCCCCCACGCTCGTCCTGCGCGGCGATCTGATCGACGGGCAGCACTTCCGGCGGGACATCCCCGGCAGCTACGAAGTGGTCCTCGCCGGCATCGGCCACCTCATGCCCGAGGAGGCTCCGGCCGAGGTCGCCGAAGCCATCCGCGCGCATCTGGGGCTTCCCGCCGCAGCCCCCCAGGAATGAGCCCCGACGACTCTCAGAAATGAGTCTCCGCCATGCCCACGTACTACCGCGCCCGGGGCGAGAACCTTCCCTTGAACCCCGACACCCGCAGCCGGCTCCGGGGCAGCTTCATCGAGCTGTCCGCCGGCACCACGCACTACGAACTCACCGGGCCCGAGGACGGCGAACTGGTCTTCCTGCTGGGGGGACTTACCGTCCCGCTGTTCTACTGGGACGGCGTCGTGGAGCATCTGCACCGGCGTGGGCTGCGCACCCTGACCTACAGTGCGTACGGACGCGGCTACTCGGACCGCGTCGCAGGACCGTACGACCGCGAACTGTTCGTGCGCCAGGCACACGACCTGGTCGAAGCCCTCGACGTACCGCGGACCTGGCACACCGTCGGCTCCTCCATGGGGGCGCTGAACGCACTGGGGCTGCTGCAGCGCAGTCACGAACAGACGAAGTCCCTGACCCTGTTGGGCCCGGCGGGATTCACCGAGGGGGACGCACCGCCCGTACGGCTGGCCACGACACCCCGCATCGGGCCGTTTCTCGGCAAGCACCTGGGCCAACTCCTGCTGCGCGCGCACCTGTCCCACAACGTCCGCACACCCGAGCAGGTCCGGGCCCTCACCGACATGGTCTGTGACACCTACCGCTGCGAGGGCTCGATGTACGCCCTCCTCGGCACGTTGCGCGACTACGACTTCCACCGGCAGCAGGACGCCTACCGGCAGGCGGGGCAGCTCGGCGTACCCACCCTGCTGCTGTGGGGCGAGCAGGACCAGGTCACCCCGACCAGCAAACTGCCGCAAGTAAAGGACCTGTTGAACCCACAGCTGTGCCAGGTGTTCGCCGACTGCGGGCACATGGTGCCCTTCGAATACCCGGAGAAGACAGCCGCCGAGATGGCCGACTTCTTCGCGGGACTCGGCCGCCCCTGACCCCATGACGCGACGGAGCAACAGCATGGAGAACGTAACGCTGTGCACGCTCATGCAGCAGACCATCTCCCGGCACGGGGACGAGGTCGCGCTGCGGGACTCCGACAACAGCACGACGCTCACCTGGCGTGAGTACGGGGAACGCGTCGAAAGCGTGGCGCGTGGTCTGGCCGCCCGTGGTGTGGAGCGCGGCCACACGGTCGGCTTGATGCTGACCAACCGGCCCGAGTTCCATGTCGTCGACGCCGCGGTCATGCATCTGGGCGCCATCCCGTACTCGATCTACAACACCAGCAGCGCGGAGCAGATCTCGTACCTCTTCGCCAATGCCGGAAGCAACCTCGTCGTGTGCGAGGAGCAGTTTCTGACGACTCTGCGCACGGCCGCCAAGGGTTCGGCCGTCGGTACGATCGTCTGCGTCGACGCGGACAGCGACGAGGACACGGTCCTGTCGCTGGCCGACCTGGAGGGCTCGGGCAGCGAGGACTTCGACTTCCGGGCCGCCTGGAACCGTGTGGCGCCCGACGATGTGCTCACCCTGATCTACACATCGGGAACGACCGGTCCGCCCAAGGGTGTTGAACTCACCCACGCCAATCTCACCTATGTGCTGGAGCAGGTGCCCCGGGTCCTCGGCGACACATCCGGCGGCCGTGTCGTCTCCTATCTGCCGGACGCGCACATCGTCAACCGGTTCACGGCCCACTACTCACCCATGGCGTTCCACTCCAGCACGATCACTCTTCGTCAGCCCAAGCGCCTGCTCGAGGTTCTCGTGCAGGTGCGTCCGACCGACTTCGTGGGCGTACCGATGCTCTGGTACCGCATCATGGGGTCGATCCAAGCCGGTCTGGAGCAGCAGTCGGGGCTCAAGGGCGCACTGGCCCGCTGGGCGGTGCGGACCGGTACGGCCAGGGCGCGGGCCCGTGCCCAGGGAGGGGGGCGCCCGCCGCTGGCCCGGTTCCTCGAACGGGTCGCGGACCGGCTCGTGCTGGCCAGGATCCGCCGGCAGCTCGGCCTGGATCAGGCCCGCGCCACCGTCACCGGTGCCGCTCCGCTGGACCAGGACGCGATGCTCTTCCTGCTCGCCCTCGGTCTGCCGATGACCGAAGCGTGGGGCATGTCCGAGACGACGGGTGTCACGACACTCAACGTCGCGGACAGACCGCGCCTGGGCACCGTCGGAACCCCTGTGCCGGGCACCGAAATCCGGGTGGCCGACGACGGCGAACTCCTGGTGCGCAGCGCCGCGGTCATGAAGGGGTACCGCGGCGATCCCGTCAGGACCGGCGACACGATCGACGGCGACGGCTGGATCCACACCGGGGACGTGGGCCACATCGACGCCGACGGCTATGTGACCATCGTCGACCGCAAGAAGGAGCTGATCATCAACGCCTCGGGCAAGAACATGTCGCCCGCCAACATCGAGAACGCGCTGCAGACCGCCTGCCCCCTCATCGCCACCGCCGTCGCGATCGGTGACCGCCGTCCCCATGTCGGCGCGCTGTTCACACTCGACATGGAAGCCGCCGAGGCCTTCGCCGCTCAGCACGGCCTCACCGACACCTCTCTTGCCGCCCTGGTGGTGTCCCCGGCCGTGAAAGCCGCCGTGCAGGCGGGAGTCGACGCCGCCAACGCCCGTCTCTCCCGTGTCGAGCACGTCCGCTCGTGGACCATCCTGCCCCATATCTGGGAACCGGGCAGTGACGTACTGACCCCCACCCTGAAGCTCAAGCGCCGCTCGATCACCACCAGATACGCGGACGAGATCGACGGGCTCTACGCGGCGGCGGAGTAGCCGGCGTTGGGCAGCGGGGCCGGCGGTGACTACGGGGGTGGGAGCAGCCAGGGGGGTGTCCGTCGCTCACTCCTTGTACGGTGGCCCAGTCCCGAAGTCGGGGGCTTTCACCCTGGCGTCCCCTGACGCCTGGTGGACGAACGGGTCCGCCCGTCAGTGTCCCGCCGCAGCCTCAGCTCCACCCCGTCGAGCAGGCATTCCAGCCAGAATTCGAACTCCTCCGCGGCCGTCCGGGATGTGAGCGCATCGGCCAGCTCCACCAGTTGCGGGAACTGCTCGGCAGGCAGGGAACGATAGAAATCGCTCAGCGAGAGTTCCCTCGACGCGCCCAGGCCTCCCGTGCGGAAGTCGTTCGTCGATTCCTGCATGACCGAGGCGAACACCTGGTGGGCCAGCGCGGTGTAGACGTCGGCCGCCAGGGTCGGTTCGAAGCCGCGCTCGCGCAGCATGCCGAGGGCCAGCTCCCTGCTGCGCAGCGAATTGGGGCCGACCGGGACGGCTGTGGCGAACAGGGCGGCGACGTTCGGGTGGGCGCTCAGCACGGTGCGCATGGACCGTGCCAGCTCCTCGACGACCTCACGCCAACCGAGGCCCTGTACCGACCGGTTGAGCTGCGCCTCACCGAGGACCGCGTCAGCGACCAGCACCAGCACTTCGTCCTTGCCGGCGACGTGCCGGTAGAGCGTCGTGGTGCCCGTCTGCAGCTCGGCGGCCAGATTCCGCATGCTCAGTGCGGCCAGGCCGTCGCGGTCGATCAAATCGAGCGCGCCGGCGACGATCCCGGCCAGCGTGAGGGGAGGTCGCCTGACCGGCTCCTCCCTGCCCTGTCGGGCGGCCCACCACGCCGGCGAACCCGGCGCCGGCAGGCCCTGCTCGTCGTCGGCCGTCCCATCCGCATGCGTTCCTGTCACCGGAACAATGTACCCAGCCCGGGGACGCCGGAGGGAGCGGCCTCATTGCCCCCGGGTTTCAACTGCCGTCATTCGACCGTTGGTTCCGAGGTCTTGACCCTGTCGTGGGCACGCTAATACTGTCGTGGCAACGCTGTTCCCGCTATGGGAGCTGCGTATCCGAGATCGGAGAGTGACCGTCATGGGGTTACGTGCTCGTCTCGCCCGACCATGTCTTTTGATCCCCGCCGTCGCCGCGCTGCTCCTGCTGGGCACCGGAGGGCCGGTCGGTGCCGCTGCGGCTCATACGGAAGGCACCGCGGCAGCAGCCGACGCCTGCGCCGGCGCACCCGCCCCCAGCGCCTCGGCGGCCTCGTCCGCGGCGGGGCAGGCCCTGAGAGACGGAGTGCGGATTCCTCAGGACGAGGCTCCGCACCAGGACCCGGACGAATGGTGGTACTTCGTCGGACATCTCTCGGGCGTGGACGCGGCGGGCCACCCGCACTGCTACGGATTCGAGCAGGTGACCTTCCAACTTCTCGACCAAGCACCCGAGCCCCTGTACGTCGGGCACTTCGCCGTCACGGACCTCACCAGGGGCACCTTCCAGTACGACGCCGCACTGGACTCGTATCCGGTTCCTGAGACGCCCAACGAGTACGCGCTGCACACCGGCGACTGGACGATGAGCGGCGGATCGGGCAGGGCGAAGCTGCGTGCGGCACTTCCGGAGTACCAGCTGGATCTTCAGCTCCAGTCCACGAAGCCGGCCGCGTTGCACGGCGACCACGGCACCATCCCGTACGGGCCTCTGGGCACGTCGAAGTACTACTCGTGGACGTCCCTGGGCGCCAGCGGGACGGTCATCGACCACGGGGTTCCGGTGAAGGTCACCGGGGTGTCGTGGGCGGACCACCAGTGGGGTGCGTTCGACTTCTCCACCGGTGCGGGGTGGGACTGGTTCAGCGTCCAGCTCACCAACGGGAAGCAGTACATGCTGTACTTCGTCCGCGACCGGAACGGGGCGATCGTCGAGACGCTCGGAACCCTTGTCGACCGGTTCGGCCGGACCACCCAGCTGAGTCCCTCGCTGTTGAGCGAGACGGCCACGGGCTCATGGACCAGCCCGAAGACAGGCGTCACCTACGGCTCGGGGTGGAAGGTCAACGTGCCCGGCGGCCAGTTGACCGTCACACCGAACCTGGTCGACCAGGAGCTCGATCTCTCCAGCGTGGGCCGCGTCTACTGGGAAGGCTCGGTGAGTGTCCGCGGTACCGTCAGCGGCTCGGCCGTGAGCGGCGTCGGATACACCGAGATCAACCCGCCGGTCCCGTCCTGACCGAGAAGTACCGGAGCCGTCCTGGCCGGGGGAGCGGAATGCCGCTCTCCCGGTCGCTGCGTGGGGCGGGCGCCCCGTCGGCAGTGCGGACCCACACGCTTCTCAGCAGCAGAGCGCGCCCCGTCGGCAGCCGGACGGAACACGCTTCTCAGCAGCAGAGCGCGTCCGGCGGCAGGTCCGCCCCGGCGGTCAGTGGAAGGTCTGTCGAGGTGAGCATGTCCCGGTACTGCTCCGCCAGTTGGGACGGGTGCTGCCGGCTGAAGGCGACGAGTTCGCGGAAGACACCGGACCCGATCCTCCGCGCATGCTTCGACCAGGCATCGGGTACCGCGTTCTTCGGAGCCACGGCCATGCCGATGCCCTCGATGGCGAATTGCAGAGCCGCGGAAACCTGCCCGGTGCGAGCCACCGCGCGAGGCACGAAGCCCAGGCGGCCGGCGATCCAGTCGACGACCTCGCTCATGCCCTGCTCGGGCTCGTAGAGCACCCAGTCGGCCGACGCGAGTTCCGAGGGGTCCGCGGCCGTGCCCACTTCGTACGCGTTCGGTCCGACCACCACCATCTCCTCGTGCCCGAGCGAGACGGCCGGCCCTTCCCAGGCCGACGGCCGCGGCCCGACGGCGATGTCACCCTGCCCACCGCGTACGGCCTCTTCGAGATCACGGCGGTGCGAGAAGTCGTGCAGGCGCAGGACCGTCGTCGGGAACAGGGAGTGCCACCGTGCCGCCGACGGGGGCAGCACGCCCGAGGCCACCGACCGCACCGTGAGCACATGGACGTCGCCCTCGCGGCCTTCGACCACCTGGCGCACCGAGTCCTTGGCATCCTGAGCGGCCTGCACCACGCGCTGTGCCCGGGGCAGGAAGGCCCTGCCCGCGGGAGTCAGCGTCACGCCATGGCGCCCTCGTTCGAGCAGCTCGGCGCCCAGCTCCTTCTCCAGAATGCGGATCTGCTGCGACAGCGACGGCTGGGTGAGATAGAGCCTGGTGGCGGCTGCGCTGAACGACCCGCTCTCCCAGATGGCGAGGAAGTATTCCAGCTGGCGTAGCTGCATCCGATCAAGCTACCGGACCAGGCCGCGGCCACTGACTGCCATCTACGCCGTCAAGGAAATGCCGGCATCGCCGCGCGTCAGACGGGACAGCAGGTAGTCCACCTCGGCTCGCGCCGCAGCAGACAGGACGCCCGCCGGGCTGCGTTGGCGGTCGGACGCGAGCAGGCCGCGCCGTTTCATGACGTACTTGCGCACCGCCAGGCCGATGCCCGCCTGCTGCTCGTAGCGCAGCAGCGGCAGGTGCGCGTCGAAGAGGTCGTGTGCGGCAGCACGGTCTCCTGCCGCCGTGCGCCGGACCACTTCCACGAGCATTTCCGGGAAGCAGTAGCCGGTCATGGCACCGTCCGCGCCGCGCTCGGTCTCGAAGTCCAGGAACAGTCCGCCGTTGCCGCACAGGATCGAGAGGCGCGGCATGTCGCCCGCCGTTTCGAGGCGTCGGAGCGTACTGATCTTCTCCAGGCCGGGCCAGTCCTCGTGCTTGAGCATCACGCACCCCGGTGTGTCCCGGGCGATACGTGCGATGACCGACGGGCTCATGACGACGGAGAAGGACAGCGGATAGTCCTGGATGACAAGAGGAACTTCCGTGCCGATCTCCTCGGCGGCCCCCTGGTAGTACGCCACGATTTGATCATCGGTTCGGAGCGTGTGGGGCGGGGCGATCATGACGCCGGCCGCACCGGCCGCCATGACGTCCGAGGCGAGGGCGCCCATGGCCGCGAATCCGGGTGCCGACACCCCGACAACGACCGGAAGTCCGGTTCTTTTGAGCACGTAATCCACTATCCGCACTGCTTCGCCATGGGTCAGTTTGGGCGCCTCGCCCATTTGACCGAGCAGCGTCAGTCCGGTGACACCGGTCGACTCATAGAAGTCCACCAGTCTGCCCAGCGAAGTGAAGTCGACACTGCCGTCACTGTCGAAAGGGGTCGGCGCGATGGCGAAAACGCCTTTTGTCTCGCGGGTCAGCAACACCATGGTCTGCGCTCCCTGATAGCGGCGTACGGAGGATCAAAGGCCGGCGATGAGGCCACCATCGACCCGCACCACCGATCCGGTGATGTACGCGGCCGGGGCACTCGCCAGAAAGGCGACCATGGAGGCGTACTCACGCGGATCGCCGTAGCGGCCCGCCGGAATCGTCGCGACGCTCTCCGCCGAGACCTGCTCGACGGTCTTTCCCTCACGCTCGGCTTTGGCCCGGTCGAGAAACTCGGTCCGCTGCGTCCCGATTCTGCCCGGCGCGACGACATTGCACGTCACGCCGTCCGCCGCGACCTCACGGGCCAGCGTCTTGGACCAGCCGAGGAGACTGGCGCGCAGGGCGTTCGACAGGCCCAGGTTGGGGATGGGGGCGATGACTCCGGAGCTGGTGCTGGTGATGACGCGCCCCCAGCCCCGCCTGCGCATACCGGGTACGACACTGTCGGTGATGGCGATGACGGAGAGGGTCATGGACTGGAAGTGGCTGAGCCAGGTACGGAGATCCTGGCCGAGAACGGGTGAAGGGGGAGGCCCGCCCGTATTGTTGACGAGTATGTCCACGGGGCCGAGGGATTCCTCGATCACCCTCAAGTTGCTCTCGATTGCGCCGAATTCACTGATGTCCCATTCCAGTGGCACGGCCTGCCCGCCCGCCTTGACGATGGCTTCGGCGCGCTCCTTGGCCGCTTCGGGATTGATGTCCGCGACCGCCACCCTGGCGCCTTCTTCGGCGAGGACCTGAGCAATCGCCCCGCCGATGCCGCCCCCACCGCCCAGCACCAGTGCGGTCCTGCCGGCAATCCCTAGATCCACAGCCCTGCTCCTCAAACAGTGAACCGGTCCCCGGCCGTTCGGCCGGTAACTCTCCGGTGACAGTGGCACATTGCCCATCCGGTGACCAATAAGGATGTTCCGCACCACCGATAGGGACCGCCTATACGACTCGTGACGACTCGCCATGGCTCGCATAGGCCGCCCCTATGCGAGCCGACAGTGAATCCACTTGGACGCGCGTGCCCTTGATGCCAAGACTCGGGGTGATGCCCGCCGGGCACGAAGGGAGCCACGGTATGTCCTTGCCGGAAACCATGCTGGCCGCGGTTCTGGGCGAGCCGGGGGTCATCACCACCAGGAGGCTGCTTGTGCCCCGGGTCGGGCCGGAGGACGTACTCGTCCACGTCCGCAGGGCATCGCTGTGCGGAACCGACCTCAAGATCCGCAGCCACCGGTTCTTCGGCGACGGCGGGCCCGCCTCCCGGCAGTTCGTGCCCGGCCACGAGTACGCGGGTGTGGTGGCGGCCGTCGGGAGTGCCGTCGACGAGTTCCGGGTCGGCGACCGAGTGGTCACGGAGGCCCACCGGGGCTGCATGCGATGTGCCAACTGCCTGGCCGGGGCGTACACGGACTGCCTCAACTACGGCGACCGGCGCAAGGGCCATCGGGTGCAGGGGATGACGGTCGACGGAGGCTTCGCCGAGTATGCGCTCAACCATGTGGCCACGCTGTACCGGCTGCCGGACTCCGTCGGCTTCGACGCCGCGGTCGTACTCACCACGGTCGGCACCGTCATGCACGCTCTCGATGTGCTCGGGTCGCTGATCGTCGGCGCGAGCGTCGCAGTGATCGGGCCGGGTCCCATCGGGCTGCTTGCGGTGCAGGTCGCCCGCGAACTCGGAGCCGAGCTGGTAGCCCTGACCGGGACCCGGGAGGGCCGGCTGGAGATCGGCAGGAAGTTCGGCGCCGACCTGACGGCCAACTCCCGTGAGGAGGACGCTGTCGCGGCTGTCCGTCGGGCAACAGGCGGGCAGGGCGCCGACATCGTCCTCGAATGCTCCGGGGCCCCGAGCGCTGTGGACGACGCGCTGCGCATGGCCAAGCGCTCCGGAAAGGTCGTGCTCGTCGGGTTCTTCGACCGGCCGGTCGAAGCCGACCTCAACCACGCGGTGATGAACGGCATTTCGATCGGGACCGTCCGCGGCGAAGGGGCCGGCTCGGTGGCCAGAGCGGTTTCACTGGCGGGCCGCGGACGGCTGCGCACCGCCGAACTGGTGACTCACCATTTCGGTCTTGAGGACGTCGGTGAGGCCTTCGACACGTACGCGGAGCGCAGAGGCAATGCCATCAAGGTGATGCTGGACGTGTCCGAGGACGCGGAGCAGTCCGGTGCCGGCTGAGAGCCGATCGCGACTGGTGCCCGGCGCCGCGGCCCCGGAGCGCCAAGTGGTGGCCGCCGCCATGGCCGCCGCGGCGACGGCGTGGCTGGACTCGCTGACGCCACAGCAGACAGCCGCCGCACAGTTCGGCTCCCCACTGCTGCCCGCAGCGGAGGCCGAGCGCCTGAAATGGTTCTACACACCGACCGATCACGGCGGGCTGGCCATCCGGGAGCAGACGCCCCAGCAGCAAAGCCTCGCCATGCAGGTGGTGGCATCCGGCCTGTCCGAGGCCGGCTTCGCCACGGTCGCGACGGTGATGGGCCTCGAGAACATCCTCGACCAGGTCGAAGGCTGGCGGGTGCACTGGGGCCGGGAGCGCGGCCGCGATCCGGGGCTGTACTGGCTCAGGCTCTTCGGCCGGCCCGGGGATCCGGTCTGGGCTTGGCGGTTCGGAGGGCACCACATCTCCCTGAACAACCTGGTCGTCGCCGGCAGAGTCGTCTCGACGACGCCCTGCTTCGTAGGCGCCGACCCGGCGGAGACCGTTCTCCTGGGCGGATCACTGCGCCCCCTGCACGGACTGGAGCAGGTCGCCCGGCAACTCGTCTCATCGCTCGGCCCGGGGCAGCAGCAGCGAGCGCTGCTTCATGAAAGGGCCGTGTCCGACATCGTGTCGGGCAACAGGCCGACCGTCTCCCACGGCGACGCCATGATGCACATGCAGGACCTGTGGCGCGGACGGTTCGCCGACCCGGCGCTGGAAGAACTAGTCGACGACATCGACCGGCGCGCGGAGGACGGAAGCGCGTACACCCCAGGGGATCATGCCGCGGTGTCGATCTCCGTCCCGCCGAAGGGCCTCGGCGGCCGGGACATGGATGTCGGCCAGCGCGCGCTGCTGCGACAGCTCCTCGCTCTGTACACCGGTCGGGCTCCGCAGGGCCTCGCCGACGCGTACGACGTGCACTACGCGGCCGAATCGGTGCTCGACGAGGTGCACTTCGGCTGGGCGGGCGGGACGGACGCCGGCAGGCCGCACTACTACCGGGTGCAGGGCCCCCAGGTGCTGATCGAGTACGACAACACCCAGCGGAACGCCAATCATGCGCACTCCGTATGGCGGGACCCGACCGCGGACTTCGGGCTCGACGTGCTGGCCGAGCATCGGTCACGGACGGCCCACTAGAGACTCGGGCAGGACGCCCCTGAGAAGGGGCGTCCGCTCAAGTCGCCATCAAGCGCCTGCTGTTCATGGCCCGCCCGGTCCGTCACATCCGCTCGGGTGCCCCAACTCCCAGCAGCCGCAAGCCGTTGCGCAGGACCACCCGGCTGGCGTCCGTCAGCCACAACCGGGCCCGGGTCAGGTCGTCGGGACCCTCACCGTCGCGGGGCAGGACACGGCAGCTGTCGTAGAACCGGTGGTAGGTGCCCGCCAGTTGCTCCAGGTAGTGCGCCACCCGGTGCGGCTCGCGCAGTGCGGCGGCGGTGGCGACGACCTCCGGGAACTCGCCCAGCGTGCTGAGGAGATCGGCCTCCCGCTCGTGCTCCAGCAGCGACGGCTCGAAGTCCTCCGGGCCGCCCCGGCTCGCCCCCGTCGCCTCGGCCTTCCGCTGGACCGCGCAGAGCCGGGCGTGCGCGTACTGGACATAGAAGACGGGATTCTCGTTCGACTGCTTGGTCAGCAGGTCGATGTCGAGGTCGATCATCGAGTCCACGCTCGCCCGTGCCAGCGCGTACCGCGCCGCGTCGACGCCGACCGCCTCGACGAGGTCGTCCAGCGTGACCACCGTGCCCGCCCGCTTGCTCATGCGCACGGGCCTGCCGTCCTTGACCAGGTTCACCAACTGGCCGATCAGGATCTCCAGGGTGGTGTCCGGGTCGTCGCCGAAGCAGGCGGCCATGGCCTTCATCCGTCCGACATAGCCCGCGTGGTCGGCCCCCAGCATGATGACGACCCGCTCGAATCCGCGAGACCTCTTGTTGAGGTAGTACGCGCAGTCCGCGGTGAAGTACGTCCAGGTGCCGTCGCTCTTCACCAGGACCCGGTCCTTGTCGTCACCGAAGTCCGTGGTGCGCAGCCACACCGCGCCCTCGGCCTCGAAGACGTGACCGCCCTCCCGCAGCCGGGCGACGGCCGTGTCCAGATCGCCGTTGTCGTGGAGATCCTTCTCGTTGAAGAAGACGTCGAAGTGGGTCCCGAACTCGGCGAGCGCCCCCTTGATCTCGTCGAACATGAGGGCGGTCCCCGCCGTCCGGAGGAGGCCCAGTGCGTCGGATTCCGGCAGCTCCAGTACCTCCGGGTGCCGCTTCAGGACCGCCGCGGTGATGTCCTGGATGTACGCCCCGCTGTAGCCGTCCTCGGGCACCGGGGTGTCCGTCGCCGCAGCCAGCAGGGACCGGGCGAAGCGGTCGATCTGTACGCCGGCGTCGTTGAAGTAGTACTCACGCGTCACCTGTGCGCCCGCGGCGTCGAGGAGCCGGGCCAGCGCGTCTCCCACGACCGCCCACCGGGCACCGCCGATGTGCACCGGCCCGGTCGGATTGGCGGAGACGAACTCCAGGTTGAGCCGGAGGCCGTCGAACTGCCGCGTACGGCCGTACGCGGTGTCGGCGACGACGATGTCCCGCGCCAGCCTGCCCTTCGCGGCGCTGTCGAGGGTGATGTTGAGAAAGCCCGGGCCCGCCACCTCCACCTTCCGGATCCCCGCGGCGGCACGCACCATCGGCACCAGCAGCTCCGCGACCTCGCGGGCCGGCAGGCCCGCGGACCTGGCCAGGACCAGCGCGACATTGGTCGCGTAGTCGCCGTGGCTGCGCACGCGGGGCCTCTCGACACGAATGCCGGCGGGTACCTCCGCGACGATGCGTCCGGAGGCGACCGCGTCACGAACGCTGTCGGAGATGAGGGCGGTGAGATCTGCTGGGTTCACGCGGCGAGGCTATAAGTCCGCTGCCCGGCGCGAGAAACCCTTTTCGCACGGCGGGAACGCGTCCCGTGCACGCCTTGAAGGCGGGCGTACGACGTGGTCACACTGGCGAGGTGGACACGCAACGCACCTGGCCGGCCGATCCGGGGTTCTTCACGCCCGTATCGGTGACCTGGCAGATGCACGGTGACCCCATGATGTGGATCGCCGGGGTCCGCGCGCTGTATCTGCAGGCACTGCATCCGCGAGCGGTGCGTGGAGTCATGCAGAACTCCGACTTCCGGCGCGACGCCTGGGGACGTCTGATGCGCACCGCGAACTTCGTGGGGACGACGACGTACGGCACCACGGAGGCGGCCGAGCGGGCGGGCGCCCGGGTGCGGAAGATCCACACGAGGCTGTCGGCGACGGACCCGGACACGGGGGAGCGGTACGGCGTCGACGAGCCCGAGCTGCTGCTGTGGGTGCACTGCGCCGAGATCGACTCGTATCTGCACGTCCTGCGCCGCTCGGGCTTCCGGCTCACTGACGCGCAGGCCGACCACTACATCGGCGAGCAACGCGCGGGCGCCCGTCTGGTGGGCCTCGACCCTTCCGACGTACCGGCGGACCGGGCCGAACTGGCCGCGTACTTCGAGAAGGTCCGCCCCGAGCTGGCCGCGGGGTCCGAGGCACGGGACGTGGACGACTTCCTGCTCCGCCCGCCGACGCACCCCCTGCTCGTCCCGGCGCGCGCGGTGCTGTGGCGGCGCGTGGCGCAGCTGGCGTACGCCGCACTGCCGCCGTACGCCCACGGGTTGTACGGCAGGCCCGCCCCACCGCCTGCCACCGTGACCCGGCGCCTGCGTGCCACGGGCACCGTGCTGCGCTGCGTTCCCGCACGTCTGCGCTGGCTACTGCCGCCGAAGCACATTCTCCGTGCCATGTCACGTCTCGGCCCGGGCTCCCGCCCGGCACCGTACAAAGTCGGCAGATAGCTCGCCATACTGGACGGGCCGGGGAGGGCGCGGGGCCGAGCATGACGGGGGCGATCGCACGAGATGGCGGACACCAGGCTGATCCAGGGCCGGTACCGGCTGCTCGATCTGATCGGGCGGGGCGGGATGGGCGAGGTGTGGCGTGCGCGCGACGAATCGCTGGGCCGCCGCGTCGCGGTGAAGTGCCTCAAGCCCCTCGGCCCGCACCACGATCAGTCCTTCACGCGGATCCTGCGGGAGCGGTTTCGCCGCGAGGCCCGGGTGGCCGCCGCTCTCCAGCACCGGGGAGTGACGGTTGTCCACGACTTCGGCGAGTCCGACGGCGTGCTGTATCTCGTCATGGAACTGCTGGAAGGGTGCAATCTCAGCCAGCTCCTGGAGGAGAACAGACACCAGCCGCTGCCGGTCGCCGACGTCCTCGACATCGCCGACCAGGTGGCCGCGGCCCTCGCCTACACCCATCAACAAGGCATCGTGCACCGGGACTTGAAGCCCGCCAACATCATGCGGCTCACCGACGGCACGGTGAAGATCTGCGACTTCGGCATCGCCCGGCTCGGCCACGACATCGGTTTCAGCGCACGTCTGACCGGCACCGGCATCGCGATGGGCACCCCGCACTACATGTCTCCCGAGCAGATCAGCGGCGACCCTGTCGACCAGCGCAGCGACCTCTACTCGTTCGGGTGCGTGCTCTACGAGATCGCCACCGGGGCACCGCCGTTCGACCTCGACGACGCGTGGGCGGTCCTCGTCGGCCACCGCGACACGCCTCCCGAACCGCCGCGCAACCACCGCTCGGAACTGCCCGAGTACATCGAGCGGATCATCCTGGACCTGCTCGCCAAGGAGCCCGGCCAACGCCCGGACGACGCACGGGAGGTGGGCCGCCGGATCAGCGCCGGACGCGCCGCGCCCGGCCATGCCCCTACCGTGGTGTCGGCGTCCGTGCAGCGCCCGCCGGCATCCGGGGTCGGGGCCCGCCCGGGGCCGGTGTCCTCGCGCGAGTCCCGGCTGCCGTCCTGGACGGACGGGATGACCACGGGCCACAAGGCGACCGGTGCGGGGCTGCGCGACACCCCGCCGGACGCCGCGGCCGGGCTCACCGGCGACTGGATCGCCCGTCCGGAAACGGGCCGCGTCCAGGAGCCGCCCACTGAACGGCCCATTGCGTCACCGGAGTTGGTCACCACCCTGACCGGACGGCACAACGCGGGACTGAGCCTCGGACGGCTCGGCCGCTGGACGGAGGCGGGCGAGGTGCACCGCGCGGTGGCCGCCGAGCGCGAGCACGCCCTCGGGCCCGACCACCCCGACACCCTCGCCAGCCGGTACGAGGTCGGCTTCACGCTGAGCCGCACCGGGCGACCCGCCGACGCGCTGCGCGAGTACGCGCACGTCGCCGAGGCCAGAGGGCGGGTGCTCGGCGCCGACCACCCCGACACCCTGGCCGCCCGCCAGGAAATGGCCTTCGTACTCGGCCAGTTGGGCCGCCACTTCGACGCGCACCAGGTGTATTCGTCCGTACTCGCGGCCCGGGAGCAGGTGATGGGCCCGGACCATCCGGACACGCTGCGCTGCCGGCACAACCTGGCCTTCAACCTGAGCCGGCTCGGGCGCCTGGAGGACTCGTACCGCATGGCGTGCGAGGTGGCCGCGGCGCGCGCCCGGGTGCTCGGTCCGGCCCACCCCGACACCCTGGTCACACGGTACGAAGTGGCGTACGCACTGGGCCAGTTGGGGCGCTGGCCGGAGGCGCTGGACCTGTACCGGGAGGTGGCGCAGGCGCGCGCCCAGGCGCTGGGCCCCGACCACCCCGACACGCTCGCCGCCCGTTACGAGGTCGGCATCAGCCTGGGCCGCCTCGGCCGCAGCGCGCAGGCACTGGAGCTCTACCGCGATCTGATCGACGACCGCACCCGCGTGCACGGCCCGTCCCACCCCGAGACGCTGCGCGCCCGGCACGGCCTCGGCGTGAACCTGGGCCGTATGAGCCACTGGGAGGAGGCGCTCGCCGAGTCCCGTGACGTGTGCGCGATCCGCGAACGGGTCCTCGGTCCCGATCACCCGGACACGCTGGTGAGCCGTCGCGAGGTCGCCGTGGGTCTCGGCTGGCTGGGCCGCTGGGCCGACGCCCTCACCGAGTACCGGCGCGTCGCCGCGGCCCGCGAGCACGTCCTCGGCGCCGACCACCCCGACGCCCTCGCCAGCCGCAACGACGAGGCCCACTGCCTGGAACAGCTTGGCCGCGGCCAGGAGGCGGTGGAGCTGTACCGCAGGGTTGCGGCGTTGCGGCAGCAGCGGGTGGCCGGCGGACGCTGATCGCCGGGTGTCCGGCGGTCACGGGTCGCTTCCGGTGCGCAGCCTCGGGTCCGGTCCGCTCGTGGTGCGCCGGCCTTCGGGCCGGTTGCTTGCGGTGCGCCGGCCTTCGGGACGGTTGCTTGCGGCGCGCATGTTTCCGGCCCGGCTGCTCGTGGCGCGAGGGCCTGGGCGTCCGGTCGTCCGGTCGTCCGCGGCGCGAGGCCCCGGGGTCCGGGGCGTCCGGGGCGTCCGCGGCTTCCTGCGGATCCGCGTTGCGGCAGCAGCAGGTGGCCGGCGGACGCTGATCGCTCGCGGTGCGAAACCCCCGGCATCCGGTCCCGCCCGCCGCGAGGCCCCCGGCGCGTCCGCCAGACCCGGCGCACCCGGGCCGGAAAGCCTCGTACGGCCGCCCGCCGCCTGCCGCGCACCTCTGGCCGACGTAGATCATCGCGTGCTACCAAGAACCATGCCTGCACACGAGGGATACGACGCCGTGATCGTCGGTGGCGGCCACAACGGACTGGTCGCCGCCGCCTACCTGGCCCGGGCCGGGCGCTCCGTGCTGGTTCTGGAACGCCTCGGGACCACGGGGGGCGCAGCCGTGTCCACCCGGCCGTTCGCGGGGGTCGACGCCCGGCTGTCGCGCTACTCGTACCTGGTCAGCCTGCTGCCCCGGAAGATCGTGCGGGACCTCGGGCTCGACTTCCGGGTCCGCGGGCGCACCGTCTCCTCGTACACACCGGTGGAGCGCGACGGCAGGTCCACCGGACTGCTGGTGGGCGGCGGCGAGCGGCGCACCCGCGAGGCGTTCGCCCGGCTGACCGGCTCCGACCGCGAGTACGAGTCCTGGCAGCGCTTCTACGCCATGACCGGCCGCGTCGCCCAGCGGGTCTTCCCGACGCTCACCGAACCGCTGCCCACCCGTGCGGAGCTGCGCCGCCGGGTGGACGACGAGGAGGCCTGGCGCCGGCTCTTCGAGGAGCCCGTCGGCGCCGCCATCGAGGAGTACTTCGCCGACGACCTCGTCCGCGGCATCGTTCTCACCGATGCCCTGATCGGCACTTTCGCGGACGCCCACGATCCCTCGCTGCGGCAGAACCGCTGCTTCCTCTACCACGTCATCGGCGGCGGCACCGGCGCCTGGGACGTCCCCGTCGGCGGCATGGGGGCGCTCACGGACGCGATCGCCACCGCGGCCCGCAACGCCGGCGCCGTGCTCGCCACCGGTCAGGAGGTGGTGCGCATCGAGACGGACGGCCGGGCCGCCGAGGTGACCTACCGTGGCGCGGAGGGCGAGGGCGTCGTCGCGGCCCGGCACGTCCTCGTGAACGCCTCGCCGCAGGAGCTCGCCAGGCTGGTCGGCGACGAGGCCCCGGCCCCCGCAGAGGGCGCCCAGCTCAAGGTGAACATGCTGCTCAAGCGGCTGCCGAGGCTGCGCGACACTTCCGTGGACCCGCGCGAGGCGTTCTCCGGGACCTTCCACATCGCCGAGGGATACGAGCAGTTGGCCCAGGCCCACGCGCAGGCCGCGGCCGGCTCCCTGCCCGCCGCGCCGCCCTCCGAGATCTACTGTCACTCGCTCACCGACCCGACCATCCTCGGCCCGGACCTGGTCGACGAGGGCTACCAGACCCTGACGCTGTTCGGTGTCCACACGCCCGCCCGGCTCTTCGCCCGCGACAACGACGCCGTACGCGACGAGCTGCTGAAGTCCACCCTGGCGCAGCTGGACGCGCATCTCGCCGAGCCGCTCGGGGACTGTCTGGCGACCGACGCCGAGGGCCGTCCGTGCATCGAGGCGAAGACCCCGCTCGACCTGGAACGCGATCTGCGGCTGCCCGGCGGCAACATCTTCCACCGCGACCTCGCGTTTCCCTACGCCCAGGACGACACGGGACGCTGGGGCGTGGAGACCCGGCACGCCAACGTCCTGCTGTGCGGGGCCGGTGCGGTCCGGGGCGGCGGCGTCAGCGGGGTGCCGGGGCACAACGCGGCGATGGCCGTCCTCGAAGAGCTGGAGGAGCACGGCGCGTAGTGACGGGCGATCAGCTCAGGAAGAGGGCCGCCCCGTCGCGCCGGCTCCTGCGTTCCCGCCATCCCAGCACCGCGAGGGCCGCGCCGAGCCAGCACGCCCCGATCAACGTCTCCCACCCGGCGAGGGCGGCGGTGCCCGCCCCCGCGTCGCCCGCCAGCACCTCACGGACGGCCAACAGCCCGTGGGTGAGCGGCAGTACGTCACCGAGCCGGCCGAGCACCGGGCCGACGGCGCTCGCCGGCACCTCAGGACCGCAGACGATCAGCATCACCGTGAACGCGGCGTTGGACACCACGTTGCGCAGGTCGGCCGCGGTCAGCACCAGGGAGCCCAGAAACAGCCCGAGGCAGTAGCTCGTCACCGCGACCAGCACCAGCAGCAGGGCCAGCAGCACCACCGACGTCACGGTCAGGTGGAGATCCGCGACGGGCGCGAGGATGAGGATGGCGCCCAGACCGCATGCCACGCCGTCCGGAAGCCAGAAGAGGCTCCGCCCCAGCAGGACCAGGGTGGGGCTGCTGGGCGAGGCGACCAGCAGGGCCAGGGTGCCGTTCTGCAGTTCCCAGGTGGTCGAGGCGGTCGCGAACATGCCGTGCAGCGCCACCAGGGCCACCGCGTTGCCGATCAGCAGATAGCGCGCCTGCCCGGGACCCAGCAGGTCGCCGATGGTGGTGAAGAACAGCACCTGGGCGAGCATCCGCACGAACCAGCCGAGCAGCCAGGTCTTCCACGTGAACATGGTCCCGTAGTCGGCGGCGCCGGCCCGTGCCGCCCAGCGCAGTACCTGTGTCCGGCCGCTCAACGCAGACCCACCGTCCCGGTCTCGCGCACCAGCCGTACGATCCGGCCGAGCAGCAGCCATCCCCCCACCCCGGTCAGCAGCCCGAGACCGAGGACGGCACCGATCCGCCAGACCACATCGGTGACCGGTGCCGGACCCAGGGCGTCGCGCAGCAGGTCGGAGCTCCAGGACAGATAGATGAGCCGGCCGATGGGATGGGTCCACTCCGGGAGCCTGTCGAGCGGTGTGAACACCCCGCCGAGCAACAGGGCCGGGTAGCTGAGCGAGTTCTGGAAGGTGCGTGCCGTCCGCGTCGCCACGAACAGGGCCGCCATCAGACACGCGGCGCCCGCGGTGGCGACCGCCGTGACCAGCAGGCCGACGAGGAAGACGAGCGGATGGTGCACCTCGGGCACGATGCCGAAGCCGAGGACCGACACCGCGGCGACCTCCACGACCGTCAGCAGACTGATCGCGGTGGTCACCCAGACCCGGCTGAGGACCACCCTGGCGAAGTCGACCGGGGCGGCGATCTGCAACTCCAGGGTGCCGAGCCAGCGGTCGTTGTCGACGACCTCGCCGGAGATCAGCATGGCCATGCTCCACACGCCCATCAGCACCGGCGCGAGCAGCCCGTAGGCGATCAGGTCCGGCCGGTCGTTGTGCCGGATCAACAACAGGAAGACCGTGGCGAGCAGCGGTGTGCGGACCAGGTCGATGAGGTAGTCGCGATGCGTCAGGACCAGGCTGCCCTGGAAGCGGCCGGCCGCCACCAGAAGGCTCACCGGTTCACCACGCTGCGCTTCTCGTTGCGGTGCACGAGCCGCAGGTAGACCTCTTCCAGGCTGGGCAGCTCCGTCCGGACCTCGGTGACGCCCTGTCCGACCACGAAGGCCAGGACCCGGCCGACGGCTTCCTGGCTCGCCACCGAGACGACCGCCGTGCCGTCGTCGGCCGGGTCCACGTCGATGACCCCGGGCACTGCGCGCACCAGGTCGAGCAGCGCCGCGTCGGCGCGGATCCGGACGCGTTCCTGCTGCGACACGAGGCGGGCCAGGGTCCGGGGCGCCTCGGCCGCGACGACCCGGCCGTGGTTGATCATCGTGACGCGGTCGCAGAGCACCTCCGCCTCGGCCAGGTCGTGGGTGGCGATGAGGACGGTACGGCCCTCACCCGCGAGGCGCTGGATCAGCTCACGCAACTGGCGTGCGGCCAGCGGGTCCAGGCCGTTGGTCGGCTCGTCGAGCAGCAGGACGCGGGGGTCGCCGATCATTCCCCGGGCCAGGTGCAGACGTTGGCGCATGCCGACCGAGAACGTCTCCACCCGGTCCTCGGCCCGCTCGGCCAGGCCCAGTTCGTCGAGCAGCGCGTCGGCCCGCGCCAGTCCGTTCTTGCCGGGCATGCCGTAGAGGGCGGCCCAGTAACGGAGGTTCTGCCGGGCCGAGAGGCGCGGATAGAGACCGCGTTCGCCGCCGAAGACGATGCCGAGCAGCGGGCGGATCCGGCGGTGGTCGGCGACCAGGTCGTGCCCGAGCACGCGGGCGCTGCCCGAGGTCGGCAGCAGCACGGTGGAGAGGATCTTCATCAGGGTGCTCTTGCCCGCTCCGTTCGGACCGAGCAGCCCGTGCACCTCACCCTGCTCCACCTGGATCGAGACGTCGTCGAGAGCGGTGACCGCCGGACCGCGCCGGGTGCGGTACTCCCGCCGCAACTGGTGGGTTTCGACGGCCGGTTGCCGATCGCCCGGCGGGTTGCCGCTGTCGTGCATCACGCTCCTGTTCCCACCGTGGAAGGGGCAGCACCGCGCGCCTCGTCGAGCCACTCCTGCCGCGCGGCACCGGACACCAGGAGGAAGGAACCGAGCGGGGTCCGTGCGACCAGATGGTGTCCCGCGTCGTCGAGTCGCAGCCGCTCCGCCGGCTGGTCGTCCAGCGGTACGCCGAACAGCGGCACGCCCGCGCCGAGCAGCCGTCGGGCGCCGGCCCACCGGTGCACCAGGTCCGAGGCGACTTCGGACCATCGGCCGCCGTGGCCCTCGATCCCGTACTGCGCCACGAAGGCCGGCGCGCGCAACGGATGGCACCAGCGCAGCGCCGCGCGTACCGGCCGCGCCAGCCTCTCCCGTACGACCGCGGCCCGGGTGTGCGGCAGTTGCACCGGGGGAGGCCCGCCCAGCCGGCGGATCCCGCGCATCGCCTCCCGCCACTCCGGCCACAGACCGGTTCTCGCGAGGTCGTCACGCACCTGTTGTACGCCCGCCTCGTCCAGGTGCTCCAGCAGCAGCGACAGGTCGAGCAGATCACGTGAGCGGAAGGGGCGTTCCCAGCGCTCCGCCGTCAGGGCGACGGTGCTCGCCGCCAGGGGGGAGCGCGGCGGACGGGCGAGCTGCCAGGCCGGTCCTCGGACGTCCGTCACGATCTCGGCGGTGAACAGGCCGATCGCGTACGGCTCCTGGGAGGGCTCCGACGGGGGCAGGCGGAACTCCGCGCCCACATGGTGGGGCACGGTGTCGCCGGGCCGGGCGGGGCCGAGAGTGAAGGCCTCCAACTCCCAGCCGTGCGCGGTCAGATCGCGGGCGCAGGCCCACAGATCGGCGTGGCTCGGGCAGATGACGTCGAGGTCGCCGGCCGAGCGGAGCACGTCCGGCGGATACAGGGCGGCGATCGTCATGCCCTTGAGCAGAAAGACGTCGGGCGCGCGATCCCGGAGCTGTTCCCAGGTCTGCCGGTAGCGGTCGATGCGCTCTCGGCACTGTGTCAGTTCGGTGCTCTCGTCGGTGGTGAGGTCCTCACCCGCCGCGGCCCAGAGGCTCAGCAGCGTCGCGGCGAGCTTGTGCCCGGCACCGCGGGCCGTGCGCAGGACGGCATTTCGCGAAGACGCGGGCGGAGCCCCCAGCAGGGCGAGTACCGTCCCGGTCGATACCTCAGTCAACGCCGACTCCGCCGCTGGACGAGTTCGTGATCGAAGAAGGATGTGCTGTGCAAAGAGAAGGCGATCAGGACCCCCGGAAAAGCGGAATAGGCGGATCCTGATCGCATCCGCACCTGCTGCTACTTGCCGGGCTTCGGGCGGACCGTAACCTTCTTGAAGCTGATGCTCATGGGACCCTCCTTGATGTGTCCGGTCATGGAAGTTAGCCTCACCCTATTGCTTCGAATGGTTCATGACAATGGCTCAAGTGGCTTTGCATACAGCCGAGTTGGCGTAAATAGATGCAGAGATACCGGGCCCTGGCGAACGACCGGAGACTCGGAGGACCATGGCTGTCCACCAGTGGTTGCGGGCCCCTTTCACCCACGATCCCGTACGGCGCCGCATTTACCCGAATGACGTCTATTTCCGGGAGACGGCGGCATTGCTGGACCGGCGGGACGTGCCGGAGACGACGCGGTCACTGCGGCGGGGCACCTTCGTCATGTTCAAGCCGGACGCGGTCGTCGGACGGCGTATCGAACCGGCGTTGGCCTTTCTGGCCGAGCACGGCTTCGCACCCCTCGGGGCCCTGGCCGTCCCGGTCGACGCGCGCGTCTGCCGTGAGTTGTGGCGCTATCAGATCAACGCGGCACCGCTCGCCGTCATCCGCGCCGTGGACATGATCCTCGAGTCCGGACCACCCTGTCTGTTCGTCCCGCTCCGGGACACCCAGGGGCCCGAGCGGACGGGCATGACCGCGGCCGAACGGCTCGCGGAGCTGAAGGGTTCGTCCAAGAACCGTGCGGCGAACGGAAGTTCGCTGCGAGAGGCGCTCGGCTGCGAGCTGATGTGCCTGAACTTCCTGCACGCGCCCGACGATCCGGCCGATCTGATCAGGGAGGTGGGCGTGCTACTGCCCGGACGACAGCGGGACGAGGCCTTCACACTGCTGGCGGGCGATCCCTCGCCCCGCTGCGACGCCGAAGTGGCCGCCGCGGCCCGCCGGCTCTACGCCGCTCATCCGGCCCACTCGCTGGAGCCGCCCGCACATCCTGTGGGGCATCTGGCGGCCTGGAGCGGTCCGCGGCGGCCGACCGACGCCGCCGGGCTCTCGGACCGCCTCGACCAGCTGACGGAGGGGGACAGCGGGCTGCCGCTGTGGGACCGTATCGTGATCGCCGCGCAGCTGGTCGAGGGCCTGCCGTCGGAGGGACGGGCGCTGATCGGGCCGCCCCCGGGCACCCGCCCCACGCATCCCCTGGCCGTCGGCGCGGCGCGGACCGGTGACACCCAGAACCCGACGGCCGCCGCCGTCCCCTCGGACCGGTGAACGCCCCGCACCGCCCGGTCGGAAAGGCCCAGATGGACGACGTCACGCTCTACGGCCCGGCGAGCTGGGAAGGACCCCCGGGCCGGTACGGACCGGTCGCGCGGGTCGCCGTGCTCTCCGACATCCACGCCAACATCCCCGCCTTCGAAGCGGTCCTCGCCGAACCGGACGTCGCCGCGGCCGATCTCGTCGTCCTCTGCGGCGATCTGACCTGGGGTCCCCAGCCGCAGGAGACGTACGAGTTGATCGCCGCACTGGGCGACCGGGTCCGGTGCGTACGCGGGAACGCCGATCGCTACGCCGCCGGTATCGGCATCTCAGGAGAGGGGGCCGGCACACCCCGCCAGGCGTGGATCGCCGCGCAGCACTCGCCCGAGGCGATGGCGTTCCTCGGGCGCGTTCCCTTCGGCGTCGTCGTCGAGATCGACGGGCTCGGTCCGGTGCACTTCTGTCATGGATCGCCGCGCAGCGACCACGAACTGGTCACACCGGGTACGCCGCCTGAGCGTTTCGCGGAGCTGTCGGCGACGCTGGACGCCCGGGTGCTGGTCACCGGACACTCGCACCTCCAGTTCGACCGGGTCGTGGCCGGCCTGCGCAGCGTCAACCCCGGAAGCGTCGGACTGCCGTACCACACGGGCGAGCCGGGCACCGCGTACTGGGCCCTGCTGGGTCCCGATGTCCGGCTCAGGACGACGCGTTACGACGTGGCGGACGCTGCCGCCCGTGCGCACCGGGCCGCCGACCCCGAAGCCGAGCGCTATGCCGCGACGCTGATGGATCCGCCCACGCCCGAGCGGATCGTCGAGGACGCGGAAGACAGGATCTTTGTCAATTGAGCGGCCGGGTGACCGCATGAGTGGGCCGCGTGCGTGACCGCCCGAGTAAGCCACCGCCTGTCGCAGGAATCATTCATTCCGTCAACTCCCCGAAACAAGCGAGAAGTTGAAGCTGAATTCACGGCGGCTCAGTGTTGACACACAAGTTCGGCCTGTGTTGACCTGTTCACGCAAAGTTGAAAGTTGTTTGGCTCGATTCTCTGGCACCTTTACCAGCAGGAGGAATCCATGCAAACAGCTCCACTCGCCACCGCGAAAACCGCGACCAGGTCGACCCCCGCGCCGGTGATGCTCCTGCCGCGTCTCGTCGAGCGGATGATCACCGAGCGCCAGGCGGCGCACATCGCCAAGTTCCGTACCACCTGCACCGATTGCGTGCCGAACTTCTGAGCGCAGCGTCACGTGTCGGCGGACGGGCGACAGCGTCCGCCGACCTGCGCGTGGTGCCCGAAGTCGTCGAGCGCTGTCTGCGCACCGCAACCCGGGGGCTGTGTGTCCTGGCGGTCGACGGCCTGTCGTACGGCGTGGCGGAATCCGGCTTCGCCCACGCACAGACGCGACCGCTGCGCTCCACCTTCCCGAGCACGTCGACCACCGCCTGGCTGACCGCCGTCACCGGAGTGGATCCCAGCAGCCACGGCGCCGTCGGCATGGTCTACCGCGCGCCCGGCGCCGACTGCGTCACCCACCTCGTCACGGGTGACACCTACGGCTTCGGCTCGTATCCCCCGCCCAAGAACGCCCTGTTGCACGGCGAGCCGACCCTGTTCGAGCGTGCCGTCGAGACCGGCACGCCCGCCTTCGTGATCGGCCCCGAGCTGGAGCGGCTGACCGGCGAGTGGGTGGCGGCCCTGCTGCGCGGCGCCCGGATCGTGCCGTCACCGGTCACCCGCCTCACCACCGACCCGGTGGCGGTGGCCGAGCGGACGGTCCGTGAGGTCGAGGCGGTTCTCGACGAACCCCGGGACACCGGCTGCCTGGTGTGGGCGTACGTGAACCTGGACGACCACATCCATCAGGCCGGCTACGACGCACGTCTGCACGAGTCCCTGCGGATCCTGGACACGGCGGCGAGCCGCTGGGCCGATTCCGGATGGGACGTCCTCGCCCATGCCGACCACGGTCAGGTCCCGGCGGCTCCCCGCGCCGGCCTGCTGGACGCCTGGGCACGCCTGGACGACCCCGCCCACTGCCGGATGCCCGGTGGCGGCGCCGGGCGCGTGCGGTGGCTGTATCCGCTGCCGGGGCGCGAGGCAGGGGTGGCCGACGCGTTGCGCGACGCGCTCGGCGACCACGCGCTCGTGCTCACCCCGGACGACCTGGCGGCCCGCGGTCTGCTGGCCGCGACCCCGGTGGTCCGCGACCGCATCGGCGCGGTGGTGGCCCTGGCCACCTCCGCGGGCTTCCCCGTGCCGGACCCCGGCGTCGCCTGGGAGCACGGCTCCCTCTCCGACGACGAGATGCTCGTACCGCTCGCCGCCTGGAACCCTCCGCTCGCGACAGTCCTGCCCTGATCATCGTCCCGACATGAAGGAGAGAGCGTGAGCACGGTTGTGTTCCGCAACAAGACCGGTGGTTCGGAGACCCTGCACTCGACGGCGGGCCAGAGCCTGCTCGACGTGCTGCGGGCCAACGGCATCCCGGTCAATGCCGTGCTCACCTACCGCAACGGGGAGGTGGTCCCCGAGGCGACGGTCGTCCTCGAGGCCGAGGACGTCATCGAGGTGCGCCAGGTCCGCCACTACGACCTGGACGTGCTGCGCCGCCCCAAGGAGCACGTCTACGCGGCACCCGACCCCATCTACACCAAGTCCATCGTGTTCGACCACGGCGGAACCCTGGAGCGGCGCACGGAGCAGCTCACTCCGGAGACCTTCGTGCAGTACGTCGAGGAGACCTTCGTACAGAGCATCGCCGCCGGCTCGACCATGCGCCCCGGGGACCGGGTCGTCATCGGTCTGTCGGGCGGCCGGGACAGCGTCGCCTATCTCAAGCTCCTGGAACGGACCCGTGGCCGGTGGCCCGAGGCCGACATGACCGCCGTGACCATCACCGGGCTGCCCGACTGGGACGAGCCGTCGACCTTCCAGATCGCGCTCGACGCCTGCGCGGGACTGGGCGTGGACCATGTGATCGTCACCGCCGACGACGTCGCCGAACTCTTCAAGCTGCGCGAGCCGTTCGTCGACGTCATGAACAAGGTCGTCGCCGGTGAGCACCGCAACATGAACATGGTGATCGGCCACCAGGTGCTGCGCCGCATGCTGGAACAGGAGGCCGAGCGACGGGGAGCCTCCGTCGTGGCGTTCGGGTTCAACGCCGACGACCTGGTGGCCAGCATGGTCACCTGGTTCACGACCGGATACCGGATGGGCGGCATCCCGGTCCGTGAACTGGGCGACCTGCGGTACGTCTTTCCGCTGTACCGCATCACCAAGAAGGAACTGACCCTCTACCTCGAACTCGTCGCCCCGGAACTCAACCGGCAAGGAGCGCCCGGCCGGTTCACCACCGGCTCCGACGAGCGATCCCTGGCCTACGCGATGGCCGACCACCTCTACGACCTGTGGCCGGGCATCGACTACTACGTGTTCAACGCCTTCGAGAACGTGCAGCGCTCGCTCCTGCCGGTGGTCGACGACCTCTGCCGGGTCTGCGGCGGCCGGTATCTCCTCCAGGAGGGCGTGCCCAACCCGGCAGGCCTGTGCGACGTGTGCGGATTCCTCCACCGGCAGGAGGCGCTGCGGGCGGACGCCGTATGACCCGTCCCTGGTACCAGGACTTCTTCGGCGAGGAGTTCTGGGCCGTGGCCGCCCACGAGTACACCGCGGAGCGCACGGCGTCGGAGGCCGACTACCTGTCCGTGGTCCTCGACGGCTCGGCGCCGGGCCGTCGCGTGCTCGACCTGGGCTGCGGCACGGGCCGACACGCGATCGCCCTGGCCGAGCGCGGGTTCCACGTCACCGGCGTGGACGTCGGCGAGTGGGCACTCAAGCAGGCCGCGGAAGAGGCCGCCGCCTCGGGAACTCACGTGGAGTGGCTGCGCCTCGATCTGCTGCGTGAACTCCCTTGGCCGGTCGGCGAGTTCGACGCGATCATCTGCGTCCAGTCCTTCGGCTGGGGGAGCGACGCACAGCAGCTCCGGCTGTTGCGGGAGGCCCGCCGGACCCTCGTGCCCGGCGGGCTGCTGGTGCTGGACCACTCCAACGTGCTGACAATCGCGGGACACTACGTTCCGGAGGCGACCTTCGAGACCGACGGGCTGCGCGCCGACTTCCGCCGTAACTACCGGGTGACCGCCGGCCGCAGCACCGGGGAGATCGAGGTGCGGCGGCCCGGGGCGGAGCCGGTCGTCATCCACGACGACGTACGGATGTACCAGCCCGCCGAGGTACGGGAGTTGCTCGCCCGCGCCGGGTTCACCGTCGAGCGGGTCGACGCGGACTTCACGCTCGACCGCCGGGCCGCGCTCACCTCGCGCTATGTGCAGTTCGTCGCCCGCAACCCGCGGCGCCGGCCCACCGCGATCACCACATGGGAGCGGTCCGCCGCCGACGAGCCGGCGACCGCGCTCGACCTGCGCTGGTCACCCGACGAGATCGATTTCGTACGGTCCTCGGTGGACCGCTCGTTCGAGGCAACCGCCTCCGCGTCCGACGCCGCCGACGTGGCCCGGACGTACCACGTGACCGACCCCTACGCCGCCGAGCAGGCAGCCCCCGTGCTGTCCGCGCACTTCGGCCTGGAACTCTCCCCGGACATGGTGACGGCAGGCACCGGAGCCACCGGTCTGCTGCACGCCTGCGCGGCGCTGGCCCTGCCGGGGCCCGTGCTGCATCTGGAGGGCGGTCACCCGGATCTGCCCCGATGGGCCCAGCGGCTGGGAGCCGAGACCTTCGTGACCCGGATCGAGGACCTCGGCGCCGACCTCGACCGGCACGCCCCGTCCGTCCTCGTGCTCGACCGCCCGACGATCACCGGGGATCTGTACGGAAGGGCCCAGCTGGACGAGATCGCCCGGGCCGCCCGTGAACGCGGCACGACCGTGGTGCTGGACGAGGCTTACGCCACCTACGCCGGACCCGCCGCGAGCTGTGTGCCCGCGGTCGCCGAGCACCCCAACCTCGTCGTGGTGCGCAGCCTCTCGAAGGGCTACTGCTGCGGCGGGCTGCGCGTCGGGTTCGCGGTCGCGCAGCCCGGGCCTACCGCGCGTCTGCGGGAGGTCGCCCCGCCGCTCGCCGCGAACAGCGCGGGCCTCGCGGTCGCGCTCCGGCTCATCGCGCAGGGGGACGTCTTCGCCGGGCTGCGGGCCAGGATCGCCGAGGTGAAGCCGGACGTGTCGGCGACGCTGCGGCGGGCGGGCCTGGAGGTGACGGAGGGAGCGACCTGTCTGCCGTGGGTGACCGTACCCGGGGAAGCGGGGGCCAGGGCCGTCATCGACGAACACGGCTTGCGCGTCAAGGAGATCGAGGGTCGGGCCGTTGACCCGCACGCCGAGGGATCCGGGCAGCGGCGGGGGGCGCGACTATTCAAGATCGCCGTTCCGTTGTCGGCGGAGCGGTTGACGGCCTTCCGCGCGGCCTTCGCCCAAGGCGCTTAGAGGAGTCGACGCGCAGCGATGGGGCCTCACGTGACCGAGAAGACATCCCCCGGCCTGGCGGACCTGACCGGCCTGGTCGGCGGGATCCACCAGGACATCGACGCCCGCGAGGCGATGCGTCAGGTTGCCCGGCTGGTCGAATTCGACCGGTACCAGGGATCGTCGGGGATCGCCGCCGCGGCCGACTTCGTGGCGGACGAGGCCGAACGGGCGGGCCTGGCCGACGTGGAGGTGCTGAGCTTCCCCGCCGACGGCCGGACCGCCTGGTGGACGTTCACCGCGCCCGCCGCCTGGACGCCGCGCGGGGCCCACCTGTCCGTCGTCGGCGGGCCGCCGCTGGTCACGTATCCCGCGCAGCCCTACGCCCTGGCGGCGAACTCGGCGGCCACGGACGGCAGAGCGCCGCTCGCCGTGGCGCAGGACCCGAAGTGGCCGCCGGGTGCGGTCGTCCTCGTCCCCTCCGCGGCCGATCTCGACGGGGAGTTGTTCGCCCGGATGCGGGCCGAAGGGGCGAGTGGCTTCTGCGTCACGACTCACCCGGACCGCCACGACCAGGTGGGTCGCCTCGAACTGCCCGCCACCAGCGGCCTGTTCGGGTTCAGTGTGCTCCCGGACCAGCTCGACGAACTGCGGAACGCCGAGCGGCGCGGCGAGCGGGTGCGCGTCGTCGTCGACATCGACACGACTCCCGGCCGGATGCCCGTGGTGGTCGCGCGCACGCCGTCCGGTTCGCGCTCCGCGCCGGACGCGTGCCTCATCGGTGCGCACCTGTGCCACCCGGCCCCGAGCGCCAACGACAACGCCTCGGGGGTCGCGGCGGCGCTGGCGGCCGGCCGTGCGCTGGCGCGCCGCTCCCTGCGCCGGCCCGTCCGCTTCGTCTGGGCACCCGAGTTCGTGGGTCCGGCGGCCTACCTCCACCAGACGATCGAGGCGGGGCTTCCGCTGCCGGCCATGGCCGTCAACCTCGACATGGTCGGCGAGGACCAGCGGCGCTGCGGCGGCCCCCTCGTCGTCGAGCACAGCCCCGAGTACCTTCCGCACTTCGCCAACGCCGTCGTGGAGGCCTGCGTTCGGGCCCTGCCGCCCGCCGCACGCTCCTACAGCGGCGTGGTCGACTGCGACGTCTGGGCCTGGCGCACGACGCCGTTCGTCGGAGCCTCCGACCATGCGATCCTCGCCGACCGGTCGATCGGCTGTCCCGCCGTACAACTGGGGCACTGGCCCGACCGGTTCAACCACTCCAGCGCCGATACGCTCGACAAGGTCGACCCCGCGGAACTGCGCAGGTCCGCCGCGATAGCCGCGTCCGCGGCCGCCGTCGTGGCGACGGCCGGCGGACGGGACGCCGACCGGATCGCCGAACTCCTCACCCGCTGGACGGCCCGCCGGATGACCGCCTGTCTGCCGCCGACCGACGACCCGCCGGCCCGGGCCCGGCTGACCCGACGCCGGCACTACGGCCTCGACGCCCTAAGCACGCTTAGGGCGTTCGACGCGAGTGAGCGGGTCCTGGACCGCCAGGCGACGCTGCTCGACGGACTGCATCGCACCTTGTCGGCCGCCTGGGACGACGACACTGCAACAGCCGTCCCCGACCGCCCGCGTGGTCCGAGCCTGCGCCGGGCCTGGCCCGGGCCCTTCAACCTGCGCGCGCTGATGGGGGCCGCCGACGAGAAGGACCACCAGTGGTTCCTGCGCCAACTGACCGTGGACCGGGGCCGCTTCTACGCGTCCGCGATGGCCCTGGCCCAGAGCATCGACGGGACGGCCGACGCGCGCGACGTCGTCCGCGTCGCCGCACTCGACTCCGGGATCCCGCTGGAGCCGGAGTTCGGAGAGCGTTTCCTGGCCGCGATGACCGGAGCGGGCTGGGTCCACGAAGTCACGGCGGGCACCGCGCCCGAAAGGGGAACGAGTTGAGCGCGCTGCACGTCGACGTCACCGACTCCTTCGACGACATCGACACCACCCAGTGGGAGCGGGTGGCCCGTTCGGACGCCGCCCCCGTCCACTACACGCCCACCTATCTCCGGGCTTACCAGGCAAGCCCGTTGAGCCCGTACGCGGCCACCCGCTATCTGACCGTCGTCGAAGCCGGCCGGACCGTCGCCGTACTGCCGTGCTACCTCCAAAAGCAGGGCGATCCGTACGGCTTCCTGCGCGACGTGGGCATCCCGGAGGCCGAGGGCCCCGCGCTCCTCGGACACAACTGGTACTGCTACGACACCCGCATCCCCGTACTCGCGGCGGACGCGGACCATCGCGACCGGGTGCTCGGCGCCATGCTGGACGCCCTGGTGGAGCTGCGGGACGCCGACGGTGTCCGGGCCGCGGGGCTGGTCAGCGTCGCCGAGGGCGATCCGGTACTCGGCGTGGCCCGGCGCAAGGGCTGGCGGGTCGCCCCGATCGTGACCCGCTTCCAGCTTCCGCTCCAGGGCTTCACGACGTACGACTCCTATCTCGCGGGCCTGGGCAGCAGGACACGGCGGACGATCCGCCAGTACCTGCGGCGCGCGGCCGACGCGGGCGTCACCGCGTCCGTCGAGGCGCCCGAGCCGGACTTCCTCCGGGTCGTCTGCGATCTCACGCGGCGGACCGCCGCCAAGCACAACAGCGCGGGCATGTACCCCGAGGACGCCTTCATCGACTTCGTCATGGGGCTGGGCGAGCGGGCCCGGGTCGTCCGCATCGACCAGGGCGACAGCACGCCGGCGGCCGGGGTCGTCCTCCTGGACGAGCAGCGCCTGCACATGTGGGTGGGCGGCGCCAGCCACGCCACGATCGACAGCTTCAGCCCCAACTACCTGCTGTGGGCCGCGGAGATCCGCACCGCCATCGAGCTCGGAAAGCAGTGGGTGGAGGGCGGCCGGAGCAACCGCCCCATGAAGGAGCGCCACGGCATGACAGCACTGCCGCTGTACGCCTGTGTCGCCGGGTCCTGACGCGGACGCGCAGTTGGTCGGCCAGGACCACCGCGCCGGCGTCACGCCCGGGCGGGGCGGCCGGTCCGCGGCGCCCGCGCAGACCGGCCTTCGCGTGCCTCAGGCGCAGAGGACGCGAGTCTCAGGGGTGTACACGGGACCGCCGCTGGTGTTCCCGCTGTCGCTGAACTCGGCGTAGAAGTACGAGTAGAAGCCGATGTTGCCGTTGCAGCCGGAGTCGGCGGCGACCTGCAGCGTGAGCGTCACGGTCCGGCTCTGGCCGGGCGGGATGGTGGCGCCGTAGTTGCCGCCGAGGTTGGCGGGACCGGTACCGGAACAGGGGGTGCTGCCGGCCGCGGTGGCGAGGCTGCAGCCGGTGAAGCTGTACTTCAGGTCGGGCCGCTGAGTCGTCAGCCAGGTCGGCTCGATCGTCTGGTACACGAACCAGACGTCGTAGGTCCTGTTGTTGGTGAGTGTCATCGACAGGTTCACCGTGCCACCGGGGGCGGTCGTGGCGCTGTTCGTGGCGAACGTCAGGTCGGCCGGCGCCGGGTCCGCCGCGCTCGCGGTGGGAGCGAGGCCGAACAGGGCGAGGACGAAGGCGATGACGGTGGCGAGACCGAGACGTCTCAACTGTGTGGATGGCATGGCCGGGAGGCTAGGCAGAGGCGCGCGCACCGTCTGCACCGCCGGAACCAAAGGCAACAGAACTCGGCTGGAAGTGTGCGACTCGTGGTGAGCCTGTGAAGGGCTGTTGAAGGACGAGGTCACCGGTGTTCCCGCACGGTGATCGCGGGCGGGCCCCGCCGGGGGCCGGACGCGTGGCACTGCTCGGTCCGCGACAGGGCCGGACGGTATTGGCGGATTCAAGGTGCGACCCGGAGGACGGATGGGGCACCGCCGGATTGTGGAGCGTAGGTGTTCTCGGCCAGTCCGCGAATTCCGGCCGACCGTACGTCGGCGCCGGTCCGACGAGGCGACATGCGACGAACGGGACGCAGCGCTCCGCCCGTGACTGAGCGCCGTGGCCGGCCGGCCACGGCGCTCGTGTGTCGGAGGGTGTCCGATCCGGACTACTACAGCGGCAGGGTTGAGGTGACCGGCGCGAGCAGGCCGAAAACGGGGTTGAGGGCGCCGGTGGCCTGGCTCAGCGGGTTGAGCTGACCGAGTTGGCCGAGCTGTCCGGCGGGGGCAGGGGCGGGGCTGTCCGCGGTCGCGGGGAGAGCGGTCAGGGCGAGGCCGCCGACGGCGAGAGCCGCGGAGGCGAGCAGAATGCGGGTGTTCGTCATGCCAGGTCAACGACCGCGGAGGCAAGGGGACACCCTCAAATGAGGTGTCATCGGCCGTCCGTTCGCGCTCGGTGGCCGGGCGCCCGCGGAGGCATGGGGACACCCGGATGACTTGCCTTCGGTCGTCGGTCGCGCACTTGGTGGGCCGGACGCGTACGGGCGGGCCCCGGCGGCGTCAGTCGCCCGACGGCGACCAGCCCACCGCCTTGATGCGCGCGGCGTCCGCCGAGTGGGTCTCGTCGAAGACGACACGGCCACCGGCCTCGACCCGCAGGGCGTCGACGTACGCGCCGCGGCCGACGTACAGCCGGTCGGTCGCGTACCGCCAGCGCACGGTCAGTTGCCGGGCCCCCGGCAGCTCCGCGTCGAGGCGGTGCCAGACGCGGTCCGACCAGCCGGTGACCGAACCGGCCGGATGCTCCAGCGGGGCACTTCCCTGCCTTACGGTCGTGAAGGGGACCGGCTGCCACGTCGTGCCGCCGTCCGGTGAGGCCTCCAGGAAGAGGACGTCCGACTGGGGTTCGGTGTCCCACCACAGGGCGCAGCGCAGCCGCGGGCGGCCGCGCGTGGTGTCGAGCGCGGGAAGGGTCAGCGTCGCTGTTGTCCCGGTGGCCATCCCGGAGAACCAGGAGGTGCGTCCGCGCACGGGGCGTACCGGCACGGCGCGGGCGAGATGGTTCGCGGCGGCGACCCGGGGCGCGGATCCGGAACGCCAACTGCGCACGGGATGAACGGAGTTGCCCAGCAGTACGAGGAAGGAGTCGGTCGTCGGGTCGAGCACGATGGCGGTACCGGTGAAGCCCGTGTGTCCGGCGGTGCGGGGCGTCGCCATCGCGCCCATGTACCAGTGCTGGTAGAGCTCGAAGCCGAGGCCGTGCTCGTCGCCGGGGAAGGCCGTGTTGAAGTCCGTGAACATCAGGTCCACCGACTCCGGCTTCAGGATGCGCGCGGTGCCGTACGCGCCGCCGTTGAGCAGCGTACGGCCGAGGATCGCCAGGTCCCAGGCGGTGGAGAAGACGCCCGCGTGCCCCGCGACCCCGCCGAGGGAGTACGCGTTCTCGTCGTGCACCTCGCCCCACACCAGCCCGCGGGCGAGCCCCGACCAGGGCGGCCGGGCGTCCTCGGTGGCGGCGATCCCGGGTTTCCAGGACGCGGGCGGGTTGTAGCGGGTGCGATGCATGCCGAGCGGTGCGGTGATCTCGTCGTGGAGGAGGGTGTCGAGCGTCCGGCCGGTGATCTTCTCCAGGACCAGCTGGAGCGAGATCAGATTGAGGTCGGAGTAGCGGTACTTGGTGCCCGGGGGGTTGAGCGGTGCCTCGTTCCAGACGAGTTGGAGCTTTCCCTCGCGCGTGGGCGCGTTGTAGAGGGGGATCCAGGCGCGGAAACCCGAGGTGTGGGTGAGGAGCTGACGGATCGTGACGGCCTGTTTGCCGGCGCCCGCGAAGTCGGGGAGGTACGAGGCGACGGTCGCCTCCAGCTCCAGCGTGCCGCGCTCGATCTGCTGCACCGCGAGCAGCGAGGTGAAGAGTTTCGACACGGAGGCGAGATCGAAGACGGTGTCGTCGGCCATCGGGATCTGCTGGTCCGCCGGGAACTCGACACCGGCATCCGTCTTCTCGTCGTACGCCGAGTAGCGCACCGCCTTGCCGATCGGTTGATGCAGGGCCACCGTGCCGCCCCGTCCGGCCAGCAGCACGGCACCCGCGTACCAGGGGTGAGCGGGGGAGGGGCCGAGGAACGTCTCGGCGTCGGTGACCAGTTGGCGCAGATGGCCGGCCAGCAGCCCCGCGCGCTCGGCCGAGCCGTGCCGCAGGACCGGATGCCCGCCACTCGTCCCGGCGGCCGCCGCGGGGCCCGCGGGGAAGGGCGCGACGGCCAGGGCGCCGCCCAAGGCCAGGGCTCGCGTGCCGAGTTGACGACGGGTCAGCCCGCCGGTCGTCACTCTGCCCGCTGCGTCTTCGGTCATCGAGGAGCCTCCCACCGCGCCGCCTGAAAGTATCTTTCCGGTTTCGCCCTGCGCGGTGAAACTTTCCTGTCAGCGGCTGGGTGTGTCAACCCTGCCCGAGGTGCGGGCGGGTCGTGTCGAGTGATCCGGGCCGAGGGATTGCCCAGCGACCCCGCCCTAGGGTTTTCGGTCCCGCCTGTCCCGTCGGTCGTATCGGCCCGGGGCGGGTGGCGGGGTGTCGAGAAATCTGACGGAGCATCAGGAAAGGCCTTCCCTCGTCCCGAGGACTGCGGCATCCTGCGCCCATGCAGACGGAGCTGAGCAAGAGACTGGGAGTCGAGCACGCCGTCTTCGGCTTCACACCGTTCCCCGCCGTCGCCGCCGCCATCAGCAGGGCGGGCGGGTTCGGTGTGCTCGGTGCGGTTCGCTACACGGCCCCGGACGACCTCAAGCGCGACCTCGACTGGATCGAGGCACACATCGACGGCAAGCCCTACGGCCTCGATGTCGTCATGCCCGCCAAGAAGGTCGAGGGCGTCACGGAGGCGGACGTCGAGGCGATGATCCCCGAAGGGCACCGGCGGTACGTCACGGACACCCTCGCCAAGTACGGCGTGCCCGAACTCGCCGAGGGAGAGGCGTCCGGCTGGCGCATCACCGGGTGGATGGAGCAGGTCGCCCGCGACCAGCTCGACGTCGCCTTCGACTACCCGATCAAGCTCCTCGCCAACGCCCTCGGCTCACCGCCCGCCGATGTGGTGGAGCGCGCCCATGCGAAGGGCGTACCGGTCGCCGCGCTCGCGGGCAGCGCACGGCACGCGCGCAAGCACGCGGAGGCGGGCATCGACGTCGTCGTGGCACAGGGCTACGAAGCCGGCGGGCACACCGGAGAGATCGCCTCGATGGTGCTGACGCCCGAAGTCGTCGACGCCGTCGCCCCGTTGCCCGTCCTCGCCGCCGGAGGCATCGGCAGCGGACAGCAGGTGGCCGCCGCGCTCGCCCTCGGCGCCCAGGGTGCCTGGCTCGGCTCCCTGTGGCTGACGACCACGGAGGCCGACATGCACTCGCCCGCCGTGACGCGGAAGCTGCTAGCCGCCGGATCCGGCGACACCGTCCGCTCCCGCGCCCTGACCGGCAAACCGGCGCGACAGCTGCGCACCGAGTGGACCGACGCGTGGGACGACCCGAGCGGGCCCGGCACCCTCCCCATGCCCCTGCAGGGCCTGCTGGTCGCCGACGCCCTGTCCCGCATCCAGAAGCACGAGGTGGAGCCGCTCCTCGGCACTCCCGTCGGCCAGATCGTCGGCCGGATGAACAGCGAACGCAGTGTCCAGGCGGTCTTCGACGACCTGACCCGCGGCTTCGAGCGGGCCGTCGACCGCATCAACCGCATCGCCGGAAGGAGCGCTCAGTCGTGAGTACGGCCGCGAGCACGCCCCCTAACGGTTTCTGGGCCCAGGCGGCCGGGGACCCGCAGCGTACGGTCCTCATCGCCCCCGACGGCGAGGAATGGTCCGCCGGACGGCTGCACGCCTCGGTCAACCAGCTGGTCCACGGTCTGCGCGCCGCCGGACTCGAACGCGGCGACTCCTTCGCCGTCGTCCTGCCCAACGGCGTCGAGTTCATCACCGCGTTCCTGGCCGCCTCGCAGGCCGGCTTCTATCTGGTGCCCGTCAACCACCACCTCGTCGGCCCGGAGATCGCCTGGATCGTCGCCGACTCGGGCGCCAAGGTGCTCATCGCGCACGAACGGTTCGCCGAGGCGGCGAGCCGGGCCGCCGACGAGGCCGGACTCCCGGCCGGCCACCGGTACGCGATCGGAGACATCGGCGGCTTCCGCCCCTACGCCCAACTCCTCGACGGGCAGCCGGAGTCGGTCCCCGACGACCGCACGCTCGGCTGGGTCATGAACTACACCTCGGGCACCACCGGGCGCCCGCGCGGCATCCGCCGGCCACTGCCCGGCAAGCTGCCCGAGGAGACGTACCTCGGCGGCTTCCTCGCCATCTTCGGAATCAGGGCCTTCGACGACAACGTGCACCTCGTCTGCTCGCCGCTCTACCACACGGCGGTGCTCCAGTTCGCGGGCGCGGCCCTGCACATCGGCCATCCGCTGGTGCTGATGGAGAAGTGGACGCCCGAGGAGATGCTGCGCGTCATCGACGCCCACCGCTGCACCCACACCCATATGGTCCCCACCCAGTTCCACCGGCTGCTGGCGCTGCCGGACGAGGTGAAGGAGCGCTACGACGTCTCGTCGATGCGGCACGCCATCCACGGTGCCGCCCCGTGTCCCGACCATGTGAAGCGGGCCATGATCGAGTGGTGGGGCCACAGTGTGGAGGAGTACTACGCGGCCAGCGAGGGCGGTGGCGCCTTCGCCACCGCGGAGGACTGGCTCAAGAAGCCCGGCACCGTCGGGAAGGCCTGGCCCATCAGCGAACTCGCGATCTTCGACGACGACGGCATCAGGCTGCCGGCCGGTCAACTGGGCACCGTCTACATGAAGATGAGTACGGGCGGATTCTCGTACCACAAGGACGAGGGCAAGACGAAGAAGAACCGTATCGGAGACTTCTTCACCGTCGGCGACCTGGGGTATCTCGACGAGGACGGCTATCTCTTCCTCCGCGACCGCAAGATCGACATGATCATCTCGGGCGGGGTCAACATCTACCCCGCCGAGATCGAGTCCGCGCTGCTCACCCACCCGGCCGTCGCGGACGCGGCCGCCTTCGGGATCCCGCACGACGAATGGGGCGAGCAGGTCAAGGCCGTGGTCGAGCCGGCGCCCGGACACGAACCGGGTGAGGCCCTCGCCGCCGACATCCTCGACCACTGCGCACAGCAGCTCGCCGGGTACAAGCGGCCCAAGAGCGTCGACTTCGTCGAGGTGCTGCCCCGCGATCCCAACGGGAAGCTCTACAAGCGGCGGCTGCGCGATCCCTACTGGGAGGGGCGGACCCGAGTCGTGTGACCCGGTTCGCCGACGTCCGGCGGTGACGGAGGGGGCCCGCCCCGAGTGGAGCGGAGCCCCCGCCATCGCTAGCGGCGTTCGCCCACTCGTTCCACCCGCAGCCCGGGCGAGGAGAGGATGTCCTTCTCGCAGAAGCGGGAGGTCACCCACTTCCCACCCGAGAACAGCCGCGTCTGGTCGCTGTAGTGCGGCGAGTCCGGATTCGAGGACTGGGAGTACGTCAGCAGCGTACGGGCGACGGGACAGCGGCTCCCGTCCCAGCCCACCGCCTGGATGTAGCTCGACCCGGTCGTCACCTCGGTGTAGCCGCCGCCCGCCGGATTCCACACCGGCTCGACCTTGTTCCACACCCCGAGCGACTCCGTGCCGCCCGGCACCGGGATGGTCCGGCCGCCGCGGACGACGAACTGGTGCGCGCCCAGCTTGGAGTCCAGGGCGATGCCGGCCGTGCGCAACTCCGCGACCGCGTCGGCCAGAACCGTGGTGAATCCTGGTGCGTCCGTGTTGAGCGTGCGCGGCGTGCGGACCGGATCCGCCGCCGAGAACGGCACCTTCCAGAGCTGGGCACCGGGCACCGCGGCCGTCAGCTTCCGCCAGAAGCGGTCGAAGAGCAGCGCACCCCGGCTGTCGGTGTTCATCGAGTGGTCCCACGACTTCAGCACACCGCAGGCCACGCTCACCTCAACCGCCTTGCCGTCACTGCCCGTTGCCGTACCGCCCGGCAGCGCGGCACACGCCCGGGCCGCGTCGTCCGCGATGAGATCCCCGGCCGGCACCCGGTTCGCGAACTGCTGTTTCTGCAGATCCCGTACGGTCAGTCCCCCCTTGTCGGCCATGGCCGACACATCCTCCACCGCACCGCGAGTGCGCATCGACCGCTGGGTGCCGATCGTGCCGAAGACCCGCTCGTACCCGGTCAACGGCCGTTCGGCGTTGGCCAGCCAAGAGCTGTCGTTGGAGTTCTCCGCATACGGCGCGTCCTTGAGTACGGGCATCTTCGCCGGTCCGAAGATGCCCGGCTGCACGGCGTCCGGATCGCTGCCGAGTGCGCACTCACCGCGCGAGCCGTCGAGCACGGCCACACCGGACGACGGATAGGTGATCCTGCCGAGCGCCGTCGAGCAGCGCTGGGCCAGCTCGTCGGTGATGCGCGGCAGCACCTGCGACTGCGTGAACAGCGAGTGGCCGCCCGCATCGGCGGCGACCGTGTTCACCCAGGGCAGCCCCTGAGTGCGGCGGAGGGAGTCGACGACGTCCGCCGTACTGCGGGCCTTGCTGAAACCGAGCGCGGTGTCCGAAGCGCGGAGGTTGGCGGCGTTCGGGTCGTTGAGCGCGTACGCCGTGGTGGCCGTCCAGGGGAGCGGGAGCTGGGCGCCGAGCGTGGTGACCACCGGGCCGTACCGGGTCCACCACTGGCTGCGGGTCACCGGCGTGCCGTCCTTGACCTCCACGGTGACGGACCGCTTGGTCATCCGCTCGGGCCGGCCGTCCACCAGATACGTCGTCGGGTCCCCCGGATCCAGCGTCAGCTGGTGGAGGTTGAGCGTGACGCCCGTGGCGACGGTGTGACTCCAGGCCACCCGGTCGTTGTGGCCGATGGAGATCGTCGCCGAGCCGAGCAGCGAGCCGCCCGCCACGTTCAGTTCGCCGGGGATGGTCTGCTGCGACTGCCAGAAGCGGCGGCCGCCCTGCCACGGGTAGTGCGGATTACCGAGCAGCAGGCCGCGGCCGTCGGCCGTCGTGGCGCCGCTGAACGCGACCGCGTTGGAACCCATGTCGGCGCTGTCGAAGAGCTCTCGGGCGGCACGTGCCATGGCCTGCGCATCCACCGGGCGCTCGGGTGCCTTGGCAGCGGAGGGGGCAGACGCCGGCGGCTGGGCTGCCGTGATGCCGTCGACCCCGCGGCCCTGACCGCCCAGTACGGCGAGCGCGAAGCCGTGCGCGGCGACGTCGAGGGTCGTCACAGGACGCACCCACGCGGCGCCCTTGCAGGACGGATCGGTGATCCGGCGCTGCCGCAGCCAGGCGTTGTACCCCGCGGCCCAGCCGCGCATCAGGTCCTTGACCTGACGTCCCGGCCCCTTCGGGGCGGGCTCGGCGAGCAGCTTCTCCACCGTGCCCGCCTCGCGCACTCCCCGGAAGTACAGGTCACTGGAGAGGTTCCTGGTGGCGGACGACAGCGAGCCGTCGGGTGCCGCGTCGGGCCCGAAGTAGCGGGAGCGCTCGCCGCGCGTGGTCACGAAGCCGTCGGCAAGGGTGCACACCTGGTCGGCGGCCTGCGCCCAGCCGGTGCCGAAGCCCAGATCGGCGTAGTCCTTCGCGACGATGTGCGGAATGCCGTACTCGGTATAGCGGATCACGGCGGACAGACCGCCGTGCGACGGATGTTCCTGGTGGTCCCGGCCATCGGCGGCGGCCGCGGGCAGCGCGGTCGACGCGGCGAGCAGGGCCACGGCCGTGACGGCGAGCCGTCTCGGGCGGATGCGCATCAAGCCTCCCAACGTCCTTGAGGGAAGGGGCGGTTGAGCGTAACAACAGGTAAGGCTGTGGGGCATGGGTCGGTTCGACACTCATCGGGTCGGCCCTCTCGGGGGTCGGTCCACTTCCCGCCGGCCGCGCCGGGCGCTTGACCCACTCGCGGGGCCCCACGAGGATCAAACCGGGGCAGGCGGACTAAGGAGCAGGTCATGACGGCGGGACAGAGCGTCACGGTCGACGGAGTGCTGCGGCGCAGCGCCCGGCGGACTCCGGAGCGCGTCGCGGTGCACTACCGCGACCGGTCCTGGACCTACGCGGAACTCGACGAGGCCGTGTCCCGCGCCGCGGGAGTCCTGCGCGACCACGGGCTCGGGCACGGCGACCGCGTCGGTGCCTACGGCCACAACTCGGACGCGTATCTGATCGCCTTCCTGGCCTGCGCGCGCGGGGGACTGGTGCACGTACCGGTCAACCAGAACCTGACGGGTGACGATCTGGCGTACATCGTCGGCCAGTCCGGCTGCGGACTCGTCCTGGCGGACCCCGGCCTCACCGGGAACCTGCCGGACGGAACATCCGTACTGGCCTTGCGCGACACCGACGACTCGCTGCTGGCGCGGCTCGCCACGACGCCGCCGTACGACGGCCCGGAGCCCCGCAGCGAGGATCTCGCGCAGCTGCTGTACACCTCGGGCACCACCGCGCTGCCCAAGGGCGCGATGATGACCCACCGCTCCTTGGTACACGAGTATCTGAGCGCGATCACGGCCCTCGACCTGCAGGCCGGGGACCGGCCGGTGCACTCGCTGCCGCTCTACCACTCGGCGCAGATGCACGTCTTCCTCCTGCCGTATCTGGCGATCGGCGCGGTGAACACGATCCTCGACGGGCCCGACGCCGACCAGATCTTCGACCTGATCGAGGAGGGCAGGGCGGACAGCCTGTTCGCTCCGCCCACCGTGTGGATCGGGCTGTCGAACCGCCCCGACTTCGCCACCCGCGACCTGAGCGGACTGCGCAAGGCCTACTACGGGGCGTCGATCATGCCCGTGCCCGTACTGGAGCGACTGCGCGAACGCCTGCCGAAGCTCGCCTTCTTCAACTGTTTCGGCCAGAGCGAGATCGGGCCGCTGGCCATGGTGCTCGCGCCCGACGAGCACAAGGGGAGGATGGACTCCTGCGGGCGGCCGGTGCTCTTCGTCGAGGCACGGGTCGTGGACGAGTCCGGCAAGGACGTACCCGACGGGGAGAAGGGCGAAGTCGTCTACCGCTCACCGCAGTTGTGCGAGGGCTACTGGGACAAGCCCGAGGAGACGGCCGACGCCTTCCGCGACGGCTGGTTCCACTCCGGGGACCTCGTCGTACGGGACGCCCAGGGCTACTTCACCGTGGTCGACCGAGTGAAGGACGTCATCAACTCCGGTGGTGTCCTGGTCGCTTCACGCCAGGTCGAGGACGCGCTGTACACCCATGAGCAGGTCGCCGAAGTGGCCGTCATCGGCCTTCCCGACGAGCGCTGGATCGAGGCCGTCACGGCGGTCGTCGTCCCCCGTGGCGAGGTCACCGAGGCCGAACTCCTCACCCACGCACGCGAGACGCTCGCCCACTTCAAGGCGCCCAAGCGGGTGCTCTTCGTGGACGAGCTGCCGCGCAACGCCAGCGGGAAGATCCTCAAGCGGGAGTTGCGCGACCGCTTCGGCGAGGCGTGAGCCCCGGAGGCGCAGGACCGCCGCTGGGCCTTCGGCGGGCCGGCCCCGACTCGGACGGGACAGGTCCTGATCGGTCCTGAATCAGACCTGCCGCAGGTCCACGATTCGTTTGATCTTGCCCACCGACCGTTCCAGGGACTCCGGTTCGACGATCTCGACGGAGACCGAGACGCCGATACCGTCCTTCACGGCCGCCACGATGGCCCGCGCGGCCGCCTCGCGGATCTCGGGGGTCGCGCCGCGCCGGGCCTCGGCCCGTACGGCGAGCGCGTCGAGGCGGCCCTCCCGGGTGAGGCGCAACTGGAAGTGCGGGGCCACGCCCGGTGTGCGCAGCACGATCTCCTCGATCTGCGTCGGGAAGAGATTGACCCCCTGCAGGATCACCATGTCGTCGCTGCGGCCGGTGATCTTCTCCATGCGCCGGAACACCCGGGCGGTGCCCGGCAGCAGCCGGGTCAGGTCCCGGGTCCGGTACCTGATGACGGGCATGGCCTCCTTCCGGGGCGGCGGAACGCGGGCAGAGGGCGGGCGGAGCGAGTCAGCCGTTGTCGGGTCCGTACGCCGTCATGAAGCGGTCGCGGAACTTGTCCATGCCCCACCTGGGAGCGTCCTTGGCGGGCTTCAGGCCGTCCGTCCAGCCCCAGTCGGAGATCTTGTCCAGCACCTTCGGGTCATGCGCGACGACGGTGACCGGCACGTCCTTGCTCACGCCGCTGCCGGTGACGGTCGGGTTGGGCTGGTGGTCGCCGAGGAAGACCAGCACGGTGTTCTTGTCGCCGTACCGCTCCATGTACTGGATCAGGCTGGTCAGCGAGTACTGGATCGCTCGCCGGTACTCGGTGCGCACGCTCTCCGGGCTCTTCCAGACCTCCTTGGGGTCCTTGCCCTCCTTCTTGATCTGGTCGAAGACCGAGCCGTCGCCCAGGTCGTCCCAGTCGACCGTGCGGGCGATGGGCGCCCACGGGTTGTGACTGGAGGCCAGGATGATCTCCGCCATCATCGGCTTGTGGTCCTTCTTGCCGTGCTCCAGGCGCTCGAAGGCCTCCAGGCTGAACTGGTCCGGTACGGGCGTCCAGCTGAAGTACGGGCCCTGGTAGCCGAGGTGCTCGGAGTCGTAGATGTGGTCGAGGCCGAAGAACTTGCCCTCCGGCCACGCCCGGCGGACGCCGGGCACGATGCCGACCGTGCGCCAGGCGCCGGACTTCTGGAAGTAGCTGGTCAGGGTCGCGCGGTCGCTGGAGGTGAGGTTCCGGTAGCGCTGCTGGTTCTTGATCCACAGGCCCGAGAGGAAGGTCGAGTGGGCCAGCCAGCTGCCGGCGCCGGCTACCGGTGACTTCAGCCAGCCGCTCTGCGAGGCGAACCCAGCCGCCTTCAGGGAGCTCGTCCCGTCGTCCAGTACCGCGCCGACCTGCTTCGCCATCGCGGGATCCTCGATCGCCGAGCGGCCGTAGCTCTCGATGAACGTGAAGAGGACGTCCTTGCCGCGCAGACCGGTCAGCAACTGGTCGGGCGGGGTGTCGGCGAAGGCGTCGACGGAGGCCTGCTCGGCGAAGACCCGCCCGTCCCGGAGTCCGGCGCGCACCTGGTGCGCCCGGTTCTGGAGGATCACGGCGTTGGTCTTGGCGGCGACCGGCACGTCGGTGAACTGCACGCCGAGCGTCACACAGGTGATCCAGGCGGTACCGAGGACGAGGGTGGTCCGGGCGGCGACGGGCCGGTGCCGGGCCATGAGGTTGGCCAGCCTGACGACGGCCAGGGTCACGAGGACGAGCAGCGCCACGATGAGGACGATGGCCGCGATGACGGCGAGTTTCGCGCCGGTCGGGCCCACCGACTCGTTCAGGAAGTCCACCGCGTAGCCGAACAGGATCCAGTCGAGCACCAGGTCGAAGGGCCGGTCCAGGACCGAGTAGAAGCCCATGTCGATGCACTTCAGGACCGCCATCAGACCGAGGCCCGCACCCGCGACCACGGCCGCGATGCGCCGCGGCCGGGGCGGCAGTACGAGCAGCAGACCGGCGAGGAGGACGCCCTCCGCCGGGATGCGGACGAAGGCGCCGAACGTGAGGCGGTCCAAGTGGTTGGGCAGGAGGAGGGCGAACAGTACGAGGGCCCCAGCCAGGACCGTGGTGCCCACGGTCACGCCGCGCGCGACCCCCGGGTACTTGCGCCGCCAGCCCCACCAGCCCGCACCACGGGAACGGCCGGGGGGCGGTCCGCCCGGAGGGTCGTCGGCTGTCTCTGCCCCTGCCTCGGGCTGGTCGTCAACCGTCTCTGCCTCGGGCCGGTCGTCGGCCTTCAGCGCCTCGGGCGAGTCTGCCTCCGGGCGGCTGATGTCCGTGTCCGCCTCAGCGGCACCGTCGGTGGGTTCCGCCTCTGGGCGGTCTTCAGCCGGCTCCGGCTGCTGCTCGCCGGCCTCGTCAGCCTTGGTGTTCTCGACGTCGGGCCCACCGGTCGCAACGTCCGCCGAACCGCCGGCCAAGCTGCTGCTGTCGATGTCGGCCGAGTCGCCGGCCACGCTGCTGTCGATGTCCGCCGAGTCGTCGGCCGCGCCCGGTTTCGCCCGGGACGCCCGGCCGGGTTGCTCAGGGACGACCGGGTCCGCACCCCCGTCGGCCCGCTCGTGGACGACCGAGTCGTCAGGCGTCGTGGCGCCCTGCCCCTCGGCGGTGTCGTCCGCCTCCGTACTGGGAGCGGCGGTGGAACCCCCGTCCGTGTCCGGCTGTCGAGGCGGGCGCGTGGAGTGCGACACGCGAAGGTCCTTCCGTGCGGAGCCCGGTGATGGCGCGGCGGACCGACCTGGGAGGTCACGGCCGCCACTATCCGTACGGCCGGACTTCACCCGGAGTTCAATCGGCGGGGTCAACCGCGCGCAAAGACTACGCCGGGCTCCGAGTGCCACCGCCCGTCGCCGGGCCGTCACTCGGCAGGAGAGCCGCTACCGCCCCGCGTCCGCCGCCACCGACCGGGCCCACCGGTAGTCCGCCTTGCCGCTGGGCGAGCGCTGGATCGCGTCCGTGATGACGAGCCGGCGGGGGATCTTGTAGCCCGCCAGATGGGAGCGGCAGTGGGTCTGGATGGCCTCCAGGGAGGGGCGGCCCGCGCCGTCGCGCAGCTGCACGACCGCCGCCACGTGGTTGCCCCACTTCTCGTCGGGCACCCCGGCCACCAGTGCGTCGTACACGTCCGGATGCGACTTGAGCGCCTGCTCGACCTCTTCCGGATAGACCTTCTCGCCGCCGGTGTTGATGCACTGGGAACCCCGCCCGAGGACGGTGACGATGCCCTCCTCGTCGACGGTCGCCATGTCGCCGAGCAGGACCCACCGCTCGTCGCCCTTCTGGAAGAAGGTCTCGGCGGTTTTCTTCGGGTCGTTGTAGTAGCCCAGCGGCACATGGCCACGCTGGGCGATGCGTCCGGGCTCACCGACGGCGACCGGCTCGTACGTGGCCGGATCGACCACCTGGGTGCGGGAGTTGACGCGCAGCCGGAACCCCTTGACCGGTCCCGAGTCCGCCGTCGCCGTACCGTTGAAACCGGACTCCGACGAACCGAAGTTGTTCAGCAGCATCACATTCGGGACGAGTGCCTGGAACTGCTCGCGCACCGTCTCTGACATGATCGCGCCGGACGACGACACGCTGAACATGGAGGAGCAGTCGGTGCCCTTCAGCGGTCCGCCGAGCGCGTCGATCAGTGGCCGCAGCATCGCGTCGCCGACCAGCGACACGCTCGTCACCCGCTCCTTCTCGATGGTCCGCAGCACTTCGTCGGGCACGAACTTGCGGTGGATCACGATCCGCTGGCCGAAGTTGAAGCCGATGAAGGCGGTGAGGGTCGAGGTGCCGTGCATCAGCGGGGGAGTGGGGAAGAAAGTGATGCCGTCGCCGCCGGCCGCCACGCGCTCGGCCAGCTCCTCCGGCTTCTGCACCGGCTCACCGGTCGGTGCGCCGCCGCCCAGGCCGGAGAAGAACAGATCCTCCTGGCGCCACATCACGCCCTTGGGCATCCCGGTCGTACCACCGGTGTAGATGATGAACTGGTCGTCGGCCGAGCGCGCCGGGAAGCCCCGCTCGGGGGATCCGGCTGCTTCGGCGTCCGCGAAGTCCACGGCGTCCGGCACGACGGCACCGGACGCGGGCGCCCCCACCCGGACGAGGTGGCGCAACGCGGGCGTACGCGGCAGCGCCGCCGCCACCCGCTCCGAGAACTCCGCGTCGAAGACCAGGGCCACCAGATCGGCGTCCCGGTAGAGGTAGACCAACTCCTCTTCGACATAACGGTAGTTGACGTTGACCGGAACGATCCGTGCCTTCAGGCACGCCAGCACCGTCTGGAGGTACTCGATGCCGTTGTAGAGGTGCAGCCCGAGGTGGTCGCCGGGCCGTACGCCGCTGTCGATCAGATGGTGGGCGATGCGGTTCGCGGCCGTGTCGAGCTGGGCGTATGTCAGGCGGCGCTCCGCGCCGGTGCCGGGGTGATCGATGTACACAAGCGCCTCGCGGTCGGGGACCACGTCGACGACCGACTCGAACAGGTCGGCAAGGTTGTACTCCACCGCTCCTCCTGACCCCGGGCGTGCCTGGCATCCATCGGTTCGACGGTCATCAGAGCAAAGCCCGACCCAACTGGGAAGGGCCCGCGCAGAAGAAATCTGACTGTCTGTCAGAAAACCCTTGTACTGGCTCCCCGCCTCCTGCAACCTGTTCTCGTTCCTGAGACGGGAGGACGGCGATGGGTGGGACGGAACACCTCACCGTGCAGCGCGAAGGCGCCACACTGGTACTCACGCTCAACAGGCCCGAGGCGAAGAACGCGCTCTCGCTGCCGATGCTGGTCGGTCTCCACGACGGCTGGGCCGAGGCCGACGAGGACGACGCGATCCGCTCGATCGTGCTCACCGGCGCGGGCGGAGCGTTCTGTGCCGGGATGGACCTCAAGGCGCTGGCGGGCAACGGCATGGACGGCGACCGGTACCGGGACCGCATGAAGGCCGATCCCGATCTGCACTGGAAGGCGATGCTCCGCCACCACCGCCCCCGCAAGCCGGTGATCGCCGCGGTGGAGGGCTACTGCGTTGCCGGTGGCACGGAGATCCTTCAGGGCACCGACATCCGGGTGGCCGGCGAGTCGGCGACCTTCGGGCTCTTCGAGGTCAGGCGCGGCCTCTTCCCGATCGGCGGCTCGACCGTCCGCCTACAGCGGCAGATCCCGCGCACCCACGCCCTGGAGATGCTGCTCACCGGCCGCCCGTACACCGCGCGGGAGGCCGCGGGAATCGGGCTGATCGGTCATGTCGTCCCCGACGGGACCGCGCTCGGCAAGGCCCTGGAGATCGCCGAACAGGTCAACGCCTGCGGTCCGCTGGCCGTCGAGGCCGTCAAGGCGTCCGTGTACGAGACCGCCGAGATGACCGAGACCGAGGGGCTCGCGGCCGAACTGGGGCGCGGCTGGCCGATCTTCGACACCGCCGACGCCAAGGAGGGCTCCCGGGCCTTCGCCGAGAAGCGCCCACCCGTCTACCGGCGCGCCTGACTCGAAGGAGACATCCAGGATGCCCGAAGTCCTCAAAGCCCCCCTCATCGTCGAGTTCCCCTTCACCCGCTCACTGGGCCCCGTCCAGAGCGCCTTCCTCACCGGCCTGCGCGAGCGCGTCGTCCTCGGAGTGCGGACCGCCGACGGCGGCACGCTCGTCCCACCCGTCGAGTACGACCCCGTCACCGCCGAGGAGATTCGCGACCTCGTCGAGGTCGCCCCCACCGGCACCGTCACCACCTGGGCGTGGAATCACGAGCCACGCCGGGGACAGCCCCTGGACACCCCGTTCGCCTGGGTCCTGGTCAAGCTCGACGGCGCCGACACCGCCCTGCTCCACGCGCTCGACGCCCCGGGCCCCGACGCCGTGCGCACCGGCATGCGCGTCCGGATCCGCTGGGCCGGCGAACGCTCCGGAGCCATCACGGACATCGCCTGCTTCGAGCCGTACGACGGGGACCCGCTCGAACCCGCCGGTCACGAGGGCGTGTTCGACGCCATGGTGACCGGCATCGTCGCCGCCGCCCGCCTCGACTACGTCTACGCGCCCGGCCGCTCCCAGTCCGCCTACATCAACTCTCTCTCCGAGCGGCGGACCGTCGGCGAACGCTGCCCCTCCTGCCACAAGGTGTACGTGCCGCCCAAGGGCGCCTGCCCCACCTGTGGCGTCGCCACGGCGGAACACGTCGAGGTGGGCCCCCGGGGCACGCTGACCACGTACTGCATCGTCAACATCAAGGCGAAGAACCTCGACATCGAAGTCCCGTACGTCTACGGGCACATCGCCCTGGACGGCGCCGACCTCGCACTGCACGGCCGTATCGGCGGTATCCCCTACGACCAGGTGCGCGAGGGGCTGCGCGTCGAGCCGGTGTGGACCGAGGGGGGCCGTTACCCCGACCACTACCGGCCGACCGGCGAGCCCGACGCGGACTACGAGACGTACAAGGAGCTGCTGTGACGCGGGAAGCGGACCACCAGACGCACGAGGAGCTGCTCTGATGCGCGAGATCGCCGTAGTCGCCTTCGGGCAGACCGACCACCGGCGCACCAGCGACGAACTCTCCGAGGTGGAGATGCTCATGCCGGTCCTGCACGACGTGCTGGACCGGACCGGGCTGAAGACCAGTGACATCGGTTTCACCTGCTCCGGCTCCACGGACTACCTCGCGGGCCGCGCCTTCTCCTTCACCATGGCGCTCGACGGCGTGGGTGCCTGGCCGCCGATCTCCGAGTCGCACGTGGAGATGGACGGGGCGTGGGCGCTGTACGAGGCGTGGACGAAGCTGCTGACCGGCGACGCCGACACCGCGCTCGTGTACGCCTACGGGAAGTCGTCGCCGGGATCCGTCCGGGACGTCCTGACCCGCCAGCTCGACCCGTACTACGTCGCCCCCCTGTGGCCGGACTCGGTCGCGCTCGCGGCTCTCCAGGCGCAGGCGCTCATCGACGCGGGGGAGACCGACGAGCCGGCGCTCGCCGGGGTGGCGGCCCGCAGCCGTGCGTCCGCGTCCGCCAACACGCATGCCCAGCTGCGCGGTCCGGTGGCGCAGGGCGACTATCTCGTACGTCCCCTGCGGACCGGCGACTGCCCGCCCGTCAGCGACGGCGCGGCCGCCGTGATCCTCGCGGCGGGCGACCGGGCCCGGGAGCTGTGCTCGCGGCCCGCGTGGATCCGGGGCATCGATCACCGCATCGAGGCGCACAGTCTGGGCGTACGCGACCTGACCGACTCGCCCTCCGCGCGGCTCGCCGCCGAGCGGGCCGGCGCCTTCGAACGGCCCGTGGACACCGCCGAGTTGCACGCGCCCTTCACGTCGCAGGAGGTGGTCCTGCGCAAGGCGCTGCGGCTGGGCGACGACGTGGACGTGAACCCGTCCGGGGGCGCGCTGGCCGCCAACCCCATCATGGCCGCCGGACTCATCCGCATCGGTGAGGCCGCCGCCCGCATCCACCGGGGCACGTCCGACCGAGCGCTCGCCCACGCCACGTCCGGCCCCTGCCTCCAACAGAACCTGGTCGCCGTACTCGAAGGGGATGCCCGATGAGCAAGGAGCCCGTGGCCGTCGTAGGCATCGGCCAGACCAAGCACGTGGCCGCCCGGCGGGACGTGTCGATCGCGGGACTGGTCCGTGAGGCCGCTCAACGGGCGCTCGAAGACGCCGAGTTGACCTGGGCGGACATCGACGCCGTGGTGATCGGCAAGGCGCCCGACTTCTTCGAGGGCGTCATGATGCCGGAGCTGTATCTCGCCGACGCGCTCGGCGCCGTCGGCAAGCCGATGCTCCGGGTCCACACGGCTGGCTCCGTCGGCGGTTCGACGGCGCTGGTCGCCACGAACCTGATCGCCGGCCGCGTGCACGGGACCGTCCTGACCCTGGCCTACGAGAAGCAGTCCGAGTCGAACGCGATGTGGGGCCTGTCCCTGCCGATCCCCTTCACACAGCCGCTGCTCGCCGGGGCTGGCGGATTCTTCGCGCCGCACATCCGCGCGTACATGCGGCGTACCGGCGCACCCGACACGGTCGGCTCCCTGGTCGCCTACAAGGACCGGCGCAACGCCCTGAAGAACCCGTACGCGCACCTCCACGAGCACGACATCACCCTGGAGAAGGTCCAGGCCTCGCCGATGCTGTGGGACCCGGTTCGCTACTCGGAGACCTGCCCGTCCTCGGACGGGGCCTGCGCGATGATCCTCACCGACCGTGCGGGGGCGGCCCGTTCGCCCCGGCCGCCCGCGTGGCTGCACGGCGGCGCGATGCGCAGTGAGCCCACGCTCTTCGCCGGCAAGGACTTCGTCTCCCCGCAGGCGGGCAAGGACTGCGCGGCCGACGTCTACCGGCAGGCCGGCATCGCGGACCCGCGCCGTGACATCGATGCCGTCGAGATGTACGTCCCGTTCTCCTGGTACGAGCCCATGTGGCTGGAGAACCTCGGCTTCGCCGACGAGGGCGAGGGCTGGAAGCTCACCGAATCCGGCGTCACGGAGCTGGACGGGGACCTGCCCGTCAACATGTCGGGCGGCGTTCTGTCCACCAATCCGATCGGCGCCTCCGGCATGATCCGGTTCGCGGAAGCGGCACTTCAGGTGCGCGGACAGGCGGGAGAGCACCAGGTGGAAGGGGCCCGCCGGGTACTCGGGCACGCCTACGGCGGCGGATCCCAGTTCTTCTCGATGTGGCTGGTCGGGTCCGCTCCGCCCGCCTCCTGAAGCCCTGCCCCTCACGTGGCCTGTCCGCCGCCGGAACCGATCGCTAGGCTGGCGGCGGACGACGAACCGGGAGGAGCACGGACGTGGCCGAAAGCACCATCGAGCAGCATCCGCTCAAGGGCTGGGACAAGCCGGAGCTGGATCTCAGCAACGCGGAGTGGCAGTCCAGCAGCCGAGGACGGGGAGACGTCCAGATCGCTTTTGTCGAGGGCTTCATCGCCATGCGCAACAGCGGTCGCGCGGAGAGCCCTTCCTTGATCTTCACGCCGGCGGAGTGGGGGGCCTTCGTCTCCGGAGCGCGCGAGGGCGAGTTCGATCTGACCTGAGTACGCCTTCGGCCTGGCCGGAGCACGCCGAACGCGCCGGGCATCCGGGGCGCCGTGCGCGCCGGAAGCCGTGGCGAGCTGCCCCTTCCCTGTGGCCAGGGGAGGGGCAGCCGTGCTCCGGTCGAAGCGGCGGGGCATCGCGTACGGCCGGCGGCCCCGCCGTGCTCACCCCTCGAAGCCGGCCTCGGCCAGGATCTGGTCGACGCGGGCGCGATGCGCGGCCTCCCACGCGTCGAGGGACTCACCGGCCTCCCCGGCCACCTTCGCCCGGGCGTCCAGGAGCACCTGTTCCTGACGGTCCCGGGGCGTCACGACGATGCCCTCCTCGTCGGCCACCACGATGTCGCCGGCCCGCACTTCCACCCCACCGCACCGGACCGGGACATTGAGCGGCCGCACCGCCGCCTTGCTCCCCGGCACGGGGATGACGCCCCGGGCGAAGACCGGAAACCCCAGGGCACGCACCTCGGCGAGGTCGCGGATCACGCCGTCGGCCACGAACGCGGCGATCCCACGGCGCTGGGCCACGGCACAGACGTTGCCCCCGGCGAGCGCGTGGTCCACGTCGCCGCCGGTCTCGACGACGACGACCGACCCGGGCTCCGCGCGGTGGATGGCCGCATGCAGCATGAGGTTGTCGCCGGGAGGACAGCGCACGGTGAACGCCGGTCCCGCGACGCGCGGGACCGACGGCCACAGCGGGCGGATGCCGATGTCCATGACCTGCGCCCGGCCCAGTACATCGGCGAGGGTGGTCGGGGAGAGGTCCTTGAATCCACTGATGCCGGCCATGGTCTCCTTCATTCGGGTGGCTGGATCCTCCGGTCGAAGTGCCGGGAAGCCGGTGCGTTCCGCGCCGGCTTCCCGGCAATGTGCGGACACGCGACCTCGTGCCCCCTCCGGCGGGCGGTGCTTGAGTCAGTCTGGTCCGGGAAGCGGTCGATCAAGATTCCGTGCCGAAGGCGAGGATTCCATGAGCACCCTGCCGGTCATCGCGGCGGTCGACGGATCGGACGACAGCCTGCGCGCCCTGGAGTGGGCGCTCACGGCCGCCCGGCTGCGCGAAGCGCCGTTGCGTGCGGTCCATGTGCGGCAGTACGCGGTCGGGGCCCAGCCGGACGTCCTGGTCGCCGGGCCGCCGGACCCTGCCGACGATCCGGTGCTCGACGAGGCGCGGGCGTATCTCGACGGCCGTCCCGGCAAGCCGGTGATCGAATATCTCGGGCTGCCCGACCGCCCGGCGGTGGAGTACGTCGCGATGGTGGGAGCACCGGCCGCCGTACTGCCCGAACTCGGCGCCTCTGCCCAGTTGTTGGTGCTCGGCTCCCGTGGCCGCGGAGGCTTCGCCGGGCTGGTGCTCGGCTCCAACGGGATGGCCGCGGCCCGTGACGCCGACTGCCCGGTGGTCGTCGTGCCCCGGATCGGGCGTGAGGTGCCCGACCCGCCTCCTGTGGACCCGGGACCGCGCGTGGTCGTCGGCCTGCACGTGGACGGCCCCGACGAGACGGCGCTCGCCTTCGCGTTCACGGAGGCGGCCCGCCGCGGGGCGCGCGTCCAGGTGATCGCGGCCTACCCGTGGCCGGTCCGGACGTGGACGGCGGCCGGTGACTTCGTCCCCGGCACCTTCGACCAGGCCGCCGTCGAGGGCGAGACGCGCACGCTCGCCGAGGGCTTCGTCGGACCGCACCAGGAGCGGCACCCCGACCTTCGCGTCGACCTGTACGTGCCACCGGGCGACGCGGCCGGCCATCTCGTCGCCGCCTCGAAGGACGCCGCGCTTGTCGTCGTCGGCCGCCACCGCCGACGACTCCTCGCCCCCGCCCGGCTGATGGGCTCGGTCACCCAGGCCGTCCTGCTGCACGCCGCGAGCCCGGTCGCGGTGGTGCCGCCGAGGCAGGAGGACTGACGAGCCGGCCGGCCACCGCAGGGCGGCGGACGGCAGGGGTTGAGGTGGTCCGCGTTGTCGCCGTACCGCGGACGGCGGGGCCGGGGCGGTCCGCGCGAAGCGGGCCCGGCCGGCTGAGCCGGTCCGCGCGGAGCGGCCCGGCTCGTGGCGTCCTGGCGGCGGCGCCCCCACGGCCCGGTACGCGCTCGGGCACGTACCATTGCGGCATGTCCTTCCTCCGCCGCCGCAGCGCCACTCCCGCCGGGCCCGACTTCGACGTCCTGGCCATGGACCCGGGCGACTGGCCGGGCAATCTCGGTGCGGGCCTGCTGCCCGCGCCCGACGGCAGCTGCCAGGGCGTGTTCCTGCGCTACGACCTGTTCGGCGGTCGCGGCCCCGCGATGATCATCGGCAATCTTCCGGAGGGCTCGCCGGCCCGCGAGGTAGCCGACGACGAGATCCCGTTCGAGGTGGCCCAGCTGCTCCTGGCGCTGGAGAACGACGAGGAGGTCACGGTCGTCGGGACCGAGGACATGCCGGTGATGCAGGGGGACAACCTCCTGATCGTGCGCCGCCTCAAGCTCTCCGAGAGCCGCATCTCCTGCGTCCAGTTCGACCGCAGTGACAACGTCCTGGTGACCATCGCCGCCTGGGACCGCCCCATCACCGACGATCTGTACGCGCTGCTGAAGCCGCTGCCGGCGGAGCTCTTCCAGCAGGGCTGAGCGCACCCGAACCGGCCACTTCCTGTACCCGCCCCTGCTTCGGGGGCGGGTCGTTTTGTCATGCCCCTTGTTGCACGGTCATCGGACCATTACGGTCCGGAAGCATGTCGCATGAGATATCTCGAAGAAGCACGCTGAAGACTGCACTCGGCGGAGCAGGCGGCGTCGCGCTGGGCGGAGGAGTGCTCGCCGGACCCGCTGAGGCAGCTGATTCCTCCGATGTATCGCGGCCGCCGGGATCCTTGAAGGCGACCTCTCCCGTGCTCTGGTACACGACCCCCGCCGCCGACTGGGAGCGCGAGGCACTGCCCCTGGGCAGCGGCGCTCTCGGCGTCATGGTGTTCGGCACCCTTGCCTCCGAGCGGCTTCAGTTCAACGAGAAGACCCTGTGGACCGGCGGCCCCGGTTCGGCCCAGGGCTACGACTTCGGCAACTGGCGCGCACCCCGCCCCGGCGCGATCGCCGCCGTACAGGAGGAGATCGACACCGAGACCAGGATCGGCCCCGAAGCCGTCGCCGGCAGACTGGGCCAGCCCCGCGTCGGGTTCGGCGCCTACCAGACCTTCGGCGATCTCCAGCTGGATGTGCCGGGCGCACCGACGACGACCCCCGACTCCTATCGCCGCGCCCTGGACCTGGGGGAAGCGGTCGCCACCGTCACGTACACCCATCAACAGGTGGGCGGGCAAAGGGAGTTCTTCGTCTCCCATCCCGACCGCGTCATCGTCGGGCGGCTCGCCGCCGACCGGCCGGGCGCCGTCACCTGCACCGTGCGCTACACCTCGCCCCGCACCGACTTCACGGCCACCTCGGCCGGCGACCGGATCACCGTACGCGGTGAACTCGCCGACAACGGGATGGCGTTCGAGGCGCAGCTCCGCGTGGGGCACCGGGGTGGCGCTCTGACCGCGAACGCCGACGGCACGCTGACCGTCACCGACGCCGACAGCGCCTGGTTCGTGCTGGCCGCGGGCACCGACTATGCCGACACCTACCCCGACTACCGCGGCGACGACCCGCACGCCAAGGTGACGCAGACCGTCGACGACGCGTTCGGCAAGGGGTACGCGACGCTGCGTGCGCGCCATGTAGCCGACCACCGCGCCCTGTTCGACCGGGTCGCGCTCGACATCCGCGCGGCCGTCCCCGACGTGCCCACGGACCGGCTCCTCGCCGGGTACACGGGCGGCACGAGCGCCACCGACCGTGCGCTGGAGGCACTCTTCTTCCAGTACGGCCGCTACCTCCTCATCGCCTCCTCGCGTCCCGGCTCCCTGCCCGCCAACCTCCAGGGCGTCTGGAACCAGAGCACCTCACCCCCGTGGTCCGCCGACTACCACGTCAACATCAATCTCCAGATGAACTACTGGCTCGCCGAGGCCGCCAACCTCGCCGAGACCACCGCGCCCTACGACCGCTTCGTCGAAGCCATGCGCGCCCCCGGCCGGCGCACGGCCAAGGAGATGTTCGGCTCCCGTGGCTGGGTCGTGCACAACGAGACCAACCCCTACGGCTTCACCGGGGTACACAACTGGGCCACCTCCTTCTGGTTCCCGGAGGCCGCAGCGTGGCTGACCACGCAGCTCTACGAGCACTACCGGTTCGGCGGCTCCACCGACTACCTGCGCACCACCGCCTATCCGGCGATGAAGGAGGCCGCCGAGTTCTGGCTCGACAACCTGCGCACCGACCCGCGCGACGGAACCCTCGTCGTCACCCCCAGCTACTCGCCCGAGCACGGCGACTTCACGGCCGGCGCCGCGATGTCGCAGCAGATCGTGCACGACCTGTTCACCAACACCCTGGAGGCGGCCCGGATTCTGGGCGACGTTCCGGAGTTCCGTGCGCAACTCACCGACACACTGGACAAGTTGGACCCGGGCCTGCGTATCGGTTCATGGGGCCAGCTCCAGGAGTGGAAGGCCGACCTGGACGGCCCGACCGACGATCACCGGCATGTCTCGCATCTGTTCGGCCTGCACCCGGGCCGGCAGATCGAGCCCGGCAGCCGCTGGGCGGACGCCGCGAAGGTCTCCCTGACCGCGCGGGGCGACGGCGGCACCGGCTGGTCCAAGGCGTGGAAGATCAACTTCTGGGCGCGGCTGCGCGACGGCGACCACGCGCACAAGATGCTCGGCGAACAGCTCAAGTCCTCGACGCTGCCCAACCTCTGGGACACCCACCCGCCGTTCCAGATCGACGGCAACTTCGGTGCCACGTCCGGGGTCGTGGAGATGCTGCTCCAGAGCCAGTACGACGTCATCGAGGTGCTGCCGGCCCTGCCCTCGTCCTGGCCGGACGGTTCCGTCCGCGGCCTGCGCGCCCGGGGTGGAGCCACGGTCGACATCGACTGGGAGGCCGGCCGCCCCACCCGCATCGCCCTGACCGCGTCCCGCAGCCGAGAACTCACCGTGCGCAGTGGGTTGTTGAGGGGCGGCGAGGTGAAGTTCAAGGCGGTCGCGGGCCGCAAGTACGCCTGGGGAGCGAGGACAGGGGCGAGCTGAGGCGCGGGGGATCCCGGCGGGGTTGATCTCGTTGGGAGCGGCCCACGTGCGATGACCGTTTCGGGTGCCCCGGACGCGCGATGATCACGGGCGGGTGCTCGGGGTGCGCCCCGGGTGTTCGGGGCACCCGGTGTGTTCGGGGCGGGTCACAAGACCACGTTGCGTGACTACGCGCTCAACCGGTGGCGGCGCCGAACCACTTCGGCAGCCGGCCGACCAGATCCCGCTGATCCTCACCGACCCACGCCACATGGCCGTCCGGCCGCAACAGCACAGCGGGCACGGCCAGTTCCTCGCTCATGTCGACGACGTGGTCGACCCGATCCGCCCAGCCCGCGACCGAAAGCCGGCCGGTCCGGTCGAGCAGCAGCCCGCGGCCGCCGTGCATCAGCCCGTAGAGGCGCCCCCGCTTCAGCGCCACGTCCCGCATCCGCCGGCCGAGGAGTGGATGCCCCTCGCCGAAGTCGTAGCGGACGTCGATCGCGGTGATGATCCCGGTCACGTACCGGTTCACCTCCTCGAAGTCCATCAGCTTCGAGAACAGGTCCCGCAGGGCGATCGCGCCCGGATCGGTCCCCAGCAGCGTGATCTGCGCGCGTGTGTTGGCCAGCACGCGCGCGCCCACCGGGTGCCGTTCGGCGTGATAGCTGTCAAGGAGCCCCTCCGGCGCCCAGCCGTCGACCGCGGCGGCCAGCTTCCAGCCGAGGTTGAACGCGTCCTGCACACCGAGGTTGAGCCCCTGCCCGCCGGTCGGCGGGTGGACGTGCGCCGCGTCGCCGGCCAGCAGCACCCCGCCGACGCGGTAGCGCTCGGCCTGCCGGGTGGCGTCGCCGAACCGGGACAGCCGGCGTGGCGAGTGCACGCCGAAGTCGGTGCCCGCGAAGGCCCGCAACTGCTCCTTGAACTCCTCGAGTGTCGGCGCGGTCGCACGGTCCTCGGCCACCCCGTCGGCGGGCACGACAACGCGGTACACACCGTCCTGGCCAGGAGAGACGCCGAATCGCAGTTGGGTCTTGCGGACTTCCTCCACGACGGCGGCGATCGTCACCGGATCCTCGGTCACCTCCATTTCACCCAGCAGCGTCTCGACGGTGGAGGGCTCGCCGGGGAAACCGACGCCGAGCAGTCCGCGCACCGCGCTGCGGCCGCCGTCGCACCCGACGAGGTAGCGCGAGCGCAACTGCGTTCCGTCCGCCAACTCGACGGTCACCCCGGCCTCGGACTGGCTCAGCCCGACCACTTCGCAGCCGCGCCGAGTCTCGGCGCCGAGTTCGAGGGCGCGCTCGTACAGCAGGCGCTCGGTGAGCGGCTGCGGGACGGCGACGCCGTACGGGTGCGCCGTGTCCAACCGGTCCGGCCACGGCTTCCTGATGCCGGCGAAAAGACCGCCGGCCTGGAACTTCTCACTGACCGCGAGGAACCGTTCCAGCAGGCCGCGCTGGTCCATCACCTCGACACTGCGCGCGTGCAGGCCCTGCCCACGAGACTCGCCGGACGGTTCGGGCAGCTTCTCCAGCACGACCACGTGCACGCCGTGCAGCCGCAGCTCGGTGGCCAGCATCAAGCCGGTCGGTCCGCCGCCGACCACGATCACGTCGATCATGCACAGCCCCCTTGCAACGAGATTTTCCCACCGTGGGCCCGACATCACCGCGCGAATGGCGAGGCGGCGACGCGAACTCGCCCACGCGTGCGGCGCACCGCTCTCGCGGCCGCGGTGCGCCCCCGGCACAGCAGGAAGGTCCGGGTCTGCCCCCCTCCCGCAGACCCGGACCTTCGTGTGTGACGCCCCTAGGAGGCCGAGGGGACGACCCGTACATCCGCCGCGCGCACGAACGCCACGCGGTGACCGAACTGGATCTCGTAGTACATGTCCGTGCCGATCACGACCTTGTGCGGTGCCGTGTCGAAGGTCGGGGCGTAGAAGTACTCGCCCGCCACCTTGCCGCCGACCGCGTAACGCTGGCCCTCGAGCAGCTTGTACGGCAGCGCGGAGACCGCCTGGACGGGAACCCCCGCCGGGTACGCCTCCTTCTCCGGATAGGCGCGCCCGTAGACGGGGACCTCCGTGAGGCCGGCCTTGGGCGTTGCCACCAGGCCGGACGCGGCGACCGCCGTGGGCTGTTTCCTCGGATTCTCGAACCAGGCTTTCTGGCCCAGGTACCAGATCGCCGTCCAGTCGCCGTCACGCCCCGCGACCGCGTACCGCTGGCCGGTGGAGACGCGCGAGCCCACGTCGTTCACATCGATCGTCGAGTCGTCACCCTTGGGACGCAGCCCGATGTCCTTGATCAGGGGTGAGGTCTCGTCCGGCTGGGAGTAGAGGCGCACCTCGCTGGAACCGTGGGCCGCGCAGGGCTGCCCCTTGGTGACGCAGCCCGTGTACACCGGCTGGTTCTCGTCGAAGTCCGGCAGCACGGTCACGAGTCCGTTGCCGGCCTTCGCCGTCCGGTGGAACGGGTGTCCCAGCAGCGTGAAGTAGTGCTGCCAGTCCCAGTAGGGGCCCGGGTCGGTGTGCATCCCGGGGATCGTGGACGTCGTCGGGCCCGGCACGTTGTCGTGTCCGAGGACGTGCTGCCGGTCCAGCGGAATGTCGTACTTCCTGGCGAGGTACTTCACCAACCGCGCCGAGGACCGGTACATCGCCTCCGTGTACCAGGCGTCCGGCGAGGCGAGGAACCCCTCGTGCTCCAGGCCGACCGACCGCGCGTTGACGTCCCAGTTGCCCGCGTGCCAGGCCACGTCCTTGGCCTTCACGTGCTGGGCGATGTGCCCATCGGTCGAACGCAGGGTGTAGTTCCAGGACACATAGGTCGGGTCCTGGACCATCTTGAGGACACCGTCCCAGGTGCCCTCGGTGTCGTGGATGACGATGTACTTGATGCTCTGGGACGCCGGCCGGTCGCCGAGGTCGTGGTTGCCGTAGTCGCCCTCGCCGAACTCCTCGTACGGCGCGGGGATCCACTCGCACGACACGCTCGCGGGGCACTCCGTGCCGTCGGCCGAGACCGCGCGCAGACCGGCGCGCTTCAGCTGCTCGGTGGCGGGCCGCAGGCCGGGGTCGGCGGCCAGGGTCACGCTCTGGCCCGCGTCGGTGGTGCGCCGCTCGCCGTCCCGGATCACGTCGAACACGTCGTTCGCGTACGTCGCCGCGGTCGCGCTGTCGTCCGCGCCCGAGAAACGTGCCACCGCTCCGTACCAGTCGGCCGGGTCGGCGCTCAGTGGTTCGCCGAGGTCCTGCTGGGCGGCGGCGAGAAGCGCGGCGCCGCCCTCCACATTGGCGGCCGCGTCCGTGCGCAGCCGCTCGGCGGGCAGGTCCGTCAGCTCGGCGGCCTTGGTCAACGTCTTGAGGCGGGTGGGGAGTTGGGAGGTCTCGGGCACTTTGGTGTCGGGCAGAAGGGTGGCCCGTGAACTGTCGCCGCGCGCGTCCTCCGTACCCTCGGAGTGGTGCGGTGCCTCGGCGATCGCCGTGCGGGCGTCGGTGAGGTGCATCGGCCCGTAGCCGCCCGAGACACTCGGTGCTCCGGCGTGCGCGTCCCAGCGGGACTGGATGTAGGACACGCCGAGGAGGACGCTCTGCGGCACGTGGTACTCGGCGGCCGCGGTGGCGAAGGCGCTCTGCAGGCCTCCGGAGGAGAACTGCTCGGCGGAGTCGGACGGGGCGACGCCCAGCAACGGCAGCAGCAGGGCCGCCGAGGCGACGGCCACCGCCGTTCCACGTGCGCGTCTGTGCCCGACACCGGCCTTGGGGGCGGTGATGGATCCTCGCAATGCAGCCTCCTGGGACGGTCGAGCGCGGTGGGGCGTGCGGGGCCGAACGTGGGTCAGTCGTATCGGCTCACCGACGATCCGTCAATCATGCCCAGGGCAAGACGATTTCCCATGTCAGCGACGGTCCAACGGGTTTTCGTGGCGGTGGCGGGTCGGCCTGCGAGGCGTCAGTGGTCTGCACCATTGATCCGGTCGGGCGACCGTGCCGAACATACGCACGGTACGGCGGCGTTCCGCGGACCCGGGTCGGGGTCGCGACGGCATCGAGGCACGCACCCGTCGCGGCTCCGCACGACGAAGGTCCGCGGTACACCCTCTCCCGGGCGTACCGCGGACCTTCGTCCCCGTCAGCGAGTGCCGACCGCCGCTCGAACAGCCCGGCGGGCCATCTGGCAGTCGTCGTGCAGCCGTCGTAGCAGCAGCCGCTGTTCCTCGCCGGACGGCGCAGCACCCGGGTGGGCCGGTCCCGGTGCCGCCGGGGTCGTGTCGTGCATCGAGCGCTGCACGGCCGTCTCGTACGTACGGATCTCGCGGGTCAGTACGAGCATCAGATTCACCAGGAAGGCATCGCGTGCCGCGGGTCCTGCCGACTGCGCGAGCTGACTGATCTGGCGTCGGGCCACCGGGGCGTCACCGAGGACCGCCCACAGCGTCGCCAGGTCGTATCCGGGCAGGTACCAACCCGCGTGCTCCCAGTCCACCAGCACTGGACCGGCCGGTGACAGGAGCATGTTCGACAGCAGGGCGTCGCCGTGACAGAACTGGCCCATTCCCTGCCGGCCCGCCGAGTGCGCGATGCCGTGCAGCAGCTTCTGCAGATCGCCCATGTCCCGGTCCGTGAGCAGACCCAGCTCATGAAAGCGGGAGATCCGCTCCGCGTAGTCCAGCGGGGCGTCGAACGTCCCCGCCGGCGGCCGCCATGCGTTCAGGCGGCAGATCGCACCCAGGGCCGCTCGGATGTCCGCGCGGGGCGGGGCCTCGGCCGGGTGCCGCTGCAGCGCGGCGACCCGTCCCGGCATCCGCTCGATCACGAGGGTGCAGTTGTCCGGGTCCGCCGCGATCAGCCGAGGCACCCGGACCGGCGGCCGATGCCGCACGAACGAGCGGTACGCAGCTATTTCGTGCCGGACCCGCTCGGCCCAGATGGGTGAGTGATCCAGTAAACACTTGGCGACGGCGGTGCTGCGCCCTGTCGTACCGACAAGGAGCACGGAGCGTCCGCTGCGGCGCAGTACCTGCACCGGAGCGAACTCCGGACAGATGCGGTGCACCGACGCGAGCGCCGTGCGCAGCTGGGCGCCCTGAGGGCCGGACAAGTCGAGTCTCCCGCTGAGCGGTTGGGTTCCGAGCCCCGGAAGTCGCCGCGTCCTGCCGGCGCCGAGCACGGGAGCCGCCGCCTGGCGCGCGGGGTCGAGGTAAGGGCCGCTGCCCGCCGGGCGGGAGTGGAGCGACCGGGGCGGAGCGGACACGGAGGACGATGCTGCGTACATGGGCGAGACAGATCCCTTCGTGTGCCTGCGAGTTGCCGCGCTACCCGCCCCGGTTGCCCTGGTGCACCCTGGGGAGTGTCCGTGAGGCAACCGGGTCGGGGTGGCGCGTTCCTACCTGACACCCGTCGCCCACTGGCACACCATCTGGCGCACCCTGGCGAACCCTGGCGAATAGTCGCTCAGCAACTGACAGACGGTTACTGTCAAATCAGCCGAGAACCTGGGGGCTTGACGTGAACGGACAACCCAACACTCGTCTCTCGGACCTGTTCGGCCTGGCCGGCTGGTCCAAGGGCGAACTCGCGAGGCTGGTCAACCGGCAGGCGGCGGCCATGGGCCACCCCCAGCTGGCGACCGACACCTCACGGGTGCGGCGTTGGATCGACATGGGAGAGATCCCGCGCGATCCGGTACCGCGAGTGCTGGCGGCGCTGTTCACCGAGCGACTCGGCCGTGTCGTGACCATTGAGGATCTTGGCCTGGTCCGGCACGGGCGCGTGGGGAAGCGGCAAGGCGACGGGAATGCGGAACATCCCGACGGAGTGCCATGGGCGCCCGACCGGACGGCTGCGGTCCTCACCGAATTCACGGGAATGGACCTCATGCTCAACCGACGCGGCTTGGTGGGCGCGGGTGCCGCGCTCGCCGCGGGATCCGCACTCAACAGTGCCATGCACGACTGGCTGCACACCGATCCGGCCCTCGCGGCCGACGCCCCGGACATCGACAATCCCCTGCACGCCGACCCCGCTGGGTTCGACCGCTACGAGGCCGCCCCCATCGGGTCGCAGGAGATCGAAGAACTGGAGCGTTCGGTCGAGGTGTTCCGGGCCTGGGACGCGGCGCGTGGCGGCGGGCTGCAGCGCAAGGCTGTGGTGGGCCAGCTCAACGAAGTAGGGGGCATGCTCTCCTACCGACACCCCGACCATCTGCAACGGCGCCTGTGGGGCGTCGCTGCCAATCTCGCCGTCCTCGCGGGCTGGATGTCGCACGACGTCGGCCTGGAGCCCACGGCTCAGAAGTACTTCATCATCGCCGCTCACGCAGCCCGTGAGGGCGGCGACCGGCCCCGTGCCGGCGAGGCGCTCTCCCGAGCGGCCCGCCAGATGGTGCACCTGGGCCGGCCCGACGACGCACTCGACCTCATGAAGCTCGCCAAGTCGGGCTCCGGCGAGGCGGTGCTGCCCCGCACCCAGGCGATGCTCTACACCATCGAGGCCTGGGCACAGGCCTCGTTGGGCAAGGGTCAGGCCATGCGGCGCACCCTCGGTGAGGCGGAGGACCTGTTCGTCTCCGACCGTGGTGACGTGCCCCCGCCGAGCTGGATGCAGTTGTTCGACGAGGCGGACCTGCACGGTATGCAGGCCCTGGCCTATCGCACTCTCGCCGAGCACGAGCCGTCGGCCGCCGCCACCGCGCAGCGTCATGCGAAGGAGGCGCTCAAGCTGCGCGAGAAGGGCCGGAACCGGTCGAAGATCTTCGACCACATCTCCCTGGCGTCGGCCTGCTTCATCGCCGACGACCCGGAGCAGGCCGACCGGTACGCGCGGCTCGCTCTGACGTCGATGGGGTCCAACTCCTCCCACCGTACGTGGGACCGACTGCGCGAGATGTACCGGCTGACCGGGCAGTACTCCAGCTATCCGAAGATCCACGATCTGCGTGAGGAGATCAAACTGGCGCTTCCCAACGGCTCGTTGAAGCCCAAGGGCGGCGGCAACACCGCGCGGGCCTGAGGTCCGCCGACCGGACCGGCTAGACCGGAAGCCGGTACGAGGTGCCTGACGGGAGCCGCCGCTACGGCGACGGTCAGGTCAGGAACCGACCCGGGCGAGAAGCACGCAGGCGTCGTCCTCGCGCTCCGTCTCGCCGAATTCCTCGACAACTGTCCGTACGCCGTCCTGGGCCGTGCGAGCTCCGCAAAGGCGCGGGGCCAGATCGAGCAGTCTCTGGACGGACGCTGTTCCTCCCCGGCTCCCGGCTCCGCTCGGGCGGGAGGACCCCCATCGTCGTGGCACCAACCCGTCGGTGTGCAGGAGCAGCAGATCTCCCTCTTCGAGGGTCTCCTCGGCCTGTCCGTAGACGGCGCCCGAGGTCGCACCGAGCAGCACACCGTCCGGTGCGGTGAGCGGACGCCCCGTTCCGTTGCGGAAGAGCAGCGGGGCGGGGTGTCCTGCCTGCGCCCAGGTGAGGGTGCGGGTCTCGGGCCGGTAGCGGCAGCACACGGCGCTGCCCAGTGCGGGCTGGACGGTGGCATCCAGTAACTGATTGAGCCAGGACATGAGTTGACCCGGCTGGGTGCCGGCCATGGCCATGCCGCGCAGCGCGCCCAGCAGCGTCGCCATGCCGGAGGTCACGGCGACACCGTGTCCGGTGAGGTCGCCGACGGTCAGCAGCGTTTCACCGCCGGGCAGTTCGAGGGCGTCGTACCAGTCGCCGCCGATCAGCGCGCTCATGGAGGACGGCAGATAGTGGGCGGCCAGGTCGAGCGTCTCCGGCCCCTGGCGCGGGAAGCGCAGGGAGCCGCGCCACGGCGGCAGCACGGACTCCTGGAGTTCGACGGCGAGTTGGTGCTCGGTCTGTGCCCGGTGGCGTTGGCGCTGCATCGAGTCACGTGTCTCGTGCACGACGCGCTGGCTGCGGCGCAGTTCGCTGACGTCCCGCAGTACGGCCCACATCGAGGCGGTGCTGCCGTCACCGTCGAGCACGGGCTCACCCATCATGTGCACGGTCCGCACTCCGCCGTCCGGGCGCTGGATGCGGAACTCCCCGTCGATCGGCTTCGCGTCGATGAGGCAGTCCGTGACCATCGCCGTCAGCATCGGCCGGTCCTCGTCGTGCACCAGGGACGGGAGTTCGTCCAGTGTGAGCGGGGGAGCGGCGGGGTCGCGGCCGAGGATCTGGTACAGCTCCCCGGACCAGCTGGCCTCGTCCGTCAGCAGATTCCATTCGGCGCTGCCCACCCGGCTGAGCAGCGAGCCGCGCCGCGGAGCGGGCGCCACGACGCGGGGCGCGGGAGCGGGCTGCGGCTCGACGGGCACGGGCGCAGGGCCGTCCCGCAACTGCGCCAAGTGCTCGTCCAGGTCGTGGAGTTGATGCATCGCCAGGTCGCACAGCGCGCGCTGCCAGCGTCCCTGCGGGTCGACGCCGTCGACGGGTGCGTCACGCCGTACGGCGTCCATCTCGCCGCGCAGCCGGCGTGCCTGCGAGATGAGTGCGTCGACCGAGCCGCTCAGGGGCGGTTGGGCGGCGGGGTGGTCCGCAGAGAGATGGGGGGGCATGACGTACTCCGATGCGGGGACGGTACGACCAAGGCTGACGGAAGGACCGTTACGACTGTCGCACAGCCCGCGACGCGCTGTAAGGGATTTGGCAACACACGACGCGGTGGTGCACCTGGCATATGCCGCAGTCCTTTCGGAGGGGGTTTCTCGCCCTGCTGCGGTAGGTGTACTGCCTGGTCAAATCGTAGGAGCCGTACGCTAATTGACGCAATGTCAGTGCGCGTCGACTCTCATTCATTCGCACGTTCGAGGTTCATGTGTGCGACATTCGCGACCGTGTCCGGCCCTCGGGCGACCTCGCCCCGCACGACGGCGATCAACAGCGCCCCCGCACCCCCGGTCAGGCCTCCGTGACGCCCACAAGTCGCAGCACCGCGTCCAGTCCGCGATGCCCACCCGGCGCGGCCCCGGCCGGCAGGACATACGACCGCAGTCCCGCCCCGGCCGCCCCGCCGTCCTTCGCCGGATGATCGCCGACCATCAACGTCTCCCCGGGATCGGCCCGCACTTCACGGCAGGCCTGCTCGAACAACCGCGGATCGGGCTTCTCCGTGTCGTACGCGTAGGAGTGCACCCACGCCGAGAAGTGCCCGTCGAGTCCGTGATGGGCAAAGGTCTCGCGCAGGTCCCAGCCGACGTCGCTCACCACCCCGAGCGCGATCCCGGCGTCCGTCAGCCGCGCCAGCGTCGCCGCGGTGTCCGCGTACGGCACCCAGTGCCCGGGCGAGCGGAGCTGCGCGTAGAGCGCACCGGCGTACGGCGCCAGCGCGGGCACCGATGCGTACCACGTGGTGAAGGCATGCCGGTGTGCCTCGGACGACACGTCGCGCCCGCGCTGTGCCTCGACCACCGCGGGGTGGGCGAGGCCTGCCTCCAGTCCGTCGAGCAGTTCCGCCATGTCGACCTCGGCCACGGGTCGCCCCAGCGCCGCCCGGATCCGGTCCTCGTACGAGGCCATCTGCAGGAGCGTGCCGCCGAAGTCGAAGAGGACGGCACGGACGGGCACCGGGTCGTGGACGGGCGGTGTGGCGCGCAGGGGCCCTTCCGGGCCGCAGACGGGAAGGCGAGTCATGCGATCTTCATAGCGCTTCAGTCGGGGAAAGGACCAGGCGCACGGCTCGGAACGGCCGGTGCGCCCTCACGGTCGTCGGCACCTTCGGCGCGCCCGAGCCGGTCGCGGCGGTTCGCCCGGTGCCTGGAGGCGGGTTCGGCGGGCGGCCGTGGCTGATCACGCGTAGAGCTCCGGGCGTGGGGCGAGGTCGACGGGTTCCCGGCCGCCGGTCCGCTGCGCCCGGACGCCCGCCTCGGCGACGGCGGATGCCGCGTACCCGTCCCAGGCGGTAGGGCCGACGACCCGCCCGTCCCGGGTCGCGTCCACCCATGCCTGCACCTCACGGTCGTAGGCGTCCGCGAACCGGACGAGGTAGTCCTGGGCCACGTCCTCGTACGCGCCGCCCGCCGTCGTCACGAGCAACGTGTGCTCGTCCCCGATCCGCGCGCTGCCGGCCTCGCACACGGCCTCGCACCGCACCTGATAGCCGAAGCCGGAGTTGACGAAGATCTCCACGTCCACCAGCGCGCCCTCCGCGGTCTCGAACAGCACCAGTTGCGGATCGACGAGGCCCTCGGGGGCGTAGGACGAGGACCGGGGCCGCAGCACGGTCACGGCCGTGAGTTCCTGGCCCAGCAGCCAGCGCGCCGCGTCGATCTCGTGCGAGACGGAACTGTCGACCAGCATCGCGGAGGTGAAGCCGGGCGGGGAGGACACGTTGCGGTGCGTGCAGTGGAGCATCAGGGGCCGGCCCAGCCGCCCGCTGTCCAGCAGCGACTTGAGGCGCTGGTACTCGGCGTCGTACCGGCGCATGAAACCGATCTGCGCCAGCCGGCGGCCGAGCCGGGCCTCGGCCGCCACGACCCGCAGCGCCCCGGTCGAGTCGGGCACCATCGGCTTCTCGCACAGCACCGGCAGTCCACGGGCGAAGGCCGCGAGCAGGGCCTCCTCGTGCGCGGGCCCGGGTGAGGCGATCAACACCGCCTGTACGCCGGGCGCGTCCAGCGCGGCCGGCACCTCCGCGTGCACCGAGACGCCGTCGATCCCGGCCACGGCCTCCTCGGCCCGCCCGGTCTCGGGGTCGGCGACTGCCGCGACCCGAGCCCCGCTCACCACCCGGTCGATGCGTCGTATGTGGTCGGCCCCCATGTGCCCGGCACCCAGCACCGCAACGCCCAACAGCTCACTCACGCGCTCACCTCTCCCGCCGACAGGTCCGGCTCAGATTGTCGGCCGTGGAGATCAGTAACGCAGCACCCCGGCGATCCCTTCCGCGTCCGCGAGGCTGCCGTCGGGGACGAAGCGGACCTCGGCCCCGGTCTCCAGACACTGCTCGACGATCTCGTCGACGATGTCCTCGCGGGCGTCCAGGTCGCCGGACTCGGCCGGGAGAAGGTGGTCGCCGTGTTCGTCGCGGACCGTCGCACGGTAGTTCTCCTCGACGGCGAGCAGCCGGATCCGGCCCTCGGTCGCGGTCTGCCACACCTCGTCGACTCCGGCGGCGAACTCCTTGCGGCCGCGGGCCTGTTCGAGCGCCCGTGCCACCTCGTCGGCCCTCTTCTTCTCCTCGGCGTCGAGCAGCGGACGTACCGCCTGCGCCACCGCGTCGGGTGTGCCGTGCGCGAGTCCGCCGTGCGGGATGTGCGCCGCGTCCTTGGTGACCGTGCCGATCTCGTCGAGCAGGGAGAGGGCGGCGGTCTCACCGGTGACGTACAGCGGGCGCGGATGCTCGCGCAGGACGGCGCTCACGGCCGAGTCCGCCTCGCGCAGGAAGCGGCGGGTGTCCTCGTCGCGGAAGGTGCTCGGCATGTCGCCGATCCGCTCCTGGCGCTCCGCGTCGAAGTTCTCGCGGTCCTTGGTCAGCGGAAATCCGTGCGCGTGCGCCTCGACGACATGGCCGCCGGCCCCGTTCCACAGCGTGACCTGGTGGGCGGAGACCGACAGCACCCAGAACGGCCGCTGGGCGGCCTGCGCGGCGACCAGATTGCGGGTCAGGAAGGTGTCCGAGAGCACCACGCGCTCGGGCACGGTGCGGGCCAGCGACCACACCTGGTGCTCGCCGGGCGCCGCGAAGATCACCAGACCGTCCTCGGCGTGCGCCAGGTCGACCTCGGCCAGGGCCCGGTCGAGCTGCTCGACGACATCGGACCGCCGCTCCCGGCTGACCGCGGGATCGGCCTCCAGCTGTTTCTTGGCCTCGGCCACCACATTGCGCAGCCGGACCGGATCCTGTGCGTTGTCGGGTTCCCGGCGGTGCGTCGGCGTCAGCACGGACACCGCGGGATAGGGCCGCGGCCGGCGCAGCTCGCTGAGGACGGTGGGACTGAGAGCGTGCTCCATATGTGCACCATAGGACCGATTCAGCCGGCGGGCATGCGGTGCGGGCGGGCACCGAAGGAGTCCGGATCCGCGGCCGACCAGTCCGCGTCCCAGGAGGCCGGCGGTTCACTGAGCAGGGCGCCCGGCGCCAGCCACTCGTACAGCTCCGCGTACGACCGGACCGTCGTCGGATCCGTGCGCCGGAGCAGCATGTGCGGGCCGAGGTCGCGCGGATCCCGTACCCCCATGGCGGCCATGAGCTGGCTCGCGCTGCGCACTGTCGCACGCTGGTAGCGATGGACGCGCTGGGACTTGTCGGCGACGTCGAGGGCGCGGACGCGGCGCGGGTCCTGGGTGGTGACGCCGACGGGGCAGGTGTTGGTGTGGCAGCGCTGCGCCTGGAGGCAGCCGACGGCGAACATCATCGCGCGGGCCGCGTTCGTGTAGTCCGCGCCCTGCAGCAGCCTCTTGACGATGTCCGCACCGGTGGCGACCTTCCCGCTCGCGCCGATCCGGATACGGTCCCGCAGCCCGGTGCCGACCAGTGCGTTGTGCACGGTGATCAGCCCCTCGGTGAGCGGGGCGCCGAGGTGGTCGGCGAACTCCAGCGGCGCCGCGCCCGTCCCGCCCTCCGCCCCGTCGACCACGATGAAGTCGGGCGTGACGCCTTCCGCGACCATCGCCTTGCACACCGCGAGGAACTGGCGGCGCGAGCCGAGACAGAGCTTGAACCCGGTGGGCTTCCCACCGGACAACTCCCGCATGCGGGCGACGAAGAGCACGAGCTCGCGCGGTGTCGAGAAGACCCGGTGGTACGGCGGTGAGGTCACCGTCTTGCCCTGCGGGACATCGCGTGCCTCGGCGATCTCGGCGTTGACCTTCGCGGCAGGCAGCACTCCGCCGATCCCCGGCTTCGCCCCCTGCGACAGCTTCAGCGACACGCACTTGACCTCGGGAAGCGACGCCTTGTCCGCGAACTCGTGTGCGTCGAAGTCCCCGTCGGAGGTACGGCAGCCGAAGTACCCGGTGCCGATCTCCCAGATCAGGTCACCACCGCTCCGCAGGTGATACTCCGTCAGGCCCCCCTCGCCGGTGTCATGCGCGAAACCGCCCATCGCCGCCCCCTTGTTGAGCGCCAGGATCGCGTTCGAGGACAGCGCTCCGAAGCTCATGGCGGAGACGTTGAGCAGAGCCATGTCGTACGGCTGGGTGCAGTCGGGTCCGCCGACGCGCACCACGGGCGGCTCGTCCGGTACGTCGACCGGGCGCATCGACGGTTCCAGGAACTCGTAGCCGTCCCCGTACACGTCCCGTTCGGTGCCGAACGGCTCCTCGGCCTCGACGCCCTTGGCCCGCTCGTACACGATGCTGCGCACATCGCGGTCATAGGGGCGGCCGTCGAAGTTCCGCTCGACGAAGTACTGCTGAAGCTCGGGACGCAGCGCCTCCAGGAGGAAGCGGAGGTGGCCGAGCAGCGGGTAGTTCCGCAGTACGGAGTGGCGGCGTTGCACCAGGTCCCAGATGCCGAGGGCGGTCAGGGCCAGCAGCGGGCCCGCCGCGAACCACCACCACGGCGAGCCGGCGCACACGAGGACCAGCGCCCCGGCCGCGGCGAGGGCGACGAACAACAGCAGGAGCATCCGGCGCACACCTTGAGTCAAACGCATGCGAGGGGAATGAGCGAAAGCAGGCATGCCGCTCGAGTGCCCAGGATGTTGAGGAAGTCTTTGCTCTTGGCCAATTCTTGATCGGATCCACCCGGTGGCAGCCGGTGTCACCCGGTTGCCAGGGTTCTCCCGTGGCAAAACGCGGCCGAAACCATGGGGTCCGCTGCTCCGGTCAGGTTACGGACGTGTTGACTCCGATTCTTCCATGACGCAGCCTCGTCATATAGGTGCTCGATACAACTGGTTGCCTGGGGCACGCGCTGGACCCGTGGAATCGCAGGTCGCGCGGTGCGTGGCCCGGCGATCGGACGCAGGAGGTAAGCCATGTGTGGCATCACCGGATGGGTCTCCTTCGACCGCGACCTCCGGGCGGAAGCCGGGACATTGGATGCAATGACCGAGACGATGTCCTGCCGCGGTCCCGACGACCGGGGCACCTGGACCGAGGGCCCCGTGGCCCTCGGACACCGCAGGCTCGCGATCATCGACCTGCCCGGTGGGCGTCAGCCGATGACGACGGAGACACCGGACGGCACGGTCGCGCTCGTCTACTCGGGGGAGGCCTACAACTTCACCGAGCTGCGCCGGGAGCTGGCCGGCCGGGGCCACCGCTTCTCGACCGACTCGGACACCGAGGTCGTCCTGCGTGGCTATCTCGAATGGGGTGAGGCGCTCGCCGAACGGCTCAACGGGATGTACGCCTTCGCCGTCTGGGACGGCCGTCGCGACAAGCTCGTGATGATCCGCGACCGCATGGGCATCAAGCCGTTCTACTACTTCCCGACCCCCGACGGCGTCCTCTTCGGCTCCGAGCCCAAGGCGATCCTCGCCAACCCGCTCGCCCGCGCCCGAGTGCGGCTCGACGGCCTCAGGGAACTGTTCGCCTTCGTCAAGACGCCCGGACACGCCGTCTGGGACGGCATGCACGAGGTCGAGCCCGGCACCGTCATCACCGTCGACCGCTCCGGTCTGCGCCGCCATGTCTACTGGCAGCTGGAGACCCGGCCGCACACCGACGACCGCGACACCTCCATCGCCACGGTCCGCTCACTCCTCGACGACATCGTGCGCCGCCAGCTAGTCGCCGACGTGCCGCGCTGCACCCTGCTCTCCGGCGGCCTCGACTCCTCGGCGATGACCGCGCTGGCCGCACGGCAGCTCGGCGAACGTGGCGAGAAGGTCCGCAGCTTCGCCGTCGACTTCGTCGGCCAGGCCGACCACTTCGTCGCGGACGAGCTGCGCGGCACCCCCGACACCCCGTTCGTGCACGACGTGGCCCGCGCCTCCGGCACCGACCACCAGGACATCGTCCTCGACTCGAACGCCCTCGCCGACCCGGACGTACGCGCCAAGATGATCCGCGCCCGCGATCTCCCCATGGGCTTCGGCGACATGGACGCCTCGCTGTATCTGCTGTTCCAGGCCATCCGCGAACACTCGACGGTCGCACTCTCCGGAGAGTCCGCCGACGAAGTCTTCGGCGGCTATCTGCAGTTCTTCGACGAGGAGGCCCGGCGCGCCGACACCTTCCCCTGGCTGGTGCGCTTCGGGCAGCACTTCGGCGAGGACTCCGACGTGCTGCGCCCGGACCTCACCGGCGCGCTGGACCTGAAGTCGTACATCGCCGACAGCTACCGCACCGCGGCCGCCGGGATCCAACGCCTCGACGGCGAGAGCGACTTCGAGTACCGGATGCGACGGATCTGCCACCTCCACCTGACCCGCTTCGTACGGGTCCTGCTCGACCGCAAGGACCGCGCGAGCATGGCGGTGGGCCTGGAGGTGCGGGTGCCGTTCTGCGACCACCGGCTCGTCGAGTACGTCTACAACACGCCCTGGTCCCTGAAGTCCTTCGACGGCCGGGAGAAGAGCCTGCTCCGGGAGGCGACCGCGGACCTGATCCCCCAGTCCGTGTACGACAGGGTCAAGAGCCCCTATCCGTCCACTCAGGACCCCAAGTACGCGATCGCCCTCCAGGAACACGTCAAGGACCTCCTGGCAAAGCCCTCCCACGCGGTGTTCGACCTCGTCGACCGTGAGCGGGTCACCCGGGCCGCCCACGACGACACCCCGCAGATCATGCAGGCGTCGCGGCGCGGCCTCGAACGGACCCTGGACCTGGCGCTGTGGCTGGACATGTACGCGCCGGAGGTGACGCTCAGCTGAGACCGAGGGCCCGGTCGGCGGCGGCCGCGGACGGCTGCCACCAGGTGGTCACCGGCTCCCACACGAGGACGACGTCCCCGGCGTCCAGCTCCTGCGCGGTGAACGAGCGCCCGTGGTGCGCCGGGTCGGCGGCGACGGTGACGGAGTCCACCCGGCGGGCCTCGGGGTCCGCCGGGTCGGCGATGGTGCGGACGGTCGCGTACGCCGTACCTCCCGCGCCGATCCGGTACGGACCGCTCTCCCCGGCCGGCACCGGCAGAGCCGCGCCGTCCAGGTCCCCGAAGGTGACGGTCGGGATGCGGTCGACGGTGCAGGCACGCGCGGAGCGGTTGGTGGCGCTGATGTGCAGCACGGCCGGGTCGGCGGTCGCCCGGGCCCGCACCGTCACGGACTTCTCCGGGCAGGCGGGGGTCTTGCCGGCCGCCGAGCCCTGGGGCGCAGCGACGAGCAGCGCCGCGGCGGCGGTCGCGAGGGTGAGGACGGGTCGGATACGCATCGGTGGTGTTCCCCCTGTGGTGAGCACGTACGGGTCCGGCGGGCCCGGTCGGGGCGACGCCTGCCCAGTGTGACGGCCGGGCACCGCGGGGGGTTGTGGCCGAATGGTCCGTGTTACGGGGCTGTGGCCCTTCCGGACGGTTCCCGGACATCCGCCCCGGGCCGGGTTCAGCCGCCCGAGCCCTCCGGTCCGCAGGAGCTGCCGTTGTCCGGCACGGAGCCGTACAGCAGGAAGTCGTCGACCTTCTGGTGCACGCACTTCGAGGAGGCGTACCCGGTGTGCCCCTCGCCCTTGTTGTCGAGGACGACCGCCGAGGAGCCGAGCCGCTCGGCCGTCTCCTGCGTCCAGCGGTAGGGGGTGGCGGGGTCGCCGCGGGTGCCGACGAGGACCATCTTCGCGGTGCCCACGTGCCGCACCTCGTCGCGGATGAAGTCGGTGCCCTTGGGACGGCCGTAGCACATCAGCACCTGGGTGAGCCGGTAGCGGCCGAAGACCTCGGACGCCTCCTCGTACTGGGACCGCAGCCGGCCCAGCTCCCGGGTGATCTGGTCGGCGGTGGGCCGGTCGGGATCGTCCGCGCAGTTGATCGCCATCAGCGCGGCCGGGAGGTTGTCCAGGGGCACGTCCTGCTCGTCGACCAGCCCGCCGCCCTGCTGGGCCGGCGACGCGTGCCCGTCCCGCCGCTCCTGGGGCAGGGCCGCGCCGCCCGACAACTGCATCAGCCCGCGGGTGTCACCGTCCTGGACGAGGGAGGACAGGCCCTGTTCGAGGGTCGGCCACAGCTGCCGGCTGTAGAGCGCCTGGCTTATCGCCCCGACGACGTCCTGACCGGTGAAGTCCTGGCCGAAGTCCGTCGGCACCGGGTCCTGGTCGAGGGAGTCGACGAGCTGGACCACCTGTTCCCGGGCGGACCGCGGATCCTTTCCGAAGGGGCAGGACACGTCCTTGGTGCACCAGGTCAGGAAGTCCTCCAGTGCGGTCTGCTGTCCCTCGGCGCCCACCACGCCCTGCTCGGCCAGCGGCTCGGTGAGCGTGTCCACGCCGTCGAGCACCATCCGGCCGACCTTCTTCGGGAACTGTGCCGCGTACACCGCGCCCAGCCGTGTGCCGTACGAGAAACCCAGATAGTTGAGCTTCTTGTCGCCGAGGGACTGGCGCATCACGTCCATGTCCCGCGACGCGTTCACCGTGCCTATGTGCGGCAGTACGGGCCCGGAGTGCCGCGCGCACTCGTCGGCCGCCTTCCGCAACTGCTCCAGGGCGGCCTGCGGATCGTCGTCCGCGCCGTCCCCGGTCGCGTCCGAGGCCTCGCTCGTGCCGTCCCCGCAGCTGACGGGGGAGGAGCGGCCGACGCCCCGAGGGTCGAAGGTCACCACGTCGTAGCGGTTCGTCAGGCTCATGAAGTCCTTGCCCCCGACGGCGAGTTGGGGGACGCCCGCGCCACCCGGGCCGCCGAAGTTCAGCAGCACGGAACCCCGTGAGGGGCCGGTCGCGCGGTAGCGGGCCAGTGCCAGGTCGAGGGTGCCGTCGCCGGGGTGCGCGTAGTCGAGCGGAACGGTCACCTTTCCGCACTGCAGGTCCTTGGGCATCTCCTCGCCCTCGCAGGCCGCCCACTTGATCTTCTGGCCGTAGAAGCGGGACAGGTCGGGCCCCTCGGCGGCCGTCGCCACGGACGGCAGCCCGGCCGCCAGCAGGGCCAGCGTCGTGGTTGCGGTTCCGGCGAACGCGCGGCGTCGGTGCACGGACAGCATGCCTGCCTCCAAGGTCGCCCGGCTGCGGAGCGGGGACACCCCGCGGTCGGCGGACCGGGGAAAACCCCGTGATCAGCGGACCGGGGACACCCCCTCGATCACGATAAGCGGGCCCCTGTGAGCACGCCTCCCGGCGAGCGGCACGGGCCGCAGTGCCCTACCCTGCGCGCCGCACGGCGGCCGTCGCACGACGCGGTGCGGTAGTTCGATAACCGTGCCGCTCGATGGGGTGAAAGACGGATAAGCCATAACTCGGATGGTGCGTCTGCGTTTTAACCGGTGCGGGCGAGTGCCCGTGACCATGTCTGGAAGGCAGGGAACCTATGAAACGGGTTACCCGAAATGGTTTGATCGCCGCGGCCGCCGCTTCCGGGGCGATGGCGATGACGATGCCGGCGCACGCCGACTCCTCGGCGGACGGCACGGCGGCGGGCTCACCCGGGCTGATCTCCGGAAACACCATCCAGCTCCCGGTGCACATGCCCGTCAACGTGTGCGGCAACACCGTCAATGTGGTCGGGGTCCTCAATCCGGCCGCGAGCAACAGCTGCGCCGACACGTCCGGTGGCGGGAAGCACGGCACGAGCCGCGGCGGTGCCGCCTCCCACGGGGGTGCCTCCGCACACGGCAGCGGAAAGGATTCGCCAGGTCTGGTCTCGGGCAACGGCGTGCAGCTCCCGGTCCAGCTGCCGGTGAACGTGAGCGGCAACTCCGTCAGCGTGGTCGGCATCGGCAACGCGGCCGAGGACAACGAGTCCACCAACACCTCGGGCGGCCGGCCCCATCACCCCGGCAAGCCCGCCCCCAAACCGCCCAAGGCCTCGACACCGCCCGCGCCGGGACCGCGCAACATCCCGCCGCGACCCGTGGCGTCCCTCGCGCACACCGGAGCGGACGCGACGCTTCCGGCCCTCGCCGGGAGTACGGCCCTGGTCCTGGGCGGCGCCGCGCTCTACCGGCGCTTCCGGCCGTCGCGGGACCGCTGAGGCCCTGCGCCGTCCCTCCGCGGAAGGCCCCACCGGACTCGTGACCGGTGGGGCCTTCGCCCGTCTCGCGTGGCGTCGCAGGGTCACGTGACCGACCCGGATGAATCCCCCGTTGCGTCTTCGAGTGACGGCCAACAGCGATGCCCCGGTGGCTGGTTGGCATCGTCGTTCGCCGGGAACGGCGTGGCGGACATCGCGCCGATCGGGAAGGATGCTGCGGTGCGGCCGATCACCGCGCAGCACACGACCCCCACGAAGTGGAGCGCATCGATGACCTCTCCGGTCTCCCACGACCTCGTCGTCTCCCAGGCCTCACCGGACGACTGGAAGGTGGTCACCGGCTGGGCCGCGGACGAGGGCTGGAACCCGGGACTGGCCGACGCGCCGAGCTTCTACGCACAGGACCCCGAGGGCTTCTTCGTCGGCCGGATCGACGGGCAGCCGGTCTCGGCGATCTCGGTCGTCAACTACGGCGCCGACTACGCCTTCCTCGGCTTCTACCTCGTCCGCCCCGATCTGCGGGGGCGCGGCTACGGGATCACCACCTGGAAGACCGCGCTCGCCCACGCCGGCAGCCGGACCGTCGGCCTGGACGGGGTGGTCGCGCAGCAGGACAACTACCGCAGGTCCGGGTTCGAACTCGCCCACCGCACCGTGCGCTTCAGCGGTGCTGTGCCCCGGACCGAGGCCCCGGACGACGTAGGGCCCGTCCAGGACCTCAAGACCGTCTCGGAGTACGACAGCGCCTGCTCCCCCGCGGACCGCCCGCGGTTCCTGGAGCGGTGGCTCGCGCAGGACGGCCACCGTGCCCTCGCCCGCGTCGTCGACGGACGGCTCACCGGCTACGGGGTGATCCGTCCGGGGCGCGACGCGCTGCGGATCGGCCCGCTGTTCGCCGACACCGCCGAGGACGCCCGGGCGGTGTTCGCCGGGCTGACCGCCGATGCCGCCGGGAGCGAGGTCGCCATCGACGTGCCCGAGACCAACGCACCGGCCGTCGCCCTGGCCGAGGAGTTCGGCCTGGCCCCGTCCTTCGAGACGGCCCGGATGTACACCGGCCCGGTCCGGGAGTTCGCCGCGGACCGCGTCTACGGCGTCACCACACTGGAACTGGGGTAGCGCCGGTCCGGCGGATCATGCCGGGGGCGCGGGAGCCGCGCGGTCAGCGGGCCTCTCCGCTGCCCGCGCGCCGGACCGGGGCGGGCGCACGAACGCCCAGTCCATACGCGGCTCGACGACGTATCGGAAGACCGCACGGACCGGGCTCGTGCACAACAGGGTCATGACGGTCACCGCGGCCGCGGTGACGGCGAGTTCGCCGAGCGGGGTGTGCAGCCAGGGGCGGTCGTACCAGTTCCAGAAGCGGGAGGACTTGATCAGGAAGCCGTGCAGCAGATAGCCGTACATCGTCCCGGCGCCCAGCGTCGTGAACCACCTGTGCCGTCGCGGCACCCAGGCGAGGAAGCACGCCGTCAGCAGCAGCGCCAGCGCGAACAGCGCGGGCGTCGTCAGCAGCCCCGCCCAGGCCGGCGCCCCCTGCCCCGTCACGCTGCCCCGGTGGTAGAGCCAGCCCGCGTCGAACCACGGCGCCACCCCGTACGCCACCGCCAGGGCACCCGCGCCCACCGGCAGGGCCAGCAGCCGTGCGCCGCGACTGCGCACCCGCTCGAAGTGCTCCGGCCGCAGCGTCAGCCCCACCACGAAGAACGGCAGGAAGCCCAGCACCCGCTGGAGCGCGAGATCACCGCCCAGCTCGGGTGAGACAGCGGCCAGCACGGCCAGACCGAGGGCGATCGGCACGGGGTGGCGCAGCGCCAGCCACACCGGCGTCGTCATCCGCCAGACGAAGAGCGCGACCAGGAACCACATCACGTACCAGGGATCCAGCAGGCTCAGCGGATACCCCGGGTCGTCCTGCGCCCAGCGGTAGAAGAGCGTGTACGCCGTCTCGAAGACGAGATACGGCACCACGACCCCGGTGAGCAGACGCCGCAGCCGTCCGGGCGCCATGTCGAAACTCCGCGAGAAGTACCCGGAGATCAGCGCGAACGCGGGCATGTGGAACGCGTACACGGTCAGGTAGACGGCCGTGACGGTCCGGCTGCCGTACGTCAGCGGCTCCCAGGCGTGCCCGCAGACCACGAGCACGATGGTGAGGTACTTCGCGTTGTCGAAGTACGCGTCCCTGCCGGGGCGTGCGGGTGGGGGGACGTCTTCGTGCGACACCACGTCTCCATGACCTGGGGAAGGAGCTGACTGTCAGCCGCCTGCCCGGGAACGTGGCCGCCAGTCACCACAGATCCTCCCGGCCCGGACAGGCCCCGCTGACCACGGACCGCACGGCGGGCCCGGATCCGTCCGCTGTGCCGTGTGACGTGGTGAGCCTCCGGGCAGTGTTCGCAGCTACGCCTTCTCTTTGCTGCGCTGGTGGCGATGGCAGGTTCGTGGGGCAGGGAAGATCCTCGACTGGCTGGTGCCCTTCCCAGCTACGTGTTCCTGTGCGGCTACAAGGCGATGCGACGCTTCAAGGACGTCCAGCGGAGGTTCCGCGCCGGGCAGTTGGATCGAATGCGCGACTTCGGCGCCGAGATCGGCATGACGCCCCGGCACATCGACGAGCGGCTGCGGGTCATCTCATCGATGATCCTGCACACCCGCCGGGACCCCGCCGGCCGACAGCCCGCAGGTAGAAGATGTCCTCGGCGGTGAGCTGAGGGAGGGGCCAAGCTGAACAGCCTCAAGCGAGCCCCCGTCGACGGTAGGCCGCAGCTGGTCGACCTCGGCATGCCGGTCTTTACCGACCCCACACCCTGTCCTGTGCCGGGACTACCAGAACACGAGTCTCAAGGCTGATTCCTCCAGTACCAACGCCCCCGTCGGCCCGCACCAGGCGGGGCCGATCTGTCGCCACTTCATGCGGGTGAAGTGGGCTGTTGCGCTGGGGCGAGCAGACGACATTGCATGGCCTGTTCCTTGGCTCCGCCATCTCCACCGGGCTCTACCCGATACAAACAGGCCTGAGGCGTGCGCGTCACGGAGTCCGTCAGCAGGCCGCCCCTGAAGAGGGCGCCGACACCGTCTTCGACCGCCCAGCCGGCCGGCAGCGCGCGGTTTGCCACGGCTGCCTGATATGACGCTCGTCGGCCCGGCTCACTGCCGTAGTGCGGGCAGACCGAGCCGGACAGCAGGCCCAGCCCGTCCGAGAGGTGAGTCAGCGGCCCGAAGGAGTCGGTATGCGATCCCTCGGCCCAGCAGCTGGCACCAGCGCTGATGCCGCACAGCAAGGCCCCTCGGTCGAAGGCCTCGCGAAGTAGCCGGTCCACACCGTGCGCGCGCCAGACCGCCAGCATGTTCGCGGTGTTGCCCCCACCTACATAGACGACGTCTTGAGAGAGGAGGAACGTGCACAGGGCGTCGTCATCGAGCTCCCGCCGAAACAGTTGCAAGACGCTGTACTCGCAGGAACGTGACTGATACGCCTCGAAGAACTGCTCGATATAGGCGGGCGCGTCGCCACTGGCTGTCGGAATGAAGCACACCTTGGGACGGGGAACGGGCACCTGATCGAGCACCCAGTCATCCAGCAGACCATCGTCGTCGGTGGAGAAGCCGCCTCCAAGGAGAGCCAAACGACGTTCCGGAACGACAACCACGAGGGTGCCTCCTCAGGTCACGATTCAGATGCGCACGATGCATCGAACCGTGCCAAGCCATCGGCTACATACGCAATCGAATAGTCCCTCTGGGCGGCCCACGGCCACGGCCATGTGCATGCAGGGCAGGCCGAGGCTCGATCTCGAGCGCAGAACGGCGGCAAACCGGCCGGCCCGCGAGCCACTCCTCAGTCCGGAAAAGCGTGGCGCGCGCCCGGGAAGGCATGTCGGCGGCCGACGGCCACTGTGAGCAACGCGACGGCGACCAGCGGGAACGCCGTCCAGGGGAGGGCGCCGGCGCCCGGGCCCTCCAGCACGAGACCGCCGGTCAGTGAGCCGCCCGCGATACCCGCGTTGTACACGGTGGTCTGCAAGGACGTCGCCGCGTCGGCGTTCGCGGGTTGGGACGCGTTCACCAGCGCCGTCTGGATGAGGGTCGGCGCCCCGCCGAAGGCGGCGCCCCACAGGGCGACCCCGGTGAGCAGTACGGGGGCGCTGCCGGCGCACGGGCCCAGCGCGAGCAGGACCGCCGCGATCAGGGCGAGGGCCGCGAGCAGCGTCCGCCGCAGATGCCGGTCGATCAGCGCCCCGGTCACCCAGATCCCGGCGACGGTGGCGGCACCGAACACCAGCAGGACCAGGTCCGTACGGCCGAACCCGGCGTGCCGGACGAACGGAGCCACGTACGTGTACATCACCTGATGACCCAGGAGCAGGAACAGCGTGACCGTCAGGACGGCCGGCATCCCGGGCAGTGCGGCGACTCGCGCGAGGGGCACGCGTACCTCGCGTGCCGTGCCCGGAAAGTCCGGCACCCGCCATCGCACCCACGCCACCAGCACCACGGCGAGCCCGGCCAGGGCGGCGAAGACCGGACGCCAGCCGAGAGCGTCGGCCAGCGCCGTGCCCGCCGGTACACCGAGCGACAGGGCGAGCGTGATCCCCGCGAGGACGATGGCGATCGCCCGGCCGCGCCGCTCGGCGGGCACCATGCGCGCGGCGTACCCGGCGAGCATCGCCCACATGGCGCCGCCCATGACACCGGCGGCGAGCCGGGCGGCGAAGGTGAGCGCGTAGGAGGACGACAGCGCCGTGACGGTGTTGCAGCAGGCGAAACCGGCGAGCGTGGCCAGCAGAACGGGACGGCGGGGCAGACCGCGCAGAGCCGCCGTGAGGGGAATGGCGGCGAGGAACGAGGCGAGCGCGTAGCCGGTCACCAGGAACCCGACCCGTCCCTCGGAGACGCTCAGGGCCGAGGCCATGCGGGGGAGCAGCCCGGCGGGCAGGAGTTCGGTGAGCACCGCGGTGAACGCGGCCGTGGACAGGGCGAGCAGGCCCGGCAGCGGCAGCGCGACGGCGGACTTGGCGGTGCCCTGGGCAGGCGACGGGACGGACATGCGACCATGCTGGAACGTTCACATCAGTGTGAAGGCAAGCGTGAACCTCGCGGGCGGTTCGGTCCCTGCCTCCGCGGGCGTCGGCGCGACCTGTCGGGCGGGCCCGCACCGCCTCCGGGCGGGTCATGAGCATCGGAAGGAAGGCCCGGGTCCCCATGAAGATCGGCGAGCTGTCGCGCCGCACCGGTGTTCCCACCAGGCTGCTGCGCTACTACGAGGAACAGGACCTGCTCCACCCCGAGCGCGCCGACAACGGCTACCGCACGTACCGCGAGTCGGCGGTCGGAGCCGTCCAGCAGATCCGCGGTCTGCTCGACTCCGGCCTCACCACGGAGATGATGCGGGCGATCCTTCCCTTCCTGTCCGGTCCCGAGGAGATCCATCCGCACCCCGAGTGCCTGACGCCCCGGACGGCGGCCCTGCTGCACGGTGAGATCGAGCGGATCCAGGCCCGTATCGACTGCCTCGCCCGCAACCGTGACCGGCTGCGCTCCTACCTGGCCGCCGTACAGCCGGAGCCCGGCGACCCGCGGACGGCCGGCTAGCCGAGCTCCCGCGCGTGCTCCACGGCCGCGCGCACCGGGCCGCGGTGCACCGGACCGTGCCCCGGCAGCAGAACGTCCGCCGGGAGGTCCTCGATGGTCCGGAGCGCCGCGAGGCTCCGCTCGCGTTCGGCGTCGAACATCGCCGGCAGCAGCTGCGGGCCGCGCACCCGTGAGGTCGGATGGCCGCTGACCAGCGCGTCACCGGAGATCAGGACGCCGGCCTCGGGCAGATGGAAGGCGCTGTGACCGGCCGTGTGCCCGGGCGTGTGGACCGGAACGGGGCGGCCCGGCAGATCGAGGGCGCCCTCGCCGGGGAACGGCTGCGGCCGCGTCATCCGGACGTCCGCCTTGCCGCCCGAGCGAAGTGCCCGCACCGCCCAGGGCAGCACCCCGGGACGCCAGGCCTGGCGCGCCACCTGGCCCACGGACACCTGATGCAGGAACTCGCGGCGGGCGTGCGGCAGTTCCGCCTCGTGGAGATGGACCGGGATGCCGTAGGTGTGGCTGAGGTACTCGGCCGAGCCGAGGTGATCGTTGTGCGCGTGGGTGACGAGGACGGCGACGACGGCTTCGGGGGCGTGGCCGAGCGTCTCCAGCGACGCGAGGAGCGCCTGCCGGTCGCCCGGATAGCCGGTGTCGACCAGCGTGACGGCGTCCCCGTCGGACAGGACGACCCAGTTCGTGTCGCTGCCGTGTACCAGATGAACTCCCGGTGCCACCTGAACGATCGCGCCCTCGCTCATGACTCTCCCGCGACTCGATGTCCCGCACGGCCGGACCGGGCCGTGTCAGGGCGAAGTTACCGCGTGAGCGGAACCGACGCTTCCCGCCCCCCCCACGGCACCCGCGGCCGAGCGGGTCCGCGGAGCGAAGCCGCCCGGGATCCGGAGTTCCGCCCGGGATCCGGAAGCCCGCCCCGGGGCCGGAGGTCCGCCCGGGATCCGGAAGTCCGGGACGCGCCCCGATCACTGGACCGCGGCCAGCCACGTCCGCCACACGTGACGCGTGTTCGGCACGTCAGGGTGGTCGAGGAGCCAGAGGACGTATCCGGCGTGCAGCCGCGCCCACGGGTTGTCCGAGCGGTGGGCCCGGGTCAGCCGCTCCCGCAGTTCGTCGCCGTCCACGGCCCGGGCCACCCGTACGTACTCGCGGTCCTTGCAGCGGTAGGCCCGCCGGACGACGGTCTCGGTCAGGTCGACGAGCTTGGCCCGGACCGCCTCGTCCCGCCCCGCGCCGGCCACCTCGCGCAGGAGCCGCTGTTTCGTGCCCCAAGCCTTGGCGTACCGCGTCCACTCCTGCGGATACCGCGCCTCCCACTCCAGGAAGAGCAGGGCGTACGGCAGCCCCGGCCACCTCACGATGTCCTCGGTACCCCGCCCGTCCCACAAACCGTCGGGCAGCGAGTGGCTCCGGACGTCGACGTACTCCTCGTGCGCGCGCAGCAGGGCCGGCTCCTCGAACGGCGACTCCGCGCCCAGCCCCGCCGTCAGCCGCCACACCTCGTTGAACCGGTCCCGCGCCACCGCGGCCCTGTGCTGCGCGGCACTCAGTCGGGCGTGTGCCGCGGCCCGTTCAGCGGGGTCGTCCGCTATCAGTCCGTACGCCCATCCCAACCGCTCGTCCCACGCCCGGGCGTCATCCACGCCCGGGCCTGTCACCTCTGCCATACGGCAGATCATCCCTGAGCAATTGCCGCATGGCGACACTCAGCGCACGGACGGTGGTGCGGGTTGGACGAGACCGGACTGATGGGCGATGACGACCAGTTGAGCGCGGTCGCGGGCGTGGAGTTTGGCCATGGCGCGCTGGACGTGGGCCCGCGCGGTCATGGGGCTGACGACGAGCCGTCCGGCGATCTCGGTGTCGGAGCGGCCCTCGGCCGCCAGGACCGTCACCTCCCGTTCGCGGGCGGTGAGAGCGTCGAGGGCCTCCGGGGGAGCCAAGGGGGCGCCCGGTGCGGGTGCTGTGAGGAAACGCGTGATGAGGGCGCGCGTGGCGAGCGGGGAGAGGAGTGCGTCTCCGCAGGCCACCGTACGGACGGCGGCGAGCAGGGCGTCCGCACCGGCGTCCTTGCCGAGGAACCCGCTCGCACCGGCGCGCAGTGCCTGGGCGACGTACTCGTCGATCTCGAACGTGGTCAGGATGAGGACACGGGTGGTGGCCAGGTCCGGGTCGGCGCAGATGGCGGTCGTGGCGGTCAGCCCGTCGGTGCCGGGCATGCGGATGTCCATCAGGACGACATCGGGGTGGTGGACACGGGCGAGCTCAACCGCTTCCCTGCCGTCGGTGGCCTCGGCGACCACCTCCAGGTCGGTGCAGGAGTCGATCAGGATGCGAAAGGTGGCTCGGAGGAGCGCCTGGTCGTCGGCGAGCAGGACACGGATGGTCATGTGCTTCGGTCTTCTTCCGGGGTCCGGGGATACGGTCATCGGGTTCTCCGGTCGGGGACGGAGTCCATGGTGGACGACACCGCGTCCGAACGGCCGCCGAGGAGGGCCCGTGTCGAACGGCGGACGAAACCCGTGGGTGACGAGCGGAGACGAGAACAGGGCGTACCGACGGGCGTACGCGGACCGCCCGCGGCCGCGTCACGGGATGCCGGCCTGCTGATTGCCCGACTTATCCCATTGCTTGCCCTCTCAACTGATGCTGGAGTGAGCACATGGATCACGTTGGGGTACTGGCCTTGTTCGACCGGGACATGCGGGAGGGTGCGCGGCCCGACGGTCCGGGCGCCCGGATCGATCACCTGGGCAAGGTGGTGCGCCAGGTCGGCACCGACCAGGGGTGGAACGGCGTGGTCTGGTCGGACCTCGACGAATCGACCGCCGACGCGGCGGTGGCCGAGCAGGTGCGGTACTTCACCGGACTGGGACGTGACTTCGAGTGGAAGCTCTACGGGCACGACCAGCCGGAGGACCTCTGGCAGCGGCTGACAGCGGCCGGGTTCACCGCCGAGGCGGAGGAGACGCTGATGATCGCAGAATTGGGCGATCTGACGCTCGACGCCGAACCGCCCGAAGGCGTACGGCTGCTTCCCGTCACCGACCGGGCAGGAGTCGACCTGGTGGCGGACGTCCATGAACAGGCCTTCGGTACGGACAGCACCCGGCTGCGCCACCAGCTGCTCGCCCAGGTAACCGGCGACGCGGACAACGTCGTCGCCGTGGTCGCCCTCGCCGGCGACACACCGGTCAGCGCGGCCCGTATGGAACTGGTGCCCGGCGCCCGGTTCGCCGGGCTGTGGGGCGGGGGCACGGTCGAGGGCTGGCGGGGCCGCGGCATCTATCGCGCCCTCGTGGCCCACCGCGCCCGGGTCGCCGCCGACCGCGGCTACCGCTACGTCCAGGTCGACGCCTCCAGCCAGAGCCGCCCGGTCCTCGCCCGCCTCGGCTTCGTGCCACTGACCACGACGACGCCGTACGTGTACGCGGTCGACGCGGGCCGGGCTGCGCCGGAGGCGTGAGCGACGTGACCGATGGGGGTGGGGCGATAAGGTCGGTCGACTCGGTCGCCCCAGCATGTATGCACGCGCGCCTTCGGCCCGGTTGCTGACCAACCGGCCGCGTCACAGATCGAGTTGGTACTCCACCGCCCGGTGGGTCGGCAGATAGCCGAGGGCGTCATTGACCGCGTTCATCGGCGCGTTGCTGTCGGCGGTGTCCGTCAGCAGCCCGTCGAGCCCGGGGTGCCGCGCGCGGGCGCGCCGGATCGACTCCGCCTTCATCCACCGCCCGAGTCCGTGGCCGCGGTGCTCGGGCAGCACGCCGGTGCCGTAGTGCTGCCCGTCACCTCGTCCGTCGCCCGGCACGACCAGCTCCGAGAAGCCGACGATCGAGCCGTCCGAGGCGTCCAGGGCCGCGACCGTGTGCAGCAGCTCGCCGCGCTTCGCGATCGTCTCGGCGACCGCGACCACCCGCTCCACGTCCCAGACGACCGTGCCGTGGTCGGTCCCCTCCATCGGCATGTCGTCCATGGCCCGCCGCGAGTCGGCGAAGGTGCGCGCCAGTTCCGGGGGCACCGTGTCGTCCCAGTGGACCAACGTGTAACCGGGGTGCGGCTGTTGGGCGAGGGCGGTGATGCGGTCGAGCGGTGCGTCGGCGAGCGGCAGCCGCGCGTACGTCAGCGCCAGCACCCGCCGGAAACCGCGTGCCGCCAGGAACAGATCGCCGGGCGACCCCGCCTCGGCCTGTGCGACCAGCGACCGGCGTCGATCCGCACGGGCCGCGCCGACGGCCGCGTCGAGCAGTCGCGTTCCGGCGCCCCGCCGACGCTCCACGGGATGCACCGCCCCATCGAGCTCCGCGAGATGATCCTGCCCCTCCTTCGTGAACAGGCGCACGAACGCGGAACCCACGGGCACACCCCCGTCGTCGGAGGCGAGCCACGCCAGCCGCCGACTCGACGGCGTGGGTTCGGGATCGGTCAGGGGCGTGATGCGCAGGGGCAAGATGTCTCCGAGGCTGCGGGATGCGGTGCTGAACCCGCAGAAGCTAGCCGCCGCGTGGCGACGACGGCAACAGGGTTTGCCCGCGCCCGGCCGGAGCCGCTCCCGCATCGGAAGCGGCTCCGGTCAACAGGTCTCCAGCTGCCGGCCCTCCGGGCCTGGTGAGCCGTCAGGTGCCGGGCAGCCCTCCGGCACCCGAGCCACCGGAACCGCCTCCCGCCGCGGGCGTCGGGCCGGCGCCGTGAAGGTGTCCGTCAGCGGTGCGCCTTCGCCCGGTCCAGTGCGGCCACACCGAGTGCGGCCAAGCCGATCTGGATGAGCCACTCGACCCAGTCGATCCCGTCGGTGTCGGCCACGCCGAACGCCGCCGCGATGCCCGCGCCGATGAACGCGGCGACGATGCCGACCGCGATCGTCCACAGGATGCCGATGCGCTGCCGCCCCGGGACGACAAGTCGGCCCAGCACGCCGATGACGATACCGATCACGATGGCACTGATGATGCCCGAGATCTCCATCTCTGCCCCTCTTCGTCGGAACTCCCCGCACAGGGCGTCTTCCCGTTCGAGGCGGAGCCAGTCCCGCCCCGCACAGGGCGTCTTCCCGTTCGGGGCGGAGCCAGTCCCGCCTTGCGGTCACGGTCTTCTGTTCAGTTGTCAACTTGCCATGTACCGTTCAATGGCCTGTTGCGCGAGGCTCGGTCAACGACCGTTCTACGCGCGCAGACTTGGCGCCCGCATCGCCTCTCCCCACCCCTCACGGAGGTTGCCGGATGCTCGGATTCAGAAGGTCCCGCCACAGACTCACCACGGCACTGACCCTGTTCGGACTGCTCACCACGGGCGCCGCCGTCCAGGCGTCCTCGGCCGCTTCGGCCGCCGCCGCCACCCCGCACCGCGTCCTGTTCGACAACGCGCACGCCGAGACGGCCGGCAACGCCGACTGGATCATCTCCACCAGCCAGCCCGACCCCCTGGGCCAGGACTCCACACCCTCCGCCGAAACCGACTGGACCGGCGCGATCTCCTCCTGGGGCGTCGCGCTGCAGAAGACCGGCAACTACAGCCTCAAGACGCTCCCTTCGGGTTCCAGCCTCTCCTACGGCGGCTCCGCCACCACCGATCTGAAGAACTTCGACACCCTGGTCCTGCCCGAACCGAACACCCTCTTCACCACGGCCGAGAAGACCGCCATCATGACGTTCGTCAAGAACGGCGGCGGCCTGTTCATGATCTCCGACCACACCGGCGCCGACCGCAACAACGACGGCGAGGACGCGCTCGAGATCCTCAACGACCTGATGACCAACAACAGTGTCGACAGCACGGACCCGTTCGGCTTCTCCATCGACTCACTGAGCATCGGCTCGGACTACCCGAGTGCCATCAGCGACAGCACCAACCCGGTCCTGCACGGCTCCTTCGGCACCGTCAGCAAGAGCCTCATCGCCAGCGGCACGACGGCCACGCTCAAGCCCGCCGACAACGCGACCGTCAAGGGCCTGCTCTACCGCACCGGTTACTCCGGGAACACGGGCGCCTTCTTCGCCACCAGCACGTTCGGCAGTGGCCGCGTCGCGTTCTGGGGCGACAGTTCCCCGATCGACGACGACACCGGCCAGCCCGGCAACACGCTCTACGACGGCTGGAACGACCCCGGCGCGACGAACGCCGCCCTCGCCCTCAACGCCACCGAGTGGCTCGCGGGCGGCAGCACCAGCGGTGGCGGCGGCACCTGCACGGCCGCCCAGTTGCTCGCCAACCCCGGCTTCGAGTCGGGCAGTTCGTCCTGGACGACCAGCAGCGGCGTGATCACCGACGACACCGGCGAAGCCGCCCGTACGGGCTCGTACAAGGCCTGGCTGAACGGCTACGGCTCCGCGCACACCGACACGCTGGCCCAGTCGGTGACCATCCCGTCCGGCTGCGCCGCCACCCTGAGCTTCTATCTCCACGTGGACACGGCCGAGACGACCACCAGCACGGCGTACGACACCCTCAAGGCCCAGGTCCTCAACAGCGCTGGCACCGTGCTGTCGACCCTGGCCACGTACTCGAACCTGAACGCCGGTTCGGGGTACACCCAGCGCAGCTTCAGCCTGAGCGGGTACGCCGGACAGACGGTCACCGTCAAGTTCACCGGCGTCGAAGGCTCCACCCTGCAGACGTCGTTCGTGCTGGACGACACGGCAGTCAGTGTGAGCTGAGCGAAGGGGGGCGGGCCCGGACCGGGCCCGCCCCCTCCGTCTCACCTCACCGCACCCGGATCGTCTGCTCCGGTGTGTTCCATCCGGAGACCCGTACCCGAGGCGTGGAGCCGTGCAGATCGGCGGTCCGGTACGTGGCCTTGAGGGTCGTCGACTCGCCCGGCCACAGGCTGACCTGGTTGTCCGACCACTGAACCGGCAGTACCGGCTTGCCCGTCGAGTCCACGAGGTGCACGTCGGTGAGCAGAGACGGCGTCCTGCCCGTTCCGGTGTTCCGTACCGTGACCGTCGTCGTCGAGGTGCCGTCCGTGCCCTCGGTCGTCGACGCGGTGGCCGAGACCGGCGCCTGAGCCATCGAGTTGAGGCCCTTGAGGTCGGCGTAGCTCGTCGTCGGCGTGTAGTACCAGTCGGTGTTGGCCCAGTCGAGGGTGTCCGGCTTGGTGGAGAGCCAGTAGACGTTGCGGCTGACCTCCTTGCCCTGGGCGTCGGTGAGTGTCAGACGGGCGAGATACGTCGTCGACAGGCCGCTCACCGAGGACGGCACGGTGAGCGCTGTACTGCGTGCCCCGTCTCCGCCCACGCTCACACCGGTGGCCGTGTGGTCGTACTTCTGGGAGCCGTCGGTGTTGAAGAGGGTGACGCGTGCCGTGAGGCCCGACGCCCCGGTGTGCCGGCTGTTCACCACGACCACCGAGCGGTCGTCGTAGGAGTACTGGATGTGCAACGGCTCGTTGGCCTTCTTGGCGCCGAAGTAGGCACCGCCCTGGTCGAGGTAGCGGTCCATCAACTGCCAGTGCAGGGAGGTCCATCCGCTGTTGAACATCCAGTACACGACGCCGGTCGAGGGCTTCGAGGAGTCGGTGGCGTTGCGCCCGTAGGCCTCGTACTGGGCGCGGACGTTCTCGTACTGGGCGAGCTGGGCCTTGCGTACGTAGTCGGCGAGGCTCGATGCGGGCCCGTAGCGTCCGGCGAGTGCGCTGTCGTAGATCTTCAGGGTGCCGAAGGTCGACGAGGGTGAGCGGTGGTACTGCTGGGCGTCGGGGTTCTTCCAGAGGGTGTCCAGCTCGGCGGGGGTCATCATGCGGCGCAGGGTGTCGAGCGTGGGGATGTCGGGGCCCCCGCTCGTCTCGGAGTTGAAGCCGGTGGCGCCGCCCTCGCGCTTTGCGTACCAGTAGTTCGGCGGGATCCAGTCGTAGGGCCCGGTCATCTTCATGCCCGAACGGCCGGAGACCGGGGAGGACTTGTCGGACGCGGCGGCGACCACGGGTGTCGGCCAGTCGGCGGCCTGGAGGGCGTCGAGGTAGTTCTTCTCGATCGTCGCGTCGGGTGCGAAGTCGCTGCCGATGAGGAACGAGATGACGCTCGGATGATCGCGCAGGCGGGCGGCCTCGGCGGCCATCGACGCCTTGGCCACCGGATAGTCGGCCGCGGTCCATTTGTCGCCGCGCTCGTCCCCGTTGACGTTCCCCTCCCACTTGTCGCAGCACTCCCAGCCCGGCAGCGTGAGGACGCCGTAGCGGTCGGCGAGGTCGAAGAACTCGTCAGGCTCGATGTGCCCTTCCAGCCGGATGGTGTTGAGGCCGAGGTCGAGCGCGTACTTCAGCCGGTCCTCGACGTAGGTGCGGTCCCAGCGCAGGAACTCGTCGGGGGACCAGCCGCCGCCCTTGATGAGCAGCTTGCGGCCGTTGACGCTGTACTGCCGTGCACCGTCGGAGTTGAGCGGCGCCTTCACGTCCCGGATGCCGAAGTCCTCGTGCGCGGTGTCCGAAACGGTGCCGGCGACGGAAGCGGTCAGATCGAGGCCGTAGAGCGGCTGTCCGCCCATGCCCGCGGGCCACCAGACCTTGGGGGCCGTCAGATGCAGCCCCGGGACGTCGGCCGGGGTGAAGGTGACCGCCTTCGTTTCGTGCGCGGCGAGGGGGACGGTCCTGGCGAACGCCACCGAGCCGATGGTGCCCCTGACTTCGGCGGTGACGGCGGCGCCCGAGTCGTTGCGGACCTTCGCCTTGACCGTGAGGTCCGCGGAGGCGAGGGAGGGGACGTCCAGTTTGGTGACGACGTGCGCGTCGCGCAGGGCGACCGGGCCGCCCCGGCGGACGAGGACGTCGCGGACGATCCCCATGTTCTCGTCGGGCGGCGGCTGCAGCCAGTCTATCCAGCCCATGGTCAGGTTCTTGTTCGGGTCGTTGGGCTGGATGCGGAAGGCGACCGTGTTCGTGCCCGCCCGCACCAGGGAGGTCACGTCCAGTTCGTGGTGGGTGTAGGCGCCCGCGACGTCGGCGGCCGTGGCGATCTGCCGGCCGTTGACGTAGACGTCCGCCGCCGAGATCACGCCGCTGAAGTCCAGATAAGTGCGCGCGGAGGTGTCCGACACCGTGAAGTCCGAGCGGTACCACCAGGGGACGTCGAAGTCGGCCTGGGGGATCTTCTGCTGGTTGGTCGAGTAGAACGGGTCGGCGTACTTCCCGTTCGCGAGCAGTGCCGCGAGCACCGTGGAACGCGAACCGGCCGGGTACCAGTCACGGGCCGGGTAGCCGGGGCTGGAGACGGTCGCCGGGGAGTCGGTGACCTTCGCCGTCGACTGGATCGCGTATCCGGAGAGCGCGGTGGTGCTGCCGGGGGTGGCGGCCACCGACGTGACGCGGGGGCGGTGAGCGGCCGCCGGTCCGCTGTCGTGGGCGCCGGCCCACGCGCTGGTGGACAGGGTGCCGAGGAGGCCCAGGGCGACGGCCGCCGTCGCGAAGCGCCGTCCGAGGGCAGGGCGGTGGAACACGGTGGTCTCCTTGGGAGGTGGGGGAGCATCCGCGCTACGGCACTGCAAGTTAGGAAACTTTACTAACTGGGCCCACAAGCTAGGCGGCTGAGCAATCCATGTCAATCACCGCCCCGGGCCGAAAGGGGCCCGCCGGGGCCGGAGTCACGACGCGGTGCGACGCTCGAACACCACGTCCCGGGCGGTGCCCAGGGCGGTCGCCACCGCGCCGAGCAGCACCGCGTCCTCGCCGAGCCGACTGGGCACGACCTTCGGACGCAGCGGCGTGAGGGTGCGCAGCGTCTCGCGCACCGGGCGCAGCAGCAGATCGACGCTGTGGGCCACCGCGCCGCCCAGCACCACCAGATCGGGGTCCAGCACCGCAGCCGCCGCGGCGACGGTGTGCGCGATGCGCTCGCCCTCCAGCCCGACCGCCTTGAGCGCGGCGGGGTTTCCCACCCGCGCCGCGTCGAAGACGGCCTTCGCGGTGAGTTGGCCGGTCATGCCGAACAGCCGGGCCGACTCGACTACCGCCTCGCCGGACACCGCGTCCTCCAGCGTGTCCGGCTTCTGGCCGCCCGGCCAGGGCAGGAAGCCGATCTCCCCGGCTCCGCCGTGCGCGCCCGTGAAGAGCCGCCCTTCGCTGACGACACCCATGCCGAGCCCGGTGCCGATCATGATGTACGCGAAGAGCCGGCTGCCGGCGCCGACCCCGTACGTGTACTCGCCGAGCGCGGCGAGGTTGGCGTCGTTGTGGACCTCCAGCGGAATGCCGAGCTCGTCCCGCATCCGGTCGAACAGGCCCGCGCGGCCCCACCCGGGCAGATGCATCGCGTAGCGCACCCGCCGCCGCTTCTCGTCGTAGACGCCCGGTGTGCCCACCACCGCGTGCGCCACCTCGGCAGGGCCCACGCCGGAGTTGGCGACCACCTGGTGTGCGGTGGTCACGACCAGATCGGCCATGGCGCCCGAGGTACGGGCCCGGTTGCGGACGTCGGCGCGGGCCACCACCTCGCCGTCCAGATTGGCCAGCGCCACCCGCAGCCAGCCGCGGCCGATGTCGATGCCGAGCGCGTGACCGGCTGCCGGATCGGGGGCGTACAGGACCGCCACCCGGCCGCGCTCCGGCGCGTGGGTGCCGGCCTCGCGGACCAGTCCGGCCTCCTCCAGCGCGGCGAGCGCGCTGGAGACCGTCGGTTTCGACAGGCCCGTCTCGCGGGCCAGCTGGGCGCGTGACGCGGCGCCGGCGGCGCGCAGCCGGTCGAGCAGCAGTCGCTCGTTGGTGCTGCGCAGCCGCCTGCGGCTCCAGGGCTGATCGGACTGCTCTGCGACGTCGCTGGCGGGCATCGCACCATTCTCACGCATGAGGGACAGCCCCTTGACGCATCTAGTAAGGCTCCTTAACTTTATCGCCCAGTCAGCCTTGCCGGGCGAGCCGAGGGGAGCCAAGCGCCGGCCGGATACCCGCCGTCCTTGATCCGACGGCCGCTCAGCGGCGTCGGCCGTCACTCCGTACCTCTCCCCGCGTCTCGTCTCAGGAGGCCCCATGTCCGGTAGCCCGCCACCCACGGGTGGCTTCGTCCGTCGCGTCGGTCTGTTCCAGGCCACCGCCATCAACATGAGCCAGATGTGCGGCATCGGACCGTTCGTCACGATCCCGCTCATGGTCGCGGCGTTCGGTGGCCCCCAGGCGGTCATCGGGTTCCTCGCGGGCGCCGTGCTGGCGCTCGCCGACGGACTCATATGGGCCGAGATGGGCGCGTCGATGCCTGGTTCCGGCGGCAGTTACGTCTATCTGCGCCAGGCGTTCCAGTACCGGACCGGACGTCTGATGCCGTTCCTGTTCGTGTGGACGGCCATGCTGTTCATCCCGCTGATCATGTCCACCGGAGTGGTCGGCTTCGTCCAGTACCTGGGCTATCTGGCGCCGGGCATGGGGGAGACCACCGGGGACCTCGTCGGGCTCGGCATCGTCGCACTGGTGGTGCTGCTGCTGTGGCGGGGCATCGAGCACATCGCGCGGATCACCGCCGTGATGTGGGCCGTCATGATCACCTCGGTCCTGCTGGTGATCCTGGCCGCGGCCACCGACTTCAGCCCGGACCTGGCCTTCACCTACCCCGCGCACGCCTTCGAGCTGACCAGCAACCACTTCTGGATCGGCTTCGCCGCGGGCCTGACCATCGGCATCTACGACTACCTCGGCTACAACACCACCGCCTACATGGGTGCCGAGATCAAGGATCCGGGCCGCACGCTGCCGCGCTCCATCGTCTTCTCGATCCTCGGCATCATGGCGATCTACCTGCTGCTCCAGATCGGCACCCTGGGGGTCATCGACTGGCACCGGATGACCGACCCCGGCGACATCGCCTCGACGTCCGTGGCCTCCGCCGTCCTGGAGAAGACCTGGGGCAAGGGCGCGGCCGACACGGTGACGGTACTCATCCTCATCACGGCCTTCGCCTCCGTCTTCACCGGACTGCTCGGCGGCTCGCGCGTCCCGTACGACGCCGCCCGCGAACGCGTCTTCTTCCGCCCCTACGCCAAGCTGCACCCCCGGCACCGCTTCCCGATGCTGGGCCTGGCGACGATGGGTGTGATCACCGCGATCGGCTTCCTCATCGGCCGTCACACCGACCTCGCCACGCTGATCCAGCTGCTCACCACGGTGATGGTCATCGTCCAGGCACTGGCCCAGATCCTCGCCCTCACGGTCCTGCGCAAACGCCAGCCCGCCCTGCGCCGCCCGTACCGGATGTGGCTCTACCCCGTGCCGAGCATCGTCGCCCTCGTGGGCTGGCTGACGATCTACGGGTACGCGGACAAGAACTCCCCGGGCCGTCATCCCATCGAATGGTCCCTGGCCTGGGTGGCGCTCGGCTGCGTGGCCTTCGTCCTGTGGGCGCGCTTCGAAAAGGTGTGGCCCTTCGGCCCGCGGGAGATCACCGAGGAGTACCTCGCGCCTGCGACGCCGGACGCGGAACCGGCTGGGGCCTGAGGAGGCGGGGCGGGCCGGGGGCTTCGGGGCCCAGCAGGGTCGCGGGCTTTGGGGGTCCAGCAGGGTCGCGGGCTTTGGGGGTCCAGCCAGGGTGACTCCCAAGGCCGCCATGGGCCGACGAGGAGATCCCGGCCGGTCTGGAGAACACGGCCCTGCCCGGCGGATCATGGGCGGGGTGTGGCAGGCCACACCCCAAGTGGATGGCAGACCGCAGTGACCGGGCGAGCCCCGGCGCGACATGGTCAACGGCATGAAAACAACGGCGGGACCCACCAGCACGCACGGACCATCCCGATCCGCGGATATCCCTGGTCGCGCATTAGCCGTGCTCGTCGCTCTTGTCGTGGCCCTCGTACCGGCTTTCGTCTTCGCCCCCGGTCCTTTGGCGGCGAGCATGTCCGGCGGCGGCTTCGGTGATCAGCGAGCCGTCATCGACAGCCTCTCCAAGTCGTTCGTCGACTACTGGAGTTCCGGCGACCGGACCCTTTCCCCCGGCTTGGCAAGGCTTGTTGACTACTGGCGCGACTATCACGTGGTCAAGGCCGTGATCGCTGCGACCCTGCTGGCCGTGCTGACAACGCTCGGCGTTCTGCTCTGGAAGGCTTTTCTGCGGGCCGCCGGGCTCGGGACGGGAGGCAGGGCCGCTCTCGCGTCGGCCGGGATTGTCGTCACGGCGCTCGCGCTGCTCTCGTTGGCGGCGGTCGCGGCCAACGTCCAAGGGGCGATAGCGCCTTTCTCCTCGCTGCTGTCGATGCTACCGATGCACGCGTCCCACGGAGAACTCGCCGATACGCTCGATCAGGTCAGGCAGCGCCTGGCCGACTACCCGGATTCCGGTGACCGAACTCCGCCTGCCATCGAGGTGATGGTCAGTGACTTCTCCCGATACCACGCGGTGATAGCCGTGGCCGCCACGACGGTGGCGGCCGTCCTTGTCGGCATGAGTGTCGTGTCGTGGAAGAGGTTCGCGAGAACAGGTGCGTCCGGCAGACGAACGAGGCGCGTGTTCAGGTCGTTCGGTCTTCTCTGGGCCGTGTTGTCGTCGGCCGTCATCGTGGTCGCCGTGGCGAACCTGGTCACCACGGTCGACTCGGCGCCGGCGCTTCTGGGCTTCTTCGAAGGCGGCTGGTGATGGGCCGCCGTCAGGCGTTGAGGTAGGCGAGGACGGCGAGCACGCGGCGGTGCCGGGTGTCGTCGGGCGGCAGGCCGAGCTTCGCGAAGACGTTGCCGATGTGCTTCTCCACCGCGCTGTTGGAGAGCACCAGTTGCCGGGCGATGGCCGTGTTGGAATGGCCCTCTGCCATCAGTGACAGCAGTTGTCGTTCACGCGCGGTCAGTGCGCCCAGCGGGTCGTCCCGGCGCCGTCCGGCCAGCAACTGGGCGACGACTTGAGGGTCGAGCATCGTCGCGCCACGGGCGACGCGGTCCAGGGCGTCCAGGAACTCCTCGACCTTGGCGACCCGGTCCTTCAGCAGATACCCGACAGCGCCGGAACCGTCCGCGAGCAGGTCGGCGGCGTAGGACACCTCCACGTACTGGCTGAGTACCAGCATGGGGGCGCCGGGCAGTTGGCCGCGGGCGGTGATCGCCGCCCGCAGACCCTCGTCGGTGTGGGTCGGCGGCATCCGCACATCGACGACCGACACGTCCGGGCGGTGTGCGAGCACCGACTCGACCAGGGCAGGGCCGTCACCGACCGCCGCCACCACGTCGTGGCCGTCCTCGGTGAGCAGTCGGACCAGGCCCTCCCGCAGCAGCACCGAGTCATCGGCGACGACGATCCGCAGCGGATCCCGGACGGTGCGGTCCGACGGTGGTTCAGGGACTGCTTCGTCCGAGATCAGCGACAGTGGGACCCGGGCGGTGCGGTCCGACGGTGGTTCAGGGACTGCTTCGTCCGAGATCAGCGACATGGCAACTCCGCGGTGATCGTTGTCGGGCCGTCCTCGGGACTGTCGACGCGCAGTCGGCCGCCGACCGCATGCACCCGGTCGGCCAACCCCTGCAGTCCGTGTCCCTTGGCCAGGGCCGCGCCGCCCACCCCGTCGTCCGCCACCCAGACTCGCAGGATGCCCTCGGCGTGACGCGTTCCGACCGTGCACCGGCGGGCGTGGCTGTGTTTGGCCACGTTCGTCAGCGCCTCGGCGACCACAAAATACGCGGCGGTCTCGACGGCGGCGTCCAGTTGACGGCCCAGCGGACCGGCGTCGAGCTCGGCGGGTACGACGCTGCGCGCGGCCAGCGAGGACAGCGCCTCCCGCAGTCCTCGGTCGGCGAGGATCGGCGGGGCGATGCCTCGTGAAAGCGCCCGGAGTTCGTCCAGCGCCTCCTGGGTCTGGAGGACCGCGTCGGCGAGTGCGGCCCGGACGAGTTCCGGCCTGCTGTCGAAGTGATGCTGCGCGCGTCCCAGTTCCATCGCCAGACGCACCAACTGCTGTTGGGGCCCGTCGTGGATGTCGCGTTCGAGCCGACGCAGGGCAGCCGCCTCAGCCGTCACCACTGCCACGGCCTGCGCGCGGGCGGTGTCGCGCTCCTGCTCCAGTCCACGGATCCTGCGGTGCAACGCGGACAGGTCGGACAACAACGCCTGCCCGAGACCAGCCTGGGCCGCGACGCATACCCGGGTCACCAGCGGCAGGGTGGACAGCAGCAGCGCGGCGAGGGTGACCGCGAAGGCGAGCCGTTCGGCCGGCAACGTCAGCCCCAGACTCAGGGCGATGTGGGACCGGCCGCTGCCCGCGTACAGGGTCATGGGCGGCAGCGACCCGGATGTGCCCCGGCTGCGCAGGGGGTACGTGGCGGTCGCGACTCCCACGAACCACCACAGCACCGTCACCACCGTGGTGACCAGCACGACGGGGAGCACCGTCACCGTGTGCGCCAGGTCGAGCCACAGCCCAGGACCGGCCGCGTCGGCCGTCTCCGTCGACCTCGGCTGCCGGCCCGTGTTCCGTGCCCCGCCCGCCCGGGAACGCACCTGGCCGATCCGCCACCACTCCAGGTCGCCGGGCCACCGCGCCAGCGCCAGCGCCCGGGCGGCGACGGGCGACACGATCGGCGACAACGAACCGACCGCCCCGACGCACAGGCCGCCGGCCATCAGCAGCAGACCGGCAGCGGCGCTCAACGGCGCGGTAAGGAGATACAGCGATTCCACGAGCGTACGACGCCCGATGCGAACGGCGGCCCCGGCACTCGGCCGCCACCGGCCCGCGACAACGGAAGGCAACGGCTCGACCATTCCCTCAGCATAATGTCGCTCCGACCCAGGACTTCCCGGCGCCCGCCGTGCTCTCTTGTCCACCGTGGAAAGCCCGACGCCCGACGCCCGCCTCTCCGGTTCCCCGCCGGACGATCCGGTACGGCCTTCTGAAGCGTGCAGAGGACGCTGCACCGATCAGGCGACAACGCGTCGCGAGTAGCGGTACAACCGGTCAAGCGGCCCAGAGGCGGACCACGCCGTCGGTGAGCTCCAAGAACTGCCGGGCGCCTGGGTGATAGTGCGCGGGGGAGAAGTCGGGAACGGTGCCCAGAAGCTTTCCCGCAGTCGGGTCCCATATCGACAAGTCGGTGTCACCACAACTGAACAGGCGGGTGCCATCGCTGAAGAAACGCCCGGTCGGGCCTTCGAACGCAAGGAGTTCTACGGCCCTCGGCCTCCGCGGCGGTTCACTTCGGCCGGTTCGACTCGTATCGAAGATCCGTGCCCCGGGGCGCGTGTCAATGTCGTCGTGGCCGAGGCCCTCGACGGCGACCCGGGTCGAGTCGATCCAGGTCACGGCACGATTCCAGTCGTACCACCGGTCGCAGAGATCGACCCGGCTCGGACCGTCCTCGGACTCCCAGACGTTGCCCTCGATCCATTGGCCGAGATCCCACACCGCAGGGATCCCGGCCGGCTGCCATATCCAGCCGTCGTCCAGGATCCGCTTCCCGTCAGGGCTCACATACAGTGCGCCGTGGAAGTAGTCCAGGTCGTGCTCCAGCACGGCTTCCGGGTCCGTACGTGTGGGGAGCGAGCGGTCGGTCAGCAACGCTCCCGTCTGCGCGTCCGACACATCCAGCCGGTTCCAGGCCGTGCGGTGGATCACGACACAACGCCCACCATTTCGCGTGAACTCCAGTGAGAACGGGACTGTCTCTTCTTCATCACCCTGGTTGTCCAGAGCCAGAGTGATCTCGCCGGTCCGGAGGTCGACCACCTCGCCGAACAGGCCGTGGTCGTTGACCACCGCGGCGAACATGCCGTCGTGGGAGGCATGAAGGTGCCTGCGGAGCTCGTAACCATTCCATGGTTCGCGATCGGATTCCGCCGGAACGGTGGTGGCTCCGACCGTCTCGTGACTGCCGGCTGCCACGTCCCACCGGCTGATCGTGCCGTCCTCGCTCAGCGCCAGCCACGCAGGCTGATCGCGATCACGCACCGGCGCCAGATCGACAACAGCACCCAAGCTCGGTGGCGTCGAGATCTCGCCGTCGTCGTCGTTGTCACCGATCATCGCTGCCCCCGCTCCCCACAACCGGACCGACAGCATATCGAGGCGTGACTCATGTCCGGCCAAGTGCGGTGCTCAGTACTGCCGTTGGGGCGCCGCGGGTCGATGCGTCGGTCATGTCGCGAGGACGTGCCGACGCCAAGGGTGGCCTCCACGGCCGCGCAGGTGCGCCGAGGTGGCCGACGAGCCGCTGATCACCGGGGAACCGGGCCCCCTGCGGACGCAGGAGCGGTGCCCGGGGCGAAGGCCGGGCTCGGGTTGCGGGCGAGGCGGACGGCCGTGCGGATCTCCGCCGCCGGATCGCCCTCGTGATAGAGCCGTTCGGAGGGCTCGATGCCGTCCAGGAACTCCAGATAGCGGACGGCGTACGCGAGCGGGGCGAGGCACTCGGCGAGTTCGAGGGCGCGGGCCGGATCGCTTGCCGGGCGGTGGGACGTCCAGGCGTCGACCCAGACGCGCACAGCCACCGGCCGTACCTCCTCGGCGAGGAAGTCGCAGAGTCGCAGGGCGTCCAGGACGGGCTGACCCCAGTGCGCGTCGGCGAAGTCGACGACGACCGCTGGGCCGCCGTCGCTGCGCCAGTTGCCCGGATGGAAGTCGCCGTGCACCACGGTGTCCGGGAGGCCGCACTCCGCGAGTTCGGTCCAGCGGCTCGCCAACTCCCTTGCATCGGACACCTCTTCGGCGGTCAGCTCCTGAGCGACGGGGCTGTCGAGCAGAGCGCCGACCCGGGCGGCGAGCGCCGCCGCGCGGCCGTCCGGCAGGCCCGGCGGGCGCCGGGACGCGAGCGTCGCCTGCGCGGCGACGAAACGGCCCACCATCGCCTGGACGGTCTCGGCGGAGGCGCCCCAGCAGTCCTCGCCGGGGATGTGCTCCATCAGCATGCGGCGGTCGCCGGAACCGAGAACTGCCGGGACCAGTCCTCTGTCCACCTCCGCGAACGCCCCGATGACCGTGGCCTCGTCGGCGGCGAAGTGCGGGGTGGTCTTGAGCCAGGCCGGGCCCCGTGCGGTGGGCAGCCGGAAGAGCCCCGCCAGATTCCATGTCCGGCGCTGCTCGACGGGACCGGTCACCGGACGTCCGGCCGAGGCCAGCGTCCCCGACGCCCAGTCGAGGAGTTCCCGCAGCCCGTCGGCGCGCGCCCACGGTGACCGGAACTCCTGGTGCGTGGTCAACACGCCCTGATCGACCGGGAGATGGTCCAGCCTCCTGGGATCGGGGTGCCCCAACGCCTCGACGTGGTAGGTCACATGGCCGTCCCGGGCCCCTTCGCCGCCGTCCACGGACAGCAGTCGTAGCACCAGCACCGGAACGCCGAGCGCGTCCTCCAGCCGGCCGACGACGGGCTCCACCTCGGACCACCACGGAACGTCCACCGGAAAGGGGCCGACGACTCCGAGGAAGTCCCCACCCGACGTCACCCACGCGCTCACAGTTCGACTCACGGCGTCAGTGTGCGCGGCGGGGGCCCGCCCTGCGAGCGAATATTCCGGTGGCTCCGGCGTGACCCGGGCAAGTGGGTTGTTGTACCGGACGCACTGGCGCTGCCTCCAGCTAGGCGATGGCTCGCCACCGCCGATCGTGGCCGGATTCGGCTTCGGCTCGGGCGCGGGCTCGGGCGCGTGCTTGGGCACGGGCTTCGCCTTCGGCTCTTGGGCTTCGCCTTCGCCTCGGCTGCGCCTTCCCCTTGCAACGGTGCGATCGGCACAAGGCACAAGGAGGGCCCCCGATTGATATGCAAGGAATTGCCTGCATAACGTTGAGTGTGCGAACAGAGGACAACCCCGGGATGGACCAGGTGTTCAAGGCGCTGGCCGATCGGACGCGCAGGCGGCTGCTCGACCGGCTGCACGAGCACAACGGGCAGACGCTGGGCGAGCTGTGCGAGCACTTCGCCATGACGCGTCAGTCGGTGACCCAGCATCTGGGTGTCCTGGAGGCCGCGAACCTGGTCGCCGTGGTGCGCCGGGGGCGGGAGCGACTGCACTATCTGAATCCGGTCCCGCTCCACGAGATCCAGGAGCGGTGGATCGACAAATTCGAGCGCCCGCGTCTGCGTGCGCTGAGCGACCTCAAGCGACGAGCCGAGGGAACGATGACCGACAAACCGAGCTTCGTGTACGTCATCTACATCGAGAGCACGCCCGAGCGGGTCTGGGACGCCCTGACCGACGCCGACCTGTCGGCCGCCTACTGGGGCCACCGCAACGTCTCCGACTGGCAGCCCGGTTCCCGCTGGGAGCACCGGCGCACGGACGGCTCGGACATCGCCGACGTCGTCGGCACCGTCGTGGAGAGCGAGCGGCCGACCCGGCTCGTGACGACGTGGGTCGCCCCCGAGGAGGAGGGCCAGGAGGACAAGTACTCGCGGGCCACCTTCGACATCCAGCCGCACGGCGACATCGTCCGGCTCACCGTGACCCACGAGGACCTGGCCGACGACATCATGCTGAGGGACGCGGCAGGCGGCTGGGCGGCGGTGCTGTCCAACCTGAAGTCCTTCCTCGAGACCGGACGTCCGCTGTCGAGGGAGCCGTGGTCGGTCCCGAACCGGTGAGGCCGGCGCCGTCGCCGACCGGCGTAGGGCGCACGCAGAAGACCGGCCCGCGCGGGGCGGGCCGGCCGGGCATGACGACGATTTCCCTGCTACGTCCTGGTGGGGCCTCTCATTGTCGTGACGGCGCACAGCATCCCCAGCACCACGGCCAGCGCGCCGATGATGATGCTGTTGACCACGACTCCGGTGTCCGGGCTCGTGCCCACGACCCAGGGCGAGATGATCATCCATGCGCCCATTGCGCACATGGCCCAGCTCAGGCCGTACATCCTCTCCGGTGTGATGGTGAATCCGAGAGCCAGCAGGCCTATCGCGATGCCCATGATCAGGTTGTGGACCACGAGCGGGGGCTGGCTTGTCGTGTAGTGGAGTATCCACGGGGATGCCGCGCAGTACAGACCGAGCAGGAACACCGGTCCGTCCACGAGCGCGACATCGCGACCACCGAGCATGCGGGCGTAGCGGTCCCGCATTTCGGGGACATCAGGGTGACTTGAGATGTCACCTCTGGTGTGCGAGACGTTGGCCATGATGCGTCTCCTTTGATCTCTGGCAGGCCTGACCGCGTCTGGTACGGAATGCGGTAAGAGCCGCTTAAGTACATTCTGCGCTTATTTCTTCTTTATGTGTAGCGCTGGAGAGAGGCAGGAGACGTGAGGGGCCGCGCAACCGCTCCCTGAGGGCGCTGAGGCCCGCACGTCGGTCCGGGGATCGACGTGCGGGTGGCCGGTTCGGCCGGGCCCTTGACCACCTCACCGAGCCGGCCGCCCGACAAGGTCCGACGCCGGCACGGGCCGGGCGGACCCGGGGAGGCAGGCCGGTACGGGCAGCGTCGCCGCGCTGCGGGCTGCGGCGACCCCGGCATTCCCGGAGGCGTCCGGGCACCGGGCCGCGGGAGACGACGGGGCAGAAGGCGCGGGTGACGACGTAGGGCCCGCCGCCCCGCCCGTAGGCATTCCGGCGTCCACGCATCCCGGCGACCAAGGCCCAGGGAAGAACGGAGCAGCGGACGTCCACGACGGCGCACGGCGTCCGCCCTCCAGGGTACCCGGCCACGAGGCCCTTTGACGCGAAGGACGGTTTCCATGCCCGAGACCCGAAGTGCACTGGATGTCCTGGTCGTCGGGGCGGGCCTCGCCGGCCTGGCATGCGCGCGGGATCTGATCGACTCCGGGCCCACCGTGCGCGTCCTCGAGACGTCCGACGCGGTCGGCGGCCGGATGCGCTCCGACCGGCTCGACGGGTTCACCGTCGACCGCGGTTTCCAGGTGTTCAACACGTCCTATCCCCAGGCCAGGCGACGCGTGTCGCTGCGCGACCTGCGGCTGCTGCCCTTCACCGCCGGCGTGCTGGTGCACACCGACCGCGGGAGGTTCCGCTTCAGCGATCCGACCCGCGCTCCCCGCCGCGCCTCCGACCTGCTGCCCGGCCGGCTCGCGGGTCCCCGTGACCTGCTGGCGCTGGGCATGCTCTCGGCCCGTGACCTGCTGGCCCCGGTGCGGATCCTGAAGCGGGGGGAGGACCGCACCACCCGCACCGCGCTCGCGTCGGCCGGTTTCTCCGAGGAGTTCGTCGAGCGCTTCTTCCGCCCGTTCCTCTCCGGTGTCCTCCTGGCGGACGAGCTGGAGACGTCCAGCCGTGTCTTCCATCTCGTCTGGCGCAGCATGCTGCGCGGCACCCTCTGTCTGCCCGCCGACGGCATCGGAGCGGTGCCCCGCCGGCTCGCGGCCGCCCTGCCCTCCGGGACGGTCTGCCTGGAGAGCCCGGTCGACCGTCTCACCGACGACGGGGTCGAACTGACCGCGGGCGGCGAAGTCCCCGCCCGGGCCGTGGTCGTGGCCACCGGGCCCGGCCCGGCGACCGCGCTGCTGCCCAAGCTGGACATGCCCGCGTACCGGATCGCCACGACCTACTACCACGTGGCCCCACGCCCGCCCCTCGGCGAACCCACACTGCTCACCGACTCCCGTCGCCGGTTCCTCAACACGTGCGTGCTCAGCGCAGTGGTCCGCGGCTACGCGCCCGCAGGATCGTCCTTGATCGCCACGTCGGCGCTCCGCGGCGACGACGAACACCGGGAAGCGGGCGTACGCGAGGCCCTGGCGGAGGTCTACGACGCGGAGACGGCCGGCTGGGAGCTGCTGACGACCCGCACGGTTCCCGACGCGCTGCCGGCCATGGCGCCACCGCAGCCGCTGAGCCGCCCGGCCCGGGTGGGCCCCGGCCGGTACGTGTGCGGGGACCATCGGGCCACCGGCTCCGTCCAGGGAGCGCTGGCGTCGGGCGCCCGGGCCGCCCGCGAACTGCTGCGTGACCTCGGCCGGTAGACCCGGCCGGGACTTGCTGCCGCCCCTCAGCCGCGGCCTCGGGCGTGCTTGAAGCGGGCCAGCCCGTCGGCGAGGTCCACGACGGGTTCGGGATAGTCGTAGGCCGCGCGCTCCAGGCCCGGGAGCTTCCACGGCTCGTGCACGGCGGCGCCGTCCAGCCCCGCCAGCTCGGGCACCCACCGCCGGACGTACGCCCCGTCCGGGTCGTACCGCTTGGCCTGGGTCACGGGGTTGAGGACCCGGTTGGGCCGGGTGTCCGTGCCGGTGCCCGCCATCCACTGCCAGTTGAGCTGGTTGTTCGCCAGGTCGCCGTCGACCAGCAGATCGAGGAAGTGTCGGGCGCCGATCCGCCAGTCCACGTACAGGGTCTTGGCGAGGAAGCTCGCCGTCAGCAGGCGGCCGCGGTTGTGCATCCAGCCCTCGTGGCGCAGCTGGCGCATCGCCGCGTCGACGATCGGAAAGCCGGTGCGTCCTGCCTTCCACGCCTCCACGTCCTGCCGCGCGGACGCCTCGGACCGCCAACGGTCGTGCTGGGTCCGGTAGTCGGCGCCGGCCGCGGCCGGCCGTGCGGCCAGCACCTGGTGATGGAAGTCCCGCCAGGCCAGCTGCCGTACGAAGGCCTCGGCGCCGGAGCCGCCCGCCCGGCGGGCCCGGTGGACGAGTTCCCCAGGGGAGAGCGTGCCGAAGTGCAGATGGGGCGAGAGGCGCGAGGTGGCGTCGCCGGCCAGGTCGTCGTGCCGGTCCTCGTAGGACACGATCCCGTCGCGCAGCCAGGCCGTGAGCCGCTTCCTCGCCTCGGTCTCGCCGCCCGCGGGCAGTCCCTCCGAGACTCCCGTCACGGCGCTGCGGGACGGCAGCTTCTCGGAGCCGACCCCGTCCGGCACCCTGACCGACCGGGGCGCGGCGAGTGCGTCGCGCAGATGCAGCCGCGACCAGTGCCGGAAGTACGGCGTGAAGACGGCGAAGTGGTCCGAGGAGGCGGGCGTGACGGCACCGGGCGGGACCGCGGTGATCACGGAGTCGTGGACATGGAGGCGGCATCCTTCCGCCTCCAGAGCGGCACGCAGCCTCTCCTCCCTGCGGTGGGCGTACGCGCTGACCCCGGCCGCCATGTGCACCTCGTCGGCCTGCGCCTCGGCGACCACCTTGCCCACCTGGTCGACGACATCGCCCGAGCGGACGACGAGACGGCCGCCGCGCTCGCGCAGCCGCGCGTCCAGATCGGCCAGGCAGTCGGCGAGGAACGCCAGCCGGTTGGGCGCGACGAACCCCGCGGCGTCGATGCCCGCGTCGCGCACGAAGAGGGGCACCACCTCGCCGGGGCCGTCGAGCGCGGCCCGCAGCGGCGGATGGTCGTGCAGACGCAGGTCCGAGGTGAACAGGACGACCGAGACGTTCATGGCGGGCTCCGGTGCGGACGGCGGGGGAGTGGGGCGGTGAAGGGGCCGGCGAATCATTTCGGCACGACGGCCCCTGCGGATGCAGGTCGTTGGGTGAGGGGTGAGGTCGCGGTCTCCGTGGATGTAGGTCGTGGTGGCGGGTGGGGTCGCGGGGCGGCGGATGTAGGTCGCGGCGTGGCGGGTGAGGGTCGCGGCCCCCGCGGATGTAGGTCGTGGTTGCGGGTGGGTTCGTGGGGTGGCGGGTGAATCCCCGGGCGGGCGGGGAAGCAATCCGACGAAGCGTGGGTGGGTCAGTGCGCGGACGTGGGCTCCTTCGCCACCGCTCCCCTGGTCGCCGCCTGCGCGATGTTGCGGGCCATACCGCCGAACACCACGGCGTGGAACGGCGAGACACTCCACCAGTACGCGTGCCCCAGCAACCCGTGCGGATGGAACAGCGCACGCTGCCGGTAACGGGTTCGCCCGTCGTCGCCCGCCTCCGCGTACATCTCCAGCCAGGCCAGCCCCGGCAGCCGCATCTCGGCGCGCAGCCGCAGCAGACGACCGGGCTCGATCTCCTCCACCCGCCAGAAGTCGAGCGAGTCGCCGACTCGCAGGCGGGCCGCGTCGCGGCGGCCCCGGCGCAGTCCGACACCGCCGACGAGGCGGTCCAGCCGGCCGCGGACGGCCCAGGCCAGTGGGAACGAGTACCAGCCGTTGTCCCCGCCGATGCCCTCGATGACCCGCCACAGCGCGGCCGGCGTGGCGTCGACGGTCAGTTCGCGGCGGTCGGTGTAGAGGCTGCCGCCCGCCCAGTCCGGGTCGGTGGGCAGCGGATCGCTGGGCGCGCCGGGCACCGAGGCCGACGACCACCGGGTCGAGACCTGGGCGTCCCGCACGCGTTGCAGGGCCAGTGACACCGCCTCGTCGAAGCCGACCGGCCGGCCCGGCGGGTCGGGGACGTACCGCGCGATGTCGTGCTCGTGGCACACGACCTCGTGCCGCAGTGACTCCGTGAGGGGACGCGCGATCGACCGTGGGACGGGCGTGACCAGACCGACCCAGTGGCTGGAGAGCCGCGGGGTGAGGACGGGCACGGGCACGATCAGCCGGTGCGGAAGGCCGGCGATCTCGGCGTACCGGCGCATCATGTCCCGGTACGTCAGCACCTCGGGTCCGCCGATGTCGAAGGCCCGGCTGACGTCGGCCGGCATCCGGGCGCTGCCGACGAGGGTGCGCAGCACGTCCCGTACCGCCATCGGCTGGATACGGGTGTGCACCCAGCTGGGTGTGACCATGACCGGCAGCCGTTCGGTGAGGTACCGCAGCATCTCGAAGGAGGCCGAACCGGAGCCGATGATCACCGCGGCGCGCAGGACCGTGGTGGGCACGCCCGAGTCGAGCAGGATGCGGCCGACCTCCGCACGGGACCTCAGGTGCGGTGAGAGCTGGTCCTCGGGGACGCCTGCCGGGGTGAGGCCGCCCAGATAGACGATGCGCCGGACGCCCGCCGCGCGGGCCTGCTCGCCGAAGATCCGGGCCGCCCTGCGGTCGGTCTCCTCGAAGTCCTTGCCCGTGCCCAGCGCGTGCACCAGGTAGTAGGCGACGTCCACCCCGCGCATCGCCTCGGCGACCGACGCGGCGTCGGTGACATCGCCGCGCACGATCTCCGTACGGCCCGCCCAGGGGTAGTCGCGCAGTTTGGCGGGGGAGCGGGCCAGACAGCGCACCCGATGCCCCGCGTCCAGCAGTTCCGGGACCAGCCGCCCGCCGATGTAGCCGGTGGCGCCGGTCACCAGACAGTGCGGGCCGGGGCCCGTCTCGTTGCCGCTCATGCGTTCCGTCTCACTCACCTCGTCGTCCCCGTTCCGTCGGCCCCCAGTGATCCCTTCCACCCGAAGCGGCCCGGCGGATGCGCCGGTGTACTCCTTCCGGGCGCGGGACCGCCCCGGGCGTTCATGACATGTCCCGGCAGATCGCGGGCAAATGATTACGAGGTCCTGAAGAGTCGTTGGTGGAGGTGGACGCCGGTATGAGTGCGAAGGTGTTGGAGCGGTTCCCTGCCGGAGCTCCGCGCGGATCGTGGCCGGCGGAGGAATACGCGGCGCGCCGCAGGGCCGAGGGTCAGCCCGCGACCGTGGTGATGGACCTCAAGTCGGACGCCTTCCTCGTGGTGATCCCGGCACGGGACGACGACTGAACCGCTTGGCCGGCTACGCGGACGTCACGCCAGCCGCATCGCGAAGCTGACGGTCCTCCCCGGACCCTCCGGTGTGATGGTGAGCCGGTCGGTGACGAGACGGGTGAGCCACAGGCCCCCGCCCGGCAGGGGAGCCTCCCCGCCGGGACTGGGACCGGCGCTCACCGCCCCGGTGCCGCCCGGTCCCCGGTCGCTGATCCGGCACTCCAGTTCACCCGCCCGGTGCAGCAGAAGCAGCGCTCCCTGACCCCCGCCGTGCTGGACGGTGTTGGTCGCCACCGCGTCCATGGCGGTGACGAAGTCCGTCCGCCGCGGCTCCGCGAGCCCGGCGAGGGACACGTGCCCTGCCACGAGCACCCGTAGCCGCGGCAGGTCCCCGCCGCCGAACGGGCTGCGCAGCAGTACGCCCTGAGCGGTGTACGGAGTACCGTCACCTGGCGTATGGGACATGGGGCGATCACCCGGACACTTCGATGTCGGCCGGCCGAGCGCCCAGTCGGCTGAGCAGCGCGCCGTGCCGCGCGGAGCAGCGAATCCGCACGGTGCCCGCCTCGCCCGCCAGCCGTACGAGATCCCGCGCGCACTGGACGCTGAGGAATTCGGCCCGTCGCAGGTCCACCGTGACGCGCCCCTCGTCGCGGGGGAGGCGGAGCGCCTCCTCGAGCGCCCGCGTGAACTGGGTGCGGGTGGTCAGGTCGGCCTCCCCGACCACATGGAGCGTGCCGCCCAGGTGGAGGCACCTCAACTGGCCGATCCGGGTGAGGAGATCGCGCGGATGCGCCTGCCGCATCGCCCGCAGCACCCGGCCGGGGAAACGGTCCCGGTCGTAGGCGCAGATCTCGCTGTAGAACCCGTCGGAGAACAGCGGTGCGGCCCGCCGCTCGCGGTCCATCATCGTGTCGAGGTCGGCGTCGAGGTCCGCCACCCACCCCATGTCGATGTAGGCCCGCAGCCCGGTGAAGCCCTCGGCGCGTGCCGCGCCGGTCTCCTCCACGAGCCGCTGCCACTGCCGGTCCGCGGTGAACTCCCGGTCGGGCCGGATCAGTTGCCGCATACTGCTCAGTCGCAGCCGGCCCGTCCGGTGCGCCGTGGCCAGCAGCAGCCCGGGCGCGTCCTCGAAGGCGGACCACAGCTGGCCCTCGGTCAGCCGCGGAGGGCCGAAGACGATGACCTTCTCGCCGCGGGCCAGGCCGGCCCAGACGAACGCGGACATCACGTCCCGGCCGTGGCCGTCGCCCTCGTAACTGAAGAACGCGTGGTCGCCCGGCCGCAGCTGCTGTACGGGCAGGGTGCCGGGGTGGTGCGCGTACGCCTCGTTCTCGTCCTCGTTCATGAGCAGACCTGTTCACCTCCCCGCTGCTACCGCTGAGCTACTCAGGGTAGTGACACGAGGGCTCCGGCAGGTGCGCTTTGCCCGGTTCGGGTCCGGGTGCACTCTGCACGGTGCAGAAGGGCTCCCCGCCGTCCCGTCGTGCCCGTGATTCAGTCCTGGCGGGTCAGCCTGCCGCCCAGCTCGGCGGCCCGGCGCACGAAAGCCCCGTGCAGGTCATCGGCGGCGCGCGGGACGGACTCCGCCCGGCGGCGCCGGAGCATCAGCAGGACCCGCGTCGTGTCGTCGGAGAGCGGGCGGTAGGTGATCGCGCCCCGGCGCTCCAGGGGATCGCCGATGACACTGAAGTCGGGCAGGACCGTGGAGCCCAGGCCCTCGGCGACCATGAGCTTGCCCATCTCGGCACCGTCGGTGGAGTACGAGAAGGCGGGCGCGTCCCCGTCCAGGAGCCGCCGGACGTAGCGGTGCATGACATATCCGGAGCGCATCGCGATCAGCGGTTCGTCGAGGAGGTCGGAGACCGGGACGACGGCCTTGGCCGCGAGCGGACTGTCCGGGTGGACGCACAACACCGGGCGGCCGCACAGCAGTTCGGTGCTCTCGAAGTCGGCCGGCATGTCGTCGCCGTCGAGATGGTTCACCAGGCCGAGGTCGAGACCGCCCTCCGACAGGGCCCGGTGGATCTCCGACTGCTGGGCGCCGACGATCTCCACCTGGGTCAGCGGATGCGTCGTACGGAAGGCCTGGACGGTGGGAATGAGCAGCGGGACCGTCGCGGCGTTCACCGTGCCGACGCGGACCATACGGCTGATGCGGTGCTGCTCGCCCGCCGCGCCCCGCAGCCGGTCCACGGCGTCGAGCACATTGACGATGTGCGGCAGCAGCTCACGGCCCTCGGCGCTCATCCGCGCGCCGGAGCGTTTGCGCTCCAGGAGGTCGACCCCCAGCTCGCGTTCCAGATTCCGCACCGTCTCGCTCAACGCGGGCTGGGAGAGGTGCAGTTCCTCGGCGGCCCGGCGCAGGGAACCGAGTCGGGTCACCGCCGCGATGTATTCCAGCTGCTCTGTTCGCACCGCAGCAGAATGCGGTCCCCGGACCACCGGGTTCAAGGGTTTCCCTGTCACGCCTTCGTGAATTTCGCCGGTCCGGGATACGAGACCGGCCGGCTATTCCTTGACTGCCCGGACGGGCGGCTGCGACGATCGACGACATGAAGATGCGACTGGACCTCACGCGGCGACGCCACGTCGACCTCGCGCGTGTCTCCAGCTCCGTCTGTTGTCGCGCAGCCTGACGACCCCCGACGGTAGGGTCCCCTTCGCACCGGCAGCTCGCCCGCTCGTACCGGCGATTTGACCGGCGAATTCTCCCCGCACAGCGCATCCGCACGGCTTTCTGCGCAACGCTGTCCATTCGGGTGACCCGCCGCTCCTGCTCCACCGTCCGCATTTCCGCGGGAAATGCCGGACCTCATTTCGTCATGCCCGCGTACAGCACACCGGGAGCTCTCCGTGTCCGCAACAGAACCCGTCCGCTTCGCCTACTGGGTCCCCAACGTCAGCGGCGGCCTGGTCACCAGCAAGATCGAGCAGCGCACCGACTGGGGATACGACTACAACCGCGAACTCGCCGTACTCGCCGAGAACAACGGCTTCGACTACGCGCTCAGCCAGGTCCGCTACATGGCCAGCTACGGTGCCGAGTTCCAGCACGAGTCGACCAGCTTCAGCCTCGCCCTGCTGCTCGCGACCGAACGTCTCAAGGTCATCGCGGCCGTCCACCCGGGCCTGTGGCACCCGGGAGTCCTCGCCAAACTCGGCGCCACCGCCGACCACCTGTCCAACGGCCGCTTCGCGGTCAACGTGGTCAGCGGCTGGTTCAAGGGCGAGTTCACCGCCCTCGGCGAACCGTGGCTGGAGCACGACGAGCGCTACCGCCGCTCCGAGGAGTTCATCCGGGCCCTGCGCCAGATCTGGACCGAGGACCACACCGAACTCGCCGGTGACTTCTACCGGTTGCGGGACTTCTCCCTCAAGCCCAAGCCGCTCAACACCCCGGAGCGCCCGCACCCCGAGATCTTCCAGGGCGGCAACTCCAGCGCCGCCCGCGCCATGGCGGGTCGCGTCTCCGACTGGTACTTCTCCAACGGCAAGGACTTCGACGGCGTCACCGAGCAGATCGCGGACGTAAGGAAGGCGGCGGCCGAAGTGGGCCGCAGGGCACCGAAGTTCGGCCTGAACGGTTTCCTGATCGCCCGGGACACCGAGGCCGAGGCCCGCGAGACCCTGCGCGAGATCGTCGCCCAGGCCGACTCCGAGGCCGTCGAGGGCTTCGGAGCCGCGGTGAAGCAGGCCGGCCAGTCCACCGCCGACGGCAAGGGCATGTGGCAGGACTCCAGCTTCGAGGACCTCGTCCAGTACAACGACGGGTTCCGTACGGGGCTGATCGGCACCCCGGAACAGATCGCCGAGCGGATCGTCGCCTACAAGCGCCTGGGCGTCGACCTCCTTCTCCTCGGCTTCCTGCACTACCACGAGGAGGTCGAGTACTTCGGCCGCCGGGTGCTGCCCCTCGTGCGCGAGCTGGAGGCTCAACTGCCGGACAGCGAGGGCGAGTCCGTCCCCGCACACGCCTGACACCACCGAACCCGAGCCTGCGAAAGAGGGCCCCATGGCCACCGTACTGTCCGTCTCCGGCAGCCCCTCCGTCTCCTCCCGCACCGCCAAGCTGCTGCGTCACCTCGACGCACGGCTGGCCGCACAGGGGCACGAGGTGATCCCGCTGGACGTCCGTACGATCCCCGCCGAGGCGCTGCTCGGCGCCGACTTCCGGCATCCCGCGATCGTCGAGGCGACCGAGCTCTTCGCCCGCGCCGACGGCGTCGTCATCGGCACCCCGGTGTACAAGGCCGCCTACTCGGGCGTGCTCAAGGCCCTGCTCGATCTGCTCCCGCAGTACGCCCTCACCGGCAAGACCGTGCTGCCGCTGGTCACCGGAGGCAGCACGGCGCACGTCCTCGCTCTCGACTACGCGCTCCGCCCGGTGCTGAACTCCATGGGTCCCGCGCACATAGTCCAGGGCTGGTTCACCCTCGACAAGGACATCACCGTGGGAGAGGACGGCACCATCACGGTGGCACCGGGCACGGCCGAGGCGCTGACCCAGGTCGTCGACCAGTTCTCGGCGGCCCTGGGCCGGACGCCGCTGCTGGCCGCCGCGGGCTGACCGGTGTCCGCTCGCGCAGTCAGGGACCCGGCGGCGGCCGGCGCGGAGTCCGTCAAGGTGATCGCCGACGACGCCGAGGCGCGGGCCGTCGCCGCCGCACTCGCGGACGAGTTCCGCGTCGGGGCGAGCGCCCGCGACGCCGAACGCCTGCTTCCGTACGCCGAGTTGGCGCGGCTCTCGGCCTCGGGTCTGCTGGCCGTCACGGTACCCGCCGAGCACGGCGGGGCGGACGTGAGCCAGGAGACCCTCGCGGAGATCTTCCGGCTACTGGCCTCGGCCGACGCCAGCCTCGCCCAGATCCCGCAGAACCACTTCGTCTACATCAACGTGCTCCGCCGGCAGGGAACACCCGAGCAGCAGAAGTTCTTCTTCGGCGAGGTGCTGGCCGGGCGGCGCTTCGGCAACGCCCAGTCGGAGGCGGGCACCAAGCACGTCCAGGACATCCGCACCCGCCTGGAACCGGCGTCCGACGGTTCGTACACCCTCACCGGCATCAAGCACTACTCCACCGGCGCGCTCTTCGCCGACTGGATCCCCGTCCTGGCCCGCGCCGAGGACGACGACCTGCATGTCGCGTACGTCCCGCGGGACGCCCCGGGCGTCACGGTGGTCGATGACTGGGACGGCATGGGGCAGCGCACGACGGCCAGCGGCACCGTCCGGCTGGACGCGGTGTCCGTCCCCGCCGATCGGGTCGTCCCGCACCATCTCACCTTCCGGGGCCCGCAACTCCACGGTGCGGTGGCCCAGTTGCTGCACGCCGCCATCGACGCCGGCATCGCGGCGGGCGCGCTCGCCGCGGCCGCCGAGTTCGTCCGCACCAAGAGCCGCCCCTGGTTCGAGAGCGGTGTGGACAGCGCCACCGAGGACCCGCTGCTGATCCAGCGCTTCGGCGAGCTCGCCATCCAGGTCAGGGCGGCCGAGGCGCTGCTCGGAGCCGGGGCCCGTGCGGTCGACGCGGCGCGGGCCGCCCTGACGGAGGACTCGGCGGCCGAGGCGTCGATCGCCGTGGCCGCCGCGAAGGTGCACACCGCGGCCACCGCAGTGGAGGTGGCGGGCGCGCTCTTCGAGGTGTCCGGCACCCGTTCGGCCCTCAACTCGCTGAACCTGAACCGGCATTGGCGCGACGCGCGCACGCACACCCTGCACGACCCGGCCCGCTGGAAGATTCAGCACATCGGCCGTTACGTGCTGAACGGCACGAAGCCACCCCGGCACGGACTGCTCTGATCGGAGATCCCTGGTGTCCCTCACCTTCCACTGGTTCCTGCCCACCAACGGCGACAGCCGCCATGTCGTCGGCGGCGGTCACGGCACGCCGGCCACCGTCTCCGGGCGGGACCGGCCGCCGACGGTCGCGTATCTGAGCCAGATCGCCCGGGCCGCCGAGGACCTGGGCTTCGTCGGTGCGCTCACCCCCACCGGTGCCTGGTGCGAGGACGCCTGGCTGACCACGGCCATGGTCAGCCAGAACACCGAGCGGCTGAAGTTCCTGGTCGCCTTCCGGCCGGGCTTCGTGTCGCCGACGCTCGCCGCGCAGATGGCGTCCACCTTCCAGCGGCAGACCGGCGGACGACTGCTGCTCAATGTCGTCACCGGCGGCGAGAGCCACGAGCAGCGCGCCTACGGCGACTTCCTCGACAAGGACGCCCGCTACCGTCGTACCGGCGAATTCCTGGGGATCGTCCGCGACTTGTGGGAGGGCAAGACCGTCGACGTGGCCGGCGAGCACCTCCAGGTTGAGGACGCCAAGCTGGCCCGGGTGCCCGACCCTGTTCCCGAGGTGTACTTCGGCGGCTCCTCGCCCATCGCCGGTGAGATCGCCGCCCGCCATGTGGACGTCTATCTGACCTGGGGCGAGCCGCCGGCCCAGGTCGCGGAGAAGATCGCCTGGGTCCGCGCCCTGGCCGCGAAAGAGGGCCGGACGGTGCGGTTCGGCATCCGGCTGCACGTCATCACCCGCGACACGTCCGAGCAGGCCTGGGCCGAGGCGGACAAGCTGCTCGACGGCTTCGACCCGCAGACGGTGAAGTCCGTCCAGGCGGGGCTCGCCCGCAGCGAGTCCGAGGGCCAGCGCCGGATGCTCGCGCTGCACGGCGGAAGCAGGGACGGTCTGGAGATCCACCCCAACCTGTGGGCCGGCATCGGCCTGGTCCGCGGTGGCGCGGGCACCGCCCTCGTCGGCAGCCACGACGAGGTCGCCGACCGCATCGCCGAGTACCACCGCCTCGGCATCGACGAGTTCGTGCTCTCCGGCTACCCGCACCTGGAGGAGGCGTACTGGTTCGGCGAGGGCGTCCTGCCGAGGCTGGCGGCACAGGGTCTGTGGCAGCACCCGTTCGCCCAGCCGACAGCCCCCGCGACGCAGGTGCCGTTCGCCAGCCAGTAGTCCCGTCCGCCGGACGCTCCCTAGCCCTCCTTCGCCTTCGCGTACTCCTGGGCCATGCCTCCTGCGAAGTCGTACACCACGACCTGTTCGTCGCCCACCACCCAGGCGTCGTGGCCGGGCGAGGCGACGAAGACGTCGCCCGGTCCCACTTCGCTCTCGGCACCGTCGTCCATGCGGATGCCCATGCGCCCTTGGACGACATAGCCGTTGTGGTGGATCCGGCAGCTGTCGGTCCCCGCGATCGGTGCCACGGATTCGGACCATCGCCAACCCGGTTCGAAGGTTCCCACGGCGAAGTCCAGTCCGGTCAGATGGACGGCTTCGAGGTGGCCCCGGGGGAAATCACGGCGCTCGTCCGGCTTGTCAAGCGTCTTCATCTCAAGCATGACGGCTCTCCCTTCCGGCCGTGCTCAGCACGGCCCGGGCCGGCCTCCGTCTCGCGGCCGCACGGGCCGGACGCGCCGCACACGCGGCACCGGCGGGGCCGAGCCCCACGACTCCATCGTCCGCCTGTCCAGCCGGTACGGCCATTCGAGTGACCGGCCGGACAGGTCCTAGTCCACCGCCGCGAGCGAACCGAGGTGTGCCTGCCGCACCTCGGCCGTCTGCCCCTGCACCAGCAGGAACATCCCCTCGCGCGCCAGCCGCTGCGCCCGGCTGCCGAGATCCATGGCCCGTCCGCCCCCGGCCACCACGGCCGCCGTGGTGGCCGCGCGCATGAGGTCGTACGCCTGGGTCTTGCACGCCAGCCGCTCCTCGATGCGCTCGTGCGGCACCGGATGATCGGCGAGGGCGTACGCCCGCGACCGCACCAGGTCAAGGCGGGTGCGCAGCGCGTGTGCGGTCTCCGCGGCCACGGAGTCGCCGTCCAGGAGACCGAGCGCCGCCTCGGCGACTCCGAAGACGGCGGGCGAGGCATTGGTGTTCCTGGGGCGATCGCCGGCCGCCCAGGTCTCGTACGGAGTCCGCAGCGCCACCGCCTCGTCCGGGAGCCACAGTCCGGCCAGCTCCAGCGAGACCGTCCGCGAGGCGGTGAGCGCGGCGAGCCGCATCGGCGGGGAGGGGCGCAGCCCGGGCTGTTCCCGCGCCTCGGTGAACGCGAACAGCGCCTCGTCCGAGTCGGTGACGCCGGCCAGCAGCATCACGTCGTTGAGACCCCAGCCGGTGTACCAGGGCACCGTCCCGTCGAAGCGCCAGCCGCCGCGCTCACGCGTCACCCGGACCGGCACACGCGGATACGCGCGCAGCTGCGCATACGCGACCCCGGACAGCAGCTCACCGCTCGACAATGGGCCCAACAGCCGTTCCCGCAGCGGGAGTTCGACCTTCGTCAAGGTCTGCACCGGAGTGTGATGCTGGGTCTGCACGAACCACGTGGAGCAGCATGCGCCGGCCAGGATCTCGGCGGTCTCCCGCGCCACCGCGGCCGGCGCGGCGGACCCCCCGTACTCCACCGGAGCACTCACCCCGAGCAGCCCCGACCGCTTGACGGCGTCGATGCTGCTCACGGGGACTCCCTCCTGGTCGACCCGCTCCGCGCGGGGCGCCAGGACCTCGGCCGCGAGCCGGCGCGCACGGGCGACGAGAGGATGGGGTGCGGTGGTCATCGAAAGAAATCTCCTGGTGTCGTCGTGTCCGGTGTCGATCCGGCGGTCTCCCGTTCGTGTAGGGAGTGAGAAGCGGTACGAGACCGAGGAGGACACATCATGAAGCACTACCTGTTGAGCGTGATGCAGCCGGTGGGCGAGCGGCCGGCGCCGGAGGCGCTGGAAGAGATCATGCACAACCTGGACGTCCTCCACGCGGAGCTGCGTGAGGCCGGGGCCTGGGTGTTCGCCGGGGGACTGTACGGCCCGGAGACCGCCACGGTGCTCCAGGCCAAGCAGGGCGACGTCCTGGTCACCGACGGTCCGTACACCGAGAGCAAGGAGTATCTGGGCGGGATCTGCCTCATCAAGGCCCCCGATCTGGACGCGGCGCTCGAATGGGGCCGCAAGGCGACGGTGGCGACCACGCTCCCCATCGAGGTGCGGCCCTTCATGGGCGAAGCCGACGACTGATGCCCACCCCCACCGCGGAGATCGAGGCCGTGTTCCGCACGGAATACGGCCGCGCGGTCGCCGTCCTCGTCCGGTTCCTCGGCGACATCGACCTCGCCGAGGAAGCGGTCCAGGACGCGTTCGCCACGGCGGTGCGGAAGTGGCCGGAGACGGGTCTGCCCCCGAGTCCGGCCGGCTGGATCATCACCACCGCCCGCAACCGGGCCGTCGACCGGCTGCGCCGCGAGTCCTCGCGCGAAGCCCGGCACACCGAGGCCGCCCAGCTGTACGCGCCGGACGAACCCGTCGAGGAGGGCCCCGTGCGCGACGACCGGCTCCGTCTGATCTTCACCTGTTGCCATCCCGCGCTGGCACCCCAGGCGCAGGTGGCGCTGACCCTGCGCCTGCTGGGCGGTCTGACCACCCCACAGATCGCCCGCGCCTTCCTCGTCCCCGAGGCCACGATGGCCCAGCGCCTCGTCCGGGCCAAGGCCAAGATCCGGGACGCCCGCATCCCCTATCGCATCCCGCGCGACGCCGACCTCCCGGACCGCGTCAAGGGAGTCCTGGCCGTCGTCTACCTCATCTTCAACGAGGGCTACGGCGGCCGGGCCGACCTCTGCCAGGAGGCCATCCGTCTCGGACGCCTCCTGGCCGGCCTCATGCCGGACGAGCCCGAGGCGCTGGGGCTGCTCGCGCTGATGCTGCTCGTCGAGTCCCGGCGCCCCGCCCGTGAGAGCGCCGACGGCGAGCTGGTCCTGCTCTCCGACCAGGACCGTTCCCGCTGGAACCGCGACCTGATCACCGAAGGCCAGTCGCTCGTGCGGCGCTGTCTGCGCCTGGGCCGTCCGGGTCCATACCAGATCCAGGCAGCGGTCAACGCCGTCCACAGCGATGCCCCGACCGCCCCCGCGACGGACTGGGCGCAGATCCTTCAGCTCTACGACCAGCTCATGGCCCTCGCCCCGAGCCCGGTCGTCGCCCTCAACCGCGCCGTCGCCGTCGCCGAGGCGCAGGGACCGGAGGCCGCCCTGGCCCTTGTCGACCGGCTCGACCTCGACGGCTACCACGCCTTCCATGCCGTCCGCGCGGACCTGCTGCGCAGACTGGGGCGCGGAACGGAGGCCGTCCGGGCGTACGAGGCGGCCATCGCGCTCACCGAGAGCGCGGCGGAGCGCGGGTATCTCGAACGCAGCCGGGCGGCACTTGTACGGCACTGAGGCCGGGGTCAAACGGAGCCCGTACGGCACTGAGGGCCGCGGCCGGGCGGCACCCGTACGGCATCAAGCCCGGGCCGGACCGGCTCATGCTCAATGGCCCCCGCACGGACCGCAGAACGTCGCGCACCGACCGCTCCACCTCCTGGCCGCCCTCGCCCGGGCATCCACGCGCTGCGTGCCTATGCTTACGGAAAGTAAATTTCGTGTGCTCGGAATTTACGAGGGCACATGAAAGGTTGGTATATACATCCAGCTTGAGCGCCGCGTGGACTCGTCCGTCCGCGCCCAGACCAGCGAGGCACCGTGAACCAGTCCACCCCCGAGCAGCCCTCCGCCGTCGTCTCCCGGCTGCGTGCCACCTTCCGCTCCGGCCGCACCAAGCCCGTCGAGTGGCGCACTGCCCAGCTGAACGCTCTGCGCGAGATGCTCACCTCGCACGGCGACGACATCGCCGCGGCTCTCCACGCGGACCTGGGCAAGAGCTCCGCCGAGGCCTTCCGCACCGAGATCGACTTCGTGGTCCGCGAGATCGACCACACCCTCGAGCATCTCGACGAATGGCTGCGCCCCGAGCCGGCTCCGGTCCCGGCGTACGTCGGCGACGACGCCACGGCCTGGACGCAGTACGACCCGCTGGGTGTCGTCCTGGTCATCGCCCCGTGGAACTATCCGGTGCAGCTGTTGCTCACGCCGGTGCTCGGCGCCCTGGCCGCGGGCAACGCGGTGGTTGCCAAGCCCAGCGAGCTGGCCCCCGCCACGTCCGAGGTGCTCACCCGGCTGCTGCCGCAGTACCTCGACACCGACGCGGTCGCCGTCGTCGAGGGCGGTGTCCCGGAGACCACGGCCCTGCTGGCCGAGCACTTCGACTACATCTTCTACACCGGCAACGGCATGGTCGGCCGTATCGTGCTGCGGGCCGCCGCGGAGCACCTCACCCCCGTCGCCCTCGAACTCGGCGGCAAGTCCCCTGCGTTCGTCGACCGGGACGCGGACCTGTCCGTCGTCGCCGACCGGCTCGCCCGCGGCAAGTTCCTGAACGCCGGGCAGACCTGCGTCGCCCCCGACTACGTCCTGACCGACCCCGAGACCGCCCACGCCCTTGAGCCCGAGCTGGCCCGTGCCGTCGAGGAGCGCTTCGGCGCCGAGCCCCGGAACTCCACGGAGTACGGGCGGATCATCAACGAGCGGCACTTCGACCGGCTCGCCTCCCTGCTCGACTCGGGGCGGCTGGTCACCGGTGGCGGAACGGACCGCGCCACGAAGTACATCGCGCCTACCGTGCTGGCCGACGTCGACCCCAAGGCGCCCGTCATGCAGGAGGAGATCTTCGGACCGATCCTCCCGATCGTCACGGTGCCGGACCTCGACGGGGCCATCGGCTTCATCAACGACCGCGACAAGCCGCTCGCTCTGTACGTGTTCACCGAGTCGGACACCACCCGCAAGCGGCTGGCCGCCGAGACGTCGTCCGGAGGCCTGGGCTTCGGTCTCCCGCTCGCCCATCTGACCGTCTCCGACCTGCCGTTCGGCGGGGTCGGCGAGAGCGGTATGGGCAACTACCACGGCCGCTACTCCATCGAGACGTTCAGCCACCGCAAGGCGGTGCTGCAGAAGCCGCTCGGCTGAGCGCTCGACTCCGCGAGACCGGTGGCCCGGGTCCGTCCTCGGACGGCCCGGGCCACCGGCGTGTCCGGGGAGGGGTTCGCCGGGTGCCGGGTGCCGGGTGCCGGGCCGGACGCCAGCCGCCGGCCGCTCGGTGCCGGGTGCCGCGTGCCGGGCCGGCCGCCGGGTGACGGGTGCTGCGTGCCGAGTGGCGGCCGTCCCGCGGCCGTCATCGGCACTCGGGCAGGGTGACCGTTTTGTCGGCGGCAGTTCGCCTCGTATCCGGCGCTGTCCTCAACCTCCACCGGGCGTGCGCGGCTTGCTTGCCAACGTTGTCGGATCCGACTGGTCTACACCCTTGACTGGTACAGACCAAAGCGGTTGAGTGTGGCTCCACACCCCCCACCACGGCCGCCCCCGACGTCGTGGCCGGTCCTCCGGCACGTGCGCACAAGGCTCTGCTTCGTCATGCCTTGTATCGGGTGCGGCCGTGCTGCGCAAAGGAGTTGATCCTGTGTCGAGACGCCGTATCTCCGCAGTCATGGCCGCCCTCATCATCGGAACGGCCGCCCCGGTACTCCTGCCGGCCTCGGGTGCGTCCGCCGCGTCCTGTTCGAGCTACCCGAGCTGGGTGGCCGGCAAGTCCTACGTCACCGGCAACATCGTCCGGTACACCGACGGCAAGGCCTACATCGCCGAGCACGACAACCCGGGCTACGACCCGACCATCAGCACCTGGTACTGGGAGCCGTACGCCTGCGACGGCGGCACCACGCCCGCTCCGTCCGGGTTCGTCGTCTCCGAGGCGCAGTTCAACCAGATGTTCCCGAACCGGAACTCCTTCTACACCTACAGCGGTCTCAAGGCCGCCCTCAGCTCCTACCCCGCCTTCGCGAACACGGGCAGTGACACGGTCAAGAAGCAGGAGGCGGCGGCGTTCCTGGCCAACGTCAACCACGAGACCGGTGGTCTGGTGTACGTGGTGGAGCAGAACACCGCGAACTACCCCCATTACTGCGACTGGGGTCAGTCCTACGGCTGTCCGGCCGGCCAGTCCGCGTACTACGGTCGCGGGCCCATCCAGCTGAGCTGGAACTTCAACTACAAGGCCGCGGGTGACGCGCTGGGCATCGACCTGCTCAACAATCCCTGGCTCGTGCAGAACGACGCGGCGGTGGCGTGGAAGACGGGCCTTTGGTACTGGAACACCCAGTCCGGCCCGGGCACGATGACCCCGCACAACGCGATGGTCAACGGTGCCGGTTTCGGCCAGACGATCCGCAGCATCAACGGCTCCCTGGAGTGCGACGGCAAGAACCCCGCCCAGGTGCAGAGCCGCGTCGACGCCTACAACCGCTTCGTCTCCATCCTCGGCACGTCGGCGGGAAGCAACCTGTACTGCTGACCGCTGTTCACCGGCAGGCTGTCAAGAGCATGCCAGGGTGCGGCATCCTGTGTTCGCCTTCGCTCGTCCCCGTCGCCAGACTCGGAAGGGACACCGTCACAGTGATGCCGCCCCCACGTCCTTTGCTCGCCGTCACCGCCGCCGGCGCGGCGCTGGCCGCCGTCCTCCTAGCCCCTGCTCCGGCCGTCTCGGCCGGGGCGCCGGGCGCCGGCGCCTACTACGTCCAGAGCGCGACCACGGGACTCAACGCCGCCGACAGCGGGGGAGCGGTCGTTCAGCACAACCCCCGGGGCAACGAGGACCACCAGCAGTGGACCCTGCGCGCGAGCGGCTCCTCGTACGTCCTGGAGAGCACCGACACCGCCGGCAGCTGTCTGGGCCGCTCGGGCGACCAGGCCGGAACGGTCGCCTGCGCCGCGGCCGAAGCCGCGTGGGAGGTGACGCCCACCGGGTCCGACCAGTACACGCTCAAGGCCCCCGGCACGGACCGGTACCTGACGGTGGGCGCGAAGGCCTCCGGCGCGAACTACCCCGCCCAACTGGCCGTCGGCTCGTCGGGAGACCTAGCGGCCTGGTACCTCACACCCGTGGCCCCGCCGGCCGGCCCCATGCCGCCGCAGAGCCAACGCACCCTGGACCAGGTCACGTTCCTCACCGCCCACAACGCCTACGCGAACGGCGTCGACGGCGGATTCGCCCCGCCGTTCGTCAATCTGGTGCCGAACCAGTCGCGGGGTATCAACCAGCAACTCTCCGACGGTGTACGGGGGTTCATGCTGGACGCCCACCAGACCTCCGACGGTGCGATCCTGTGCCACAACAGCTGCACCCTCGTCAGCAAGCCGGTCGCGCTCTGGGTCGACCTCCAGCGCATGGTCGACTTCCTCAAACAGCACCCCGACCAGTTCGTCACCGTCTTCATCGAGGACTACGTCGATCCCGGCGTCCTGCGCAGCGAACTCGCTCGCGTCGACGGCCTGTCCGACGTCCTCTACCGGCCCGACCTGAGCGGCGTCCGCCAGAACGGCTGGCCCAAGCTCGCGGACCTTGTCGCGGCCAACGACCGGCTGCTGATCTTCACCGACCACAGTCGTTCGTCCGACGAGTCGGCCGGTCTGACCCGGGACAGCTTCGGCGTGATGTACCAGCGCGAGTGGACGGTGGAGAACTACTGGTCCATGGGATCGGGCCTCGGCACCTCCGACTGGTCCTGCTACAGCCGCTGGTACGACGCGAACACGAACGTCCCGCTGACCCGCACCGAGCCGGCCTTCCGTCCGCTGTTCGTCATGAACCACTTCCGGGACGTCGCGATCGCCTCCACCGCCTCGACGGACAACACCAAACTCGCCGACCGGGCGCAGCGGTTCTGTGGGCCGGCGGCCCGCAAGAAGCCCAACTTCCTCGCCGTGGACCGCTATGACCTGGGCAATCCGGCCTCGGCCGTGAGCACCCTGAACACATACACGTATCCGTAGATCGTGTGCCAAACTGCCGCGATGACCTCAGAGACGATCACCGCGGCAGCGTCGGGCACCTGGACACTCGGCGACATGACCGTCAACCGCATGGGCTTCGGCGCCATGCGGCTGACGGGCAGCGCGGCCTTCCACGAAGGCGTGCCGAGCGACCGCGACCGCTCGACCGCCGTGCTGCGGCGCGCGATCGAGCTGGGCGTCGACCACATCGACACCGCCGCCTTCTACTTCTCGTCCCTGCGCTCCGCGAACGAACTGATCAACGCGGCACTGGCCCCGTACCCGGACGGCCTGCTCATCGCCGTGAAGGTCGGTCCGTACCGCGACCAATCGGGGGAGTGGGGCACGGCGGCGCGGCCCGAGGACCTGCGCGGTCACGTCGAGGAGAACCTGCGGCAGCTCGGCCGCGACCACCTCGACCTGGTGTACCTGCGCCGGATGCGGCAGGAGTCGATCGCCGAGCACTTCGGCGCGCTGGCCGAGCTGCGGGACGCCGGTCTGATCCGGCATCTCGCCATCTCCGGAGTCGAATTGAGGCACCTGGCCGAGGCGCAGGCGATCGCTCCCGTGGTGAGCGTGCAGAACAAATACGGCCTCGACTTCCCGGACCCCGGGACGGACGCCCTCCTGGCGGCCTGCCGTGAACAGGGCATCGCGTTCGTGCCGTTCTTCGCGATCGCGGGCAAGGGCGGATCGAAGGGCCCGGGCCAGGCGCACGACGACGAGGTGCGGGCCATCGCGCGGGTACACGGTGCGACACCCGCGCAGGTCCGGCTGGCCTGGACCCTGCGGCAGGGCCCGCAGATGCTCGCGATCCCGGGCACCGGCAACCCCGACCATCTCGCGGAGAACGTGGCCGCGGGCGCGCTCCGGCTCTCCGACGAGGAAGCGGCCCGACTCGACGCGCTGCGCCGCCGGACCGACTGAACGAAGTGGCCCCGCCCGGGCGGGGCCACAGGGGCTTCACCCCGAGTAGCCGCTCAGGGGGTAGTGGTCCGAGAGGTTCGTGTACGTGTAGTCGGTGCCCCAACTGGACACCGTCCAGGGCGCGGACCGCTCCTTGACGACCTCGTTCTTCCAGACCGCGGGACGTGCGTGCCCGGCCCGGTGGAGCACGTAATCCAGGTCCTCGCGCGGGTCGCTCGGATAGCGGTCGTGGGCGATGGAGTTGTCCTGGGTGTCGAAGGAGTACGGGTGCCCGGCGCGGGTGTCCGCCCCGACGAGGTCCACGTCCGCGAGCATCGACGCGTACTCGGCACTGCGCGAGTCCACGTTCAGGTCCCCGGCGACCAGGACCTGTTCACCGGCCGGAATGCTCTTGGCGTCCAGGAACGAGTCGATCGCCTTGAACTGCCGGCTGCGCATGGCTGCTGCCTCACCGGCGTCGCACCCGGGGTCCGTCGACTGGGCGTGGGTGCCCACCACATGCACCTTGGCGCCGTTCACGTTCAGTACCACATAGGCGAACCCCTTGTTGGACCACCAGTCCGCGCCGCACGCGTCCTGGTAGACGTACTGCTCCTGGTGCAGGATCGGCCACTTGCTCAGCACGGTCACCCCGCCGTCCTCGGGAGTGGTCGACGAATACGCTCCGCCGGTCGCGTCCCATCCGCTCCTGCTCCGTCCGACGACCGGGGTCTGGTACGGATACGCGCCGGCCGCCGCGCCCTTCAGCGCGTCCGAAGCCGCGTTGTCGAAGGCCTCCTGGAGCACCACGACGTCATGCCCGCGGAAGAACGCTGCCTGCGGTATCTCCGCGGCCCGGTGGTCCTGCCCCCAGTTGGGATACAGGTTCTTGCTCATGAGGAAGACGTTGTAAGACAGCACGTTCATCGACGGCAGCGCCGAGGAGTCCGCCGAGGCGGGCGCCGCCCCGACGAGGGCTCCCGCGGCGAGCGAGAGGACGAGAACGGACGCGCCCCGGGTGCGGCGCGCTGAGGAGAGCGGCACTGGATCTCCCTGAGAGTGAAGAGGGTCGACTGGCGCCGCACATCAAACCACTGGGGATTACTCCCAGGTAACTCCCGTGCAGGGGTTGGATGTCGTGGAGAAGTACGTCCCCTGCGCCGCGCCGCCGGGCCTCAGACGATCCAGGCCCCGTCCCGCATCAACTGGCGACCCCGCAACTCGTGCTGCCCGTGCCATGCCTGCACCGCGAGCGGCCGGACCCGGAAGAACGCGTACGACGCACTGTCCTTGCGCGGGTCCCAGCCGGACTTCTCCAGGAACGCCTCGGCGGCCGCGCCGGACACGTCCCGCGCGCTGTACGTCTCCACGTCCCCGTCGATGAGCACCACGTCCTGCGTGTCGCCGAAGGCGAGCCGGGCCCGGCCGCCGTCGCGAAGATTGCGGCCGGTGGGATTGGTGGTCCGGGTCGACAGCCAGATCGCCTTCCCGTCCCACACGAACCACAACGCCACCAGGCACGGCAGCCCGTGCTCATCGGCCGATGCGACCCAGATGTCCAATTCCTTGTCCAACCGGGCCAGTACATCGTTCTTGCGCTGTTCGGGGGTACGAGGACACTCGCTGATCGTCATGCCGTGAGGCTAGGCGGTCATAGTGGATCCTGCCTCGGTCGCCGGTCGTAGGGCCCGAGGCGGAGCCGTCGTCCAGGGGCCGGGTCAGCCCAGCTGATCGTGCAGGAAGGCCACCGTGCTCTGCCAGGCCTGGGCGGACGACCTGGGGTCGTGCGTCTCGGGGCGGCCGTCGTTGAAGAAGGCGTGCCCGGCGGGGTAGAGGCGCAGGTCGGGGGTGATGCCGGCCTGGTGCTGGATGGCCGCGCGCAGCTCGTCCAGCTTCTCCACGGGGATGGTCCCGTCGAGTTCGCCGTAGTGACCCTGGATCTGGGCCCTCAGGGCGGAGAAGTCGGGCAGCTCGCCCTGGATGACGCCGTAGAAGGGCACGGCCGCAGTGATACGCGGGTCGGCAGCCGCGAGGTAGATGACGAAGCCGCCGCCCATGCAGAAACCGACCGCGCCGGCCGTGTCCGAGGTGACCTCGGGGAGGCCGAGCAGGTGGTCGACCGCACCGGACAGCAGCTCGACGCCCCGGGGCACCGGCAGTTCCTGCATCATCCGCACGGCTTCGTCCGTGTCGTGGGCGACATTGCCGCCGTACAGGTCGGGGGCGAGGGCCACGAACCCCTCCCGGGCCAGACGGTCCGCGACGTCGGCGATGTGGTTGGTCAGGCCCCACCACTCCTGGATGACGATGACGCCGGGACCGCGCCCCGAGGGTGGCAGGGCCAGATAACCGTGCGCGGTGGACCCGGCGCTGGGGAAGGTCACGTTCTGATGGGCGGGGGCTCCGGTCGACTTCGGCTTCTCGGACATGGCTCTCAACTCCTGTGGGGGGAACCGCTGGGCGGGGGACGAGGTCCCGAGTCGATCTCCACCCTGCCACGCAGAGGTCCGTCAGGCCGCTGCGACGGACCGGCCGCGGTCGCTACGGAGTGGGGCGAGGCGGGAACTCGCGATGGCCGCGGGATCCGTGGCGGCGCTCTTCCGTGGGACCGGGGCGGGGGTGGGGAGCCGCTATCGCGGAGTAGGAACGGGGAGCGAGGCGGGCGAGCGCGTACACGGACAGGCTCAGCCAGCTGAGGGCGAAGAGCCAGCCGCCCAGGACGTCGGAGAACCAGTGAACTCCCAGATAGACGCGGGTCAGCCCGACGAGCATGCCCCAGCAGCCGATGAGCAGGGCGAGCGCGCCCCGGCCGTGCGGGGCGCGCGCGAGGACCGCGAGGATCAGCAGTCCGGCGGTGATGGCGGACGTCGTCGTGTGGCCCGAGGGGAACGACCAGCCGGATGCGTGCGTGGCCCACTCCACCGTCGCGGGGCGGGGCCTGGAGACCAGGGACATCACGCCGAAGCGGACGGCCTGGGCGGCGGCGAGGCAGCCGACGCAGACGGCCGCGGCCACCGCACGCTGCCGGGGTGAGCGGCCGACGATGATCCCGGCCAGCGCCACCAGGACGTAGGGAATGATCCCCGTCCCGGTGTACGTCGCTCCGCGGGCCACGGCCAGCGCGACATCCGGCCGGTGTGCGACCGACCAGCTGAGCAGGTCGGCGTCGCCGAACAGGGTCGCTCCGTGCCGGCCGGTGACGGTCAGGGCCAGCAGCACGAAGGCCACCAGGCTGCCGACCGCCGTCGAACCGGCGAGATCGGCGGCGTCCTCCCGCTTCACGGGAGCACCCGGCGGGCATCGGCCGCACGCGGCGGAGCGGTGCGCAGGGCTTCGGCCATCCTGGTGGACCCCTTCCTTCGGGGGCATCCGCAGTGCACCCCCGCGCTGACTACAATCCTGTAGACGGTCTACTGAACTGTAGACGATCGCCGGGCGGGGATCGTTCCCCCGTCACCCACTCCGGACCCGGAACCGGACCACTCGACGGATGCCGTACCCTACGTGTTACGTATAACCTTCCGAGAGGTCCTGATGAGACGCATCGCCCTGGTCACCCTCGTCGTCGACGACTACGACGAGGCGATCCGCTTCTACACCGAAGCCCTCGGATTCCGGCTCGTCGAGGACGCGCCGCGGCCCGACGGATCCCGGTGGGTCGTCGTCCAGCCGGGCAGCGAGGGCCAGGGGGCCGGGCTGCTGCTGGCCCGCGCGAAGGACGAGGCGCAGCGCGCCGGCGTCGGCAACCAGACCGGCGGACGCGTGGGCTTCTTCCTGCACACCGACGACTTCGCCCGCGACCACGCGCGCATGACCGCCGTCGGCGTCACCTTCCTGGAAGCGCCGCGCCACGAGTCGTACGGCTCGGTGGTCGTCTTCCAGGACCTGTACGGAAACCGCTGGGACCTGCTCCAGCCGGCCCCCGAGGCCTGACCTCCCGCAGCACGACGTCCGACCCACCGCGGCACGCGGGGCAGCGCTCCACCAGGGCGCGCCCAGCACCGCAGTACGCGCCGCAGGCCGGCGCGCGCCGCAGAACCACACCCCGAGAACTCCCGAGGACAAGAACGCATGACCGCGCCCCGCATCGACATCGACACCATCCGCCGGCTGCCCAAGGCCGTGCTGCACGATCACCTCGACGGCGGCCTGCGTCCCGCCACCCTCGTGGAACTGGCGGATACGGTCGGCCACACGCTGCCCACCACCGACCCCGACGCACTGGCCGCCTGGTACTACGAGGCCGCCAACTCCGGTGACCTGGTGCGCTACATAGCCACCTTCGAGCACACCCTCGCCGTGATGCAGACCCGCGAGGGCCTGCTGCGCACCGCTGAGGAGTACGTCCTCGACCTGGCCGCGGACGGTGTCGTCTACGGCGAGGTGCGCTACGCCCCCGAGCTGATGCTGAACGGCGGGCTGAGCCTGCCCGAGGTCGTCGAGACCGTGCAGGAGGGCCTCGCGGCCGGCATGGCCAAGGCGGCGGCCGCGGGCACCCCGGTCCGTGTCGGCACCCTGCTGTGCGGGATGCGCATGTTCGACCGCACTCGTGAGATCGCGGACCTCGCCGTGGCGTTCCGCGACGCGGGCGTCGTCGGCTTCGACATCGCCGGCGCCGAGGACGGGTTCCCGCCCGCCGACCACCTGGCCGCGTTCGAGCACCTGCGCGGCGAGAGCGTCCCGTTCACCATCCACGCCGGCGAGGCCCACGGCCTGCCGAGCATCCACCAGGCACTCCAGGTCTGCGGGGCCCAGCGCATCGGCCACGGCGTCCGCATCATGGAGGACGTCGTCGACGGCAAGCTCGGGCGGCTCGCCGGCTGGGTGCGCGACCACCGGATCGCCCTGGAGATGTGCCCCACGTCCAACCTCCAGACCGGCGCCGCCACCTCCATCGCCGAGCACCCCATCACCACCCTGCGCGACCTCGGCTTCCGGGTCACCCTCAACACCGACAACCGTCTGGTGTCGGGCACGACGATGACCCGCGAGATGGCGTTGCTGGTCGACGAGGCGAACTGGACCGTCGAGGATCTGCGCACCGTCACGGTGAACGCCCTCAAGAGCGCGTTCATCCCGTTCGACGAGCGGACCGCCCTCATCCGGGACGTGGTGCTGCCCGGTTACGACGCCGTGCTCTGAAGCAGCCCGCGGACGTACGCGGCCTGTCCGACGTGCTGGAGATCGTCGGACAGGACGCTGATCAGGCGTACGCCCAGGGTGACCGGCGGGTCCCAGCGCTCGTCCACGACCCGCTCGAAGTCCTTCGCACCCAGCCCGCGCATGAACTCCAGGCTCTGCTCGTGCACGGCGTCGTAGTACCCGACCAGCAGCTCGCCCGAGCCCACCCGGACCTTGGCCACCTTGCTCGGACTGTGGCCGTACCCCGTGTCCCGCTCGGGCAGGTCGAGCCCGAAGCGCTTCTCCCAGCCCTGCGTGAGCCAGACCTGGTTGAGCCCGGCGGCGTCGGCGACATGGTCGTCCTGCACGCGGGAGAGATGCCAGACCAGCCATGAGACGGAGTTGGCGCCCAGGGCGGGAGTGGCGTTCAGGTCGTCCGGGGACAGACCGTCGACGGTCGCGTGGACCTCTTCCTGGATGCGCTGGTACGCGTCGATGAGGATGTCCTTTGCCTGCATACGTCCACCATCTCCCATGGCGGCCGCTTACGCGTCCGGAATCCAGCTCCCGTGGAAGCCCAGCGGCACCCGGCCGGGCAGGTGGATCCGGGCCACCGGCTCTCCCGAGAAGTCCTGGGCGGAAAGAATCACCAGATCGGCCGCGCCCCGGTCGGGGTTGTGGACGTACGCGATCGCATAGCCGTCGTCCTCGGCGGTGGCCCCTGCCGAGGGGACGAAGACGGCTTCCCCTGCGGCGGCGTCCCTCGGCAGCCGGTGCAGCTGCGTGGTCCCGCGGAACAGGTCGTGCTTGATCAGCGCGTTGCCGAAGGCCCGGTCGGGCGGATTGCCGTCGGCCGTCATGTACGCCAGCGTCATGTCGGCGGCGGCCGCGGTGTAGGCGTACCGGTGCCGGCGGGACACCAGGGACTCGTTGACGCGCGGGAACTCCTGGGGTCGGTCGTCAGGGTCCTGGTGCGCACCCGGCCGTGTGCGAGGTCCACGGTCCAGCGTTCCAGTGAGGCGGTGCCCTCTCCGTAGGGTCCGCCCGAACCCTTGCCCGCCACCTCGAAGGGGGCGGGATAAGTCGTCATGTCGATGACCACGGACGAGCCCTCGTCGTACGCGTTCAGGGTGTGCGAGTAGAAGACCGGGTCCACCTCGAACCAGCGGACCTGGCCGCCCGCCCGCGGCAGCAGGCCGACCCGCGCGGGGTGCCCGGGATTCCAGACGTACGGCACGATGTCGCCCCGTTCCGCGCCCGCGGGGTCGAAGGTGACCGGCACGTCGAAGAGCACCACGTACTTCTTGGTGAGCGCGAAGTCGTGCATCATCGGCGCGCCCGCCAGCGGCACCCGGGTCGTACGCACCACCTTCCCCGACGGCCCGACGACGAGATGCCGCACATGGTCCCAGGTCGGGTAGTACGTGACGGCGTGCAGCTCACCGGCTTCGGCGTCGAACTTGGTGTGCGCCGTGAACGCACCCTCGAGCGAGCCCCGGAAGTCGTACGTGCCCACCGTGTTGAGCTCGTGGTCGAGTTCGTACGGCAGCGGCCCGCTCTCCTGGAGCGCGAGGATCCGCCCCTTGTGCCCGATCACATGGGTGTTGCACGGGAAGTCGTCCGGCGGGACCGGCCCGGGGTAGGGCTCACCGAGCTTCTTGGCCACGCTCGACGAGCGGACCCAGCGGTTGCGGTACCACTCGGCGCGGCCGTTCCGCAGCCGTACGCCGTGCACCATTCCCTCGCCGAGCATCCAGTGGTGTGCGCGGGGGTCCTCGAGGCCCAGCACGTTCGGGCCGTTGCGGAGGTAGCGGCCGGTCAGCTCCCGCGGAATGCGTCCGGTGACCGGCAGGTCGAAGGCCGTCAGCTCCTCGGTGACGGGTTTGAACGCCCCCTCCAGGAAGGGGTATTGGCGTGCCGTCGCCGGAACCGGCGCCTGAGCGGCCGCAGTTCGGGTGCCCAGCCCGCCGACGAGCCCTCCCGCTGCCGCAACTGCCGCCCCGCGCAGCACGTTCCGTCGTGTGTGCTGTCCCATGTGATCCGTCATCTCCGGACTTCCGCCCCGTCGTGTGTCGTGTTGACGTCCACGAGTCTGCGGCGCAGGACCCGGCCGGGTCAGGAGTGCTGGGGCCCCTCGGGGGGTGGTGCCAGGCCCCCTGTTTCGGTGGCCACGAGCGCCATCAGCGCCCGGGCCGCGGGACTGGTGGCGTCCGGCGGCGGAAGCATCGCGACGGTCTCGTACGACATCTCCCCGGTGCCCTTCAGGGCGTGGGAGGTGAGGGCGGACGCCTCCGGCTTGAGGCTGAAGTGGCGTGGTACGACGGCGATTCCGAGGCCCTCCTGGACGAGTTCGAGGAGGCTGTGCACGTCGTTGACCTCGAGCGCGACCGTCCGTTCGACTCCCGCGGCGGCGAACGCCGCGTCGGTGATGCGGCGCGGCCCCCAGTCGGGGTGGAAGTCGACGAAGGACTCGCCGCACACCTCCTCGGGCGTGACCGGCCCGCCCGCGGCGAGGCGGTGCGCCGGGTGGCACAGGACGGTCATCGGCTCCCCGGCCAGCGACACCGTACGCAGCTGATCGTTGTCCGGCTGCATCCGCACGGCGAAGGCCAGGTCCAGGCGCCCGGCGGCGACCTCCTCGGCCAGCGCCCCGGAGCCCGCCTGCCGCAGCCGGATCTCCACGTCCGGATGCAGCCGCCGAAACGCGGCGAGGAGCTGGGCCACGCACACCCCGGCGATGCACTGCTCGGCGCCCAGGGAGAGCGTGCCGCGCAGCACGCCCTGCACCGCGGCCACGGCCTCGTGCGCGGACCTGACCTGGGCCAGGATCCGCTCCGCCTCGCCCAGCAGGGCTCGGCCGGCCTCGGTGAGCGTCACGCGGCGGGTGGTGCGCACGAACAGCGGCGCCTGGAGCTCCCGCTCCAGCGCGCGGATCGACGCGGAGAGTCCCGACTGCGAGACCATCAGCCGCTCCGCCGCCCGGGTGAAATGCTGGTCCTCGGCGACGGCGACGAAATGCTGGAGATGGCGCAGTTCCATGATTGAGCAGCGTAGTCGCTCAATCCCATCCGATTCTCCTGTTGGACCACTGCCCGGTGGGCGCGCGACAGTGGAGGACGTCCTATCGGGAACTCTCCTCCAGGAGCGCACGTGTACACGGCGAACACCGACCGTTACGAGGCCATGCCCTACCGCCGCACCGGACGCAGCGGCCTGAAGCTCCCGGCGCTGTCGCTCGGCCTGTGGCACAACTTCGGGCCCGACCGCCCGGTGGAGACCCAGCGGCAGATCCTGCGCCGCGCCTTCGATCTGGGTGTCACCCACTTCGACCTGGCCAACAACTACGGGCCGCCGCCCGGCGCCGCCGAGTCGGCCCTCGGTGCCGCGCTCAAGGCCGACTTCACCCCCTACCGCGACGAGCTGATCATCTCGACGAAGGCCGGCTACCTGATGTGGCCGGGCCCGTACGGCGAATGGGGCTCGCGCAAGTACGTGCTGTCCTCGCTCGACCAGAGCCTGGGCCGGATGGGCCTGGAGTACGTCGACATCTTCTACTCGCACCGCTTCGACCCGGAGACTCCCCTGGAGGAGACGATGGGCGCTCTGCACACGGCCGTGCAGCAGGGCAAGGCGCTGTACGTCGGCGTCTCCAACTACTCGGCGGAGCAGACCCGGGAAGCCGCCCGGATCCTGGGCGAGCTGGGCACGCCGCTGCTGATCCACCAGCCGCGCTACTCGATGCTCGACCGCCGCCCCGAGGACGAGGGGCTGCTGGACGCCCTGGACGAGCTCCAGGTCGGCTCCATCGCCTACTCGCCGCTGGAGCAGGGCGTGCTGACCAGCCGCTACCTCGACGGCATCCCGGAGGGGTCGCGCGCCGCGAGCGACAGCCCGTTCCTCAGCGCCGACACCCTCACCGAGGACCTGGTGCGCCAACTGCGTGCGCTCAACGAGATCGCCGCGTCCCGCGGTCAGTCGCTGGCCCAGCTGGCGCTGTCCTGGGTGCTGCGCGGCGGCCGGGTGACCTCCGCCCTGATCGGGGCGAGCAGCGCCGGGCAGCTGGAGGACAGCGTGACGGCCACGCGCGCGCTGGACTTCGACGAGGAGGAGCTGGCCCGGATCGACGCGATCATCAAGCAGTGAGGCGGCCTGTCTGACGCGCCGGGAGGCGCCCGCCGCTCAGGTGCCGGGCGCCTGTCGGTCGTGCGGTGAGGTGGCCGACGGGGATGCCGCCGTGACGTTCCCCCGACTCCGCGCGGGCGGCCGTCACGCGCCGAGGCGCTCCTCCAGGCGGACGGTCACGGTGTCTCCCGCCTCCTTCTTGATCGCCTTGCGCACGTCCGCCTTCACGGGCAGCTTGTGGGTTCCGTCCCCCAGGGCCATGAAGGAACTGCGGAAGGGATGCCCGTCGATCGTGCCGCTGACCTTGACGAGACCGCGTGTTCCGAAGAAGTCGACGGACTCCGGCCATACGACATAGGTCCAGCCGCCCTTGTCCGGGCTCTTTCGCAGTACCGCCGTGAATTGTTCGTTCACCTTGCCTGCCGTGCTCATCCGGTCCTCCGCTCCGAGTGGCTCTCCTGCTCAAGAGACCACCGGGAGCGGCAAAACTCATCGCGGGCGCTTCAGGCGGTTCCGGCCGGCACCCGGTCGAGGAATCCGAGCACGCTGCGGATACGGCCCTCGTCGTCCAGGGTGATCACGTCGAAACCGGCGACGGGCGCCGAGCCGTCCGCCTCGTTGACCAGCTCCCAGCCGAAGCGGGCGATGTCGTGATGCCCGTCGACGGCACCTGTCTGCCGGAAGGCGAACCCGGGGAACTGCTCGTGGGCCGCCGTGATCACGGCCACCAGCTGCTCGTGCCCCCGGACGTCGGCGAGCGGATCGGTGTAACTGCCGTCCACGGCCCAGGCGGTGGCCACCGCCTTCGCCAGGGTCCCCGCGTCGGCGGCGTTCCAGGCCTCGAAGTAGCGGGCGACGGCGAGCTCGTGGCGTTCGGTCTCTGCGGACATGGTCGATCAGCCTCCATCGAGGGAAACGTACTGGTCAGGGACTGGATTCCGGTGTGCGGTGCCCCGCTGGGATCCGGTACCGCAACCATGCCGCGCGGCACCCGGGACCGTCGATTACCTCGCGGGTAAGGGCGCCTCCGCGGCCGGTGAAAGGGCCGCGTCCCGTTTCGGCCACTCGCTGCGGTGAATATGCCAAGAGACTGGCTGGAATGGCATGGTGACAGAGTGTCAGTAGTGGCGATACTCGATTACCAGGGCGATTCAGCCACGCCCGCACAGAACCTTCGCGCCGCAGCGCATCGTCGCACCATCGTGCGCGGCGGAGGGGCACAGGTACAACCCGCGCAGCAAGAGCCGTAAGAGCATCCTGCGCAGCACGCGAGCCGCACGGAGAGAGAGGCCGGACCGGCACCGAGCGCCGTTATGGGGGAGCGACCGTGCATGACGAATTCCTGTGCCATGTGACCGCCTACGGAATGTGCGGCGGCCAGCGCGTCGGCGTCCCCCTGGGGACCTATCGCGCGCCCACCCTGGCGCTGGCCCTGTGGTGGATGCGGGACCGAGCCGCCTGGATGGCCGAACGGCTCGACCCGCGCCCCGGCAACCCGAACTTCCCGCCGAACTCCATCGCGCCGGTCGGGGCCGGTGTCCCCGACGTGCCCAGCGTCCTGCGCGCGTGGTGCGGCGACACCCGGGAACAGGAGCTCGTCGCCGAGGAGTTGGCCGCCGGAAAGCTCGTCCGTATCGCCACCCGCGACGACACCACCGAGTACGAGCTGCTCGCGGAGTCCGTGGACGCGCTCCGCATGCAGCGCTTCGTCCCCGTGCTGTCGACGCCCGCGGCGTGACCGTCCCGTCCGGTCACCGGACGCCCGGTCCGCCCTGTTCACCGCGCGGCACCCCGGGGCCGGCTCGCTGATCAGGCGCACATCTGGACGAATAGCTAGAATTCTGGCATGGGAGAGCGGTCGACAGTACCGACAGCACCCGAACTCGTCCTCGAGACCGAGACGGGCTCCACGGTGATGAGCCCCAGCCACGACTATCACGTCGGGCGTGACCCGCTCTGCGAGGTCGTCATCGACGACGTGCGGGTCTCGTGGCACCACGCGGTGCTGCGACCCGAGGCCGACCACTGGACGCTGGAGGACGAGAACAGCACCAACGGCACGTACGCCGACGGCCGCCGCGTCCACGAGTGGGGCGTCGGCGCGGGCAGTGTGATTCGCTTCGGCAGCCCCGCGGACGGCCCGCGCGCCGTCCTCGTCGACCACACCCCGCCGCCCACCGCCCCGGAACGCCCCTCCGCCGTCCGGATGCCCTCCGCGACCGGCACGTTCCGGCAGCCCACGACCGTACGTCCGCTGCCCGCCCGCACGGTCCGCATCGGCCGCGGCGGCGACAACGACCTGGTCATCGACGACCTGGTCGTCTCCCGCCGGCACGCCGAACTGCGCGCGCTCCCGGACGGCACGTACGAGATCGTCGACCTCGGCAGCCACAACGGGACGTTCCTCAACGGGCAGCCCGTCGAACGGGCCCGGATCACCGCGGGTGACATCGTCGGTATCGGTCACTCCGCGTTCTGCCTGGTCGGCGACCAGCTACAGGAGTACGTCGACACCGGCGAGGTCTCCCTCGACGTCCAGGACCTCATGGTCGCCGTCGACCACGGCCGCAAGACGCTCATCGACCAGGTGTCCTTTCCCGTCGGCGAGAAATGTCTGCTCGCCGTCGTCGGACCCAGCGGCGCCGGAAAATCCACCCTCCTGAACGCCCTGACCGGGCAGCGCCCCGCGGACCGGGGCACGGTCCTGTACGACGGCCGCGACCTGTACCGGGACTACGCCGAGCTGCGCCAGCGCATCGGGCTCGTGCCGCAGGACGACATCCTGCACGCGCAGCTGACCGTGCGCAGGGCGCTCACCTACGCCGCCGAGCTGCGCTTCCCGCAGGACACTGCCAAGGCGGAGCGCACGGCCCGGGTCGACGAGGTGATCGGGGAGCTGGGCCTGGAACAGCGGGCGGGGCAGCCCATCCACAGCCTGTCGGGAGGCCAGCGCAAGCGCGTCAGCGTGGCCCTTGAGCTGCTGACCAAACCCTCGCTGCTCTTCCTCGACGAGCCCACCTCCGGCCTCGACCCCGGCATGGACCGCTCGGTGATGCACATGCTGCGCGGCCTCGCCGACGACGGGCGGACGGTCATCGTGGTCACGCACAGTGTGCTGAGCCTCGACGTCTGCGACCGGCTGCTGGTGCTCGCACCGGGCGGCAGGATCGCCTACTACGGGCCGCCCGAGGACGCCCTGGCCTTCTTCGGCTTCGAGCACTGGCCGGAGGCCTTCGAGGCCTTCGAACGGGACCGGGACCGGGACTGGGCGGGGGACTACCGGGAGTCGCCCGTCCACCGTCAGTACATCGTCAACTCGACCTCCCAGCCGCAGCTGGCGGAATCGGCCCCGGCCCCGACGTTCGGGCCGCCGCCCAAGCCCCAGAGCTGGGGCGCTCAGCTGAGCACACTGGTCAGGCGGTACGCGGCCGCGCTCAGCGCCGACCGGACGTTCCTCGCCATCATGATCGCGCTGCCCTTCGTGATGGGCGCGATGGCCCGGGCCCTGGCGGGGAGCAAACTGACCCAGGAGACGGCGATGAACGCGCTGCTCATCCTGTGCGTCGGCGGAGTCCTCACCGGCGCGGCCAACGCCGTGCGCGAGCTGGTCAAGGAACGTGTCATCTACCAGCGCGAGCGTGCGGTGGGTCTGTCCCGGTCTGCCTATCTGATGTCCAAGGTCGTCGTCCTCGGCACCATCACGGTGCTGCAGGCCGTCGTGCTGACCCTGGTCGGGCTGTTCGGCGTCGATCTCAACGCGCCCGGTGGCAAAGGGGTCCTCATGCCACCCCTGCTGGAGATGACGGTGGCCGTGGCCCTGCTCGCCTTCACGGCGATGATGCTCGGCCTCCTCGTCTCCGCGCTGGTGCGCAAGGAGGAGGTCACCATGCCGCTGCTCGTGCTGCTGGCGATCGTCCAAGTGGTGTTCTGCGGCGCGCTGCTGAAGCTGAACGGGGTGCCCGGGGTCGAGCAGCTGGCCTGGCTGGTGCCCTCGCGATGGGCGCTGGGGGCGATGGCGGGCACGATCGGCCTCGCTCGCATCGTGCCCGGCGAGCTCACCGGAGACCCCCTCTTCAAGCACTCGGCCGGCGTGTGGCTGCTGAACGTCGGGATGCTGGTCGTGCTCTCGGTCGTCTTCGGGTACCTGGTGGCCCGGCTGCTGCGGCGGCACGAGCCTGCCGTCATGCGGAAGTAGGTGCGATGACCACCCCCGACTTCCGCCCCACGCATGTCGTTCCCCAGGACGGACTGCCCGCCTGGGAGACCCCGGACCCCTCCCACCCCACCGTGCCCCTGGACGCGCTGCTACCCGTCGAACTCGTCGACCGGCGGGGCGACTGGGGCCGGGTCGTCTGCGCCAACGGCTGGTCCGCCTGGGTCGACGGCCGGCTGCTGATCGGCGTACCGCAGGCCCCGCCCGCCGCGACCAGCCCGCTCACCCGGACGGCGGATCCGCGACCGCTCCTGGCCCGTGCCGAGGAGGCGATCGCGCGATATCGCGGCGCGACGGAGGACCTGACCGTCGGACGCCTCGACGGAGAGCACTTCCACGACCGTACGCGCGGGCTGCGGGCCGGCGTCGTCGTCGACGGGGAGTCCGTATGGCTGTACGACGCCGAGCACGAGCGGTGGGTGTACTGCGACGGGACACGGCTGAACACGTATGCCGCACCGGGTGAACCGTCACCCGGGGCGCCGGCGCCGGCACCGTCCCAGCCGCACAGGGAAGCGACGCGTGTCGTCCGCGAGCCGGAGAACGAGGACGAGACGGGTGCCGATCGGGACGGCGCGCCCCGTCCCGTGTCGCAGTCGCAGCCGGAAGCGACCCGTGCCGTACGGGATCCGGAGGACGAGGACGCGACCCGGCTCGTGCCGGAGCCGGAGCCGGAAGCGACCCGTGCGGTACGGGATCCGGAGGACGAGGCCGCGACCCGGCTCGTACGGGATCCGGAGGACGAGAAAGAGGGCGACGACGAGGACGCGACCCGGCTCGTGCCGGAGCCGGAGGAGGGCGAAGCCACCCGAGTCGTACGGGAATCCGCTCCCGCCCAATCCGCTCCCGCCGACGGACATGAACCGACTCGTCTCGTCCCGCGCTTGCCGGACGCGCCGATGCGGCCGGGCGACGTACGGTCGGGTGACGCCTGATGGACGACGCGTCCCACGACATGAGCCTGTACTCGGGACGGCCCTCCGGGCTGATCGGGAAGCAGATCGCCGGATACCGGATCGAGCGGGAGATCGGACGCGGCGGCATGGCGGTCGTCTACCGCGCGAAGGACCTGCGCCTGGAACGGACCGTCGCCCTCAAGCTGCTCGCGCCGGAACTCGCCCGCAACGACACCTTCCGCCGCCGGTTCACCCACGAGTCACGGGTGGCCGCCGCCATCGACCATCCGCACATCGTGCCGGTCTTCGAGGCGGGCGAGACGGACGGCGTCCTGTACATCGCGATGCGGTACGTCTCGGGGCAGGATCTGCGTCATCTGCTCGACCGGGAGGGCCCGTTGCCCGTCGGGACCGCCGTGCGGATCGCCGCGCAGGTGGCCTCCGCACTCGACGCCGCCCACAACCACGGCCTGGTCCACCGGGACGTCAAGCCCGGCAACATCCTGGTGGCCGCGGGCACGGACAGCGACCACCCCGAGCACGTGTACCTCACGGACTTCGGCCTGACCAAGAAGTCGCTGTCGCTGACCGGGTTCACGTCCGTGGGGCAGTTCGTCGGGACGCTCGACTATGTGGCACCCGAGCAGATCTCCGGGCGTCCGGTCGACGGCAGGTGCGACGTCTACAGCTTCGCCTGCGTCATCCACGAGATCCTGACCGGCAAGCCGCCCTTCCAGCGGGACGACGACATGGCCCTGCTCTGGGCCCACCAGTACGACCAGCCGCCGCCCCTGACCGATAAGCGCCCCGACCTCACCGCCGCCGCCGACGGCGTCCTGGCGAAGGCCCTGGCCAAGAGCCCCGACGACCGGTACGACTCCTGTCTCGCCTTCGTGGCGGCGCTGCGGGCCGCGGTGACGGGGGGCACGGGCAGTGGCCATGCGCCGACCCAGCTGGACCTGCAGACCGTCGGAGCGCCGGAACATCCGGGTCCGCCGCCCGAACCTCCCGCCTGGGCCCGCCCGATCTTCCGGCGCTAGTCGGTCACCTGTTTGCCGGTGCCTCGGTCGCCTGCGACCTCGCCCCGCCGGTGCATCCGCCGCGCGGCCAGGGCTCCGAGAAAACCGGCGATCAGGCCCCACAGCACGGCGAAGCCGAGAGCCGTCCAGAACTTCGGGCGCAGCAGAAGCTGACCGGACAGGCCGCCGCCGAGGTCGCCGATGCCCAGCAGCGACAGGCCGTAGTGGGCCGAGACGCGGGCGACGAGACAGATCATCAGGACCGTCAGCGCCAGGGCGACCGCCAGGTGCACGGCGTGCTGCCACGCCCGCACCCGGACGGGGGAGCGGGCGGCCATGAGGAAGGCGGCCGCCAGCAGCAGTACGCCGTCGATCACGGCCAGCCACCACACCCGGCCGTCGTACTCGGCGAGGGTGCGCAGATTGAGCGTGGAGATGTCCGGGGTGCGCAGCACCTGGTCCAGGAGGTGCGGCATCGGCAGACCGAAGGGCCCGTCCACGCGCCCGTTCCAGGAGGCGCCCAGGCCGATCGTGAGAGCAAGCCAGACCAGGTTCGGGAGCCCCAGCAGGATCACGGCGAACGTCTCGGCGGTGTGGCCGCGTGTCGCCGCGACCACCAGGCCGGTGACGACGCCGAGCCCGACGTACGACAGCAGCAGCGCGACCATGGCGAACGCGGCCGGCCGTACCGACTCCTGGAAGCGCACCAGCCGGGCCGGCAGGGGGGCCCGGCGCGAGACGAGCAGGGCGAGCACCAGCACACCCGCCAGCCATAGCAGGCCGAACAGCACGGTGACCGGGACATCCGCCTTGAAGCCCACCTTGGGCGACGCGCCGAACAGGTCGCCGACGTCGGAGATCGCGCCGTCCCCCAGCGAGATCGCGAAGTTCTGGCGGGCCGCGAAGGCGAGCCCGATGAGCGCCAGCAGCCATACGACGGCGATCCGGGCCGCCCAGCCGGCCAGTTCGGGCGCGCCGGCGACGGCCCGGTGGCGCAGTGGGCGCAGGAAGCCGGCGGCGATCACCAGGGCGCCGGCGAGTGTGACCGACAGCGGCATCACGGTGAGTCCCGCCTTGGTCTCCGCGATCGCACCGGCGTCGCCGGCCAGCTCGATGCTGCCGCCGACGGCCGTCACCACGGTGGCGGCGGTGACGCGCGGGAACGCGTTGTCCGGAAGGTCGGCCGCACCGGCCGCCCACAGGCCGAGTGCGGCGATCACGCCCATCACGATCACCCCGGCCAGGACCGTGATGACGGCCTGGACCCAGCCGTGGTGGGCGACTGCCTGGTCGGAGGGTGTCTTCGGGCTCACGCTGCCACGCTAAGCAGGGCTTCGGAGGTCCGCCCGCCGGGGAGGGCCGACCGCGTCCGCTTGCGGGCGGGACGGGACCGGAGCACACAATGGGCTCAATGTGCATAAAGCGGTGCTAAATGTCTGAAGTGCCGCGAGATCCCTACGCAGGGAAGAAGAGCTCGTGAGCGTCGAACCGCCGTCTTCCGGCCGCCCCACAGGACCGCCCTCGGGCCCGCTGTCGGGTCCGTCGCAGCCTGGTCCGTCCGAACCGAGTCCCACCCAGCCCACCGCCCGCCCGCCGATGGGACCGCCGGCCGGTGGTTCGGGTGCGGGCGACACGGGGGGATCGGGCGGGGGCGGAGGATCGGGCGGGTCGGGCGGACCTTCCGGGCCCCAGGGGCCGGCCGGCGGGCGGGGCGGACCGGACCGTGCCTGGTGGAAATCGGCGCCCCGGGTGGCCGTGATCGCCACCGCGGTCGTGGCTGCGGTGGTCCTGATCCTGGTGTTCACCCGTTCGGACGGCACTTCCGACAAAGCCGGCGGCGAGGTCTTCCTGCAGTCGGCGGCCAAGACTGGCCCCGATCCGTTCACGGAGTCGACGGCCAAGGACAGTTCGACCGTGCCCGAGACGCCCGCGGCCTCCGACAGTGCGGCGGAATCCGCCAATGTGACGCGCGGGGTGGACGGTTCCGCACCCGGCCTCTACGGCGGCACCCGCAAGGTGGCCAGCTGTGACGTGGAGAAGCAGATCTCCGCGCTCCGGGCGGCCCCGGCGAAGAACAAGGCGTTCGCGTCGGTGGCCGGCGTGCAGCCCTCCGGCGTGCCCGCCTATCTGCGCTCGCTCACGCCCGTTCAGCTGCGCATGGACACCCGGGTCACCAACCACGGCTACCGCGACGGCGCCGCCACCAGCTACCAGGCGGTGCTCCAGGCGGGCACGGCCGTCCTGGTCGACGACCACGGCGTGCCCCGGGTGCGCTGCGCGTGCGGCAACCCGCTGGCACCGCCGGTCGCGCAGCAGACCACGCCGAAGCGGACCGGCGACACCTGGTCCTCGTACCGGCCCCAGAACGTCGTGGTCGTCACCCCCGCCACGACGGTCATCAACGTGTTCGTCATGTTCGACCCGGACCACGACGACTGGTTCCACCGCCAGAAGGGCGACACGGGCGAGAAGGACCAGAAGACCAAGCCGCCGGTGGACCGTCCCTCCCCGTCGGTGAGCAGCTCGACCTCAAGCCCCAACTCACCGCCGCCGTGCGTGTCCCCGCCCGGCGGAACGCCGCCGAGTCCGTGCGACTCGTCGTCGTCGCCGTCCTCGTCGACCCCGTCGGCCCCCTCGTCGTCGGAGTCCTCGGAGCCGCCGAGTTCCGCGTCCTCCGGGACGACGACGGAGTCGGCGTCCACCTCCAGCGCTCCGGCGTCCGCCTCCTCGTTCAGCGCCCCGCAGTCGTCCGCGACCACTCCGGCGCTCTGAGCGGTACCTCAGCCCGAGCGCACGACCAGCGCGTAGTCCCCGAGTCCCAGCAAGCGGTCGCCGGGGATCTCGCCCAACGCCGTGTAGATCTTCTCGATGCGTCCCGTGCCGGGATCGAAGGCGATGTCCTTGACCGTGCCGCGCTCGTCACCGTCCTCGGTCAACACACGGGCGCGCAGGGCGTCGTGGGGTGTGGACGCGGCGAGCGTCGCCGTGTCGGGCGCGGCGTCCGACCGGACCAGTACGGCGTCGGGGCCGAAGGCGTGCAACGCACTCCAGGCGAGCGCGGTCTCCTTGCGCCCCTTCGCTCCGGTGATCCGCGCATGGGTGACCAGCCCGGCCTCGGCGTCGATCGCCAGTGACTTGACGACACCGATCTCGTCCGCCTCGCCCAGCGTCACCACCGGCAGTCCCTGGGCCTGCGAGAACATCATCACGGCGTCGGGCCTTTCTCGAATCCGTCCTGCGGGCTGCCGGGCGCGGCCGGTTCGGGCGCCGCGGACCCGGCCGCGGCACGCCGGATCTGAAATGCCTCGACCTGACCGACGAACCCCGTGAGATCGTCGGCGACGAAACGGGTCGCGTCCGCCGGGATCACCAGCGCGCGCCCCGAGACGGCCAGGGTCTCGCCGCGCGGGACGAACACCTTGTGCCGCCGGCGCTTCGAACCCGGTTCCAGCGCCTCGCGGGCGGCGATGCGGAAGCCCACCACGCGCCCGCTGGTGCCGCCCTCGACGACGATGTCCAGGACCGTGCCGACCTCGGCGCCCGCGTCGGTCAGCACCTGGGCGCCCAGCACGGCGCCGTGCGCCGCCTCGCCCCGGGCGACCACCGCGGACGGTTCGGCGAGCACCTCGCGGCCGCGGATCATGACGGCGTGCCGGCCCAGCGCGTACACCGCGCTCCAGGGCAGGCTCTGCTTCAGCGGGCCGGACAGCAGCCCCCGGCCGCTGAGCGTGAAGCCGGTGACCCGGCCGGCCGGCCCGTCGAAGACCGTGTCCTTGACCTGGCCGATCACGTCACCGGCGAGCGTGACCACCGGTCGTTTGCCGAGATCGCGTGCGGCCATCAACTCGCTCACCGCGTCCCCCTCTTCTTCTCCGTCACCGCGTGCCCTTCTTCCCGAACCCGCGTCCACGCTGCACCGCGATGACGGTCCCGGACCGCCGGCTCGACTGCACCCACACCACTGCCACGCTCAGCAGCAGCAGGGCAGCGACCACGACGACCAGCCACATCCACCACACCACCGTCCACCTCCGGTCATCCGGGCCACCCGGTCGCAGTCGACCGGATCCGGCACTGTCCGTCTGCCCCGGCGGGACGGGACGATGCGCCGACCGATCACTCGGCCGCGCCAACCGCCCTGAACAGAAGCGGACTTGGGCCAATGGAGAGCAGATCGTTACGCGTCAGCAATTGTTGCCAAAGGTCAACCATCGGCTACGGTGGGCCGTGTCACCGCTCCACGGCTGCGCTGTGCGCCGCCCCCCGATTACCCCCACATCCCGCAGACATTCCGAAGGGTCACCGTGCATTCAGGTCGGAGTCCGGACCAGGTAGCCATGTCGCTGTCCGTGCGCGAGGCCGGCCGGTCGACGGTGATCGCGGTCCGCGGGGAGGTGGACCTGGACAACGCGGGACAGCTGGCGGAAGCGATCGCGCAGGCGGCCCTCGCCCGGCCGGACGCGGTGGTGCTCGAGCTGGCCGAGGTGCGCTTCGCGGACTCGACCACGATCAACGTGGTCCTCCAGGCCTACGCCACGCACGGCCCCCGCTTCAGGCTCGCGGCGCTCTCCCCGTTCCTCGAAAGGGTGCTGGGAATCACCGGCGTACTGGACGTGCTGCCGGTGTACGCGACGACGGCGGAGGCGCTGGAGGCCGACCCGGGACAGCTCCAGGAGGCCGACCCGGGAGAGCCCCAGGAGAACGATCCGGGCCGCGCCCGGCAGACACCCGGGACGGACACGCACTAGCCGCGGGCCGTAGCGGGCCACTGCGTGCCGCGGGCCGCTCCGCGCCGTGGCGGCAACCGGCAACCGGCGGCACGGTCCGGGCGGCGCGCGCCGCCCGCACGCCGGGACCGCCGTGTGTCTTCGCTCGTCAGCGGGTGTTTTCACCCTCTTCCCACCCTCTGTGATCTCAGGGAAAATAGGGGTGAGTGGGGAAGACATCTTGGGGTACGAGCACTTGTGCAGCAGCGTCCGGTCGTACCGGCTTCCGAGAGAGACACGCATGATCGAGCACTTGGGCGGAGCAGTGATACCGACTGGCTTCGACGTGCCCGTGGAACCGCTTCGGCGGGCGGCGCACTACACCGGCGAGCCGGGATGCATCGCCGAGGCACGATCCTTCGCCGAGCTGTTCCTCGAACAGCTCCGGTCGGAATGGTGCGCCGAGATCGACGCACGGTTCGGCGGTGACCTCCTCCTCGTCGTGAGCGAGCTGGTCACCAACGCCGACCGGCACAGCCACGGGCCGTACATTCTGGAACTGGAGGGCACCGACGCCTCCGTGACCGTCACCGTCTACGACAGCAGCGCCACGCTGCCCCGCCGGTATCCGCGCGATCCCCAGCGCATCGGCCGGCACGGACTGGAAATCGTGCACGCCCTCGCGACCGAGGTGAGCGTCGGGCGCGTACCGGTCGGCAAGTGCGTCAGAGCCGTGCTCGAGCTGCGCCCTTGAACCGGAAGCCCACGGCGGGAGGCCGGACGGGGCGTGGCACGGCGGAGCGGGGCGCGCCCTCCGTCGAGCCGGCTGCCCGCGCGGCCGGCGGGAGGGTCCCGGCAGCGGTCCCGCCGCGGCCGACGGCCGGCGCAGGGGAGTGAGCGTGGCGGATCATCCGCTGCGGACCAGGGAACGCGGCCCGCTGCCCCGGCAGGGGAGTGCCGACCCGCGCTGGGCGCTGGACGCCGCCGCGGCGCTGCTGCTGGTCGAGGACGACGCCGGGGACGCGCTGCTGGTCCGGGAGGTGCTCGCCGACAGCGGGCTGCCCATGGACGTCAACTGGTGCAAGTCGCTCGCCGAGGCCCGGGCCTTCCTGGAGCGCTCGCCGTACTCCGTATGCGTCCTGCTTGACCTGCATCTGCCGGACACCCATGGACTGAGCGCGGTCCGGCTCGTCCGGGACGCCTCGCCCGACGCGGCCGTCGTGGTGCTCACCGGAGTCGCCGAGAACGAGGCAGGCCTCGCCGCGGTCGCCGAAGGCGCGCAGGACTTTCTCGCCAAGGACGGGCTGACCGCGGAGGGACTCAGCCGGGCGGTCCGCTACGCGCTCCAGCGCAAGCAGGTGGAGCGGTCGGGCGCGGAGCTCCAGGCGAGCAGACTGCTGGCCCAGGAGAACGCGCGTCTGGAGCGCGGCCTGCTGCCCACGCCGCTGCTGCGCGGCGAGGACTGCCTGGTGGCCTCCCGCTACAGCCCCGGACGGGACCACGCGCTGCTCGGCGGCGACTTCTTCGATGTCGTCGAGGGCACGGACGGCACGCTGCACGCGGTGATCGGTGACGTCTCCGGACACGGCGCCGCCGAGGCCGCGCTCGGTGTCTGTCTGCGGGTGGCCTGGCGGGCCGCCGTACTCTCCGGCTGCGTCGGCACGGAACAGGTCCGCCTGCTGGAGGAGATCCTCGGCGCCGAGCGCGCCGCCGAGTACATCTTCGCCACGCTCACCATGGTGCGGATCGACAAGGACCGCAGCCGGTTCCATGTGATCCGCGCCGGGCACCCCGGACTGCTCGTGCGCACCCCGGGAGGCATCGACCTGTTCGAGCCGCCCGTCGGCCCCGCGCTCGGGCTGATCCCCGGCGGCGCCCGCTGGACGGAGACCGAACTGCCCGCACACGACATCAGCGCCATCACGCTGTTCACCGACGGACTCTTCGAAGGCGTGGTGGCGCCGGACCGAAGGCTGGGTGAGGAAGGACTGCTCGCTGTGGCGAGGAAGCACATGGCCCTGCGCGGCCGTCCGTTCGTCGACGCCGTGGTCGACGAGGTCGCGGCGCTGACCGCCGCCCACGGAGGGCTCGCGGACGACGTGGCGGTCCTGCACGTGGCGACGGACGGCGCGTCATGACCGGTGCTGCCCGCCGCGCGCCGTCCTCCGGCGCCCCGGACGATCGGACCAAGGGCATGGCGCGGCTGACCGTTCAGGGCTGGATCCACCTGGTGCTGGCGGCCAACATCCTGCTCGTGGTGGTCTTCGCCGTGTGCGGCGGGGTCCTCCAGGCCCGCGCCGACGACCGCTCCGACCTGCTCACCGACCGCATCCAGCCCGCACGGGCCGCCGCCTACCAACTGGAGACGTCGCTGGTCGACCAGGAGACGGGCGTACGCGGCTTCGTGCTGAGCAAGGACCCCGGCTTCCTGGAGCCGTACGAGTCCGGGGTGCGGGACGAGAAGACGATGCGCGACCGGCTCGCCACGCAACTCGCCGGCCACTCCGGCATCGTCGCCGACCTGAGGGCGGTCCAGCGGGCCGGCGACGGCTGGCGACGCGACTACGCCCGCCCCCTGATCGAGGAGGGCCGCTCGTCCGGTGGCGGGACCGTGCCCGGTCTCGAAGCGAGCAAGGCCAAGTTCGACGAGACCCGAGCCCTGCTCGCGACCCTCGAAGAGGACATACGGCAACTGCGCGACCACACGCGCGCGTCGGCCGAGGACAGCCGTCGGCTGCGCACCCTGTTCTTCGCCGGCATGCTCGCCGCCTTCCTGGCGAGCGGTCTCGCGCTGACCCTGCTGTTGCACAGGATCGTGGGCCGTCCGCTGCGCAAGCTCGAAGCGGCGTCGGTCGAGGTGGGCGGCGGCGCGTTCGAGCACAGGATCAGGCTCGACGGGCCCCGGGACCTGGAGGCGGTCGCATGGGCCGTCGAGGAGATGCGCCGCCGTATCGTCGAGGAGCTCTCCGCCTCCCGGGCCCGTGAGGCGCTGCTGCACCAGCAGACCGGGGAACTCGACGCCCAGACGCTGGAACTGAAGCGCTCCAACGCGGAGTTGGAGCAGTTCGCCTACGTCGCCTCGCACGACCTTCAGGAACCGCTGCGCAAGGTCGCCTCGTTCTGCCAGCTGCTGGAGAAGCGCTACGGCGATCAACTGGACGACCGGGCCAAGCAGTACATCGACTTCGCCGTGGACGGCGCCAAGCGCATGCAGATCCTCATCAACGACCTGCTGACGTTCTCGCGGGTCGGACGCGTCGGCGAGGAGCCGTCCCCGGTCGCGCTCGACGGCGTACTGGACCGGGCGCTCGCCAACCTCAGCGTGACGCTGGAGGAGACCGGGGCACGGGTCGTGCGCGAGGGGCCGCTGCCCACCGTGACGGGCGATCCGACCACCCTGACGATGCTGTGGCAGAACCTGATCGGCAACGCGGTGAAGTTCCGCCGTGCCGACCGGACGCCCGAGATAGTCGTCACCTGCGAGGCGGAGTCGGCCGAGGACCAGTGGCGGATCTGCGTCCGGGACAACGGGATAGGAATCGAGCCCGAGTTCCGGGAGAAGGTCTTCGTCATCTTCCAGCGACTGCACAGCCGCGACGAGTACGAGGGCACCGGCATCGGCCTTGCCCTGTGCCGGAAGATCGTCGAGCATCACGGAGGCGGCATCACCCTGTCCGGTGCCGCCGGTGAGGGCACGCGGGTGTGCTTCACCCTGCCCGCGACGCAACCGGCCCCGCAGCCGGCGACCGAAGAGGCGTCGCGCCCACCCGAAGGAGCCCGTACGTGAGCACCCCCGCCCAGTCCATTCAGGTCCTGCTCGTCGAGGACGACCCCGGCGACGAGCTGATGACCCGCGAGGCGTTCGAGGACAACAAGATCCGCAACACCCTGCATGTCGTACGGGACGGCGAGGAGGCGCTCGACTTCCTGTACCGCCAGAACCAGTTCGCGGACGCGCCGCGGCCCGACCTGATCCTCCTTGACCTCAACCTGCCGAAGTACGACGGCCGTCAGGTCCTGGAGCGGATCAAGTCGGACGACGAGCTGGCGCACATTCCGGTCGTCGTGCTGACCACGTCCTCCGCCGAGGAGGACATCCTGCGCAGCTACAAGCTGCACGCCAACGCCTATGTGACCAAGCCGGTCGACCTGGACCAGTTCATCGCGGCCGTCCGCCAGATCGACGACTTCTTCGTGACCGTGGTGAAGCTGCCCAAGGGCCAGTGACCGCGCCGGGACGGTCGAGCGGGGTCGTCCGGCGTCGAGTGCGTCACAGGTGAGGTACAGGTCGTTGTGCCCGACTCGGGAGTCCATGAATGCGCCGACTCGGGGCACAGGGACAGAGGCGGCACCGACCTTGCCGGCCACGAGATCCGATGTCGACCATGCAAGGGGTGGGCCCACTCATGACAACGCGCAAGGCGTGGCTGCGAACAGGCAGCGGAATGCGCCGACGGCTGAACACGCGGGCCGTGCTGAGGGCGGGGCTCGAGCGCAGCGGCGAGCCCGGGTGGCGCCGCGTCACCGCGGGCGGTCTGCTGTGGGGCGGTGCGGCCGCCGCCCTCGGCGCCTCGGGGAACCGCAACGCGCGCCGTGCGGCACTGCGGGGCATCGGCGCCGTGGCCATCGCGTCCACCGCGACCCGTGCGCTGGCCCGCCCGGCGGCCCGCAAGGTGCAGCCCCTCGAAGCGGCCGGACACGCCGCGTCCGCCGCCGCGTTCGCGGCGGGAGTCCTGCTCGAAGCACCCCGCTACGGCCTGGTCATCGCCCCGGCCGCCACGGCGTTGACGATGGCGCGCATCCGGTCCCGGGTCCGGCACCCGGGCGATGTCGCGGTGGGTGTCGCGATCGGCGTCGGTGCCGCCGCGCTGACCGCCCGCTGGTGGCCGGTGAAGCCCGAGGTGGCGGCCGCGGCGGCGCCACCGCGCCGGCCGGCGCCCGCGCTGCCCGGGGGAGAGGGCCTGCACATCGTGGTCAACCCGTCCTCGGGTCTGTCCCGGTCCTCCGACACTCCGGACGCGGCCGAGCAGCTGCGCACCCTGCTGCCCAAGGCCGACATCACGGTTCCGCAGGAGGGGCAGGAGCTGCGGGACGTTCTGGAGCAGGCCGCCGAGCGGGCCCGGGCGCAGGGCGGCGCCCTCGGGGCCTTCGGCGGCGACGGCACGATCAACACCGCGACGGAGGTGGCCGCCCGGCTCGGCCTGCCGCTCGCGGTGTTCCCCGGCGGCACCTTCAACCACTTCGCCGCGGACCTGGGCAACCAGACCCTCGACGACGTGGCGCGTGCCGTGCAGGACGGCGACGCGGTCGTCGCGGACATGGGCCGGGCCCGCGTGCCGGGCGGACCCGAGCAGGTGTTCCTCAACACCTTCAGCCTCGGCGTCTACTCGGATCTCGTCAGCGTCCGGGAGCGGTTCGAGAAGCGGATCGGCAAGTGGCCCGCGCTCGTCGTCGGTCTGGCCAAGCTCCTCGCCACGGGAAGCCCGGTGAAGGTTTCGGTCAACGGCCGCCCCAAGCGTCTGTGGCTGCTGTTCGCGGGCAACGGCATATACCACCCCGCGGGGTTCGCCCCCACGTACCGCACACAGCTCGACGACGGGCTGCTGGACGTCCGTGCCGTCGACGGCGGCACCCCGCTGGCCAGGACCCGGCTGCTGCTCGCCGTACTGACCGGCACCCTGCACAACAGCCGCGTCCTCACCACGGCCCAGGTGCGCAGCCTCCGCCTCGAAGTGCTGGACGGCGACCCGCGGTTCTCGTACGACGGAGAAGTGACCCGGGAGCCCTCGCCCCGGCTGGTGCTCGACAAGCTGACCCGGGCCGTGACGCTGTACCGGCCGGCGGAGAAGGACCAGTGGCTGCGCTGACCGGCCGCCCGTAGCGTGCGGCCGGACGAGCCGCTCGCGCGGGAGAAACGGCCGGTGGGGGGGGGACCGACCCACAAAGGGGGGGGGGACCAACAATTTCCTCCCTCCCTCTC
>NZ_JBHXJC010000002.1:0-120672 GCF_042723265.1 Streptomyces sp. NPDC058371 | reverse complement strand
GGGGGCGGTGGCGACCCTCGAGGTCTACCCGGATAGGGTTGTCGGAAGAGTCGGGTGTGTGGGAGAGACGGTTGTTGGCGGGAGAAGAAGGCCACGGGGTTGGCCTCACCGGCCGTTTCAGCCCTGCGTGGCCGGGTCGGGCGTCAGGCCCGCTCGACCCGCTGCAGATCGCTCAGCATGCCGGTGCGCAGCTGCTCGATGATCCGCTTGATCAGGCGGGAGACGTGCATCTGGGAGCAGCCCAGGTAGTCACCGATCTCCGCCTGCGTGGCTTCCTCCACGAACCGCATGTGGATGATCTGCCGGTCGCGGTCGCTCAGTTCCGCCACGAGCGGAGCGAGCGTCTGGAAGTCCTCGACGAGGCGCATGCCGTCGTCCTCGACGCCGATGAAGTCCGCGAGGACCGCTTCGCCCTCCTGGCTGCCGTCGCCGGTGAGCGCGGCGTCCAGGGAGGAGGAGGTGTAGCCGTTGGAAGCTATCTGCGCCTCGACGACCTCGTTCTCCGAGATGTTCATCAAGGTGGCCAGTTCGGCGACGGTCGGATCGCGGTCCAGCCGGCTCGCGAGCTCCTCCCGTGCCTTGGCCAGTTCCACGCGCAGTTCCTGCAGCCGGCGCGGGACGTGCACGGCCCACGTCGTGTCGCGGAAGAAGCGCTTGATCTCACCGACGATGTACGGCAGCGCGAAGGAGGTGAACTCGACCTCGCGCGAGATCTCGAACCGGTCGATGGCCTTGATCAGACCGATCATGCCGACCTGGGCGATGTCCTCCAGGTCGTCGCCGCGATGACGGAAGCGGCCCGCGGCGAAGCGGACCAGAGACATGTTCATCTCGATCAGCGTGTTGCGCGCGTACTGGTATTCGTGCGTGCCCTCTTCGAGTTCCGTCAGGCGCTGGAAGAACTGACGGGACAGTTCACGCGCGTCGCGCGGAGCCACGGCTCGTGGGTCCTCGACGTGCGGCAGGGGTGCATCACCTGTACTGGTGCGGGCGGACTTCTGGCTGACCTTCGACCGGCTCACGGCGGTGACGGTGTCCATGACCTCTCCCACGCTCACTGTTCGGTTCGCCCTTCCAAGCATCGTGTTCGGCGAATACCCCGTACACCGGAACCCATGTGTCCGTCTTTCGTGAAAAGTCTGAGGGACGGTCAGATGGGGAGCACGGAGTCCGCGAAGTCTGGGCCGAGCTGGGGGAACTCGACCGTGTCGGTGATCTTTCCCGACCCGATTACCCGAACCTGCTCGGTGTACGCAGGCCTAAAGTCCCCGAACCGTAAGGCTCTTCGGCCCGGCACATGCCCGCGTCCGAACTCTTCCGGGCGGGCCCCGGCGCGCAATGCGGGACGCAAGGGATGTACGGAACACTCGGCCGCCGGCCGGGGAGCCGGCCCGACCTCGGCGCCTGATGTCCTCGGCGACGGCTGCGACGAGCTTGCCGCGCCGGGGTCCGAGCACCACCCGGTGCCCGGCCGCGGCCGGGCGCCGGGCCGTGGCTTCTCCGATGCCGCTGCCGGCCCCGGTGATCAGCACGACCTTGCCCGCGGCTGTGGAATGGGTGGGCGCGGTCATGGTGACCCCTTCGTGGACGCCGGTCACGGCGTGGTTCCCGGTCGGTATCCGAGCATGCCCCGGATCTCTCGGCGAGGGCAGGACGAGGTTTGCCGGGTGCGCCACACCCAGGAAGCGCCGTCGTAGGCTTGGTGCATGAGCGGAAACGAGCTGGGCGAGTTTCTGCGGGCACGTCGCTCCCGCCTGAACCCCGCCGACGTGGGGTTTCCCGGTTACGGAGCCCGCAGGGTTGCCGGTCTGCGGCGCGAGGAGGTCGCCGTCCTGGCCGACGTCAGCGCCGACTACTACGCCCGCCTGGAGCAGGGCCGGGAGCGGCACCCCTCGGGCCAGGTCATCGACGCCATCGCGGGTGCCCTGCGGATGGATGCCGACGCCCGCTGGCACGCCTACCGGCTGGCCGGACTCGTGCCCAGGACGTCACCGGTCGGCCGACGCGCGGAGCACGTGGCGCCGGCCCTCCTGCAGCTGATGGACGCCTTTCCCGCGGCCGTCGCCTACATCACGAACCGCCGTCTCGACGTCCTCGCCTCCAACGCCCTGGCAGGGGCGCTGCTCTCGCCGCTCGCCAACAGCCGCGACATGGTGCGGTCCCTGTTCCTGGACCCCGCCGCCCGCGAGCTGTTCGCGGAGTGGCCGGCCGTCGCTCGCGACACCGTGGCGGCGCTGCGCCTGGCCCACGGACACGAGCGGCACGATCCGGAGACCGCCGCGCTGGTGACCGAACTCCTGGACGCCAGCGAGGAGTTCGCCGCCCTGTGGCGGGAACACTCCGTCGGCCGCCTCGGTAGCAAGACCAAGGTCTTCAACCACCCGGACGTGGGCCGCCTCACGCTCACCTACCAGTCCTTCGACGTGCAGGACGCTCCCGGCCAGTGCCTGCTCGTCGGCAGTGCGGAACCGGGCACCGCGGACGCCGACTCGCTGGCCCTCCTCGGTGCGCTCCGCGCCGTGCGCTGATTCCCCGCGACGCGGATTCCACCGAGAGCGGAACACGGATCCCTTCCCGTGCAGCTCAGCGCTTCTACGCTGAAGGGGTGAGCAACCAAGCGTCGAACGCAGCCCGCGTCATTCCCCTGCGCCCGGCGGCCGCGCCGGATCAGGCCACCGCCCCGGCCCGCTCGCCGCAGCGGCCGGGGCCCGCCCTCGCGCCCCGGCAGACAGCGCAGGCACCCACGAGCCGAGAGCCCTTGTGGCGCGACCTGGTGGGCGACGTCCTGCGGCGCGAGCGCCTCGCCCAGGAGCGCACGCTCAAGGAGGTCGCCGACGCGGCCCGGATCTCGATGCCGTACCTCTCCGAGCTGGAGCGCGGCCGCAAGGAGGCCTCGTCCGAGGTCCTCGCGGCCGCCGCCCGCGCCCTGGGCCTCGGCCTCACCGACCTGCTCTCGCTGGCGCAGGACGAGCTCGCGCGATCGGCCCGCCCGCGGACCGGCCGAAGCCGCACCACAGCGCCGTACAACGGGATGTGCCTGGCCGCCTGACCGGCGCGCGGTGGCGGACGCCCGGGTGTCAGACCAGCGCGGGCCGTCGGCTCAGCACCTCGTCGGCCAGTCCGTACGCCACCGCCTCCTGCGCGGTGAACACCTTGTCGCGGTCCATGTCCGCACGCAGGGTCCCCACGTCGTGGTGCGTGTGCCGGGACAGCACCTCCTCCACCTGGGAGCGGATCCGCAGCATCTCCTTCGCCTGGAGGCTGAGGTCGGAGACCGTGCCCTGCCGTCCGCCGCTCGCCGGCTGGCCCAGCAGCACGCGGGCGTGTTCCAGCACGAACCGCCGTCCGGGGTCCCCACCCGCCAGGAGCACGGCCGCCGTCGAGGCCGCCTGTCCGACACAGCACGTCGAGATCGGCGCCTGGACGTAGGTCATCGTGTCGTAGATCGCCATCAGCGAAGTGAACGATCCTCCGGGCGAGTTGATGTAGATCGCGATCTCGCTCCCCGGGCTCGACGACTCCAGATGGAGGAGTTGCGCGATGACGACGTTCGCCACCCCGTCGTCGATCTCCGTGCCGAGGAAGATGATCCGCTCGGACAGCAGCCGGCTGAAGACGTCGTAGGAGCGCTCACCCTGCGGGGTGCGCTCGACGACGTTCGGAATCGTGTACGTCCCCATGTCAGAGCCCCATCCGTCGCCGTGACGCGGCCGGCCGGACGTCGTCGAGAGACTCCACGACGCGGTCGACCATCCCGTACTCCCTTGCCTGTTCGGCCGTGAACCAGCGGTCGCGGTCACCGTCGCGGGAGATCGTCTCCTCGCTCTGGCCGGTGTGCTGTGCGGTGATCCGCTCGATGGCCTGCTTCGTGTACTCCAGGTTCTGCGCCTGGATCTCGATGTCGGCGGTGGTGCCGCCGATACCGGCGGACGGCTGATGCATCATGATCCGGGCGTTCGGCAGCGCGAAACGCTTGCCGGCCGTGCCGACACTGAGCAGGAACTGGCCCATGCTCGCGGCGAATCCCATGGCGAGCGTCGAGACGTCGTTCGGGATGAGCTGCATGGTGTCGTAGATTGCGAGCCCGGCGGTGACCGATCCGCCGGGACTGTTGATGTACAGGCCGATGTCGGTGCGCGAGTCCTCCGCCGACAGCAGGAGCAGCTGGGCGCAGATCCGGTTCGCGGAGACCTCGTCGACCTGGGTGCCGAGGAAGACGATGCGCTGCCCGAGCAGTTGCGCGGCCAGATGGTCGTCGAACCGGTTCGCGGGGGTGTCCCCGTCCTCGGCCCGTGGCGTCAGGGCCGGGTCCCGGCCGGTGCTGAGTGGAGTCATCGGTCCTCCTTGTCGTGGGCGGCTGCGGTCGCCGCGCACTCCACTCTCGGGCCGGAAGGGCCACCGGATCGGCTTTCTCGGCCCGCAGCAGATTCGCCACGAGCAGAGGGCCTCAGGGATTCGGTACGGATGCCCTGTCGCGCAGGTGCCGGAAGAAGGCCCGCACATCGGCGACGAGCAGCTCGGGCTCCTCCATCGCGGGGAAATGCCCGCCCCGGTCGAATTCCGTCCAGCGCACGATGGTGTTGGTCCGGTCCGCGACATGCCGCAGCGGTACGAAGTTGTCGTGGGGGAAGACGGCGAGTGCGGTCGGGGCGGTGGAGGGCTCCGGAGGCTCACCCCAATAGGCCGCGTGAGCGCGCTCGTAGTAGATGCGGGCCGATGAACCCGCCGTACCGGTCAGCCAGTACAGCATCACGTTGGTGAGCAGCTGGTCCCGGTCGACGGCGTCCTCCGGGCGTTCGGGCGCACCCGTCCACTGTTTGAACTTCTCGGCGATCCAGGCGAGTTGGCCGACGGGAGAATCCGTGAGCGCGTAGGCGAGGGTCTGCGGCCGCGTGGACTGAATGTCGGCGTAACCCTGTTCGTCGCGGATCCATTTCTGCCCGCGACGCCACGAGGCGAGCGTGCGCTCGCGTTCCCGCGGGCTCAGCGGTGCCAGTTCGTCAGCGCTCGGTTCGCTGGTCGCGGAGCCGCTGGGCAGCAGGTTCAGATGGACGCCGATGACTTCTCCGGTGCCGATACGGCCCAGCTCGCGGGCGATGGCGGCGCCCCAGTCGCCGCCCTGTGTGCCGTACCGCCGATAGCCCAGGCGCCGCATCAGCTCGGCGAATGCGGCGGCCACCCGGTGGAATTCCCAGCCGGTCTCCCGGGTGGGGCCGGAGAATCCGAAACCGGGAATGCTCGGCACCACCAGATGGAAGGCGTCGGCGGGGTCGCCGCCGTGCGCCCGGGGATCCGTCAACGGCCCTGCGACATCGAGGAATTCGACGACCGAACCCGGCCAGCCGTGCGTGATGATCAGGGGAGTCGCATCGGGTTCCGGAGAGCGGATGTGGGCGAGATGCACGGTCGCCCCGTCGATCTCCGTGGTGAACTGCGGCCATTCGTTGAGCCGTGCCTCGGCGGCGCGCCAGTCGTAGTCGTGGCGCCAGTAATGGACGAGCTCGCGCAGGTAGTCACGCGGGACTCCGTATTCCCAGCCCACGCCGGGCAGTTCGTCCGGCCACCGGGTGCGGTCGAGCCGCTGACGCAGGTCGTCCAGGTCGCTGTCGGGAATGTCGATGCGGAAGGGCCGGAGGGCGCCCGAGGCGTCCGGTGCTGAGGTGGTCATATGGCGCGGATGGTATCCGTGCCCGGTCCGGTGGGCGTCATGAATTTCCGGGCGGCCGCTTCGCCCGCGGCGGAGAGCCGATCCAGCACGGTGGCCAGCAGCGGGTCGTGCTCGGCGCCCGACCGGACCGCCGCGAAGACATGACGGCTCGGTGGGTGTCCCTCGGGTGCACGCACCACAAGACCCGGACGGTGCAGGGGCTGCACCAGCCGCGGTACGAGCGCCACACCCGCGCCCGCCTCGACGAGAGCGGCGAGCGACTGCCAGTCGTTCACCGCGTGCCGGATCTCCGGTGTGAACCCGCCGGCCGCACACACCGAGCGGGTCACCGCCCCGCAGCAACTGCGCGCGTCCCCGACGATCCAGGGATCCGCGGCCAGTTCCCGCAGCGGGATGCGGTCCAGCCCGGCGAGGCGATGGGTGGCGGGCAGCCCGACGTCCAGGACATCGGCCAGGAGATCGGTGCGTGCGTAGCGGCGGTCGGTGAACGGGGGCGCGGCGGCGAAGTCCACGGCGACCGCGACATCGACCTCGCCCGCGTCGAGCCGGGTGAACAGGTCGGGCGGCTCGGCCTCCACCACGGCCACGTCGATGTCGGGACACATCCGCGCCAGGTCGGCCAGGGCGGCGGGCAGCAGTCCGGAGATCGCGCTGGAGAAGGCCCCGATGGTCAGCGTGCCGCGCCGCCCGTCGCTCCAGGCCGCGAGATCGGCGCGGGCCCGCTCCAGTTGGGCGGCGATGACGTCCGCGTGCTGGAGCACCACCCGGGCCTGCCCGGTCAGGCGGACGCCCCGGCCGTGCCGTTCAAGGAGCGGTACGCCCAGTTCACGGGAGAGCGCGGCCACCTGCTGGGACACCGCCGACGGTGTCAGATGCATGGCCTGCGCGGCCTTCGCCAGACTGCCCCGGCGGTCCAGCTCACGCAGCGCACCGAGCCGTCGGAGATCAATACTGAAGGCCCCGCTTACCTGTTCCATGCACAAACATTAACTGGACCTGATGTTCCGCAGCGGCCGAGGATCGCACCATGACCGCGACCTCACGTTCCTTCCTGATCCTGCACGGCTGGCAGAACCACCGTTCGGAGGGCCACTGGCAGCACTGGCTGGCGGACCGACTGACCGCCCGCGGCGAGCGTGTGACCTACCCTCAGCTTCCCGATCCCGACGATCCGGACCTGGACGTCTGGCGGGAGCGGTTCCATGCCCTGCTCGCCGCACAGCCCGCGGGACCGGGACACGAGCGGGTGGTCGTCTGCCACAGTCTGGCCGTACAGCTCTGGCTGCACGCCGTGGCCGGCGGGGGCGTTCGCGCCGAGCGGGTCCTGCTGGTCGCGCCCCCGTCCGACGAGGTGCTCGACCGGTACCGGGAGGTCGCCGCGTTCGCCCGGTCCGGGGCCACCGCGGGGCAGGTGGCCGCCGCTGCCGGCCTGACCCGGCTGGTGGCGGGCGACGACGACCCGTACTGCCCGGGCGGCGCGGCCGAGCGGTACGGCCTGCCGCTCGCCCTCGACACCGACGTCGTCCCCGGGGGCGCCCATCTGGATCTTCCCGCGGGCTACGGCGCCTGGCCGTCGGTCCTCGACTGGTGCCTGGATCCCGCCGTGCGGATCACGGCACGCACCGCCCGGGCGACTGATCCGCGCCCCGGACCGTGACGCACGGCGCCGGACGCCCCGCGGGAACCGGGAAATCTCCTCGCGCGCCACCGATGAGTTTCCGGACGAGGATCGGTCGACAGAGGTGAAGACGTTCCCGCCTAGGAGGTACCGCATGTCCAGCGAAGGATTCACCACCTGCCTGTGGTTCGACGGCCAGGCCGAGGAAGCGGCCGACTTCTACGTCTCGGTCTTCAAGAACTCCCGGCTCGGCCGGGTCGGCCACTCCACCGACGCCGGGCCAGGCCCTGCCGGCTCCGTGCTGACCGTCGAGTTCGTCGCCAACGGCCAGAAGTTCATCGCGCTGAACGGGGGCCCGCAGTTCACCTTCAACGAGGCCGTCTCCTTCCAGATCTTCTGCGAGGACCAGAGCGAGGTCGACCACTACTGGAACCGCCTCACCGACGGCGGCGGCGAAGGCGGTCCCTGCGGCTGGCTCAAGGACAAGTTCGGGCTGTCCTGGCAGGTCGTCCCGTCCCGGCTGATCGACATGGTCACCGACCCGGACCAGGAGAAGGCGGCCCGCGCGACACAGGCGATGCTGGCGATGGGCAAGCTCGACGTCGCCGCGCTGGAGAAGGCGTACGCGGGCGAGTAGCGGGCCGGCGCCCGCTGGACGAGCGCCTCCGGCCGGCTTGTGCGGGCGGAGGCGACCTCGCCGAGGATCAGGGCCAAGGGGCTGCCGACGGGGCGCGGCAGCCCGGCCGGCGCTACCTGGCCGGGCGGTGCAGGGCGAGGTCCGGTGCGCCGAAGCGTGACGCCGCGAGACGGGACTGGTGCCAGTGGGGGTAGATCAGCTCGGGCGCGCTGACCTTGTCGAGGCGGTCGAGGTCCTCCGAGGCCAGCGTCACGTCCGCCGCGCCGAGGTTGTCCGCCAGCTGTTCGTCCTTGCGCGCGCCGATGATCACGGAGGTCACGGCGGGCTTCGCGAGCAGGTAGGCGAGGGAGATCTGCGCCGGTGAGGCGCCGTGCGCCGAGGCGATGTCGACGACGGTCTCGATGGTGTCGTAGAGCTTGTCCTCGTCGCGGACGGGCGGCTCGTTCCAGTCGGTGAGGTGCCGGCCGTCGCTCGCCTGCTGTCCGCGCCGGTACTTGCCGGAGAGCAGGCCACCCGCCAGGGGGCTCCACACCATGATGCCGAGGCCCTGGTCGAGGGAGAGCGGGACGAGCTCGTACTCCGCGTCGCGCGACTCCAGCGAGTAGTAGATCTGGTTGCTCACGAACCGCTGGTAGCCGTGCGCGTCGGCGACGGCCAGTGCCTTCATCAGCTGCCAGCCCGAGTAGTTCGAGACGCCGAGATAGCGGACCTTGCCCGAGCGCACGAGCGTGTCGAGGGTCTCCAGGGTCTCCTCGAGCGGGGTCAGGCCGTCCCACTCGTGCACGTGGTAGATGTCCAGGTGGTCGGTGTTCAGCCGGCGCAGGCTGCCCTCGACCTGGTCCCGGATGTGGTGGCGGGACAGGCCCTCGTCGTTCGGTCCGTCGCCCATGGGCATCCGGACCTTCGAAGAGATCAGCAGCCGGTCGCGGTTGCTCCCGATGGCCTGGCCGAGGATCTCCTCGGCGGCTCCGGCCGAGTACATGTTGGCGGTGTCGACGAGGTTCACGCCCGCGTCGAGGCACATGTCGATCTGCCGTCGGGCACCGGCCACGTCGGTGTGCCCGACGTCGCCGAAGGCGGCACTGCCACCGAAGGTCATCGTGCCCATGGCGAGCGTCGACACCCGCAGGCCGGACCGGCCGAGCAGTCGGTACTCCATCGTCGTCCTCCAGGTCGGTGTGATCCATTGCACCCCGGCATCACCGTGCTCGCCAGCCACGCGGGTACCCGCGCCGACGGGAGACACGCCACGGCCCGGGAAGCGTCAGGGGCTTCCCGGGCCGATTCATGTGCGCGCCACGGCTGTGGCAGGCGCTTTGCGGCGCGTACGGAGGACGTGTGCGGGCCGCCGTCCCGGCCGGACGCGGTGTGACCCGGACGCGGGTCAGGCGTCCGACGCCGCCTCGGCCGGAGCTCCGGACCCGCCGTGCCTCACTTGGCGACGGTCGATCCGAAGTGGGCGTTGTCCTGCGGCGCACCGAGCGCGGCGGCGCCGAAGGACCAGGAGCCACTGGTGGTCAGCCCCGAGGGCGTTCCGTCGAGGACCCAGGCGAAGCCCTCGTCGTAGTTCTCGTCCGGGGCCGTGGTGACGAGTTCGGCGTGACCGTCGCGGTCGGAGTCGATGAGACGGGCCTGCGCACCGAAGAAGTCGCCCTCTTCGGCCGCCCCGGGGACACCGGCCGTGTCCTGGTTGAAGTTCTGCACGCCGGCCGAGGTCACCCCTCGCGCCGAGCCGCGCAGCAGCCACACCGCGCCGGCGTCCGCGAGGTCGCCGATGCCCTCGCCCTGCGAACCGATGGCCAGGTCGAGGTAGCCGTCGCCGTTGACGTCGCCGAGACTCACGTCGCTGCCGAAGTCGTCGCCGAGTTCGTCAACGCCGGGGACGCCGTTCTGCCCCTGCTGGAAGACGGTCACGGGCTCCTCGCCGTTGGATCCGAACAGGCCGAGGTTGCTGCCGTAGCGCACCTGGACGGAGCCCCCGGACAGGTCCCACTCGCCGTGCTCCAGCACGCGGGGGGCGCCGAGTACGAGGTCGGGGTACCCGTCCTTGTTGATGTCGCCGGAGGTCCCGACCGAGCCACCGGCGAACGTGCGGTCCAGGACGAGTCCGTCCTGGTCGCTGCGCAGCAGGACCGAACGGCTCTCGACCTGTTCCAGCGACGGCTGGGTCCCGGTGACGACGAGGTCGGCGTAACCGTTCTTGTCGTAATCGGCGCCGGTCAGGCCGGTGGGCTTGAAACCGTCCTCCGTCGGAATGCCGTAGAGCTGCTCGGGGTTCGCCGGTGTGCGGGAGTCGGCGAAGTCGTGCACGTACACGGAGTCCGTTCCGTTGACGTGGGCGAGTTCCTGGTGCCCGTCGGCGTCGACGTCGGCCGCTGTGAGCCCGGTCCCGAACGCCTCGTTCGCGCTCGGCGTGCCCACGGTGTCGCTCTGCAGCCAGCTGCTCGTGCCGGTCAGTCCGCCGGCCGAGCCCCACACGACGGTGATGCCGCCGGCGTCCGTCGCCGAGTCGATGTCCTCGCCGGGGACGCCGATGGCCAGGTCGGCGTAGCCGTCGCCGTCGAGGTCCGCGGAGGCGACGGACGCGCCGAAGGCGTCACCGGCCTCGGGGGTACCGGGCACACCGGCCGAACTCTGGGTGAGGACTGCCTTGCGAGCGGTGTTGATGCCCGAGGAAGAGCCGTAGAGCACGGACACGAAACCGGCCCCCGTCCTGCCGCCCACGGCCGCCTTGGGCGCCGCGGTCACCAGGTCCGGGTAGCCATCTCCGTTGAAGTCGTCGTGCGCCACGGCGGCGCGCGGGGCGGCTACCGCGGACGTGCTGCCGGCCACGACAGCGGAGCCGGTGGTGGCGAGTACGCCGGCCACCAGGGCGGCGAAGTATGTCGAGCGCAAGGAAGTCCCCCTGTGTGAAGCCGCGTTGACGCGCAGCCGTGTGGATACGAGCGAACCGACGGGGTGGGCCTGAGTACGGCTCCTTGTCCGTCGCGTGGGATCAGACACGGCACCCCGGCCCGGGGTTGTGCTCCCGGGGGCCGACCGGAGGGGCCTGTGACACGGCTGTGACAGCGGCGGCGATTCCGTGACGACAGGGCACTCCCCACGGTCGGCCGTGGCACGGCCGGACGAGAAGGAGGCGCGACTGCCTTCACGATTCGAGCACATGCACACGTCTCGGACGCTTTCCTCTTCACTCTCTGAAGTAAAGGAACTCCCTTGAGTCACAGTGATGTTCAATGGTGCAGACCTATTGACTGAACGCCTTCAAGTCCCGAAACATTACGCACTGAGACCGGCCGTGACCTTCCGGCCGGAAGCTGCAGCCGCGGGCTGCGCCGGCGCTCTGCCGACGGGCATACGCCGCCTCGCTCGCGCGAGTTCAGGAAGGCATTCCCCCCACATGAGTCACCGCACGAACCCTTTCGTCCGCCAACCGGGCGGACGTAGCGACATTCCACGTCACCGCCTGCGGCGCCGCGGACGCCGGACCGCCCTCGCCGTGGCGATCGCGGCTGCCGCGGCGGCCACGAGCGCCGCAGCCTGGGCCGACGGATCGGACCAGGTGCCGGCCGCCGCCCCCACAGCGGTCGCCCCCTATCTGTACAACGGCTGGGGCAGTCCCCCCGACCCGGCCGAGGTCATGGACGCCACCGGCGTCAGCTGGTTCACCCTCGCGTTCGTCCTCGACGCCGGTGGCTGCTCCCCGCAGTGGGACGGCAGCCGCCCCCTCGCCGGCGGAGTCGACGAACGGACCGTGAGCGCGATCCGCGCCAAGGGAGGCGACGTCGTCCCGTCCTTCGGTGGAGCGAGCGGCGCCAAGCTGGAGCAGTCCTGCGCCGACGCCACGGCGCTTGCGGGCGCGTACCAGAAGGTCATCGATGCCTACGGCCTCAAAGCGATCGACATCGACATCGAGGGCGACGCGTACAACGACCCCGCCACCCAGCAGAAGACCGTCGACGCTCTGAAGCAGGTCAAGGCGGACAATCCCGGGCTCGTCACCTATGTCACCTTCCCCAGCGACCAGAGCGGCCCCGACGACTCCATGATCGGCCGGGCCGCCGACTCCGGTCTGGAGGTGGACGGCTGGACGATCATGCCGTTCGACTTCGGCGGTGCGGGCAAGGACATGGGGCAGCTCACCGAGCAGGCCACCGACGGACTCAAGAACGCGGTCAAGAGCGCGTACGGCTACAGCGACGACGAGGCCTACCGGCACAGCGGCCTCTCCTCGATGAACGGCATCACCGACGTCAACGAGACCGTCACCACGAAGGACTTCGAGACGATCCTCGCCTACGCGAACGAACACCACCTGGCTCGGCTCGCCTTCTGGTCCGTCAACCGCGACCGCCCCTGCCCGGGCAACTACCCGAACGACGACACCTGTTCCGGAGTCGACCAGGACCCCTGGCAGTTCACCGGCATCTTCGCCCGGTTCACGGGATGAGGGGGAGTACCACCATGATCTTCAGCAACACCGCCGGACGCCGTACCGGACATCGCAGGGGCCGTCGCGCCACTCGCATCGCCCTGGCACTGGCCGTCGTCGCGGGGGCGGGTACCGCGGCACTCGCCATGCAGAGCGCGGGTGCCGCCCCGGCCGAACCCGACCTCGGCCCCAACGTCCAGATCTTCGACCCCTCGATGTCCGCGAGCGACATCCAGAGCAAGCTCGACTCGGTCTTCAGCAAGCAGGAGAGCAACCAGTTCGGCGAGGCCCGGCAGGCGCTCCTCTTCAAGCCCGGCTCGTACGACGCCAACGCCAACGTCGGCTTCTACACCCAGGTCGCCGGGCTCGGTCTGTCCCCCGACGACGTCACCATCAACGGTGCGGTGCACGCCGAGGCGGACTGGTTCCAGGGCAACGCCACGCAGAACTTCTGGCGGTCGGCGGAGAACCTCTCCGTCAATCCGACCGGCGGGTCGGACCGTTGGGCCGTCTCGCAGGCCGCTCCGTACCGCCGCATCCATCTGAAGGGCGACCTGCAGCTCGACGACGGCGGCTGGTCGAGCGGCGGCCTGCTCGCCGACAGCAAGATCGACGGACAGGTCAAGTCCGGTTCGCAGCAGCAGTGGCTGTCCCGCAACTCGGAATGGGGCAGCTGGACCGGCTCCAACTGGAACATGGTGTTCGTCGGCGACAAGAACGCACCCTCCAACAGCTTCCCCAGCCCGCCGTACACCACGGTCGGCCAGACGCCCGTCTCCCGCGAGAAGCCGTTCCTGTACATCGACGACGAGGGCACCTACAAGGTGTTCGTGCCCGCCCTGCGCAAGGACTCCAGCGGCACGTCCTGGTCCTCCGGCACGCCCGAGGGCACGTCGATCCCGTTGGACGACTTCTTCATCGCCAAGCCGGGTGCCACGGCCGCCGAGATGAACGCGGCCCTGGACGCCGGCAAGCATCTGCTGGTCACCCCTGGCGTCTACCACCTCGACCAGACGCTGAAGGTGACGAAGGCCGACACCGTCGTACTGGGCCTGGGTCTGGCAACTCTCGTACCGGACCAGGGAGTCACGGCGATGTCCGTGGCCGATGTCGACGGCGTCAACCTCGCGGGGCTGCTCATCGACGCGGGCACGCAGAACTCCGACACCCTGATGGAGATCGGCCCGAACGGCGCGTCCGCCTCGCACGCCGCTGATCCGACGTCCCTGCACGACGTGTTCTTCCGGGTGGGCGGCGCCGGAGTCGGCAAGGCCACCCAGAGCCTGGTGGTCAACAGCTCCAACGTGATCGGCGACCACACGTGGATCTGGCGGGCGGACCACGGTGACGGTGTCGGCTGGAACACCAACACGGCCGACACCGGACTCGTGGTCAACGGGGACGACGTCACCATGTACGGCCTGTTCGTCGAGCACTACCAGAAGCACCAGACCATCTGGAACGGCGAGAACGGGCGCACGTACTTCTACCAGAACGAAATGCCCTACGACCCGCCCAACCAGGACGCCTGGATGAACGGCTCCACCAAGGGCTACGACGCCTACAAGGTCGCCGACTCCGTACAGCACCACGAGGCATGGGGACTCGGCAGCTACTGCTTCTTCAGCACCGACAAGTCCGTGACCGCCGAGCACGCCATCGAGGCGCCCAAGACGGCCGGCGTCCTGTTCCACGACATGGTCACGGTGTCGCTCGGCGGCACCGGCACGATCAGCCACGTCGTCAACGGCACCGGAGGCCCGTCGAACTCGTCCAACAATGTGGCGAATCTCGTCAACTACCCCTGAAACCAGGTGAAGTGACGGCTCCCGACCGATGAGAGGCCGGGTCGGCAGGTCCCTTTCAGGGTCTGCCGGCCCGGCCGTCGTCACTCGAACGGCCCACTCTTCTCGCGGCCCGCCCACGGCGGTCCGACAGTGGGGGGACAGCGCACTCTGGGCTGCCCGCCATCGGCCGACGGCTGATCCAATCAGTCCGGGAGACCTCGTGTCCGTCTACTTGTTCCGCCTCGCCCGCTGGGCGTTCCGACGTCGGCGTACGGTGCTCGCCGTGTGGATCCTCGCCGCCGCCGTGGCGATCACCCTCTCGGTCGTGGGCGGTGGCAAGACCGACAACACCTTCACGGTCCCCGGAACCGAGTCGCAGCAGGCCACCAATGTGCTCAAGAAGAAGCTGCCTGCGCTGAGCGGTGGCCAGACCCAGATCGTGTTCGCGACCCACGGGAGCACCAAGGTCACCGACCCGTCCTACCAGGCCGGCATCGAGGCCGCGGTCAAGATCCTGAAGACGGTGCCGCAGGTGGGCCTCGTCACCGACCCCTTCCAGTCCAAGTCCGTCTCCAAGAACGGCCATGTCGCTCTCGGGTCGGTGCAGTTCAACGCTCAGCCGAGCGACGTGAAGTCATCGACGCTGGACGCGGTGAAGGCAGCCGTCGTCCCCGCGCAGGACGCCGGTGTGGAGGTCGAGTACTCCGGCAGCGTCTATCCCGGCTGGGAGTTGAAGATCTCCGAGTTGCCGGAGATGGTCGGCATCCTGGTCGCCTTCGTGATCCTGACCATCACCTTCGGTGCGCTGGTCGCCGCCGGACTGCCGATCCTCACCGCGATCATCGGCATCGTCGTCACCCTGATGAGCATCAGTGCGCTGGCATCCGTCATGACCATCGCCTCGACCTCGACGACCGTGGCGACGATGCTCGGTCTCTCCTGCGGCATCGACTACGGGCTGTTCATCCTGGCCCGGCACCGCAACAACCTGCTCACCGGCATGAGCATCGAGGACTCGGTGGCGCTGGCCGCCGGCACTTCGGGCAGCTCGGTGGTCTTCGCCGCGCTGACGGTGATGATCGCGCTGTGCGGGCTCTCCGTGGTCGGGATCCCCTTCCTGACGGTGATGGGACTAGCCGCCGCGGGCGCGGTGCTGGTGGCCCTGCTGATCGCACTGACCCTGATGCCCGCGATGCTGGGCTTCGCCGGGAACAAGGTGGCGAGGTTCATCAGTACGCCGCTGCGCCCGGGCCACCACGAGAACGTCGCCCAGATCGCCGCGACCGAGCCGGAGCGCACGTTCGGCTCCGCCTGGGCACGGTTCGTGGTGCGCTTCAGAGTGCCGCTCCTGATCGCCGGGATCGCCGTCCTTCTCGCGCTCGCCGTGCCCTCGACCAAGATGGAACTGGGACTGCCCAGCGGATCCTCGCAGCCGAAGAAGAACACCGCGCGCAAGGCCTACGACCTGACCACCGACAACTTCGGGCCGGGCTTCAACGCCGCGCTCCTGGTCGTCGCCGACGGGGTCCCCGATGCCGACGCGGCGGCCCCGATCACCGCCGCACTGGCCAAGATCCCCGGCGTGGTGTCCGCCGCACCGATGGCGGCCGGCAACGACGTCGCCGTCATCCGGGTGATCCCCACCACCGGCCCCAACGACCAGGACACCACCCACCTCGTGAACCGGATCCGGGACGAGCGGTCCACGGTCGCGGGGGACACGGGTGCCACGATCCTGGTGGGAGGCACCACCGCCTCCAACATCGACGTGTCGAGCAAACTCTCCTCGGCGCTGCCGGTGTTCCTGGCCGTCGTGGTCGGCCTGGCGTTCATCCTCCTGACGCTGGCGTTCCGGACGATCCTGATCCCGATCAAGTCGATCATCGGTTTCCTGCTGTCGGTGTTCGCGGCCTTCGGCGCGCAGGTCGCGGTGTTCCAGTGGGGTTGGGGCGAGCGGCTGTTCGGCATCCCGCCGAGCGAGACCATCAGCTTCCTGCCGATCCTGATGCTCGCGATCATCTTCGGTCTCTCCAGCGACTACGAGGTGTTCGTCGTCTCCCGCATCAAGGAGGACTTCACCAAGAACGGGGACGCCCTCAAAGCCGTGGAACGCGGCACAGGCCTCTCCGCGCGCGTGGTGACCGCGGCCGCGCTGATCATGTTCAGCATCTTCGTGGCCTTCATGTTCACCGACGACCCGACCGTCAAGGCGATCGGCTTCAGCTTCGCCGTCGGTGTCCTCCTGGACGCCTTCGTGGTCCGGCTCACGCTGGTGCCCGCGTTCATGGCGATCATCCGCGCGAAGATCTGGTACCACCCGAGGTGGTTCGACAAGTACGTCCCCGACCTGGACATCGAGGGTGACCGCCTTCAGCACCAGGTGGGCGGAGCCGAGTCCACCCCGCCCGCGGACGAGCGGACAGCCGTCCGCTGAGCACGCCCGCGGCGTCACCCGCTCGCGCCCGCCCCGGTCAGGGGAAGGCGAGCGTGCGGGCTAGCAGCGTGACGAGGACCAGCACCAGGGGGAACAGCACCAGGAACATGGCGAAGGTGTACCCCATGATGTCCCGCGCCTTCAGCCCCAGGATGGTCAGCGTGGGCAGCATCCAGAACGGCTGGAGCAGATTCGCGCTGGCCTCGCCGAGGTCGTAGACGACGACCACCCAGCCCTGGTTCACATGGAGTTGGTTGGCGGCGTCCAGGACGTACGGCGCCTCGATGACCCACTTGCTGCCGCCGCTGGGCACGAACACGCCCAGGACGCAGCTGTAGACGGCGATGAACGCCGGATAGAAGAACTCGTTGGACACCGAGACCAGCCAGCCGGCGATGGTCTTGCTCAGGCCGGTGAAGGCGATCATCCCGAAAATGCCGCCGTAGAGCGGGAATTGGAGCAGTACACCGGACGCGGCCGGTGTCCCCTCCTTGAAGGCCTGAGCGAGCCGCACCGGCCGCCAGTGCAGGATCAGCGCCAGCAGGATGAGGATCAGGTTGACGGTGTTCAGGTCCAGGGCGTTGAGCGCGTTGCCCTCGGCCCGGGCGAAGTGCCGGGCCAGGTACCACGCACCGAGGGCGAACAGCAGGATCGCGAAGAGCGGACTGTACTCGATCCACTCGCCGGGCCGGCTGCGCCGCGTCTCGGTGCGGTCCTCGGCGACACCGGGACCCAGCTCGATCCCCAACTGCTGGGCGGTCTTGGCGCGTTGGGGCGAAGGCGACAGGAACCAGGCCAGCCCGACGGCGACGACGAACACGATGGCCGTGGCGACGATGCCCTGCCACAGGAAGATGGTGTCGGTCAGCGGGATGAGACCGCTGCCGCGTCCCTCCGCGATGACCTTCTGGACGGCGGGAGGGCTGGAGGCGGGGCTCGCCACCTGGAGCGCCGCCGAGCCCGACAGGCCCTGGGCCCATACCGTGCCGAGGCCGAGGAACGCCATCGCGCCGAGCGCCCGGTAGTCCACCCCCTGGACCCGGCGGGCGATCTCCTTGGCGAGGATGGCCGTGAAGATGAGGCTGAAGGCCCAGTTCAGATACGACGTCAGCATGGCGACGGCCGCGGTGAAGGCGATGGCACCACGGGGTGTGCCCGGAACGCGCGCGATGCGGGCGATGAGCCGGCCCACCGGTGGGGACACGGCTACGGCATAGCCCGCGACGATGATCATCGCCATCTGGAGCGTGAAGGTGATGAGCGACCAGAAGCCCTGCCCCCAGGCGTCGACGAGGCCGTAGCCACTGGTCGCCGCGGGGTCGGACGGGGCGCCGAGCAGCTTCTCGCCGGTCGCGAGGCCCAGCGCGAACACCGCGAACGTGCCCACCAGTACGAAGCCCAGCGCGTCGGGCAGCCACTTCTCGGTGAAGGCCGTGAAGCGCAGCGCCATCCGCGCCAGCCAGTTGTCCCCGCTCTGTGTCGGGTCCGGTTTCTGCCGGGCCGCCGTGGACATCTGCTGCCTCCCAGGGGTGGTGACTGAACCTCGGGTTCCGGGTGTGCGGTGCTGAGGATCATGGGCCGTCCGGAGCCCGAGCGCAATGCATGTGAACCATCCGGTGCCCGCGGTCTCATGCGCGACAGCGCCGCCCCGTGCCTCCCGGCCAACAGTGACGAGCAACTATCTCTGCACAGACTGTGGACTGAGCAACATCACCATGCAACTCTGCAACAACTGAGCGCAAAAACTCGACCCATGACTCTCTCGTACCTGTCACGCATCCACGCGACCCCCCTTCAAGGGCAGGAGAAGCATGAACAGACATCGCTGGAGAGGCCGTTTTCTGGCCGCTCTGCTCACCGCGGCGCTCGCCCTCATAGGGCTCCCCGCGCTGACCGAGACCGCGACGGCGGCCGGCGGCCCGAACCTCGCCGCGGGCAAGAGCGCCACGGCCGCCAGTTCCAAGGCCGAGTACGGCGCCCCCAACATCACGGACGGCAACGCCGGTACGTACTGGGAGAGTTCGGGGACGAACTTCCCCCAGTGGGTGCAGGCGGACCTCGGCGCCTCCGCCCGGGTGGACGAGGTGGTGCTGAAGCTGCCCGCGTCCTGGGAGAGCCGCAGTCAGACCCTGGCGGTGCAGGGCAGCGCCGACGGCACGAGCTTCGACACCATCAAGACCTCGGCGTCGTACGCCTTCACGCCGAGCGCGAGCAACACGGTGACCATCTCGTTCCCGGCCACCCAGACCCGCTATGTGCGGATCAACGTCACCGCGAACACCGGCTGGGCCGCCGCTCAGCTGTCCGAGGTGGAGGTCCACGGCGCGACCGACACCTCGGGGAACCTGGCCGCGGGCAAACCGTTCACGGCGAGCAGCTCCACCCAGACCTATGTGGCGGCGAACGCCGGTGACGGCAACCGCGCCAGCTACTGGGAGAGCAAGAACGGTGAGCTCCCGCAGTGGGTCCAGGTCGACCTGGGCTCGTCCGTGCGGGTCGACCGGGTGGTGCTGCGGCTGCCGGCGAGCTGGGGGGATCGCACCCAGACGCTCAAGCTCCAGGGCAGCACGAGCGGTTCGGACTTCAGCGACATCACCGCCTCCAAGGGCTACGCCTTCAACTCGGCGAACGACCAGACGCAGACCCTGACGTTCAACGCGACGACCACGCGGTACGTCCGAGTTCTCGTCACGGCCAACACCGGCCAGCCGGCCGGGCAGTTGTCGGAGCTGGAGGTGTACGGGCCGACCACCGGCGACACGCAGGCGCCGACCGCGCCCACCGAACTGGCGTACACGGAGCCGGCATCCGGCCAGATCAAGCTGACCTGGAAGGCCGCCACCGACAACGTCAAGGTCACCGGCTACGACATCTACGCCAACGGTGAGCTGCGGACCTCCGTCGCCGACGACGTCACGACGTACACGGACACCCAGCCCGCCTCGGCGACCGTCGCCTACTACGTCCGGGCCAAGGACGCGGCGGGCAACGTGTCGGCGAACAGCAACACCGTCACCCGCAAGGGCGACTCCGGCGACACCCAGGCGCCGACCGCACCCTCCTCTCTGGCCTTCACCGAGGCCACCAGCGGACAGGTCAAGCTCACCTGGGGCGCCTCGACCGACAACGTGAAGGTCACCGGCTACGACCTCTACGCCAACGGCACCCTGCGCAAGAGCGTCGACGGCACCACCACGACGTACACCGACCCGCAGCCGGCGTCGGCGACGGTCACGTACTACGTGCGGGCCAAGGACGCGGCGGGCAACGTGTCGGCGAACAGCAACACCGTCACCCGCAACGGCTCCACCACCGACGACGCGAACCTCGCCGTGGGCAAGCCCATCACGGCGTCGTCCACGATCTTCACGTTCGTGGCGGAGAACGCCAACGACGACAAGACGAGCACCTATTGGGAAGGCGGCTCGGGGACCTACCCGAACAGCCTCACCGTGAAGCTCGGCTCCAACGCCGACGTCAACACCGTCGTCGTCAAGCTCAACCCGGACGCCGCCTGGGCGACCCGGACGCAGAAGATCCAGGTTCTCGGACGCGAGCAGAAGGCCACCGCGTTCACCGGCCTGGTCGCCGCGAAGGACTACACGTTCGACCCGGCGAGCGGCAACACCGTGCGCATCCCCGTGTCGAGCCGGATCGCGGACGTCCAGCTGGTGTTCACCGCCAACTCGGGCGCGTCCGCCGGGCAGGTCGCCGAATTCCAGGTTCTGGGCACGCCCGCCCCGAATCCGGACCTCCAGATCACCGGTATCACCTCGGCCCCGGCCAGTCCCGTCGAGTCGGACGCCGTGAAGCTGACCGCGACCGTGCGCAACTCGGGCACGGAAGCGTCGGACGCCACCGACGTCGATTTCCAGCTCGGCGGCAAGAAGGCGGGCACCGCCGCCGTCGGCACACTGGCGGCCGGAGCCTCGGCCACGGTCACCGCCGACATCGGCACCCACGACGCGGGGACCTACCAGGTCGGTGCCGTCGTGGACCCGAGCAACAAGGTCATCGAACAGAACGAGGGCAACAACTCCTACACCAGCCCCACCTCCCTCGTCATCAAGCCCGTCGCCAGCTCCGACCTGGTGGCCTCGCCGGTCAGCTGGTCGCCGAGCACTCCTGCCGAGGGCAACACGGTCACCTTCTCCGTCGCGCTGAAGAACCAGGGCACGGTGGCCTCAGCGAGCGGCAGCCACGGCATCACGCTGACCGTGGCCGACGCGTCCGGTACGACCGTCAAGACCCTCACGGGCGCGTACGACGGTGCCATTGCGGCGGGTGACACCACCGCGCCGGTCAAGCTCGGCACCTGGACCGCGGGCAAGGGCAAGTTCACCGTGAAGACCGTCATCGCGGACGACGCGAACGAACTGCCGGTCAAGCGCGAGAACAACACCAGCTCGCAGTCCCTGTTCGTGGGCCGCGGCGCCAACATGCCGTACGACATGTACGAGGCCGAGGACGGCACCGCGGGCGGCGGCGCCCAGACCGTCGGACCCAACCGGACCATCGGTGACGTCGCAGGCGAGGCCTCGGGCCGCAAGGCCGTCACGCTCAACAGCACCGGCAACTACGTGGAGTGGACCACCAAGGCCAGCGCCAACACCCTGGTGACCCGGTTCTCCATCCCGGACTCCGCGGGTGGCGGCGGTACGAACTCGACCCTGAACGTCTACGTCGACGGCAAGTTCCTCAAGGCCATCGACCTGACGTCCAAGTACGCCTGGCTGTACGGCGCGGAGACCGGGCCGGGCAACTCCCCGGGATCGGGTTCCCCGCGGCACATCTACGACGAGGCGAACCTGATGCTCGGCCAGACCGTACCGGCCGGCAGCAAGATCCGCCTCCAGAAGGACGCCGCCAACGACTCCAAGTACGCGATCGACTTCGTGAGCCTGGAGCAGGCGACGGCGGTGCCCAACCCGGACCCGGCGACGTACGTGGTGCCGACCGGATTCGGCCAGCAGGACGTGCAGAACGCGCTCGACAAGGTGCGCATGGACACGACGGGCAAGCTCGTCGGCGTCTACCTGCCGGCCGGTGACTACGAGACGTCGAGCAAGTTCCAGGTGTACGGCAAGCCGGTCCAGGTCGTCGGCGCCGGTCCCTGGTTCACCCGCTTCCACGCCCCGTCGTCACAGGAGAACACCGACATCGGCTTCCGGGCCGAGGCCGCCGCCAAGGGGTCGTCGTTCTCGAACTTCGCCTACTTCGGCAACTACACCTCCCGTATCGACGGGCCAGGCAAGGTGTTCGACTTCTCCAACGTCTCCGACATCACCATCGACAACATCTGGAACGAGCACATGGTGTGCCTCTACTGGGGCGCCAACACCGACAGCATCACCATCAAGAACTCGCGGATCCGCGACATGTTCGCCGACGGCATCAACATGACCAACGGCAGCACGGACAACCACGTCGTCAACAACGAGGCGCGGGCGACCGGCGACGACAGCTTCGCGCTGTTCTCCGCCATCGACGCGGGCGGGGCCGACGAGAAGAACAACGTGTACGAGAACCTCACGTCGATCCTGACGTGGCGCGCGGCGGGCATCGCCGTCTACGGCGGCTTCAACAACACCTTCCGCAACATCCACATCGCCGACACGCTCGTCTACTCGGGCATCACCGTGAGTTCACTGGACTTCGGCTACCCGATGAACGGCTTCGGCACGGATCCGACGACCTTGGAGAACATCTCGATCGTCCGCGCGGGCGGTCACTTCTGGGGAGCGCAGACCTTCCCGGGCATCTGGTTGTTCTCCGCGTCCAAGGTCTTCCAGGGGATCCGTATCAACAACGTCGACATCGTCGATCCGACGTACAGCGGCATCATGTTCCAGACCAACTACGTGGGAGGACAGCCACAGTTCCCGATCAAGGACACCATCCTCACGGACGTGACGATCACCGGAGCGCACAAGAGCGGTGACGCCTACGACGCGAAGTCCGGGTTCGGCCTGTGGGCCAACGAGATGCCGGAGGCCGGGCAGGGCCCCGCCGTCGGTGAAGTCACCTTCCACAACCTGAAGATGAGCGACAACGCACAGGACGTGAAGAACACGACGTCCACATTCAAGATCAACAACCTGCCGTAGCGCACCGGGTGCGCCGAGGCCGGCAGGCCCGGGTGGCGGGATCGTGTCCCGCCACCCGGGCCACGCGGCGTCGGGTCGTGCCCCCGGCACCGCCGACCGGCAGTCCGCCATGATCGATTGGTGGGGCCGGGCCACCCGGCTTAGCGTGGTGCGTAGTGAACGCCTGTGTTCACTGCCGTCCCCTGCGACGCAGGGCGATCTCATGACAGGTGCTCCCGTGACGACCCCGGACACTGCCGACTCCCCGCAGCGGGGCAGAGGCAGTGGTATCGCACTCCTCGTCATCGCCTCGTGCCAGCTGATGGTGGTCCTGGACATCACCATCGTGAACATCGCCCTGCCGCACATCCAGACCTCGCTCGGCTTCTCGACCGAGTCCCTGTCCTGGGTGGTCAACGCCTACACTCTGACCTTCGGCGGCCTGCTGCTGCTCGGCGGACGGCTGGGTGACATCCTCGGCCGGCGCCGGGTCTTCATCTTCGGCGTCCTGCTCTTCGTGTTCGCCTCCCTGCTCGGCGGACTCTCGCAGGAGTCCTGGCACTTGCTCGCGGCCCGCGCCCTGCAGGGCGTCGGCGGTGCCATCGCCTCGCCCACCGCCCTGTCGCTGATCACCACGACCTTCCGTGAAGGCCCCGAGCGCAACCGGGCGTTCGGCGTGTTCGCCGCCGTCTCGGCGGGCGGCAGCGCGATCGGGCTGCTCGCGGGCGGGCTGCTCGTGGAGTGGCTCGACTGGCGCTGGGTCCTCTTCGTCAACGTGCCCATCGGCCTGCTGATCGTGCTCGCCACTCCCCGCTACATCCGGGAGTCCGAGCGCCACCCGGGCCATTTCGACCTCTTGGGCGCGCTGACCTCCACGCTCGGCATGGTGCTGCTCGTCTACGGCTTCATCCGTGCCTCGGAGGACGGCTGGAGCGACACCGTGACCATCGGTGCGTTCGCGGCGGCCGTGGTGTTCCTCGCCCTGTTCATCATCGTGGAGCGCAGGTCGAAGCAGCCCATCACGCCGCTGTGGATGTTCCGCGACCGCAACCGCGCCGGCGTCTACGGCATGATGCTGATGCTGGCCGCGGCGATGTTCGGGATGTTCTTCTTCCTGACCCTGTTCGTGCAGAACATCCTGGGCTTCAGCCCGCTGCGGGCCGGTCTGGCCTTCCTGCCGGTGAGCGTGATCATCGCGATGGGAGCGGGCTTCGCTTCGCAACTGCTGCCCAAGTGGGGCCCCAAACCCTTCATGGCGGTGGGCGCGATCCTCGCCGCGGTGGGGCTCGGCTGGCTGACGTTGACCGACGTCCACAGCTCGTATCTGGGCAGCATCCTCGGCCCCATCCTGGTCTTCGGTTTCGGCATGGGCCTGCAGTTCGTGTCACTGACGCTGATGGCGGTGTCGGGAGTGGCTCCGCAGGAGGCGGGAGCGGCCTCGGGGATCCTCAACGCCACGCAGCAGGTGGGCGGTTCACTCGGTCTGTCCGTGCTGGTCACCGTCTTCGGCACGGCCAGCCGCGACGAGGCCACCCACCAGATCCGGGACTTCCTGGGGCAGGCCACCCCGGCGCAGCGGCTCGAGTTCCGCAGAACCGGCCGGCTCCCCTCGCCCTGGAACGACCAGGTGCTGACGTCGGGTATCTCGAGCGCGTTCGTCGTCGCGGCGATCTTCGCCATCGTGGCGGCGGTGATCGCCCTGTTCGTCATCCAGGTACGTGCCGACGACCTGAAGCGCCTCCAGGGCGGAGTTCCGCTGGTGCCGGGAGGCGAGGCGTCCGCGGAGCCTGCGGGGGACGCGTCCGGACAGGTCGCAGGGTCTGCCGGGACATCGCCGCCGGCTGAGGAACCAGGTCGGCCCTGATCGTGCGGCTCTGCCCTGCCCGGGCCTGCCGTACGGCTGTACTGAGCCTGTCAGGGCGATCCGGCACACCGCCCGCCGCGAGACGCGTCGCGCCCCCTCAGGGCAGCGGCTGCTCGGCCCAGATGACCTTGCCCGCGGGGGTGTAGCGAGTGCCCCAGCGCTCGGCGATCTGGGCGACCAGGAACAGCCCGCGTCCGCCCTCGTCGGTGCTGGCCGCGTACCGCAGATGGGGCGACGTGTTGCTGCTGTCGTACACCTCGCAGATCAGGCTGCGGTCGCGCAGCACGCGCACATGGATGGGGGCTGCGCCGTACCGGATCGCGTTGGTGACCAGCTCGCTGAGGATCAGCTCCGTGGTGAAGTCCATGTCGTCCAGTCCCCACTCGGCCAGCTGCCGGGTGACCGAGGCGCGCACCTCGCCGACGGCGGCCGGGTCGGAGCGCACGTCCCACTCGGCGACCCGGTCCGCACCCAGGGCGTGCGTGCGGGCGACGATCAGCGCGATGTCGTCGCTCTGCCGGGCCGGCAGCAGGGCCTCCAGTACGGCCCGGCAGGTGTCCTCCGGCGACCGGTCGGCCCCGGCCAGGGCGCCGCGCAGCAGTTCGAGGCCGACGTCGATGTCGCGCTCCCGGTCCTCGACGAGCCCGTCGGTGTACAGCACCAGCCTGCTGCCCTCCGCCAGCTCCAGATCCGCCGTCTCGAACGGCAGGCCCCCGAGCCCCAGCGGCGGACCGGCGGGCACCTCGGGGAAGTCGACGCTGCCGTCGGGACGGACCACCGCGGGCACCGGATGACCCGCGCGGGCGACGGTGCACTGCCGCGAGGTCGGGTCGTACACGGCGTACAGGCAGGTCGCGCCGGTGATCGTGGCGCTGGTGTCCTCCGTCGACTCGTCCTGGTCGATGCGGCCGACCAGCTCGTCCAGGAGCGAGAGGAGCTCGTCGGGCGGCAGGTCCAGCGCCGAGAAGTTGTGGACCGCGGTGCGCAGCCGCCCCATCGTGGCCGCGGCGTGCAGCCCGTGACCGACGACGTCGCCCACCACGAGGGCGACCCGGGCCCCGGACAGCGGCAGTACGTCGAACCAGTCGCCGCCCACCCCGGCCTGCGCCGGAAGGTAGCGGTAGGCGATGTCCAGGGCGCTCTGCGCGGGCAGGTTGCGCGGGAGCAGACTGCGCTGCAGCGTCACGGCCATGCTGTGCTCGCGCGTGTAGCGGCGCGCGTTGTCGATGGAGACCGCGGCGCGGGCGACCAGTTCTTCGGCGAGGGCCACCTCCTCCACGTCGAAGGGCTCGGGCTTCTCGGAGCGCCAGAAGTTGACCACGCCCAGGACCAGGTTCCCGACCCGCAGCGGGACGGTGATCAGCGAGTGGATTCCGTAGTCCACCACCTGGGCGGACCGCTCCAGGTCCTGGGCCAGCCAGCCCGGGGCCTTGCTGAGATCGGGCTCGACGAGGGCCTGACCGGTGTGGAGGCTGCGGGCCTGGGGCGAGGAGGCGACGAAGGTGATCTCCTGGCCCACCGGGTAGAGCGGCGCGTCCTTGCGGATGCCGATGGATGCCGCCCGGCGCAGGTCGGCGACCGACTCCGGCTCCTCGCCGCTCAGGACCGCGGCGACCAGGTCCACGGTGGCGAAGTCCGCGAAGCGGGGCACGGCCACCTCCGCCAGTTCCTCGGCGGTACGGGTCACGTCCAGGCTCGTCCCGATGCCCACACCGGCGTCGTACAGCAGCTTGAGCCGTTCGCGTGCCACTTCGGCCCGGCCGGACAGTGCACGCAGTTCGGTCGAGTCACGCAGCGTCGCGACGCTGCCGGACGGCCCGCCCTGGAGGTCCGTGGGCCGCTGGTTGATGGCCAGCAGCCGGTCGCCGACCAGGTGCACCTCGTCCGTGGCGACGCGTCCCGAGGCCAGCAGCTCGGCGGTCTCCGCGTCGAGGCCCAGTTCGAGGACGTGCCGTCCGTCCGCGTGCTCGGGCAGGTCGAGCAGACGGTGTGCCTCGTCGTTGGCGAGCAGCAGCCGCCCCTCGCCGCTGATGATGATCACGCCCTCCCGGACGGCGTGCAGCACCGCGTCGTGGTGTTCGTACATCCGGGTCATCTCGTACGGGCCGAGGCCGCGGGTCTGGCGCAGCAGCCGTCTGCTCACGAGCGCCGTTCCGCCGGTGGCCAGGGCGAGCGCGGCCGCCGCGGCGGCCAGCAGAAGCGGCAGCTGGCGGTTCGCGACACCGCCCACGTGCGCGGTCGTGACACCGGCCGACACCAGCCCCACGACCTTCCCGTCGGGATCCTTGATGGGCACCACGGCCTGCACCAGGGGACCGATCGTTCCCGTGATCTCCTCGGTGAGGGGGCGCCCGGCCAGCGCGGGGGCGATGTTTCCGACGAACTTCTTGCCGATCCGGTCCGGCTTGGGGTGGGTGTAGCGGATCCCGTCGGTGTTCATGACGACGATGAAGTCGACCTTCGACGCCTTGCGGGCGGCTTCGGCCCGCGGCTGCAGCACGGCGGTGGGATCGGAGACCTGCAACGCTTCCCGGGTTCCCGGCGCGTTGGCGAACGTCTCGGCGACCGCGAGCGAGCGGTTGCGGGCCTCCTGCGTGCTGTCGTGCTGCACCTGCAGCACCAGGGCCACGACCGCGGCCACGACCAGCAGCAGCACGATCGCCACTTGCAGCACGAACACCTGGCCGGCGACACTGCGTCCGCTCAGGGCCGACCGCAGCCCGGCGCCCCGCCGTCCGGGCCCGCCCTCGCGCGCCCCCTGACCGAGCGCTCGGTGCGGTGTCCGCTGTCCTCGCTGCTCGTGCCCTCGGCGCGCGCGCTCCCGCCTGCGCTGCGCGCGCAGACCGCTGAGACAGCGGGTCGACTGAGCCCAGGATCGACCCAATAGTCGGACCATGTGCCCATGTCTACACTGCCCGGCGCCGGGAGGCGAGGGGCGGCGCCCGCTGTGACAGCGGCCGGGGTGGCCGGGCGGGCGTCAGCCGCGGGCGGCGCGTGCGGCCTCGAAGCGGGCCACCCACCGGGCGGTCCGGTCCAGGTAAGCGGTTTCGGCGCGGGCACCCCGTCTGCCGTACGCGCCCTCGTAGGAGAGATAGTCGAGGGTCCCGGGCGTCCGGGCCGTCGCGGGCTCGATCTGGGTCCCCTCGTGCCATTCGTTGAACGAGGTGATGCTCACCCAGTCGGGCGGTGCGTCTTCGTGCCCGCTGGCCAGCGCGTACTCCCATTCCAGGTCGTAGGTGCGGCCGTCCGCGCGGTCGAGGGTCGGGGTCGTGTTGCCCGGGACCGCCCGGTCGTCCAGGTAGCCGGGACCGAGCGACGGCGCCCACACCATGCCGCGCTCGGCGCAGAACGCGGCGACCCCGGTCCAGTCGGGCCGGTTGGCGGTCGCGATGGCGTCGTAGGTGTAGACCCCGCCGAAGTCGCCGATGCGGGACTCGTCCCAGGTCTGTGCCATGACGAGGGCGATGTCGTCGACCTCGTGCAGTGCGGACCAGTCGACGGTGAGCAGGCTGTTGAACACGTAGTAGGCGCAGCGGTCGCCGTGCCCGGCGGCGCGGTGGAAGGCGGGATGGTCGCCGTGCCGCTCGGTCAGGTAGCGGATGTCAGCGACGACGGACGCGGCGTCGCGGCCCTGGTACGGCTCGATGTGCCAGGCGACCTGGAGCCCCTCGGCGGCGGCCGCGTCCAGCACGACCGGCGCCATCCGGTCCTCGTAACTGCCCTGTCCCCACCAGCTGCTGACGAGCACGCCGGTACGGGCCTGCCGCAGCCAGCGCATGTGCCGGGCGACCGCGCCGCGCAGATCACCGGAGTCGTACGCGCCGAGCACCGGGTAGTAGTTGGAGCTGAGGGTCTCGGGCGGCGTGAGCTCGCCCTGCTGCCAGTGGCGCCACTCGCCGTACACCTCCGGTGAGCCGTACCAGGGGTAGTAGAAGATGTGCGCATTCGCGGAGACGCCCTTGGGCCGCAGCTTCGCGGGGACGTCCTCGGGTCGTGCCGCGGCGGGGGTCGCCGTGCTGCCGATCAGCGCGGCGGCCCCGGTGGCCGCTCCGCCGACGAGGAGCCTTCTTCGGGAAAACGAGCCCAGGTGTCGGGACATGGTCGTCGTCACTCTCCTTGGTTGCCGGGCCGGCCGAACCGCGGAACGAATCCGAGCAGCTCGGCGCAGGCCGTCGTGTCGAACAGGGAGGTGCGCCCGGGCAGCGCCGAGAAGGCCGGTACGCCCGGGTGGTAGCGGTCCATCAACTCCGCGGACGGCAGCGGGGAGGAGGTGTCGGCGGCGGTGACATGGAGGACGTGACAGCCCGTGAAGTCCGCCTCAAGACCCCGGCGCACCACGGCCGCGGCGTCACGGGTGTCGAGCCAGCCCCACAGGTCGTGCCGGTGGACGCCCGGGTCGGCCGCCACGTCGGCGAGCTGGCGGCGCAGCCGGTCGCCGCTGCCGGTGAACGGGAAGCGCAGACAGACGAGATCGGTGCCCCAGCGGCGGTGCATGCTGCGGGCCGTCTCCTCGAGCACCGCCTTCGAAAGGCCGTAGGGATCGCGCAGGAGCGAGGGGTGCTCCTCGTCCAGCGGGACGTACAGCGGCGAGACGGGGACGGGTGACCAGGCGAGCCCGACCGCCGCCAGGCTGGAGGCGGCCACGATCCGGCGGACACCGGCGCGGCCCGCCTCGTCGAGAACCCGGTGCGCAGTAAGGCAGTTGGTCGCGAACAGGGCGCTGTGGTCGTCCATGTTGGGGTGCGGGATCGCCCCGAGGTGGACGACGGCGTCCACCCCGTCCACCGCCTTGCGCACGAGGTCGGCGTCCTGGAGGTCCCCGATGTGCACGCGCTCGGCCCGGGGCGCGTCGAACGGCACGAGGTCGGTGGCCACGACGTCGTACGACGCGGCGAACAGCTCGGCGAGGACGTGCTGTCCGATGTGGCCCGCGGCCCCGGTGACCAGGACGCGCATCAGACCTTCACCGCCCCGACCAGTCCGTTGACGAAGTACCGCTGGAGGCCGAGGAAGAGCAGGATCACGGGAATCACGACGATCAGGGCGCCCGCCATCAGGTTGTTGTAGTGCGGCACGTTCTCCGCGGACAGCGTCTGCAGGCCGAGGGGGAGCGTGTACGCCGACGGGTCGTTGAGGGACACGCGCGTGAGCAGGAACTCGTTCCACGTGGGGATCGCGGTGAGCAGCCCGACGGTGATCAACGCGGGCCGGGCGAGCGGCAGATACACCCGGGTGAAGATGCGCAGCTCGCCGGCGCCGTCGACGCGCGCCGAGTCCCGCAGCTCCCCGGGCACGGCCATGAAGGCGCCGGTCATCAGCAGGATCGACAGCGGGGCGCCGCCGTTGACGAAGGGCAGGACGAGACCCCAGTGCGTGCCGAGGATGCCCATCCTGTTCTCCAGGAGCACGATCGGCAGCATCACCGTGATGCCCGGCACGAACAACAGCGACACGAAGAGCTTCTGCAGGAATCCGCGCCCCGGGAAGCGCAGGACCGCGAAGGCGTATCCGGCGGCCGCGTAGATCACCAGGGTGAGGACCACCGTGTACCCGGTCACCAGCAGGCTGTTCAGGAAGAAGTCGAAGAAGTGCAGCTTGTTCCAGGTGTCGGTGAAGGTCTGGAACGTCGGGTTGTCCGGAATGAGGTGCCCGCCGCGTACGACTTCGACCTGGTCCTTGAACGCGGCCGACACCATCCACAGGAACGGATAGATGCTGACCAGCCCGTACGCCCCGAGCAGCACGCCGACGACGGTGCGGGCGACGACCTTCCGGGCCGCCGCCTTGCGGGTGCGGCCGCCGCCCGGTGGCCGGACGCCGGCGCGGCTCAGTGAAATCGTTGTCATGTCTTGCTCCGCAGCGCTCGAAGATTGATCAGGGCCAGGACGAGCGCGGCGGCGAAGAGGATCCAGCCGAGCGCGCTGGCCAGGCCGAGCGTGGGCGAGAGGTTCTTGAGGAAGGCGAGGCGGTAGGCCTCCAGGCCCAGGACGTTCGTGTGGTCGCCAGGCCCGCCGTAGGTCATGACCAGGAAGGTCTGGAAGCCCTGGAGGGATTCGCGCAGGTTCAGCAGCAGCACGATGGCGGTGATGGGCCGCAGCAGGGGCCAGACGACCGAGGCGTTGGTGCGCCACCATCCCGCGCCGTCCAGCTGGGCGGCCTCCAGGAGGCTGCGGTCAATGCCCTGGAGTCCGGTCAGATACAGGAGCATCGCCACCGGGACATGGGTCCACACCGTCACTACGATCATCGTCGGCATGGCGGTGGACGGATTGCCGAGCCAGCCCTGGGGCTGCTGGAGCGAGCCCAGGCCGAGGCTGTCGAGCAGCGCGTTGATGGCGCCGTCCGGCTGCAGGATGTACTGCCAGGCGAAGAAGACCGCGATGCCGCTGGTGACGTACGGCAGGAAGTACACGGACCGCAGCACGCCCTGGAACCGCTTGACCTGGCCCAGCAGCACGGCCAGCGGGAACGACACCAGGACCGTGAGCGCGGGCGAGGCGAGCATCACCCAGAGGGTGTTGAGGGCGGCGTGCCGCACCCGGGGCGCGTAGATCGGGTCGCGCCACAGCAGATCCGCGTAGTTGTCGAGGCCGACCCAGGTCCAGTTCGGGCTGAAGCCGTTCCAGGTGGCGAAGGACAGCGCGAAGCCGTAGCCCACCGTGTACAGGCCCATCACCGCGAACAGCAGCACGGCCGGAGCGACGAACAGATACCCGGAGAGGGCCTCGTACCCGCGCCACCGGCGGCGCGGCGGGGGAGCGGCCATGGCCGTCACCGGCCGCCCGCCGCCGCGTTCCTTCACCGCCTCACGCGCGGCCTGCCGGGGAGCGGTGGTCACTGGCCTGCCGCTTTCCAGTACGACTGGTCGAGCTTGCGGAGCTTCTGCGCGGTCTGCTGGACCGACTGCTGGTTCAGCGGGCTGAGGTCCGCGAGGATCGCCCCGGCATCGTCCTGCTCGTAGCCGATCGGGCGGAACTCGTCGCCGCGGCTGGGGTCGTACGTGGTGTCGGGGGTGCCCTTGAAGCTGTCGACCAGGGCGCTGAGCGTGGGGCCGAGGACGGTGGCCGAGTCCGCGCCCAGTTCCGTCGCGGGCAGGTCGGTGGCGTTCTTGGCGAACCGCGCGGCGACGTCCTGCTGGGAGAGGAACTCCATCCATTTCTTGGCGTTGCCGGGCTGCTTGCTCGTCGAGGTGACGCTGACGCCGGTCAGCGCGAGCGGGCCGAGGGCCCGGTCGGGTACGGCGCCGTCCGCGGGCGCCGGCAGGCCGAAGGCGAGCACGTCGTCGGGGTTCATGCCGTTCTGCTTCAGATACGCGAGCGTGAAGGTGCCGCCCACGTCGAAGGCGGACTTGCCCTGGGCGAACGCCTGGTCGGCCTGGTCGATCGTCAGGGTCTGCGAGCCGGGCATCCAGTAGGGGGTGAGCTGGTCGTACATCGACAGGACCTTGACGCCGTCGGCGGAGCCGAAGTCGGCGGACTGGTCCTTGCCCCACAGCTTCTCGTATTTCTGCTGTCCCAACTGGGCGAAGGCCAGCGGCTGGAGCACCCAGGTCAGCCCGGTGGCCGGCACCTTCAGACCGAGCGAGAGGCCGCCGTTCTTCGGGTCCTTCGCCTTGGTCGCCTTGAGCGCGCCGAGGAACTCCTGCCAGTTCGCCGGGGCCTTGGTGATGCCGGCGTCGGCGAGCACCTTCTTGTTGCCGTAGACGATGCCGAAGGTGCCGACCGTGAGAGGCACGCTGTAGCGGGCGCCCTTCTTGACGCCGTGGTCCTTGGCCTCGTTGTTGAGGGAGTTCTTGTAGCGCGGGTCCGTGACGAGCCCGGAGTCGTGGACCGCCTCCTGGATGCGTGCCGCCCAGGCGCCCGTGAAGTCGGAGCTGATGTCGGAGACGACCCCGGCCGCGCCGAGGACCCGGTCCTCGCCGTCCGAGTGCACCTCGAGAAGGTCCGGCAGGTCACCGGTCTTCGCGGCGCTCTGCACCTTGGTCGTGTACGCGTCGTCGGGCGTGTACGCCTCGATGGCGACCGAGATGCCGGTTTCCTTCTTGAACTCCTTGGCGGCGGCCCGCAGCGCGCTCACATGGGACTGCTTGAAAGTCCACATCTCCAGCGACTTGGAGTCCCCGGAGCCCGAGGAGCCGCCGCAGGCGGTGAGGGAGGTGAGGGAGAGCGCCGCGGCCAGGGCCCCTGCGACAATCCGCGCTTTTCGTGCAAAAGGTTTACGCATGAGCCCCTACCTAGGGTCGAGCGTTCAGAAGACCGAATAGCGTTGGAGTGACTGAACTTAGAGTCGTCGTGATATAGCGTCAAGACGCATGCTGCGACGAGGTGTTGACCGGTCAGCCGTGGGGCGCCGGGGTGGGGAGGCGGAGGGCCAGTGGAATCGGTGACGACGACAGCGCGCGGGCGCAAGGTCGAAGAGGTCAAATCCGCAGCTCGGGTGCTCGAAGTGCTCGAACTCCTCGGGCGGGACGGGGCCCGGCTCTCGCTCGCCGAGATGGCGAACGCCATGTCGGTGCCGAAGAGCAGCCTGCACGCCATCCTGCGCACGATGGAGGCGCGCCGCTGGGTCGACGTCGACTCGTCCGGCACCCGCTACAGCCTCGGTCTCAAAGCTCTGTTGACGGGCACCGCCTATCTGGAGGGCGACGACGTCACCAGCCTCGCCGGGCCCGTGCTCGACGCCCTCGCGGAGGAGACGGGCGAGGCCGTCCACCTCGGCAGACTCGACGGTACGAAGATCGTCTACCTGGCCAAACGCGAGTCGCGGCACGCCTTGCGCATGTACTCGGCGGTGGGGCGCAGGCTGCCCGCCCATGCCACCGCCCTCGGCAAGGCGGTGCTGTCCCAGTACGACTCGGCCGAGGTGCAGCGCCGGCTGGACTGGCCGCTGGAGCGGCTGACCCCGGACACGGTCGTCGACCCGGACGCCCTGCTCGCCCAGCTCGCCGAGACCCGGCTGCGCGGGTGGGCCGTCGACGACGGGGAGAACGCGGTGGACATCCGGTGCGTGGCCGTCGCGCTCGGCACCGCTCCGGACGGCGGTGATGCCATCAGCTGCTCGGCGCCGCGCAGCAGGATGGACGACGCGCGCCGGGAGGAGGTCGCCCAGGCGGTGACCGAGGCGGCGCACTCGCTGCGCACCCTGCTGAAGCGGATCGGGCAGCGCTAGGGCGTGTCCGCGAAGTCCGTTCCGCCCCGCGACACCTGGCGCGCCCTCTCGCCGCACCGGGCGGACGACGGGGCTCTGTGAACCTGCCCCGGAGCGCTCCGTCCGGTCGGGGGTCTGGCGCTCCGGCCCACCGGATGTCACATTTGGTAGGGCCGTTGACAAACGTGGAGCGCGCTCCTTACGTTCCGATGGCAGTACGTCATTCTGCTATCTGTACGCGGGAGTTCGCATGGTTCAGGCTGATGCCCGCACGCCCGTCCTCGCCCCGGCCCCCTGGGTCGAGGAGCGCGGCGCCAAGGTCCGCATCACTGCCGTACGCACGTTCCTGACAGCCCCGCACGGCTGCCCTCACCTCGTCGTGCGCGTCGAGACCAACGAGCCCGGGCTCTACGGCCTCGGCTGCGCCAGCGATCCGCAGCGCACCCTCGCGGTCCGCTCGGTCCTGGACGACTACCTCGCCCCGATGCTCATTGGACGCGACCCCGACGACATCGAGGACATCCACCGCCTGCTCCTCAACAGCGCCTACTGGCGCGGCGGTTCGGTCACCGGCAACGCCCTCGGCGGAGTCGACGTCGCCCTGTGGGACCTCAAGGCCAAGCGTCTCGGGGCGCCCCTGTACTCGCTGTTCGGCGGCCGGGTGCGCACCGGCGCCGAGGCCTACACGCATGTCGACGGCGTCGACGAGCGTGAGATCGCCGAGAAGGTCGCCGCGGCCCGGGAGCGCGGATTCCGGCACGTCCGGATCCAGGCCGCCGTACCCGGCGCCGACACCTACGGCACCGGCGCGGCGGCCGTCGACCCCGAGGCCGCACGGGCCCGCCGTGTGCCCTGGGACTCGGCGGCGTATCTGCGCACCGTCCCGAGGATCCTCACCCGGGTGCGTGAACTCGTCGGCGACGAGGTCGAGTTGCTGCACGACGTGCACGAAAGGCTGGACCCGCGTCAGGCCCGCGACTTCCTGCGGCGCGTCGAGGACGCCGGCCTCTACTTCGTCGAGGACCTCCTCGCGCCCGAGGACGCGGGGCACTTCGCCCGCCTGCACGCGGTGTCCCCGGTGCCCCTCGCCGTCGGAGAACTCTTCAGCGACACGGCCCAGTTCACGGCGCTTCTCGGCGGACCCGACATCGACTTCGCGCGGCTGCGGATCCCGACGCTCGGCGGTCTCACCCCCGCCCGCAAGATCGCCGCCCTCTGCGAACTGCGCGGCGTACGCCTCGCGCCGCACGGACCGGCTGACGTCAGCCCCGTCGCACAGGCCGCGACGCTCGCCCTGGACGTCTCCAGCCACGCCTTCGGGGTCCAGGAGGCGGCCACGTTCAAGCCACCCGTCGCCGAGGTCTTCCCCGGCACGGTCGTCCCCCGCGGCGGCCTCCTCCTGCCGCCCGAAGTGCCGGGCCACGGCGTCGACTTCGACGAGGCGGCGGCCCGCCGGCATCCCGTGCCCGAACCTCTCCGACACGACCGCTGGGCCCTGCTGCGCAACACCGACGGGAGCGTACAACGACCGTGAACGACGCACTGCGACCGCACGACACACCGCGAAGGGCGCTCGTCGTCCGAGGCGGCTGGGAAGGCCACCAGCCGCTCGCCGTCACCGACCTTTTCCTGCCCTTCCTCAAGGACCAGGGCCACACCGTCGAGACCTCCGAGTCCCTCGACGTGTACGAGGACGCCGAACTCCTCGCGGCCACGGACCTGATCGTGCAGTGCTGGACCATGGGCGAGATCACCCGCGAGCAGAGCGACGGCCTCGCCGCCGCCGTGCGCGCGGGCACCGGACTCGCCGGCTGGCACGGCGGCATCGTCGACTCCTTCCGCGGCGACGTCGGCTACCAACTCCTCACCGGCGGCCAGTTCCTGATGCATCCGCCGGGTTTCCACGATCACGACGTGCACCTTGTGCCCGAGCGGGCCGAGCACCCGGTCGTCCGCGGGCTGAGCGACTTCCGCGTGCACACCGAGCAGTACTGGCTGGCCACCGACCCGCTCATCGACGTGCTCGCGACGACGACCTTCGCGCCCGACGACGTACGGGACCGGGCCGTGGTCATGCCCGCCGTGTGGACCAGGACGTGGGGCGCGGGCCGCGTGTTCGTGTCCGCCATCGGCCACAAGCCGGACGACTTCGACGTGCCCGAGGTGCGGGCGCTCACCGAGAGGGGACTGCTGTGGGCGAGCCGCTGAGGATCGGCATGGTCGGCGCGGGCAAGATCAGCGGGGCCTATCTGGACACGCTGGCCCGCCTCGACACCGTACGGCTCACCGCCGTCACCGACCTCGACCCCGACCGCGCGAAGGAGGCCGCCGTACGGGCCTCCGGTGAGGTGTCCGTCGCCGCGTCCGTGATCGACCTCGCGGCCCGGGAGGACGTGGACGCGGTCCTCAACCTCACCGTTCCGGCGGCCCATGCCGGCGTCGCCCTCGTCGCTCTGTCGATGGGCAAGCACGTCTACGGCGAGAAGCCGCTCGCCGCCACCCGCGAGGAGGCCGCCTCGATCCTGGCCGCTGCCCGCGCGGGCGGACTGCGGGTGGGCTGCGCCCCGGACACCGTGCTCGGGACCGGCACCCAGACCGCCCGCAAGGCGGTCGACGACGGGCTCATCGGCAGGCCGGTGGCGGCGACCGCGTTCATGACCACCGCGGGGCACGAACGCTGGCACCCCGACCCCGAGTTCTACTACCGCCCCGGCGGCGGCCCGCTCCTCGACATGGGCCCCTACTACCTGTCCGCTCTCGTCCATCTGCTGGGCCCGGTCGTCCGCGTCACCGGCGCCGCGTCCCGGCCCCGCGCCGAACGCGAGATCGGCAGCGGGCCCCGGGCGGGAGAACGCTTCCCCGTGGAGGTCGATACGCACGTCACCGGCATCCTGGAACATGCGGGCGGCGCCCTGTCGACCCTCGTCATGAGCTTCGACATCCACGCGGCACGGCTGCCCCGCATCGAGGTCCACGGCACCGAGGGCTCGCTCTCCGTCCCCGATCCGAACGGCTTCGAGGGCCCCGTCGCCGTGCACCGCGGGTCGGGCTGGGAAGCCGTGCCCGCGTCCGCCGGGTATCAGGGCGGCGGACGCGGTACCGGACTCGCCGACCTGGCCGACGCCCTGACCGAGGGACGCCCGCACCGCGCGTCCGCCGAACTCGCCCACCACGTACTGGACGTGATGCTCACCCTGCTGGACGCGGCCCACAGCGGCAGATGCCTCACGGTGGCCACGACCTGCGAACGCCCCGAGGCCGTGGGCAGGGCCTAGACACCCACCGACAGGCGGCAGGAAGGCGGCGGCTCTTCCTGCCGCCCTTTACCGCTCCCGACGTCAACCGAATTAATTGACAAAGGGCTCCCGTATTGGAATTCAATTCCCCTGACAAAACCGTGCAGTTGCGGCGCGATCTGCGACAAGGAGGAACACGTTCGAGGCGTTGACTTGATAACACACATGGTTTTACATGGCGGTAACTGGCTGGACAGGAAGGGCTGCCGATGCATGACCGGAGAAAGTCCGGCGAAGAACGCATAGCCGCATTCCTCGGCGAACGGCTCCGCCCCGCGCTCTATCCGCAGAGCGTCCCCATGGACGTCGGCGCCTGGCACATTCCCGGAGAGCCGGTGCCGGTGGACGTGGCCCTGCGTGCCGACTACGCGCCGTTCACGGTGGGGGAGCGCTGGGGGCAGCCCTGGTCGACGACCTGGTTCCGCGTCGCCGCCACCGTTCCGCAGCGGTGGGCGGGCCGCCGGGTCGAAGCCGTCATCGACCTCGGCCAGGATCCCGGACACGGCGGTTGTCAGGCGGAAGGCCTCGTCCATGACGAGCACGGCATTCCGCTGCACGGACTGCACCCGCACACCGACTCCCTTCCCGTCACCGCCGCCGCGCGCGGCGGCGAGACCGTCCGCCTGCTCGTCGAGGCCGCCGCCAATCCGCCCATCGACGCAGCCACCGGCACCGGCGTCCACTACGGCGACCCGGTCACCGCCGGGGACGCCCGGCTGTACCGGCTGAGGCGCGCCGACCTCGCCGTACGCGACGAGGACGTCTGGCACCTCCTGCACGACATGGAGGCCCTCGACGGCCTCATGCGTGCCCTGCCCGCCGAACTGCCGCGCCGGCACGAGATACGGACCGCCCTGGAGCAAGCCGTCGACGCGGTCGACCCGTACGCAGTGGCCCGCTCCGCCGCGGCCGCCCGCCGGGTCCTGGCGCCCGTCCTCGCCGAGGGTGCCCGCAGCTCGGCCCGCACGGTCGCCGCCGTCGGCCACGCGCATCTGCACCCCGGGAATCTGTGGCCCGTCCGGGAGACCGTCCGCAGCTGCGCCCGCACCTTCAGCACCCTGGCCACGCTCGCCGAGGAGTACCCCGAACTCGTCGTCGCCGCATCGTCCGCGCAGCACTACGCCTGGATGCGGGACCAGCAGCCGCATGTCTTCGAACGGCTGCGCAAGGCCGTCGCCGACGGCAACTGGGTGCCGGTCGGCGGTATGTGGGTGGAGCCGGACACCGAACTCGCGGGCGGTGAGGCGCTGGTGCGTCAGTTCGTCCTCGGCCGGCGCTTCTTCCGGGACGAACTCGGCGCCGACAGCGACGGCGCCTGGCTGCCCCAGGCCGCCGGCGTGTCCGCCGCCTTACCGCAGATCGCCGCCCTCGCGGGCGCCCACTGGCTGCTCACCGCGCGACCCGACGCCGGCCACGCCCCCGCGCCGGTCCAGCCGCTGGTCCGCTGGGAGGGCATCGACGGCACCCGGCTCCTCACCCACTTCGCGGCGGATGCCACCCTCGCCGGCCCCGCGCTCGCCGACACCGTCACGGACCTCACCGGCCGGATACCGGCGGACCGTGCCCTGCTGCCTCTCGGCGCCGGCACGGAGGGCCCCGGGCGCGACGCCCTGGAACGCGCGCGCAGGCTCGCCGACCTGGAAGGCTCCCCGCCCGTCACGATGCGCCACCCCGCCCAGTTCTTCCGCGAGGCCCGGGAGGCGGACCCCCAGGCACCGGTCTGGCGGGGCGATCTCGACCTCGCCCCGCACCGGGGCTCGTACACCGGGCAGGCCCGCACCAAGCGCGGCAACCGCCGCTGCGAGGCCCTGCTCCACGAGGCGGAACTGTGGTCGGCGACCGCCGCGGTGCGCCACGGCGTCCCCTACCCGTACGACGAACTCGACGCCCTGTGGCGGCGAGTCCTGCTCCAGCAGAGCCGCAGCATCCTGTCCGGCAGCTCCATCGCCTGGGTCCACGAGGACGCCGAGCACGAGCACCGCGACATCCGGCGCCGGCTCACCCGGCTGGTACGGCGGGCGGCAGGCGGCTCCGACGGCCGGGGCGTCCTCAACCCGGCCCCGCACCCGCGCCGGGAAGTCGTCACCCTCGAAGCGGACTCCGGACTCGTCTCCGAGCACGCCCAGCTCCTGCCCGACGGCCGCCTCGCGGTCCTCGCCGAGGCACCCGCACACGGAGTGGGCAGCACAGGCCTCCCTCTCGACACCACCGCACCCGTGACCGCGCACACCACCTCCGACGGTCAACACGTCTTGGACAACGGCCTGTTGAGGGTGCGTGTGGATCCCGAAGGTCTCGTGCGGTCGGCCGTCGACCTCACGACGGGACGTGACGCCGTCGCTCCTGGTGAGGCGGGCAACCTCCTCCAGCTCCATCGCGACGAACCGGACCGCTTCGGTCCCCGTCGCCTCGCCCACCGCGAGCTGCGCGACGCCGAGCAGGTCGAACTGCGGGCGCACGGGCCGCTGTTGGCGACCGTGCGCGTGCGCCGCGGGACCGGCCGCTCCACGGTCACCCAGGACCTGACCCTCACGGCCGGCAGCCGCGTGCTGACGGTCGACACGGAGGTCGACTGGCGGGAGCGCGACACCGTCCTCAAACAGGCCTGGCCGCTCGACGTCCATGCCGAAGTCGCCCACGCCGACGTGCAGTTCGGGCACGTGCCCCACCCGACACACGAGAACTCCGACGCGGACACGGCGCCCCGTGAGCGTTCCGCCCACCGGTGGATCCACGTCGGCGAACACCGGTGGGGCGTGGCGCTGGCCACCGACTCCACCTACGGCTACGACGTCGCCCGGCACACCCGCGACGACGGCGGCACCACGACCGTCGTACGCCATACGCTGCTGCGCGCATCGCACGGCCCCGACCCGCACGCCGATCGCGGCCTGCACCGCTTCCGGCACACGCTGCGCCCCGGTGCCTTGCTCGCCGACGCCCTCATCGAGGGGTACGCACTCAACCTCCCGCTGCGACCCGCCGCCGACACGGGCGGCAGTGCCCCGCTCGTGTCGGTGGACCACCCCGATGTCGTCGTCGAGACGGTGAAGCTGGCCGACGACCGCAGCGGCGACCTCGTCGTACGGCTCTACGAAGCCCGCGGGGGACACGTCCGCGCCGAGCTGGCCACGGACTTCCCCATCGAGGCCGTCCACGAGACCGACCTCCTGGAGGAGCACCCCACGTCGCACCCCGTCGACCGCGAGCACCGCCGCGTGCCGCTCGTCCTGCGGCCGTTCCAGATCCGTACCCTGCGGCTCGTGCGCGCCGGGCGACGCCGGGAGGACGGCGGTGCCTGAACCGCGCTCCGACCCAGGCCTGCCGGCGGAGACCCGGGCCGTGCTGCGCGGCTGGGCCGGCAGCGGCGGACCGCTCGCCACCCGCGCCCGCGTCGTCCTCCTCGCCGCCGAAGGACTCCGCGACGCGGACATCGCCCGCCGCCTCGGCGTCTCGCGGCAGACCGTGGGGAGCTGGCGCCACCGCTGGCACAGCGGCGGACTGCCCGGGCTCGAACAGCGCCCGCGCACCGGCCGCCCCGCCCTGGTCGACGAGGCGGAGGTCGTCACCCGGGCGCTGCTGGCCCCCGGCGGCAGCGGAGCCAGCCGGGCCATCGCCCGGGAACTGGGCCTGTCCCACGCCACGGTGGCCGCGATCCGCCGCCGCTGGCAGCTCCCACCCGACGCGGCACCCGCCCCGCACATCCCGACCCGGCCACCCCTGCCCGGCGCCGACGTGTGGGTGATGGGCCTGTACGTCGATCCCCTGAGCGCCGTCCTCCTCGCGGGCACCCGGCCGCAGACCCCGCGTACCGCTCCGGCCGCCACGGTGATCGGCGAGGACGTCCTGGAGGGAGTGGCCCGCGCGCTGGACCCCCTCAGTGCCGCGCCGGACCCGGCCGTCGCTGCTCGGGCCGCGGCTTCCGGGCCGGACACCCGCTGGGACGGCGCGCTTCCCGCCTACCTGGCGGCGGCGGCCGAACACCATCCGGACATCGAACTGCACGCGGTCGTCCTGTGGGAGAGGGGACGCCCTGCCGGGCGCGACACCGGACACCCGGACGCGGGCACCCCCGTCACCTTCCACGACCTCCCCGCCAGGACCACCTGGCGCGGCTTCCTGCGGGCGATGATCGCGCTCGACAGCACCAGCCACCCCGAGTCCTCCCGGCGCGTCTACCTCGACCTCGTCGCCGCTCTGGAACGGCGCGCCCACCGGCCGTCCCCCGGCGGCCCCGCCGAGCCCGTGCACTGGCTGCGCGAGAACGTCGCCGGACATCTTCGCGCACCCGCAAGGCGCCAACTCCCGTCCGTCCCCGCGTCGTTCAGCGGCGTCAACCAGATCGACCTCGGCTCCTTCAACGAGTGCGTCGTCATCGAGGCCGTACGGCTCTCCGGCAGCATCACACGCGGCGAGATAGCCCACCGCACCGGCCTCACCCAGCAGTCGGTGTCCCGGATCGCCCGCTCGCTCCTGGACCGCGGGATCCTCGTCGAGGACGCCCAGCGGCGTGCCACCTCCGGCAAACCGCGCACCCCCGTCCGGCTCTGCGGCACGGCCGCGCATGCCCTCGGTCTGCACATCGACCCCGAGCTGCTCACGGCCGTCGTCATCGACCTCGACGGTGCCATCGTCTGCACCTGCACCCGGCCGGTCAGCGCGGACACCGATCCCGGCGAGTTCGTCGCGCAGGTCGTGGCGCTCGGCCACGAGGCCCTGGAGAAGGCCCGCGGCGCCGTACGCGAGGACGGCCTGCTCGGTGTCGGAGTGGCCGTACCGGGACCGGTCGACATCGCCTCCGGCACCGTGCTCAACCCGCCGCTGATGCAGGCCTGGAAAGACCTGCCGCTGCTCTATCTGCTCAAGGACCACTTCCCGTGCCGGGTGCTCATCGAGAAGGACTCGCTCGCCGCCGCGGCGGGGGAGCGGTGGATCGGACGCGACCGCAGGGCACGGGACTTCGCGTATCTGTACCTGGGCACGGGGGTCGGCTCCGGGCTCTACCTCAACGGCGACCTCTACCGGGGCGTGAGTGCCAACGCGGGCGAGTTCGGGCAGCTGTGCGCGATCGCCCTCGGCCGGATGGCCGGCGACGGCCGGCCGGAGATCCTGCCGGAGTGCAACCCGCCCGTCTCCGTACCGGACTTCGCGGCCCGGCTCGGTCTGGGCAGCGCGGGCACCGACGGCGGCAGCACCGCCGCCTACCGCGCCGTGGGCCGGGCCGCGGCCGACGGTGATCCCGCGGCGGTCCGTGCCGTGCGCGAGGTGGCGGGAGCGGTCGGACGCGGGGCGCTGGGCCTGGTCGACCTGCTCGACATCGACCTGATCGTGCTGGGCGGCCCGTTCTTCACCGACGACGTCGCCGGCTTCTACCTGGAGGAGATCGGCCGAACCGTCAACGAGTTCCCCACGGCACGCCGGCTGCGCCGGGTCGAGGTGGAGCGGTCCGTGCTCAGCGCGGAGGCCGCCGCGGTGGGCGCCGCCTCCACGCTCTTCCACGCCACGTTCACGCCGCGACTGCGCGGCAGGGACCGGGTCTGACGGCTCAAGTCCCCGCGGATGGCGGACCCATGGCGTACGACGCCGGAGCGGACACCCTCGTGAAGTCCGCCCCGGCGCCCATGGAGACCCCGGCACCATCCCCCGGCCGGGGCCCCCGGCTCAGACGGTCGGCGGAGTGGGCCGGGTGGCCGTCAGGCCGATCTGTTTCTTGAGCATCCGTCCGCCGTCCCGCGTGAGCCGCAGGTAGTAGTCCGCGGAGCAGCGCGTGCCGTCCTCGTCCAGGGCCCAGATGCCCGAGCCCGCCGGCACGTCGGCACCCGTCTCCGCGGTCTTCGCGATCTGGTTGCCCTCGTTGAACTCGTCGAACATCGAGATGTAGATGCCCTGCGCGCCGACCCGGACCACGTTGTAGAACTGCCGCCACATGAAGTCACCGTGGGCGCGGTGGCGTTCCTGGAGGTCGCCCGGCAGCACACACGGCTGGTAGTCGATGCCGTGGGCGTTGCAGTCCGCCTGGTCGGGCGTGTTGACGTTCTGGAAGAACTGGTCGGACTGGGCCGCGCTGGAGATCCGGCCCACCATCCAGGGCGAGATCATGTTGAACGCGTGGTAGACGTCCGAGAACCCGGCACGCGAGTCCTCCGTGCCGGTACGCCAGTGCGTGGGCACGCCTCCGATGACGTAACAGCCCTGTGCCTTGAACCAGTTGACGACGTCCAGGCAGGGCGCCGGCTCGAAGGGGCGCCCCGAGTCGTTGAACCCGAATCCCCAGATGCACACGACCGGCTTGCCGTTCTGCCGGGCGTAGGCGCCGGAGGAGGTGTGCGCCTTCATCTTCGACGTCCAGTCCTCCTTGATCTGGGTCTGCATCGACGTCCAGCCGGTGACGTCGTACATGATGTAGAACTTGCGGCCGTTGGCCTCCGCGGACTGCCGCACCTTCTGGGCCATCGAGTCCCGCGTGGGACCCTCCGGGCTGTAGGGGTTGAAGCGCTGGAGCGCGGCGGTGTCGATGGCGTTCTCGCGCATCCAGCGGAAGTGGGTGTCGACGGTCTGCTGGTCCCACGAGGAGAACAGCCGGGCGGCCGCACCGCTGTTGAGGTTGGGGTAGGCCGTGGCGAATCCGCGGCTGTACTCCCTCATGTCCGGCCACGACTTGATGGTCGTGTTGGAGAGCGACGGAGGCCGGCTCATGTCCTGGCTCCAGTGCCACCAGCCGTTGATCGGGGCTCCGTCGCCCTGACAGGCGAACCAGCCCTGATAGCCGACGGATACCTTGCCGACGACATCGCCGGGCGGGCTCGCGGCGGGGCCCTGTGCGTCGAGGGGGGCGGGTAAGGCGTTCGCGTGCTGGGCGGTGCTCAGTCCCGCTGTCGCGGCGAGCGCCGTTCCGAGCAGGGTGCGTCGTGTGATGCTCACGGGAGATTTCCTCCATGTGGGGGCTGCCGGGAAAGAACCGGCATCGCGGGCGCCCGTGAAGAGAGCGCCGCAATGTCACGCCTGGAAGGGGTGGGGTCCAGGGCGGCGGCAGACCTGCCTGCCCCTCAGGCGTGCTGCGAAAATAGAGGAGATTAACGCCATGTTACAAGCGTTTGGAATGAAGGAATTTTGAAAAATTCGGAGCGCCGGGCACACGGATTGTCAGGCTCTTTATTTTCCAATTTCCGATTCCGGCGCATTGTGAATTGACGACCCGTCGGCGCCGCCGTCAGTGAACGTGATCGGAGATCACCCGGGTGATTTCACGTGCGAAGCGCAGAATGCCCGGTGAACGGACCGGGCACGGCTTGGGCTTGGACGTGGTCGGGGCCAGGCAGAAGTGCAGATAGTCGTCGTCGCGGTGCAGGGTGGTGCGCCCGCGCCCCGGCCGGGTGCAGTACGCCGAGTGCTTCCGTTCGTACGAGGTGCACGGCAACTCCTCGGCCCAGGTGTAACGGCCCGAGGCCGGGCTCACCGTCTTCCCGGCGTCGGCGACGAGGTCGCCCGAGGCGGCAGCCCGCTTCTCGTAGACCGCGTTCACCTTCCGGACCCGGTCCGGGGTCATCGGGTCGGGCCCTTGCAGCACCCACACGATTTTCGGCCGCCGGGCCCCGCCCGCCGTCGCGATCTGGTCGGCCAGCCGGTCCGCGTCCGACGCGTACCGCGATAGGTATGTGGCACGCGCCTTGTCGTACGTGATGCCGTCCATGCAGGGCGTGTAGCCCCAGGAGTTGCCCCAGAACTGAAGCACCACGTAGTCCGGCCGCAGTGAACGCACCAGCGCGGCCGCCTTGTCGGCGGGCGGCACCAGCGACTTCTTCGTGGTGCCCTCCAGGTAGTCGCACAGAGTGGTGCCCGAATAGGGCGCACTCGTATAGCGTGCGCGCACCTCGTCCCGCAGGGTCTGCCCCAGCACGTTCTGGTTCTCCATCGCGAGCGAGTCCCCGAGATAGAGCACGGCGGGGCGCTCCGCCGGGGTGCCCGGGGAGGCGGCCGGCCGCTGATGGGTCGTCGAGGACAGTGAGCGCGACGCCCCGGGGGCCGCGGGCGCGGGCGGGGACGCCTCCGGGCCCGACGCCGGATCCCCGCAGCCGCCGAGCAGCAGCCCGGCCAGCAACGCCCCCACGATCCACGGCTTTCGCATACAGCAACTCCCGCCCCGCCGACCGAAAGGGCCCCCAGGCAAGCACAGCGGGGGAGAAGGCGGAAGACGTACGTCGGCCACGGTGCCGCGTCGGCCGGCGAGGGTCCCGAGCGCCTCTCGGTCGTCGCGTTCTTGACGGCCCGTTGGTCCTTCGATCCAATTCCCCTGTCGCTGTTCCCCTGCCCTTCGGGTGCCGGTGGACCATGTCGCAGTCAAGAGGTGAACGTCGTGTTCCGAGGCGCCAAGGTGTTCTCAGTCCCCCTCACGCTGATTCTGGCGACCGCCCTGCCCGCCGCCGCCCGGGAGGACACCTCTCCCCCCGCGCACGGCTGGGTGGGCTCCTGGCAGGCCCCGGCGGTGGTGGGCGAGGCGACGGGCGACGTCGTCTCGGGCGACTCGCTCCGCCAGGTCGTGCACATCAGCGTCGGCGGCTCACGGGTACGCATCCGGCTGTCCAACGAGTTCGGTACGACCCCGCTGGTCCTCGGCCGGGTGACCGTGGCCGTCCGCGCGTCCGGGGTCGACGCCGTGCCCGGCACGGTGCGTCAAGTCGCCTTCAGGGAGCGGTCCGTCGCACCGGGCGAGGACGTGGAGAGCGAGCCCGTACGCCTGGCGTTGGCGCCGGACAGCGATCTGCTGGTGAGCGCCCATCTCCCGCGGGTACCGGGGCTGCAGACCGTGCATCCGCTGGCGCAGCAGCTCGCGTACGTCGCCAGAGCGGGCGACCGCGCCGCCGACGTGTCGGGCGCCGCCTACACCGGTACCAGCCAACTGCGCTTCTACGTCACGGGCGTCGACGTCCTCGACCCGCCGGCGCGCGGGGCGGTGGTCACGTTCGGCGACTCGATCACCGACGGCTACGGATCCACGCAGGGCACCAACCACCGCTGGCCGGACTACCTTTCGGACCGGCTGCAGAAACTGCCGCCGACCCGGCAGCTGGGTGTCCTCAACGCCGGGATCAGCGGCAACCGCCTGCTGCTGGACGGTGGCGGCTTCGGGGTGCGGGCCCTGGCCCGGCTGGACGAGGACATCTTTTCCAGGACGGACGTGCGCACCCTCGTCCTCATGGAGGGCATCAACGACATCCAGCAGGACCCGCACCAGACGGATCCGGCGGCGATCACGGCCGGGTACCGGGAGATCGTCCGGCAGGCGCACGCCCACGGCATCAAGGTCGTCGGCGCGACCCTGACCCCCTTCAAGGGCTGGCGCGTCTACGACGGCACCCTCGAAGCCACCCGCCTCGCGGTCAACGACTACATCCGGACCAGTGGGCTCTTCGACGCGGTCATCGACTTCGACCGGGCCGTCCGCGATCCCGCCGACCCGCTGCGCATCCGCCCGGCCTACGACATGGGAGACCACCTGCACCCGAACGACGCCGGGTACGCGGCGATGGCCGCCGTCGTCGACCTCAACGCCCTGTGAGGACCGGCCGTTCGGCGCCGCGCAAGGCCCGCCGGAGGCGACTGGCCGGATAGTGCTCTGGCCCCTCACCGGCCCCGCCCCCGAGGATGCACTGCGGACCGAGACCGGAAGCCTTGGGGGGCCACTCGATGACGAGATGGATGACGCGTGCGCGTACGGCGGCGAGAGCGGCGGCGCTGGGGTGCGGGGCACTGCTGCCGGCACTGACCGGGGCGGGCCCGGTGCAGGCGGTGGCCGGACCGACGCTGGACGTCGACCGGACGGCGGGACTGCGGGACGGCGACATCGTGACCTTCCGCATCAGCGGCGGGCCGCCGAAGGCCTACGTCTGGGTCAAGCAGTGCGGCCCCTCTGCGGCGGAGGACACCTGCGACGACGCCACCCGACGGCAGTTCCGGGTGCTGCCCGACGGCACCTACGACCTGTCGCCGAAGAAGCTGTACGCGCTCCTGCAACCCGACTCGGGCCCGGTGGACTGCCGTGCGGCGGACCGGGACGATCCGTGCTCGCTGGCGCTCACCGACAACTCGGGCGCGCTGCTCACCACGGTGCCGCTGGGCTTCGCCCGGCACGGCCGGCTGGAGGCGCCGCCCACCTTGCAGGCCACCCCGAACCGTGAGCTGACCGACGGCCAGTCGGTCCATGTGAGCGGCCGCGGCTACGAGCCGCAGTACCACGTCTCCGTCCTCGAGTGCGTCACGGGATCGACGGACACCCTCGGGTGCCGGCCCGGCAGCAGGCCGCCCGCGACGACCGACGAGGGCCGCATGGACCGGGACATCACCCTGTCGGCGGCGTTCACCTCGATCGGCGGGGCCACGGTCGACTGCCGCCCCCGCGGCAGCTGCGAACTGGTCGCCTTCGCCTCCCGGGTCCGCGGCCCCGAGACCGTACGGACGCCGCTCGGGTTCGACCCCGCACAGCCGCTGCCCGGGACCGGCGGCTCAGCGGCCCGGGGTGTCGCCCGCCAGTAGGTCCAGTGGCGCGTGGGCTCGGCACCGCGGTCACCGGCGTGCGAACCCCGTGGCGGTCAGGGGCCCGGCGTCAGTGGCGCGGCGGCAGGTCGTTGACCAGTACGGCGGCCCCGTCGAAGCGCCCGGCCTTGAGGTCCTGCAGGGCCTCCTGCGCCCGCGACAGCGGATAGGCGTGCGTCGTGGCGCGGACGCCGTGGCGCGCGGCCAGCGTCAGGAACGCGCGACCGTCCTCGCGCGTGTTCGAGGTGACGCTGCGCAGCTCCTTCTCGTAGAACAGCTCCCGCTCGTAGTGCAGCGGCGGCACGTCACTCAGATGGATCCCCGCGACCGCCAGGACCCCGCCGCGGTCGAGCGCGCGCAGCGCGACCGGGACGAGCTCGCCGACGGGCGCGAACAGGATCGCGCTGTCCAGTGGCTCCGGCGGCGGCTCCGCGGCGCCGCCGGCCGACGCGGCCCCCAGTTCGAGGGCCAGCCGCCGCGCGGCGGCGTCACGGGTCAGTACATGCACGGTGGCGCCCTGCGCGAGCGCCACCTGCGCACACAGATGGGCGCTGCCGCCGAACCCGTACAGGCCAAGTCGCCCGCCCGGCGGCAGCGACGCCCGCAGCAGCGCGCGGTAGCCGATGATGCCGGCGCACAGCAGCGGCGCCAGCGCGACGTCGTCGAGATCCTCGGGCAGGCGGTACGCGTACACGGCCGGCACGGTCGTGTACTCCGCGTAGCCGCCGTCGGCGTCCCAGCCGGTGTACTCGGAGCCGGGGCAGAGGTTCTCCGCCCCGCGGGCGCAGTACGCACACGTGCCGTCGGTACGCCGCAGCCAGGCGACGCCGACCCGGTCGCCCACGGCGTAACCGCTCACCGCCCGGCCCGTCGCCGCCACCACGCCCACCACCTCGTGCCCCGGCGTCACACCGGGCCGGCGCACGGGCAGGTCGCCCTCGCTGACGTGCAGATCGGTACGGCACACCCCACAGGCGCGGACGTGTACGAGGAGTTCGTCCTCCCGCGGTACCGGGAGCGGTTTCTCGACGAAGCGCAGCGGCTCCCGCTCGATGGGCCCAGGCCGGGCCACCTCCCACGCGTGCATCATCCCGTGCCCCGTCCCGTCGCCGGCCGTCCGTGCGGTTTCTCCGCTTCTGCCCAGTCTCGGGCAGGTCCGCGCGCTCGGCGCGCGGCCCCGCCGCGGGCTGACTAGCGTGAGGAGCGAAAGCATCCATCGAACCGGAGAAGGTCGAAGTCATGGCGGTACAACCAGAGGGAACGCCGTGTTGGGCCGACGCGATGTTCAGCGATGTCGAAGGCGCCAAGAGTTTCTACGGTGACGTACTCGGCTGGACATTCAGCGAGGCGTCGTCCGAGTACGGCAACTACACGCAGGCGTACGTGGACGGCAAGGCGGTGGCCGCCGTTGTACCGCCCATGCCGGGGCAGGAGGGCCATTCCGCCTGGTGCCTCTACTTCGCCTCGCCCGATGCCGGGGCCACGGCGCAGAAGATCCGGGACAACGGCGGCGAAGTGGTGATGGAGCCGATGCAGGTCGGTGAATTCGGCACCATGGCGCTGGCCCGCGATCCCGGCGGCGTCGTGTTCGGCGTGTGGCAGGCCGGCATCCACGAGGGCTTCGAGGCGAAGGCCGTACCGGGTGCGTACTGCTGGGCCGAGGTGTTCACGCGCGCTCCTGAGAAGTCGGACGCGTTCTTCCCCGCCGTCTTCCCCTACCGCGCCCAGCAAATGGAGGACGACCAGGTCGACTTCCGGCTCTTCAGCCTCGGTGACGACGCGGTCCTGGGCCGGATGACGATGACGGACGACTTCCCGCCCGAGGTGCCGCCGTACATCAACGTCTACTTCACCGTCGAGAACTGCGACGCGGCGGTGGCGCGGGCGACCGAACGCGGCGGGATCCTCCGCTTCGGCCCGATGGACACCCCGTTCGGCCGCTTCGCCGCGCTGAGCGACCCCCAGGGCGCGTCCTTCTCCGTCATCGACATCACGACGACCGAGGGCGCGATGCCCAAGCTCACCGACGTGTCCTGAACACCCGCTCCACGCTTCCCGCGGCAGCTGCTCCCGGACCTTCGGAAGCAGCTGCTTCGGGGTGTTCGGAAGCAGATTGGCCAAGTCCCTCGCCGGCGTGCTTCACAAGATTCGGAACTTCCGTAAGTCCGTTATGGATTCCGGTAATTGAGATGGGTCCGGGGGAGAGCGGAGCGAGTTCCCCGAAAGGGCAACCATGGGGGGCCCGTACTCGTCCCTTCATGTGGCCGCGCCGGCTTCCAGCGGCCGACCCCCCACAGGGATTGCGAGTGGAAGAGACACATGCTCCGCATTCACTTCACCCCGTACGATCTGCAGAACGTTCGTGTGGCCCGACAGCCTGATCCCTTGTGGGAACTCATATGCGGCGTCTGCCGGTTGGAGACCGCACAAGGACCGCTCGAATTCGGCCCCTGGCGCCGGTCGGCACGGGCCAGGCTGTTGGCCGACCCGGTCGCGGGCCGTGCCCTGCGCCCGTTGCGGGAACTGATCCCCGCCTCCGGTTACATCCCGGACTTCCTCACCCCGCCGGTCACCGGCGACGGCCTGTCCGCGAGCCTGGACCGGGTGCGCGGCACGCCCCGCACCCGCCTGGACCGTGACCTGAGCCGGCTGGCCGAGTCACGACGCGTCCCCAACTGGGCAGGAACGCTGGGCCGACCCGGCGGCGACGGACTCAAGGCGCTGGCCGAGGCGCTGGGCCGTTCCTTCCGCGCCCTCATGGAGCCGCACTGGCCGCACATCCGGGGCGCGGTCGCGAACGACGTCGGCCTGCGCACCCGCGCTCTCCTCGACGGCGGCACCCAGGCGCTGCTCGACGGCCTGCGCCCGCTGGCCCGCTGGCGGGCCCCGGTGCTGGAAGTGGACTACCCGGTCCGCCGGGACCTGCATCTGGAAGGGCGGGGCCTGCTCCTCGTCCCGTCCTACTTCTGCTGGCGCAGACCCACCGCGCTCGCGGACCCCGGACTCGACCCCGTGCTCGTCTACCCGGTGGCCAAGCCCCCGTTCGACATCGCCGTCCGCTCCGCGGTGGACGGTCTGGAACGGCTCCTCGGCCGTACCCGGGCCACCGTGCTGACCGCGGTGGCCGGACCGAGTGCCCGGACCAGCTCCGAGGTCGCGCAGGTGGTGGGTATCTCGCTGCCCAGCGTCAGTTACCAGATCGGCGTACTGCGGGACGGGGGGCTGGTCGCCAGTCACCGCGACGGCAAATACGTCCTGCACACGGCCACCTCGCTGGGCCAGCGGCTGATCATCAGCGGTGGAGGCGGCACTCGCCCCGGGCCGGAGGCACCCGGCGGCCCGTGACATGATCGGGTACATGCTTGAACGCGTTGTGGCCGCCTGTGACGGGGCTTCGAAGGGAAACCCGGGTCCGGCCGGTTGGGCCTGGGTGGTCGCCGACGGTACGGAGACCCCCACCCGCTGGGAGGCCGGACCCCTCGGTACCGCGACCAACAACGTCGCCGAACTCACCGCACTGGAGCGGCTGTTGACGGCCGTCGACCCGGACGTGCCGCTGGAGATCCGAATGGACTCCCAGTACGCGATGAAGGCCGTGACGACCTGGCTGCCCGGCTGGAAGCGCAAGGGCTGGAAGACGACGGCAGGGAAGCCGGTCGCCAATCAGGAGCTGGTCGTACGCATCGACGAGCTGCTCGACGGCCGCTCCGTCGAATTCCGCTATGTGCCCGCGCACCAGGTCGACGGCGACCGGCTCAACGATTTCGCGGACCGGGCGGCGAGCCAGGCGGCCATCGTCCAGGAGCCCGCGGGCAGCGACCTCGGCTCCCCGGAACCGCCGCCCTCGCCGGACACCCCGGCATCGGGCGCCCAGCGCCGCCGTCCCGCGGGCAAGCCCGCCCGGGCGGCCTCCCCGGCGCGGACGATCAAGGCGAAGTTCCCGGGCCGGTGTCTGTGCGGCCGTTCCTACGCCGCGGGCGAGCCCATCGCGAAGAACCCGCAGGGCTGGGGCCACCCGGAGTGCCGTACCGCCGAGGCCTGAGTCAGCGGCCTCGGCGGCCGGTCGCACCGGGAGCGGGCCGGGTTCACGCGATGCTGCCGCGCCAGCCGCCCGTCTCCAGGCCCCGGGACTCGATGAACTTCTTGAAGCGCTCAAGGTCACCCTGCGTCTGGCGCTTGACGAAGCCGAGCTTGTCGCCGACGGTCTCGGTGGCGCCCTCGGGTACGAACTCCAGCTGGAGCATCACCTTGGTCCGGCCCTCGTCGAGGTGGTGGAAGGTGACCACGCCGGCCTGCTTGGCCTGCCCGGCGACCGTCGTCCACGCGACCCGTTCGTCCGGGATCTGCTCGGTGATCTCCGCGTCGAACTCCCTGTGCACCCCGTTCACATTGGTCACCCAGTGAGTGAGGGTGTCCGTACGCTGCTCGATGCGCTCGACGCCGCTCATGAACTCGGGGAACGTCTCGAACTGCGTCCACTGGTTGTACGCGGTGTGCACCGGAACGCCGACCTCGATGGATTCCTCGACCTGAGACACGGGTTACCTCCTTCTCGGACCCGTCCGGACCACCCGGACGGTGTCCGGCGCGGGTACCCGGGCCCCAGGAGGCGAATCCCGGTGATCCGCTCCCGAGGAGACGGCACCCAGGGTCAGGCGGTGTCGAAGGTGTAGTGCGCCGTGTGATCCAGCAGGTCGGCCGGCCGGACGTCGTTCCACGGCTTCATCGTGTCGTTGAGATCCACGACATCGGGCGTGCCGGCGGTGGGCACGTAGCCGGAGCCCGGGTGCCGGCGCTGCCACTCGGCCCACAGCTTGTCCACGAAGGCGTGGTGGAGCCAGAAGACCGGGTCGTTGGGGGAGACACCGGTGCCCATCTGGCCGCCCACCCAGACGTGCACCCGGTTGTGGAGGTTGACACCCCGCCAGCCCTCGAGGTGATTGCGGAAGCCGTCCGAAGCGCTGTTCCAGGGAGCCATGTCGTACGTCGCCATGGCGAGGACCGACTCCACGTCCGCCCGGGTCGGCAGCTCGCGGGTGCCGCTGCCCAGCGCGCGTCGCAGATAGGTCCGGCTGTCCACCCGTACATTGATCGGCCACTTGCCGGCGGAGGCCGCGAACGGCCCGTCCATCACCCTGCCGTCCAGACTGCGTCCGGTGCCACCGAGGAAGTCCGGGGCCCACAGCGAGGAGCGCACGGAGCGGTCGGTGCTCCAGTCCCAGTAGGGCAGCGCGACGGAGGAGTCGACCGCTTGCAGCGCCTGCTCGAACTCCAGCAGGAATCTGCGGTGCCAGGGCAGGAACGAAGGTGAACGGTGGCCCGTCCGCTCGCCGTTGTCGGTGTCACCGAGGATGAAGGCGTTGTGGGTCGTGACGAGCGTGTCGTAGCGGCCACTGCGCTTGAGCTCCAGGACGGCGTCGACGAAACGCCGCTTCTCGTCGGCGGTGAGGACGGCCTGGTTCTTGCGTACGGTCATGTGCGGGAGATCCCAGTCTGCTTGCGGGGCGGGTCAGTTGGCGCGAAAGGGGACGAGTGGCGCCCCTTGCAGCTCCACGACCGCGGCGCGAGCGGCCGCCCGTGGAGTGGGCACGGGGTCGTAGTGGCTGATGACACTGATCCAGCTGCTGTCGGCGTTCTGCATCACGTGCAGCTCCACACCGTCTATGAACACGCCGTAACCGGCGCCGTGATGGTGTCCGCCGGCAGTGGGGCGGCCCGCTATGCGGCGGCCCCGGTAGACCTCTTCGAAGGATTCGGGTCCGCCGTGGTGCGGGTCCGGGACGGCGGCCGCGGGCGGTGCGGCGACGGCCTGGGAGCCGGCGGCCGCGGCCAGGACGGCCGCGGCGCCGAGGGCGCGGCGACGAGTGAGCTCAGGCATGCGAAGTCCTCCTGGAAACAGTTCTCCTGTGCTGACCCGGCATGCTTATCGGGCTGTCGGAGAAGGGAGGAAATCGCCGATATGCGGTTGGCCGTGATCCGGACAATTAAGCAAATGTCGTGCAAGGTTGAACGAAGATGATCTTGCTGTTCCAGGCGTCGGCGGTGCCCGGAAGGAGGAATTCCTCCCGGCGGGGAGATTCACAGCGATGATCTTGCGGAAGGTGCGGCTGCCGAGTGGCGTGGCTCACCTGCGGAAGGTGACGCGAAAGGGGGTGCGCCCGGGGCCCGTTGGCCGATCTCGCCGGTCCGGCTGCGCCGCCTCGGGGGAGTGCGCGGGTGCGACGGGCGGGGTGGGGTGTCCGGGTCGACCTGTCCGCCGGCTCCGCGGAAGCACCCATCTCTCCCTGCTACTCTTCGTGATCAACTGACCGCTTTGTGCAACATAGGGGAGTGCGCGTGAAGATCGCGTGCGTCGGTGGCGGACCCGCAAGCCTGTACTTCTCGATCCTGATGAAGCGCCAGGACCCGTCCCACGAGATCACCGTCCACGAGCGCAACCCGGCCGGGTCCACGTACGGCTGGGGCGTGACGTACTGGGGAGGCCTGCTCGACAAGCTGCGTGCGGGCGACCCCGAATCCGCACTCGCCGTCGGCGAGAGCTCGGTCCGCTGGAGCGACGGTGTCGCCCACGTCCGCGACCGCAGAACCGTGCACCACGGCGACGAGGGCTTCGGCATCGGCCGGCGCCGGCTGCTCGACCTCCTCGGCGAGCGCGCCGCGTCCCTCGGCGTACGGCTGGAGTACGAGCACGAGATCACCGCCGCCGACCCGCTCCCGGACGCCGATCTGGTCGTCGCCGGTGACGGGGTCCACAGCGGTGTGCGGGAGCGGTACGCCGACCACTTCGGCAGCGAGATCGCCCTCGGGCGCAACCGCTACCTCTGGCTCGGCACCACCAAGGTCTTCGACTCCTTCACCTTTGCCTTCGTCGAGACCGAGCACGGCTGGATCTGGTGCTACGGCTACGGCTTCAGCGCGGACCACAGCACCTGCGTCATCGAGTGCTCCCCGGAGACCTGGACCGGACTCGGGCTCGACCGGGCGTCCGAGCCCGACGGCCTGGCCCTGCTGGAGAAGCTCTTCGCGGACCTGCTGGACGGGCACGGACTGATCGGCCGGGCGCAGACCGACGGCAGTGCCCAGTGGCTCAACTTCCGTACCCTCACCAATCGCACCTGGCACCGGGACAACCTCGTCCTGCTCGGCGACGCCGCCCACACCACCCACTACTCCATCGGCGCGGGGACCACCCTCGCCCTGGAGGACGCCATTTCGCTGGCGGACGCCCTGCGCACCCACCAGGACCTGTCACCGGCCCTCGCCCACTACGAACGGGAGCGCAAGTCCGCCCTCCTGTCGATCCAGAGCGCGGCCCGGCACAGCGCCCAGTGGTACGAGAACCTCCCGCGCTACATCAGCCTTCCGCCCCCGCAGATGTTCGCCCTCCTCGGACAGCGGCACTCCCCGCTGCTTCCCTACGTCCCGCCGCAGCTCTACTACCGGATCGACCGCGCGGCCGGGCAGCTGGAGGCGCTGCGTCGCCTCAAACGGTGGCTCGGGCCGCGGCTGGCGCGCACGGTGCAGGCCCGCTCGGGGCGCTGACCGTCCGGGCCCGGACTAGGTGAATGGCGATTCACTCGATATGGTGAATCGCCATTCACCTCTTTTTTGTGCCGATTTTCTGGAGTGCCCATGACGGCCGTGCGTGCCGGGCGTGACGTGCGCGGCCTGCGGGACCGCCTGACGGTCCCGGTCCTGGCGTTCGGCGGGATCCTCATGGCCGTCATGCAGACGGTCGTGGTGCCCCTGCTGCCGGACCTCCCCCGGCTGACCGGCGCCTCGGCCGGCGCCGTGTCCTGGACGGTCACCGCCACCCTGCTCTCCGGCGCCGTGCTGACGCCGGTGCTCGGCCGTGCGGGAGACATGTACGGCAAGCGGCGGGTGCTGCTCGCCGCGCTCGCCCTGATGACCGTCGGGTCGGTGATGTGTGCGCTGACCTCCGACATCAGCATCCTCATCACCGCAAGGGCGTTGCAGGGCTCGGCGGCCGCCGTCGTACCGCTGTCCATCAGCATCCTGCGCGACGAACTCCCCCCGGAGCGCACCGGTTCCGCGGTGGCGCTGATGAGTTCCACCGTGGGCATCGGCGCTGCGCTGGGCCTGCCGCTCGCGGCGCTGATCGTCCAGTACGCGAACTGGCACGTGATGTTCTGGGCCACCAGCGCGCTCGGTGCCGTCGGACTCGCGCTCGCCTGGTGGGCCGTGCGCGAGTCGCCGGTCCGCGAGCCCGGGCGCTTCGACACGATCGGAGCGCTGGGCCTGGCCGCGGGACTCGTCTGTCTGCTGATGGGCGTGTCGCAGGGCGGCCAGTGGGGCTGGGGCAGCCCCACGATCCTCGGCCTCTTCGTCGCCTGCGTACTCATCCTCGGCGCCTGGTGGGTGCAGCAGCGGCGCGCCGAACGGCCGCTGGTCGACCTGAAGCTGGCCTCCCGGCCGCGCGTCGCCCTGCCGCACCTGACCGCGCTCCTGCTCGGCTTCGGCTTCTACGCCAACTCCCTGGTGACGGCCCAGCTCGTCCAGGCACCCAAGGCCACCGGATACGGGCTCGGCCTGTCCATCGTGGCGACCGGCCTGTGCATGCTGCCCAGCGGCGTGACCATGCTGCTGCTCTCGCCCGTGTCCGCGCGCATCTCCGCGGCCCGCGGCCCACGCGTGACGCTGGCCCTCGGCGCTGCGGTGATCGTCCTCGGCTATGTCATACGTATCGCGGACAGCCGCGACCTGTGGGTGATCATCGTGGGCGCCACGGTCGTCTCCACCGGCACGACCTTCGCCTACTCGGCACTGCCCACCCTGATCCTGCGTGCCGTCCCGGCCGGCCAGACCGCGTCCGCCAACGGCGTCAACGTACTGATGCGGACCATCGGCCAGGCCGTGTGCAGCGCTGCCGTCGCCGCCGTGCTCGTCCATCACACCAGCCCGGTCGGCGGTGTCGCGGTGCCCACCCTGCACGGCTATCTGCTGGCGTTCGCCATGGCGGGTACGGTCGCACTGTTGGCCTGCGGAGCCGCCCTGTCCATACCGGTCGATCCCACCACCCCGGGCGCCCGGGTCCGCGGCCGTGCGGGAGCGGATCGCCGCGGTACGGAAGCAGGCCGCACGGAGGCGGACCGGCCCGAGGCGCGGGAAGACGAGGCACTGGAAGGAGCCTGAGCATCGTGAGTACTCCGTCCCCCGGCCTCGCCGCGGACGCGCCGGCGCGCCGTGACGCAGAGGCGACAAAGACAGCCATCCTGCGAGCGGCCCGCCATCTGCTGGCGCGGCACGCCCACGCGGACATCACGCTGAAGGCGATCGCGGAGCGCGCGGGTGTCAGCGCACCGCTCGTCCTGAAGTACTTCGGCAACAAGGACACGCTCTTCGCGCGGGTGATGTCCTTCGAACTGGACGCCACCGCCCTCCTCGACGCACCGCTGGACGAGCTGGGGCGGCACATGGTCCGGCACCTGCTCGTCAGCCAGCGGGACCAGGGCGCCGACCCCATCCTGCGGATCGTCTTCGCCCCGCTCCACGGTGAGCAGGGCGACATCCTGCGCACCAACTTCCGTACGCAGGTCAGCGAACGCCTCGCCGCGCGGCTCACCGGTCCCGACGCGGGACTGCGTGCCGAACTCGCGGTCAGCACGCTGCTCGGCCTCGGCGTGATGTACGGCATCGCCCGCGGCACGCACCTGCGGGGGGCCGACGTCGACGACATCGTCGAGAGATACGCCCCGGCCGTCCAGGCGCAGCTGGCGTAGCGCGGACGGCGGGGTCAGTTCACGCCCTGCGGGCGGAACTGGATGCTGATGCGGGGCCCGGTGGCGCGTGTCGTCTTCGGGACGGCGTGCTCCCAGGTCCGCTGGCAGGAGCCGCCCATCACGATCAGATCGCCGTGCCCGAGGGGATACCGGCGGCTCTCGCCGCCCCGGCGGGGCCGCAGCGCCAGATCGCGGGCCGCGCCGACCGAGACGATCGCGACCATGGTGTCCTCGCGGGCACCCCGCCCGATCCGGTCCCCGTGCCAGGCGACGCTGTCGCGCCCGTCCCGGTAGTAGCAGAGCCCCGCTGTCGTGAACGGTTCCCCGAGCTCGGCCGCATAGTGCGCGCAGAGCGCGTCGCGCGCCTCGTCGAGGACCGGGTGCGGCAGTTCGTCGTCGGCCCGGTAGTACGAAAGCAGCCGCGGTACGTCGACGACCTGCTCGTACATCCGCCGGCGCTCGGCCCGCCAGGGAACGTCGGAGACGAGCCGTTCGAACAGTGTGTCCGCGCCCCTGAGCCATCCCGGCAGCAGGTCGATCCAGGCCCCGCCGCCCAGCTCGGTACGGCGCAGCTCGCTCAACGGGTTGAGGCCCACGTCGTCGGTCTGGTCGAACAGCGAGCCCTGGAGGTTCATGCCCATACCAGCAGCGTACTCCATATTCGAAAGTATGTTCCATATGGAGGGCGGGCTGCGGTGAGGTGTCGCGTGGTGGGGGAAAGGAGCTGTCCGCCGGCGTCGCGGGCCGGGTCGGCGCTCAGGGGCGCAGCGCGTTCATGATGAAGTCGGCGATGGAGTCCGCGTACTCGTCCCTGTGCGAGGGCTTCAGCGGTGCGCGCGTGAAGAGCCGCTCGGTCAGCGCCTGGTTCGCGAACATGGCCCCACCGCCGGAAGTGATCATGTAGTAGATCACCTCGGGGGGTACCGGCCGGATGTCGCCGCTCTCCACCAGGGCGTTGCGCAGCGGCAGGAAGCGGTCGATGACCGGGGAGACGAAGGTGTCGCTGATGTAGTCGAGCCGTTCGCCGGCCTGACCGCCCTCGATGTCCATCAGCCGTTGCAGCTCGGGATGGTCCGCGTTGAAGCGCACGAAGGTCCGCACGAAGGTGTGGAGCCGGGTCAGCGGCTGCGCCGACTCGTCGTCCGTGGCCAGGAGCTGGGTGACCAGTTTGCCGAATCCCCAGTCCGCGGCGGCCCGCCAGATGGCCTCCTTCGAACCGAAGCGCTGGTGGAGCAGATTGTGGCTCACGCCCAGCTCGCGATTGAGCGTGCGGACCGATGTGCCCTGGAAGCCGTGCGTGGCGAACGCGATCAGTGCTGCCTGTAGAACCCCTTCTTCCGGGGCGGCGGGGGCCTCGTCCTTGGGCGGGCGTCCCTTCGGGCGCGCGGGCTTCACCATGGCGTCATCGTAAGGTCCGATTGCCCCCGCCCGGTTAATTGATATATGTCAATTAGGTCGATATGATGCCGTCCGCCGTCGGTCGGTCCGGAGTCGGCGCCGGACCGACCGGTGATCTGCCGGCCGCGGTGCCGACGGGCACGGATCACCGGTCATGCTTGCCGAAGTACATGAGCTCCCACAGGGTCGGCGCAGGTCTACTCATTCCTGCTCGCCTCCGGTGGATCCGCGCCCTGCAGCCGAATGGGCAAGACGTCGCTGATGAATCCGGAGATGTCCTCCACGGATGCGGCCTGGGTCCGCCGCTACGCCGAGAACGTCGCCGACTGCTCTTGAACGGTCCCTCGCCGCCGAGTTGACCGGAACCGACACCTCCGGGAAGCAACCTCACGCGCGCTGTCGCCGTCTTGATCGGCAACGGGTCGGTGGCGCGGCCGCGGTGGAGCGAGGATTCCCGGGCTGACGTCCCGGATGCTATACACTCAGTGTATACGTGACGTGTATACATGTGGTGCATACGTGCTTGCTGTACGTGAGGCGTGTGCGTGGAGTGCGCATGGTCCTGTGCTCGGCCGTCCGCCCGGCGACGTCCAGCATCCTCCGACGGGCGGCAGTCCCGGTCGGCGGCAGACCGAAAGGCACTCATGTACAGCAAGGCCTTCGCCCCGGAGTACCAGGGCGCTTTGACCACCCTGTCGGTGAACTCCTCGCTGACGGACGTCCTGGCGGCGGGCACCGAGCAGCTGCGCGCCGCCGAGCGCGCAGGGGCGCGGGGCGAGGCCGCCCGCTCGGGCCTGGCCGTCGCCGAGGCGCACCGCCGGCTCGGTCAGGTGGCGGACGCGGAGCGGGCCTGGAAGGCGAGTTACCGGACCGCCCGCGAGGCCGGCGACACCGGAGCCATGGCCTGGGCCCTGTGGAGCGGCGGCACGCTCGCGCGGCAGCGCGGCGCGTTCCCCCTGGCCTGGCGACTGCTGCGGCTGGCCGCCGAACTCGGCGAGTACGCGGGGGACGTGGTGGTCCGCGGCTACTCGCTCGCCGGCATGGCGGAGACCGGCCGGATCCAGGGCGACTACGAGGCGGTGACCACGCTCCACGAGCAGCTCCTCGCCGAGGCCAGGAAGCGCGGCGAGGCACGCCACACGGTGTGGGCCCTGGAAGGCATCGCCCAGATACATCGCAACACGGGCTCGTACGACACCGCGTACGCGATGTTCGAGGAAGCCGCCGACATAGCCGCTCGCGCCGAGGACCGACGCGGCCACGCCTGGGCCCTGCGCGGGTTGGCGGACATCGTCTCCGTACGCGACGGCGACACCGGGCGCGCGCTGGAGCTGCTGAGCGAGGCGGAGGTCTCCTGCCGGGAGATGAACCTGGTCAGCGCTCTGGCCTACAACCACAAGATGCGGGGCAACGTCCTTTACCGCGCCGGGCGTTATGAGGAGGCACGGGACTTCTACACGCAGGCGCTGGCCGAGTTCGACGGAATGAGCGAGCCGCGCGGCCGGGCACTGGCCCGCCTCGGACTGGTCAAGTCGCTGGCGCGCCTGGGCCGTGACCGCGCCGTCACCGCCGCCGATCTCGCCGAACTGGCCGGGATTCTGGAGGACATCGGCCTGCGGCACGCCCGCGCGATGATCGACCGGGCCCGCACGGAACTCGGCCTCGACCCGACGCCGGCGTCCGCCTCCGCCTCCTCAGCCTCCTCGGATGCGGAGGCAGCCCGATGACGGCTCTGGTCTCGTCCCTCCTGGGGCCCGTGAGCCAGCCCCTCGCCGATGCCTCAGCCGCGCACGCGGATCGTGGTCGGCCCGGCGACGAAGCCGCGGCCCTGCTCCACCGCTGTCGCGCGCTCGTCGCGCCCGCGTTGACGGAGGCCCTCGGCACGCTGCACCCCTGGGTGGAGGAGATGGCCGGTTACGCACTGGGCCGCAGGGAGGTCGGTGGCGCCCCCGCCGCCCACAGCTCGGGCAAGGGCGTCCGGCAGGCGTTGGCGGTGCTCGGCGCCGAGGCGGCGGGGGCGTCCGCCGCGACGGGTGTACCGGCCGCCGTATCGGTCGAACTCGTGCACACCTTCTCGCTGTTGCACGACGACATCATGGACGGCGACCCGATGCGCCGGGGCCGTCCCGCGGTGTGGAAGGCGTACGGCACGGGCCCGGCGGTCCTGGCCGGCGACGCGCTCTTCGCCCTGGCCGTCGAGACCCTGGCCGTCGAGACCACGACGGACGGTACCTCGGCCGCCGGGGCCGTACGCCTCCTGACCACCGCCCTCGGTGACCTCGTCCACGGACAGGCCGACGACCTGCTCTTCGCCCGCCGCCCGTGGACGGGCCCCGACGCGGTGACCGTGAGCGCGTACGAGACGATGGCCGAGCGCAAGACCGGCGCCCTGCTCGGCTGCGCACTCGCCCTGGGAGCCCGGCTGGCGGGAGCGCCGGCGGAGACGGTGACCGCGCTGGACCGCGTCGGCCGCCATCTGGGAGTGACCTTCCAGATCGTCGACGACCTGCTGGGAATCTGGGGTGACCCGGCCGTCACCGGCAAACCGGTGCACAGCGATCTGCGCCAGGCGAAGAAGACCCTCCCGGTCCTGGCCGCCCTGAACACCGCGGAAGGGGCCGGGCTCGCCGAACTCCTCACCTCCCGGCCCGCGCTCGACGACGCCGGTGTGCGCCGGGCCGCGACGCTGGTCGAGGAGTGCGGTGGCCGCACTGCGGCGCTGCGGGAGGCTCGCCGGCATCTCGCCCGGGCCCACGCGATCCTGGCGGCCGCGCCGCTGGACCCGGGCGCGACGGCCGACCTGCGGACGCTGCTGGCCGCCCTCACTCACCGCACGGTCTGACGCTCGGGTGCCTCCGGCCCGGTCCGCCGGGCCGGAGGCTGTGCGACATGGGTCACATTCACCCTTCGGCGGGCTCGGTGAGGCAACCAGCTCATCTCGTCTCACATCTGTCCGGACGACGCACAGTTGGTCACCCGCTGATCACCCTGAAGTGAACATTCGTAAAGAGATCGCCCCGAAGAACACAAAGGGGATCTTTAGTCTTTACATGTACATGAGGAATCGGTGAGAGTTCCGCAACGGGGCCCGACAGCCCCCGCGGTGCCCAACAGCGCCGCGCGTCAGGGCGGTTGGCGATCCCGGCCGCCCCTGTTCCAAGGAACTCAGTGCGCAGACCCCACATACGCAGCGTGGCGATAGCCGTCGCGGTGACGACGGCCGCCACACTCCCGACGGCCCCCGCCTTCGCGGCCGCCCCCGACTCGCCCGCCCGCGCCGCGAGTTCGGCGTCCTCGCCCGTGGAAGCGGCCCGCGCGGCGGCCTTCGCCCACGCGACGGCCACCGGTGTCACCCAGGGCGACACCCTCCAGGCCAAGGACGTCATGACCGACCAGGACGGCAAACTGCACGTCCGTTTCGTCCGCACCCACCGCGGGATGCCCGTCCTCGGCGGCGACCTGGTCGTCCACCTCAGCGAACGGTCCGCCTACCTGGGCGTGACCCGGGCGGCCGACCACAAGGTGGAGCCGGCCACGACGCAGGCGAAGCTCACGGCCGAGCAGGCCGAGCGGAAGGCCGCCGAGGTCGCCAAGGGCGACGCCGGCAACGCCGAACTCGTCGTGGACGCGCGGGACGGCGCGGCCGTACTCGCCTACCAGGTGCGGGTGACGGACAGCGACACCACGGAGGCCGGCGGTTCCCGCACGGTCGTCGTGGACGCACGGACCGGCACGGTGCGCAGCAACACCCCCGACAGCGACGAGTTCATCTCGCCGGCTCTCGGCGAGACGCTGCGCAAGCGGGGCGAGAAGCTGAACCCGGCCACGGGTTCGGGTGTCGATGCGGGCACCCCGTCCGCGCTCCTCACCGGCGCCGGCGCCGCACGCTATCCGTCGACCGCCTCGGGCACGGGCGCCTCCCTGTTCGTCGGCAAGGTGCCGCTGACCACCACCCGGACCGCCCGGACCAGCTACGTCCTCAAGGACCCCAACCGCTGGAACACCGAGACCCGGGACGCCAAGGGCCAGGAGCTGGAGGCGTTCTCGCGCGGCAAGAAGTTCACCGACGCCGACAACAAGTGGGGCAACGGTGCCACTTCCAGCCGGGCCACCGCAGCGGTCGACGCCCAGTACGGCATCACCAAGACCCTGGACTTCTACAAGAAGACCTTCGGCCGCAAGGGCATCAAGAACAACAGCACCGGTGCCAAGGCCATGGTCCACTTCGGGCGCAAGGTGGGCAACGCCTTCTGGGACTCCACCTGCGGGTGCATGCTCTACGGCGACGGTGACGGGGACCTCTTCAAGAAGCCGCTCGTCGTCCTCGACGTCACCGGTCACGAGCTGACCCACGGTGTCGTCGACGCCACCGCCGCCCTGGAACCCACCCGGGTCGACGCGGACGGCAACCAGTACGGCGAGCCCGGCTCTCTCAACGAGTCCCTCGCGGACATCTTCGGTTCGGCGGTCGAGTTCTCCACCAACAACCCGAAGAACCCGCCGAACTACCTCCTGGGCGAGAAGCTCGGACTGGCGCAGAAGTTCCTGCGCCGCCTCGACAAGCCCTCCCTCGACAAGCTCGAGGGGACCGTGGACTACTGGGCGCCCGAGGCCTACGACACCGAGGTCCACGCGGGTTCCGGCGTCTCCTCGCACGCCTACTACCTGCTGGCCGAGGGCAGTGGCCGCAAGACGATCGGCAGCGTCAAGTACGACTCGCCCACCTATGACGGTTCGCAGGTCACCGGCATCGGCCGCACCAAGGCCACCGCCATCTTCTACCGGGCGCTCACCCGCTACATGGTCTCCACGACCGACTTCCACGACGCGCGCGCCGCGACGCTCAAGGCCGCCGCCGACATGTACGGGGCCGACAGCACGGAGTACAAGACGGTGGACCAGTCCTGGGCCGCCGTCAACGTCACCCCTGCCAACACCCCTGCCGGGCGCTGACGGACGACGTACGAGAGGGCGCCCCGCCACTCGGCGGGGCGCCCTTCCGTTCCCGGGATCAGTGCTGCTGGGGCTTCTGCGGCGTCGCCTCACTGGGACGTACGACGACGAAGCCGTTGCCCTCCAGCTTCAGCTGCACGGCCTCACCCGAACCGCCCCGGATCATGGACCCGAACGACTGCGAGCGGTGCAGCGAGGTCCCCAGATGCGCGGACCAGCCGACCACCGCGTCCGTGTCCACGAACACCGGCTGCTGCGGCGACACCGGAATGACCAGCGGGTTGCCCTCGCAGATCAGCCCCAGCTGCCCCTGGCCGGTGAAGACGCTGTTGAACAGGCCACCGCCGCTGATGCCGGCGCCCTTGACGGTCTTTATCTCGTACGACAGCGAGGCGTCGAAGCACAGCACATTGCGTCCGTTGACGGTGAACACGTCGCCCGGTTCGACATCGACGATGAAGCAGTTCTGCGCCTCGTGCGCGAACCAGGCCTCGCCCTGCCCCCGCACCGCCATCAGCGGCAGCCCCTCGCCGGTGACCGCCCGTTTGAGCATGCCGCCCACGCCCTGGCCCTTGCGCTCGAACTGCAGGGCCCCGCGCCAGGCGATCATCGCCCCCTGACGTGCGAACATCTCGCCGTTGACGGCGTACTTGACGGACTTGGCGTTCTGCAGGGACATGCCGGGCACCACGGCCGGCTGCACCATGTGGTCACTGGAAAAGAGATCACCCTTCATGAGGGCATCTTGTCCCGGAAGAATACGTTCCGCCAAGATCGCGAACAGCTTGTGGGCGATCCAGGACCGAACTGCAACCTGGGTTCAGGTGCCGTGGGTCAGCCGGCCGGCAAGGACCGGGCCGAACCGTGGATCAGCCCGACAGGCGCTCGACGGTGAACGGCTCGAACGTGACCCGGGTCAGGGACCCGTCGTCCGCCCAGCGGACCTCGACGGTGTCGTCCTGGACGGATACGGCCGCCACAGCCGTGGCGAGCGGGGCGGGTGCCGCCTCCCCGGTCAGCGTGGCCAGGCACGCGTACACCGCGGTGCCCTCTGCCCCACCCGTGAGCCGGGGGACACGCGCCCAGGAGGTGAAGGCCGTCCCCTGCGGTGCACGGGCCTCGTGCTGACCACTCCAGCCGTGCAGTGGATGCAACGCGGACACCAGAGACTCGTCGGGGCCGCTCGCCCACCCCGTCTGCTCGACCACCGCACCGGGCGGTGCGCCCACCACCCGGTGCACCCGCAGCTCATGACGGCCACGGACCACGGTCGCGCTCTCCACCCGCAGCCCGGGCACCGTCGCCGGACCTGACGGGAAGACCGGCAGGTGCCAGGAGGCCGCCCAGCCCCAGCCGTCACCACCCCCGGCTCCCATGGGACGGATCCGGCGTCGCACGCTGCGGACGCCGTCCACCACCACGGCGAGGTGGTTGTCCGCGACGTTCGCGGCGGCGGTGGGGCCGGTACGGGTGGAGTAGGCCTGGCGACCGTAGAGCGGGTCGTCCTCGGTGGCCGACTCGCCCTCGTGCGGCCGGACATGGTCGCTGCCGTGGTTGTGCAGCCGCACGATGCCGTCGGACCGGGTGCTCTGCACGAGGAGCCCCGGCGAGGGCAGGGCGAGCACACGGTCCGCACCCTCGCTCGGCGCGGGCTCCTCGGGCGCGGTCCACAGCGGATGGCCGGCCGGCGCGAGCAGTCCGACGAAGGCCTTCGACGCCCAGTACGGGGAGGCGGGGCCCGAGTAGGGCTGGAGCGTCGCCTCGTGCGGGCCGTGCCAGCCGAGGCTCAGCAGCCCGTTCTCGTCCACGGCCCCGCGGTCCAGGAAATAGCGCAGGGCGCCGCTGATCAGGCCACGCGAGGTGCCCGGCGACAACGGGGTGTGACCCGTGACGGCGCCGAGGGCCACCGCCGCTCCGGCCGCGAACCGGTACGTCAGAGAGCGGCCGAAGTGGATCGGCGCCCCGTCGCCGCCGAACAACGACGAGAAGCTCTCCAGATGTTCGCGCAGCCGCGGGCCGTACGGAGCGGCCCCCTCGTCGCCGGCGAGGTGTGCGTCGAGCACCGGATAGAGGTGCAGAGCCCAGCCGTTGTAGTGGTCGAAGGCCCGGCCGTCGCCGTCGGCGTACCAGCCCTGCCCCCGGTACCAGCCCTCCAGCAGGCCGAGCGCGCGCTCCCGCACGCGGGCCGTCTCCGCGTCACCACGGCCGACCGACTCCAGGAATCCAGCCACGGTGTACGGGAAGAGGTACCAGTTGTTCGGCGCCGGGACGTGCCGCAGCGCACCGCGCAGCCACTCCTCCGCCCGGTCCTGCACGTCCGTGTCGAGCCGGTCCCACAGCCACGGGCGGGTCAGCCGCAGGCCGAGCGCCACCGAGGCGGACTCCACCATCGGCTGGCCCTGCACCTGGTGGTCCCGGACGAGCGGCCACGACTCGGCGTCGTCGCGGCCGGGCGTGCGGGTCCCCGCCGCGAGCCCCTCGGCATACCGGTCGAGCCAGCCGTGCGGGTCCTTGCCGTCGGCGCCCGCGGTCCGGAAGGCGGCGGCGAGAAACGTCCGGGCGTACCCCTCCAGACCGTCCGAGCGGACCCCGGAGCGGGAGGGGCGACCCGGCAGATCGAGCAGGGCTCCGCCGGGTGAGGCCCAGCGCCCGGCGGCCCGCAGCAGGAGATCGGCCGCCGTCTCCCAGTGGGCCCGGGTGTAACCGGTGCGGGGGCTCAACTCGCGGTCGTCGGAGGGGAGTCCGGGCATCGTCATGCGAGGTAGGCCAGCCTTTCGGGCCGTACGGGATGGGCGAAGCCGTCGCCGGCGGTCCACCGCGCGACCTCGCTCACCGCGAGCTCGGCCAGCCGCGCCCACTCGTTGCCCTGGGAGCCTGCCAGATGCGGGGTGATCAGGACGTTGTCGCAGTCCCACAAGGGGTGCCCGGGCGGGAGCACTTCGGGGTCGGTGACGTCGAGGACGGCCCGGATACGGCCGAGGGCGGCGGCCTCGGTCAGCGCGTCCTGGTCGACCACGGCTCCGCGTGCGGTGTTGATGAGCACCGCGTCCGGACGCATGGCACCGATCAGCCGCCGGCCGACGAGCCCGCGGGTCGCGGGCAGCAGCGGGGTGTGGATGCTCACCACGTCGCAACGGGCGAACAACTCATCGATCCCCACTGATTCCACGCCGAGTGCGGCGGCCTCCTCGGCGGTGACGTAGGGGTCGTGCAGGAGCACGGTCAGATCGTAGGGGCGCAGCAGTTCGATCACCCGGCGGCCGATCAGGGAGGCGGACAGGATGCCCACCGTGCGCCCGAAGTTGCCCACGTCGCGCGGAGTGCCGAGCGGGTCGTCGCGGCGGCGTGCGGAGCGCAGGTCCCGGGCGCGTTCCAGAACCCGTTTGCCGGTCAGGAGGATCATCGCGACCGTGTACTCGGCCACGGGCAGCGCGTTGGCCGTGGCGGCGGAGGACACCTCGATGCCACGGTCCCAGCACGCCTGGCTGATGAGTTCGCGCACGGTGCCGGCGGCGTGGACGACGGCACGCAGCCTGGGCGCGCGGTCCAGCACCGATGCGTCCAGGACGGGGCAGCCCCATCCGGTGACCAGCACCTCCACGTCACGCAGCACGGCGTGGGCGCGGTCGGTGCCGAAGTCGTGCAGGGCGGGCGGCGGTACCAGGTCGCAGACCCGGCCGAGGGACTCCAGGGCATCGGGGGTGAACACGGCCGTCGCCGCTTCCGGTCCCATGGCGAGAGCGGTCCGCGGGGGAGTGCGGCCGCCGGGGGAGGTGTGCATCGTTCTCCTGGGGTGCATTGCGCTGGTGGTGGGAAACATCCGGTCCTGCCGGGCCTGTTGGCGCCTACTTCACGGCTCCCGCCGTCAGCCCCGACCGCCAGAACCGCTGCAGCAGTACGAAGGCGGCGATGAGCGGCAGCACGGCGAGCAGGGAGCCCATGATCACGACGGGGTAGTACTCGGGCGAGACGGTCGCCGAGCTGTTCCAGGTGTACAGGCCGAGGCTGACCGGATAGAGCTTCTGGTCGGAGAGCATCACCATCGGCAGGAAGAAGTTGTTCCATATCGCGGTGAGCTGGAAGAGGAAGACGGTGACGAGACCGGGGCCGAGCATGCGCAGCGAAACCCGTACGTACGCGGTGAGTTCGCCCGCTCCGTCCACGCGGGCGGCCTCCAGCACCTCGTCGGGGACGTACCCCTGACTGAAGATCCGCCCCAGGTAGACCCCGAAGGGGTTGAAGAGGGCGGGGATGAACACCGCCCAGAAGCTGTTGACCAGCCCGGCGCCGGACGCCATCAGGTACAGCGGCAGCGCGAGCACGGTCTGCGGCACCATCACCGCCGCGAGGACCAGGCCGAACATCTTCTCCTTGTGCCGGAAGCGGTACTTGTCGAAGGCGTACCCGCACGCGATGCTGACCAGCGCGCTGACCGCGGCGCCCACCACGGCGTACAGCAGGCTGTTGGCGTACCAGCGGCCGTACAGCCCGTCGTCCATGGCGAAGAGGTCGCGCAGGTTCTGCAGGAAGGAGAAGTCCCTCAGCGACAGGACGTCGCTGCCGAACAGCGCGTCCCGGCCCTTCGAGGCGGCCAGCACCAGCCACAGCACCGGCAGCACGGTGTACAGCACCGCCATGCCGACGACGGCGTTGACGGCGGTGCGGCCCAGCAGCCGCGGACGCAGCAGAGCGGAGGAGTCGGTGGCGCTCATCGAGTGGCCTCCTGTCGGGCGCCGGCCCGGTTCGACCAGCTGGTGACGCCGTAGGAGAGCGCGATCGTGCACAGCAGCAGGATCACCGAGGCGGCCGCGGCGAGACCGTAGTTGTTGCGTATGAACGCGGCGTCGTAGATGTACATGCTGGGGGAGAAGCGGGAGTTGATCATCGGGGTGGACTGGCTGAGCAGCATCGGCTCGGTGAAGAGCTGCAGCGCCCAGATGAGAGTGAACAGGGCGACCACGAGGATGGAGGAGCGCACCAGCGGCGCCTTGACCCGCAGGGCCGTGCGGACCGGTCCCGCACCGTCGATGACGGCCGCCTCCAGCACCTCACGGGGGACGGCCTGCAGCGCGGCGTAGAAGATCACCATGTTGTAGCCGAGATTGCTCCACAGGGCGATGTTCACGATGGCCGGCAGCACGGTGTGCACGCCGAGGAAGTCGACGGTGATGTCGGCCTTGCCGAGCAGTTCGACGACCGGACTGATACCGGGTGTGTAGAGGTACAGCCAGATCAGGGCGGCGATGATGCCGGGTACGGCATGGGGCAGGAACAGCCCGAGCTGCGCCCAGGCCCGCAGGCGTACGACCCCGGAGTCGAGCAGCAGCGCCAGCGCCAGTGCCCCGATCACCATCAGGGGGATGTAGATGAGGCAGTACAGCACCACGACACCGAGTCCGCCGAGGAACGTCGGGTCGGAGAGCACGGCGGTGTAGCTGCGCAGACCGACGAACACCCGGTGTTCCGGGCCGAAGCCGAGCCCCGGCTGGTCGTCGCTGAAGAAACTCAGCCACACGGCGGTGCCGACCGGCACCAGGAACACCGTCGTGAGGAGCAGGAAGAACGGTGTCATCAGCACGCCGCACGCGAAGCGTTCGCGGCGGCGGGCGGAGGCGCGTGGGGCGGACCCGGCTGCGGAGCCGGCCCGGCCGGCCGCCGCACGCACCGGTGGTGCGGTGGTGGTCATGGGGATCACCTGCCTAACTGGTCGGTGCGGGCCGTGGTCAGTCGCTGTGCTCGGTGGTCGCGAGGCCGAGCGCCTCGAGGTCCGGCATGGTCCCGTCCTGGGCCGCGCGGACCGCGCCGATGAGCGAGGTCTGACCGGCACCGGCGCGGGCGAAGTTGTCCTGCATCACCTTCTGCGTGGCCGACATGCGCGGGCCCCAGGTCCAGCGGTCCCGGATCTTCGCCGCCTCCTGCTCGAAGAGGTCGTAGATGTCCTGGCCGCCGTAGTAGGAGCGGTCGAAGGCCTTGCGGCCGACGGCCACCAGGCCGGGCGCGGCCGGGTACTGGCTGCTGGTGCCACTGGAGAGCCGGGCACGCAGGGAGTCCGGGTGGGAGACCTGCCACTCGATGAACTCCATGGCGGCTTCGGGGTGCTTGCTGTCCTTGGTCACCGCGAAGGTGGAGCCGCCGTGTGTGCCGACGGCCGGGCGGGCGGTGTCCCACTGGGGGAGCGGTGCGATGGCCCACTGGCCCTCCTGGCCGGGCCGGGCATTCATCTGGGCCCCGGCCTCCCAGGCTCCGCTGAGTCGTACGAGGACCAGGCCCTGGCTGATCTGGGCGTCGCTGCGCCGGCTGTCGGCGGCGTTGACGTGCACCAGATCGTCGTCGATGAGGCGCTGCCAGTACGCCGCGACCTTGCGGGTGGGGGCGTCGGCCATCGAGACGTTCCACGCGCCACCGCCGATGTCGAACCACTGGGCGCCCGCCTGCCAGGCGTAGGCGGCGAACTGCGTGGCACCGTCGGTGGGGAACAGGGCCAGCCGCCGGTCGCGGGACGTGCGCCGGACCGTACGGGCCACCTCCGTGAACTCGTCCCAGGTACGCGGGACTTCGAGACCGAAGCGGTCGAACAGGTCGGTGCGGTAGTGCATCACCATCGGCTCGACGTCGAGCGGGACCGTGAACAGCTTGTTCTCGAACGTGGTGAGCCGCAGCGCCTGCGGGAGCAGTTTCGCCCGCAGCCGGTCGCTCACCAGCGAGGTGATGTCGCGGGCGACCCCGTCGATGGCGAAGCCGGGGACCTGGGGGTACTCGATGGTCGCCACGTCGGGGGCGTTGCCCGCGCGGGCGGCGTTGCTGAGCTTGGCGTAGCCGCCCTGCCCACCCGTGGGGATCTGCTGGAAGTCGACCTGGACGCGGTCGTGGGTGCGGTTGAATTCGTCGACCACTTCCTGGCTGCCGCGCAGCGCGGACCAGAAGGTGATGCGGGTGGCCCCGCGCGTGCCCTGCGAACTCCCGCTCGTCGAACGGGTACAGCCGCTCACCATGCCGGTCAGTGATGCGGCGGTGCATGCGGTGAGCAGAGACCGGCGGCTCGGTCGGCCGGGCATGGATGCCTCCTGCGGCTCAGGTGCGAGACACCGGCATCCTGATCGGCTGAGTGAGTCGGGTCAATAGATCGATCAGAAGAAACCAAAGCAGTCAAACGCTCACAAGGGTCGAGTGGAGCCCCGCACCTTCAGCTCGGGCAGGAGTTCAACTCGGCGCGACGACCGGGCGGATGCCCGCCCGGCGCTGCCGAGGCGTTGCAACAGCAGCTCGGCCGCGACCCTTCCGACCTCGGCCTTGGGCGGCGCTATCGCGGTCAGCGGCGTGCTTCCGAGCGCCGCGACCACGTCGTCGTACGCCACCACCGAGCAGTCGTCCGGGACGCGTACGCCGCTGTCGGCCAGATGCTGGACGAGCATCAGCGCGTCCACGTCGCCGTGCAGAACGGCGGCTGTGGCGCCCCGCTCGCGCAGCAGTTCCGCCAGGGAGTCGGGAACCACCGCTCCCGGCTCCGTCCCCGCACTCGGGGCGCTGAGGACCACCACCGAGTCCTCGATCTCCGGCCGGGCCGCGACGATCTCGACGAAGGCCGCCCGGATCGCGCGGGCGGTGGGACTGTCGTCGCGGGCCGCCAGCACGATCCGCCGGTGCCCGAGCGAGAGCAGGTGCTCCACCGCCAGGTGCATGCCGTGCCAGTGGTCGGAGCAGACCGAGTCGACGGTGTGCAGCGGGCTGCCGGGACGGGGCCGCCGTTCCATGAGCACCGTGGGGACGCCGGTCCGCGTCAGCCACTCCCCGTCCGCCTCCTGCAGGGCGGCGGTACGCCAGCGGGGCGCGAACAGCAGCCCCTGGGCGCCGTCCGCCAACGCCCGTTCCACGATGGGGCGTTCAGCTCCCGGCGCCTGCGGAGCGATGTGCAGCACGATGCGCAGTCCGGCCGCCTCCAGCACCTCACGGGCGCCGTTCATGGTCTCGTACAGGTAGGTGTGCCGTTCGGGCACGACCACCGCCACCGGGCCGCCGGGCACGGCCGGCCGTGCGGCCGGGGGAGCGGCGGGTTCGCTGGCGGCGGTCACCGGACGGGCGATCCCGTGCCCGCGCCGCAGCTTGCCCTCCCGGGCCAGTTCCTCCACGTCCCGCCGGGCGGTGACGACCGAGACCTCCAGTTCGGAGGCCAGGTCGGTCACCCGGACCGCTCCTCGCGACTGTACGACCGCCAGGATCCGCTGCCGTCTGACATCGCCCGGTTCTCGCATGCTCGTGATCCCCTCGCGGCGCGATCGCCTCGTGTTCGTTTGAGCGTTTCGGGGGTGAGCATATAGGCAAGGGCGGTGTGCTCCGGCGGGACGGAAAGGATCAGCTGAACGGATCCAGCGTGACGTACGCCTGCTGCGGGTTGCCGTCGTGGACGAGCGACTCGTAGTTGCCGACGTCGTCGAAGGCGAACGCGTAGGCCTTGCCGTCGGCCATCTGCGCGTGGATCTTCCGTGCGTAGTGGTTGGTCACCGTGTCCTGGTAGAAGCCCGCGGAGCTGGTGTCGGGCTGGTTGGGGTTGGTCAGGAGCGTGGAGCGGTTGAAGCCCGCGCACAGCGTGCGCGAAATCGGGCCGCGCACCAGGTCGTTGGGGGCGTCCAGCAGCTTGTAACAGCCGAAGATGCTGTCGGAGTCCGGCTTCTGGAAGCTGGTGACGACGGCCCCCGCGGTGTTGGTGAAGTTCATGACGTTCCCCGAGACCCGGCCGTAGTACTTCGTGTTCGGCTCGTTCGCGAACGGTGTCACGGTCAGCGTCGACGAACTGTACTTCTGCCATACGCGGTTGACGTAGTCGGCCATCACCGTGCTCGGCAGCGCACCGTTCTCGATGCCGTGACCAGGGGCGAGTGCCCGCAGGACGGTGCCGTCGGGTGCGGTCTGGATCAGATTGGCCCAGCCGCCCGGCTGCCCGCGCAGCGCGCTGAAGAACCCGTTGTATCCCCCTGCCTTGAGGTGACCGGTGTTCTTCGTGGAGCCGTCGGCGAGCTGGACACCGACCGCGTACGGCGCCGAGAACATGTCGACCTGGGTGCTGTTGATCCACAGTCCGCTGTCATTGAGTGTGTACTCGGACCAGTTGAAGAGGGTGTTGCGGTTGGGGTCGCTCGGATTCTGCACGGCAGGCTGCACAAGACCGCCGGTGGTGAGCCGGAAGTCCAGCTTCTTGCCGTAGGAGAAGTAGATCCGGCCGGAGAACTTCGGGATCCGGATCGTCTTCGACTGCCCGTTGGCCGGTCCCGCGATCGACGCGTCCGGGGCGGGAGTCGGCGGGTTGCCGCCCGCCGGCCAGGCATGGAAGGTGCCGTTGGCGTCGGCCCAGCCCTGCTGGCCCGTGGACAGCAGCGTTCCCAGGTCGTAGATGTAGACCGGGTCACTGCGGCCGGAATTGTTCTTGAAGGTCAATGGAATGGTCGCCGGGACGGCGGCCTCGGCGCGGGACGGAGTCCCGAACGTCAGCAGTGCCGCGGCTAGCGTGGCCGCGGCCATCGCCAGGGCCCGCCATCTGAGTTTTCTGGGCACCCTCAGCCTCCTCACGAGGTGGATTCGTTGCGGACGGGATCCGTCCGCTTCTTTTGAGAGCGCTCTCAGAATTGCGCCGGGTAGCGTACATGTCAACCAATTGCGCAGGGGCTCGTGTTGAGCTCGCGTGCGGTGCTTCGCGGCGCGGGTGGCGGGCTGTCGGGCGGTGCGTGGCGGGTTGTCGGCCGGTGGGTGCGCCAAGCGGCAGACCGGCGTGCGCGCTTGGCCGAGGGGCCGGTGGCCGCGTCCGGACAAGCTGTCCAAGCGGCAGACCGGCGTGTGCGTTCGCGCGATGGACGCGGGGCCGCGTCCGGACAGGCCGTCCAAGCGGCAGACCGGCGTGTGCGTTCGCGCGATGGACGCGGGGCCGCGTCCGGACAGGCCGTCCAAGCGACAGGCAGGCCTGCGCGCTCGGTCGAGGAACCGGCGGCCGCGTCCGGACAAGCGGAACGCGCCGCGGCGATTCCGCGGCGCGGTCAGGGGTGGTGACCGTCATGACGGTCAGGGGTGCTGGCCGTCATGACGGTCAGGGGTGCTGGCCGTCATGACGGTCAGGGGTGCTGGCCGTCATGCCGGTCAGAGGCGTGGCCGACGTGCAGGTCAGGCCTCCGGCTCACGTACCAGGTGCACGGCCGTGCTGGCCCAGTCGCCGGCCGGCAGGTCGAGGTGGAGGCCGTACGCGCCGAGTACGGCTGCGTGATGCACGGCGCCGGTGCGGGTGTCGCGGTAGCGGGCCTCGGGGGTCAGGCCGCGGAGCCGGACCGGCACCTTCGGGCTGCCGTGCCGTGACACGCGCCGATACCCGAGCAGGAGGGTCTCGGCGCCGTCCGCGGCGGTGTACTGGACCACCGCCTCGGCGTCCTCCGCGGGCGGCGACAGCCGGTCCAGCCGGCCGTGCTGTACGAGATGACGCACGCTCTTGTACTCGGCCACCAGGGCGGCCCCCTCCCGCAGTTCCTCCTCGGACCAGTGGGTGAGATCCCCGCCGATGCCCAGCGCGCCGGCCATGGCCACGTGGAAGCGGAAGCGCAGCGGGACCGTGCGGCCGGTGAGCTGGTTCGGCACGTCGGTCACCCAGGAGCCCATGGTGCGGGCGGGGTAGACCTGGCCGAAACCGTGCTGGATCCCCATCCGGTCGGCGGCGTCGGTGTTGTCCGACGCCCACGCCTGATCCGTACGGGAGAGGATGCCCAGGTCGACGCGCCCGCCGCCGCCGCTGCACGACTCGATGCGCAGCGCCGGATGGTCCGCGCGCAGCCGGTCGACGACGCCGTAGAGGTTGCGCACGTACTGCGGGCCCAGGCGGTCGGTGCCATCCTGCCGGCCGGGCCAGCCGGCCTCGCTGAACGCCCGGTTCATGTCCCACTTGAGGAAGTCGATGCCGTGCTCGCCGACGAGCCGGGTCAGCCAGTCGTAGGCCCAGTCCGCGACGTCGCTGCGGGCGAAGTTGAGAACGAGCTGGTTGCGCAGCTCGGAGCGGGGGCGCTCGGGGAAGTGCAGGACCCAGTCCGGGTGCGTGCGGTACAGATCGCTGTCCGGGTTGACCATCTCCGGCTCCACCCACAGCCCGAAGCGCATGCCGAGCCCGTGCACCGCGTCGACCAGCGGCCCGAGTCCGTCGGGGAACCGGTCGGGTGCGGGGGTCCAGTCGCCGAGCCCCGCACGGTCGCTGCGGCGCGCTCCGAACCAGCCGTCGTCGACGACGTAGAGCTCGACGCCGAGCTCCGCGGCCCGTTCGGCGAGGGCCTTCTGGCCGACCTCGTCGACGTCGAAGCCCGTCGCCTCCCAGGAGTTGTACAGCACCGGCGCGAACTCGTCCGGATGCGGCAGGACATGGGCCAAGGTGAAGGCGTGCCAGGCACGGCTGACCGCGCCGAAACCGCCCTCGGTGAACACCCCGGCGAACGGCGGAGTGGTGAACTCCTCGCCCGGGGCGAGCGGGACGGTGGTGCCGTCGTGGCCGACGCCTCCGGTGAATCCGGCCCGCCCGTCGGGCGTGCGCTGCGTGGTGATGCGCCAGCTTCCGCTCCAGGCGAGAGCGGCGCTCCACACCCGGCCGTGGTCCTCCGTCGCCTCACCCGCGTCGAGCATCACCCAGGGGTTCGCGTGGTGACTGGTGATGCCGCGTCGGCTGGTCAACACCGTTTCGCCGTAGGGGAGTTGGTCGCGCCTCAGCTGGCTCTCCGCCGACCACTGGCCGGTGACATGGGAGAGCCGGTAGTCACGCAGCGGCGGGAGTGACCAGGCGGCCGAGTCGGCCCGCAGCAGGGTGACGGCCTCGCCGCCGGTGTTGCTGACGACGGTCCAGCGCTCGATCACGTCGGTGTCGTCGCGTACCCGGTAGTGGAGCGCGACCTGCAAGGGGTAGCGGCGATCGCGGAACCGCAGGACCAGCACACTCTGGCCGGGACCGCTTTCCTCGATGTCGTGGCCTGCCGGCTGCCACTCGAAGGCACGGGAGCCGTCCGCGAAACGGACCTGCAGCGACGGCGGACCGTAGCGCGTGCCGCCGTCCACCGGGAGTTCCTCCCCGACGGGGTCCCTTCCCTCGAAGCTGCTGGTCTCGGGACCCGGGGGCACGACGAGGTCCTCGGCTTCCGCGAGGGTCAGCCGTGGGCCCCACGCGAGATGGCAGGGCGCGCCGGTCTCGTCGATCCTCAGCGCGTACGAGGTGTGCGGTGTGGCCAGCAGCCAGACCCCGGAGTCCGGGGCGAAGGAGATCATCGACAGGGGTCCTTACGTTCCGGTGGTGCCACGAGATACCGAGAGCCAACCGTGACCTTCGATCATGTGTCAACACCTTGTCCAAGTCTGTCTTTTGCAGGCGGAGTGCCTGTTGTAGGAGGCACTCAAGATAATCCTGCTTCTTTCATTGACAGCAGAAAATAAGGGACTTAAGTTCCGGCCATGCGCTCGACCTCTCGTACCGAGGCGTTCCCGGCCCACACGCCGACCGCCTCCCAGATCTTCACCACCGTGCTGTCCCACGGTCCGCTCACGCGGTCGGAGATAGCAGGGCGGACCCGGCTGTCGGCCGCGGCGGTCACCAAGGCGGTGCGGCCTCTCATCGAGGTCGGCTACCTGCTGGAGGACGTCGACGAGGACGCACGGCAGTCCTCCCTCGGCCGGCCGGCCAATCCGGTGCGGGTCGACGGCGGGCGGGCGCTGTTCATCGGCGTGAAGATGACGGGCGACGAACTGATAGCGGTACTGACGGACCTGACCTGTCGCATCTGGGTCGCCCGCCATGTGCCGCTCACCTCCCGCGATCCGCAGGCGGTGCTGACCTCGACGGCGGCCCTCGTCCAGGAACTGCTGACGGAGGCCGACGGGTTCGGAGTCCGGGTCCAGGGCCTGGGCATCGCGGTCTCCGGCGACGTGGACCGCGCCGACGGAGTGGTGCGGTACTCACCGTTCCTGGAGTGGCGCGATGTGCCGCTCGCGGAACTGGCCGCCCTGACGACCGGGCTGCCGGTCACCGTCGACAACGACGTCCGGGCGCTGACCGTCGCCGAGCAGTGGTTCGGCGCCGGGGTGGGTCTGTCCGACTTCGCGGTGGTGACCGTCGGCGCGGGGATCGGCTGCGGTCTCGTGGTGCACGGCCAGGTCGTGTCGGGGGCGCACGGCGTGTCCGGCGAGATCGGGCACGTGGCCATCGACCCGTCCGGTCCCCTGTGCCACTGCGGCAACCGCGGCTGTGTGGAGGCGATCGCCTCCGACTCCGCGATCGTCGCCAGGGTCCGGGAGGTCACCGGGGTACAGGTGGCGGACGCCGCCCAGGCCCTGGACCTGGCCCATGACGGCGACCCGGGAGCGCGGGAGGTGTACGCACGGGCCGGCGAGGCCATCGGCCGGGGCATCGCCACGGTCGCCAATCTGCTCGGCCCGGAACGCGTGATCATCTCCGGCGAGGGGCTGGCCGCCTACGACCTGTTCGCCGAGCAGATCCGCGACACGTTCGCCGCGGCCGCCTTCGGCTCCGCCGCGCGGTGCGACGTACAGACCAGGCCCCTGCCGTTCGAGGAGTGGGCGCGCGGGGCTGCGGCCACCGCGATCCAGTCCTTCATCACCTCGGACACCGGCTGAACACCGCTCGCCCACCCGGACCCCGGTCACGAACCGCGGCCCGGACGGTGCGGGAGTCCAGACCCGCACCGACGCCCAGACCCGCAAAGAGTGCGGACCCGCACTGAAGATCAGATACGTACTGACATGCACGAGGAGTTGCGATGACGCAGCAGAGCCGGATTCCGTTGGCTGCGCGTGGACCCAGCCGCCGCAGAGTGACCGGTGGCCTGTTCGGGCTCGGTGCGGCCGCGCTGGCCGCGCCCGTCCTGACCGCGTGCGGCGGGGGAGGTGCGGGGTCCGACCCGAAGACCGTCACCTTCGGGTCCAACGGCGCCGACGCCACGCCGAAGAAGGCCTACGCCACCGTCACCGACGCCTTCGCCAAGGACAGCGGGCTGAAGGTGAAGACGAACACGGTCGACCACGACACGTTCCAGAAGAGCATCACCACGTATCTGCAGGGCACCCCGGACGACGTCTTCACCTGGTTCGCGGGCTACCGCATGCAGTACTTCGCCAAGAAGGGCCTCGCCAGCCCGATCGACGACGTGTGGGACAAGATAGGCGGCGGCTTCAGCGACGCCGCCAAGCAGCTCTCGAAGGGCGCCGACGGCAAGTACTACTTCGTGCCGCTCTACAACTACCCGTGGGCCGTCTTCTACCGCAAGAGCGTGTTCGAGAAGCACGGCTACCAAGTCCCCAAGAAGTGGAGCGAGTTCGTCGCACTCGCCAAGAAGATGAAGGCGGACGGCCTCGCCCCGATCACCTCGGGATACGGCGGCGGCGACACCTGGAGCATCCTCGGCGCCTTCGACTACGTCGACCTGCGGGCCAACGGCTACGACTTCCACATGTCCCTGCTGCGCGGCGAGACGTCCTGGACCGACAAGCGCGCCGTCGCGATCCTCGACACCTGGCGTGAACTGACTCCCTACTACCAGGCGAGCGGTGGCGGCCGCTCCTGGCAGGACGCCGCACAGTCCCTGATCGACAAGAAGTCCGGCATGTCGGTCACCGGCCTCTTCATCGGCCAGCAGATCACCGACGAGGCGGTCCGCGCCGACCTCGACTTCTTCCCCTTCCCCGAGATCGACTCCGCGTACGGGCAGGACTCCGTGGAGGCGCCCACCGACGGCTTCATGCTCAGCAAGAAGCCCAAGAACGAGGACGGCTCCAAGAAGTTTTTGGAGTTCCTCGGCAGCGCGCAGACCGAAGAGCTGTACGCGGGAGTCGACCCGAGCAACCTCGGTGTCAACGAGAAGACCTCCACCGGTTCGTACAACGCCCTGCAGAAGAAGTCCGCCGAACTCATCGGCTCCGCCAAGAACATCAGCCAGTTCGCGGACCGCGACAGTGACCCGGGCTTCATCTCCACCGTCGTACTGCCCGGCCTGACGGAGTGGCTCAGCCACCCCGACGACGGCACCGCGACGCTGAAGAAGATCGAGTCGCAGCGCTCGCGCTACTTCACGGCCTGACCAGGACCGGAAAGGTTTCACGCACCGTGTCCTCCGTACCCTCACTCCGCACCGTCCGCAGGCGCGCCCGCAGTCTCGGGCGCGGTGACCGGATCTTCTTGACCGTCATCATCGGCATCCCGCTTGCCGCTCTCCTCTTCTTCGTCTGGCTGCCCGCACTGGCCTCGCTGGCGCTGTCCTTCACCACCTGGGACGGCATCGAACTGGCCGACATCCACTGGATCGGCCTGGAGAACTACAAGGAGATCTTCACCAACTACCCGCCGTTCTGGCCCGCGGTGCAGCACAACGTGATCTGGCTGCTGTTCACGGGCCTGCTGCCCACACCGTTCGGCATTTTCCTCGCCTACCAACTGGACCGGAAGATCCGCTTCACCAGGATCTACCAGACCGCGATCTTCCTGCCGATGGTGCTCTCCCTGGCCGTCGTCGGCTTCATCTGGGAGATCATCTACAACCCGGACACGGGGCTCCTCAACGGCATCCTGAACTCCCTGGGATCGGGCGAGCACATCGACTGGCTCGGCAACCCCGACCTCAACCTGTGGGCCGTACTGGTCGCTTCGGCCTGGCGGCACACCGGCTACATCATGATTCTCTACCTGGCCGGCCTGAAGGGCTTCGATCCGGCGCTCAAGGAAGCCGCGTCGCTCGACGGGGCCAACGGTCGCCAGACCTTCCTGCGGGTGGTCTTCCCGGCCCTCAAACCGGTCAACATCATCATCCTGGTCGTCACGGTCATGGAGTCCCTGCGGGCCTTCGACATCGTGTACGTCCTCGGTGGCGGTGTCGGCAGCAAACCCGGTATGGAACTGCTCTCCCTGCTCATCACCGACAACATCATCGGCGAGTCCAGCCACATCGGTTACGGGTCAGCCCTCGCGGTCATCCTGCTCCTGGTCTCCCTTGCCGCCATCGGGACCTTCCTCGTCCAGACCATCCGCAAGGAGGACCAGTGACCACGACCGTGCCGCGTCCGGCCTCCCGACTGCGGGCCGGGCGAGAGACCCAGTCCCACGACGGCCCCTCGAAGCCCCGCAGCCAGGCCGGGCGCCATGTGATGCTCGGCAGCATCGCCCTCCTCTGGCTCATCCCGCTGCTGTGGGCGATATACACGTCGCTGCGCCCCTACTCGGACACCGCGAAGAACGGCTATCTCTCCTGGCCGCACAGCCTGAGCCTCGGCAACTTCACGGACGCCTGGGAACAGTCCGGGATGCCGCACTTCTTCTGGAACTCGGTCCTCATCACCGTTCCGGCGGTCCTGGGCACCCTGCTGTTCTCGGCGGCGGTCGCCTTCTTCGTCTCCCGCTTCGACTTCCGCTGGAACATCGTCCTGCTGATGCTGTTCACCGCGGGCAACCTGCTGCCCGCCCAGGTCCTCATCACCCCGCTGTACAAGCTGTATCTGCTCATCCCGCTGCCGTACTGGATGACCGATTCCCTGCTCCTGTACAACTCGATCTGGGGCATCATCTTCATCCACATCGCCTACCAGTGCGGGTTCTGCACCTTCGTCCTCAGCAACTACATGAAGACGATCCCCAAGGAGATCTCCGAAGCCGCGCTCGTCGACGGAGCCCAGGTCTGGCGGCAGTTCTTCCAGATCATCCTGCCGCTGTGCCGCCCGGCGTTCGCCGCCCTGGCGACCCTCGAATCGATCTGGATCTACAACGACTTCTTCTGGCCGCTCGCGCTGATCGAGACCGGCGACAAGCGGCCCGTCACCTCCGCCCTGGCCAACCTCCAGGGTGCCTACTTCACGAATCCCAATTTGATTGCGGCCGGAGCATTGATGACCGCGATCCCGACGCTGCTGGTTTACTTCGCGCTCCAGCGCCAGTTCATCAGTGGACTCACCATCGGATCGGGCAAGGGCTGAGCCGCCTCCCGACCGCAGGGGCAAGAGCCGCCCCGCACCAACCGCCCCCGCAGCCACCGTCCCAGGAGGTCCGACCCATGCGGTCATCCTCGTACACCGTCCTGCCCGCAGCGGCCGCTCGCTCCGGCCGCCGCTCCATAAGAACCGTGGTCGCCCTGGCCTTCACCGCGAGCGTCGCGACGGCCTTCCCGGCTGCCCATGCCGATACGCCCGCCGAGCCCGCCGGTGCCGCCGCCATCGCCGCCAAGCCGTACATGGGCTGGTCGAGTTGGAGCATGCAGTCGTCGAAGTACCCGGGCCTCAATCCGGACGGTGACTACAGCTACCTCACCGAGAAGAACGTCCTGAAGCAGACGGACGCGCTCGCCTCCAAGCTGAAGAAGTACGGCTACGACCATGTGAACATCGACGCCGGCTGGTGGATGGACAAGAGCTGGAAGACCCAGTTCGACCAGTACGGCCGGCAGACGCCCGACCCGGTGCGTTTCCCGCACGGCATGAAGTCGGTCGCCGACCACATCCACTCCAAGGGGCTGAAGGCCGGTATCTACCTGCCCGTCGGCCTGGAGAAGGGTGCGTACGGCGACGGCAAGACGCCGATCTGGAACGCCCCGGACTGCACCACCGCCGACATCGTCTACTCGGACCTGCGCACCACCAACGGCTGGGACAACGCCTACAAGATCGACTTCGGCAACGCCTGTGCGCAGAAGTACATCGACTCGCAGGCGCAGCTGTTCGCCGACTGGGGCTACGACTTCCTCAAGCTGGACGGCGTGGGCCCGGGCTCGTTCAAGTCCGGTGACAACTACAACAACGTCGCCGACGTCGCCGCCTGGAACAAGGCCATCGCCTCCACCGGCCGTCCGATCCACCTCGAGGTCTCCTGGTCGCTCGACATCGGGCACGCCGCCGACTGGAAGAAGTACTCCAACGGCTGGCGCATCGACACCGACGTCGAGTGCTACTGCAACACCCTTGTCACCTGGGAGAATTCGGTCGACGACCGATGGGACGACGCCCCGGCGTGGAGCCGCAAGGCAGGCCCCGGCGGCTGGAACGACCTCGACGCCATCGACGTCGGCAACGGCGAGATGGACGGCCTCACCAAGGCCGAGCGGCAGAGCTACATGACCCTCTGGGCCATGAACAAGTCGCCGCTGTTCACCGGTGACGACCTGACCAAGCTGGACAGCTACGGCGTCTCCCTGCTCACCAACAAGGAAGTCATCGCCGTCGACCAGAACGCCTCCCCCGTGGCGCGTCCGGTCACCTCGGTCGGCGACCAGCAGGTCTGGGCCACCAAGAACGCCGACGGCAGCCACACCGTCGCGCTGTTCAACCTCGGCGACTCGCCGGCCTCGGTCACCGCTCACTGGGCCTCCCTCGGCTTCACCGGCAAGGCCACCGTGCGCGACCTGTGGAACAAGTCGAACCTCGGGACCCACAAGAACAAGATCACCGCCGCCCTGCCGGCCCACGGCTCCCGGCTGTTCACCATCAAGCCCGGCGGCAGCGCCCTGGCGACGACGAGCTACGAGGCCGAGGCCGCGGCCAACACCCTGTCGGGCAACGCCTCCGTCGCCGGTTGCGACGCCTGCTCCGGTGGCAAGAAGGTCGGCAACCTCTACACCGGCGGCAAGGTGCGGTTCAACGACGTCACGGTGAACAAGGACGGGATCTACACCGTCAAGGTCGCCTACGTCAGCGGGGACGCGCGCTCGGTGACCGTCTCCTCCAACAGCGGTAACGGCACCAGCCAGAAGCTCCCCTCCACGGGCGACTGGAGCACGGTCGAGACCGTCAGTGTCCAGCTGGCGCTGAAGGCCGGGACCAACACCATCACGTTCGACAGCGGCAGCGGATACGCCCCGGACATCGACCGGATCGTCGTTCCGAAGACCGTCTGACCCGCTTCCCGCGGGGCCCGGTGCCCTGACCCCCCGGCCCCGCGGGAGACCGACCCCGCCCCGACGGCTCCGCACCGTCGTTCCCGTATGAGCCGCTCCCGGATATGGAGTGCACCAACCGTGGACAACCAGCACATAGCACCACGCGACATCAAGCCCAGCCGCAGAGGCTTCCTCGCTCTCGCCGCCGGCGCCGGCGCGGTCGGCGCACTCGGCGGCCTGCCCGCCTTCACCGCCTCGGCCGCCCCCTCCCGCCCCACCGAGTCGCCTCTGCTGTCCGCGGCCGACGCCGCGAAGAACCAGCTGTGGTGGCAGGCTCCCGGTTCCTCCCGGTCGATGATCGAGCAGGGACTGCCGGTCGGAAACGGCCGGCTCGGGGCGCTCGCGAGCAACGACCCCGCCAGTGAACTTCTGATGATCACCGACGCCACGCTGTGGACCGGTCATCTCAACGACAAGCTGCAGAGCGACGGCCAGTTCCCCTACGGCCGCGACGACTTCGGCTCCCTGACGCTGCTGGCCAAGCTCACCGTGGCCATCCCGGACCACGACCTGGGCAACGTCAACGACTACCGCCGTACGCTCGACCTGGCCCAGGGCCTCATCAGCACCTCGTACGACATCTCCGGTGTGACGTACCAGCGGCAGATCTACGCCAGCCGACCCGACGACGCCATCGTCCTGCACTTCTCCCAGCAGGGCGGCGGTTCCTACACCGGGACCGTGTCCCTCGCCGGCACCCACGGCGAGGCCACCACCGCCAACAGCGCAGGCCGCTACGCCTCGTTCGCTGCCTCCTTCGCCAACGGCCTGAAGTACGGCGCCGCCGTCACCGCCCGCAGCAGCACCGGACAGGTCCGGGTCGACGGTACGTCGATCTCCTTCAGCGGCTGCAAGGACCTCACCGTCGTCGTCAGCGGCGGTACCAACTACGCGCCCGACGCGGCCAAGAAGTTCCGCGACACGTCCGTGGTCCCCGAGCGCCTCGCCCGGACCAAGGTCCTGACCGCGGCCGGCCACTCGGCGAGCAGCCTGCTGCACACCCATGTCGCCGACTTCCGCGCGGTGTTCGGACAGCTGGACATCAACCTCGGCAAGTCGTCCGCCGCGCAGCGCGAGCTGGACACCTGGGAGCGGCTGCAGGCCCGCCACCGGGACGACGTGCCCGACCCGGAACTCGAAGCCGCCTACCTGCAGTTCGGCCGCTACCTGATGATCTCCGGATCGCGGGGCAGCCTGCCGATGGGTCTTCAGGGCCCGTGGCTGGACGGCAACGACCCGGACTGGATGGCGGACTACCACACCGACATCAACATCCAGATGAACTACTGGATGGCCGACCGGGCGGGCCTGTCCGACTGCTTCGACGCCTACACGGACTACTGCCTCGCGCAGCTGCCCGCGTGGACGGACGTCACCCAGCGGCTGTTCAACGACTCCACCAACCGCTACCGCAACTCCAGCGGCAAAATCGCCGGCTGGACCGTGGCCATCTCCACCAACCCCTATGGCGGGGGCGGCTGGTGGTGGCACCCGGCCGGCAACGCCTGGCTCTGCCAGAGCCTGTTCGAGCACTACGAGTACACCCAGGACCGCGCCTACCTCAAGAAGATCTACCCCCTCATCAAGGGTGCCGTGGAGTTCTGGGAGGCCCGCCTCATCACGACGACCGTCACCGATCCGTCCGGGACCGAGCGCGAGGTCCTGGTCGCCGACAGCGACTGGTCGCCCGAGCAGGGTCCGCTCGACGCCAAGGGCATCACGTACGCCCAGGAACTGGTGTGGAACCTCTTCGGCAACTACCGCACCGCGACCGAGGTGCTGAAGAAGGACACCGCCTACCGCAAGACCGTCGACGGCCTGCGCAAGCGGCTGTACCTCCCCGTGGTCAGCCCCAAGACCGGCCGGCTGGAGGAGTGGATGTCGCCCGACGACCTCGGCGAGACCACGCACCGGCATCTCTCCCCGCTCATCGGGCTCTTCCCCGGCGACCGGATCCGTCCTGACGGCTCCACACCGAAGGACATCGTCGACGGTGCGACCGCCCTGCTCACCTCGCGCGGCATGAACAGCTTCGGCTGGGCCAACGCCTGGCGCAGCCTGTGCTGGGCCCGGCTGAAGAACGCGGAGAAGGCGTACCAGCTGATCGTCAACAACCTGAAGCCGTCGTCCAACGGCAGCAACGGCAGCGCCCAGAACCTCTTCGACATCTACGAGGTCGAGCAGGGCCGCGGCATCTTCCAGATCGACGCCAACTTCGGCACGCCCGCCGCGATCATCGAGATGCTGGTCTACTCGCGGCCGGGTCACATCGAGCTGCTGCCCGCCCTGCCCGACGCGTGGGCGGCCTCCGGCTCGGTGTCCGGTGTGGGCGTCCGCGGCGGCTTCGTCGCCGACCTCAGCTGGAAGAACGGCAAGGTCACCCGGGCGAAGCTGACGAGCGTCGGCGGCCGCACCGCGACCGTCGTCGCCGGCGGCGGCTCGAAGAAGATCAGCCTCAAGCCCGGTGAGTCCGTCACGCTGCGGAACCTCGGATGAAGGCCGGCCGGAAGAGACGCCGCGCGTTCGGTGTCGTCTCCGCGCTGCTGCTGGCGGTCTGCGTACCCCTGACCGTCTCCTCGGCGGCGCAGGCCAAAGGGCCCTCGCAGCCGCGACAGCAGGCCTCGGCCCGCACGGCGGCCGCCCCGGCCGCGTCCACGGGCAAGCACTCCGTGGTCACCTGGGGCGCCAGCGCCGACCGGCAGGGCGCCGGGCCCGCCGACCGCAGCTACCGGTTGATCGTGCGCACCAGCGTCGGCGGCAGCAACATGCGCATCCGGCTGTCGAACGCGTTCGGCGACCACCCGGTGACCTTCGCGAGCGCGTATGCCGGGTTGCAGAAGCAGGGGGCGCAGCTGGTCCGCGGCTCCAACCGGAAGCTGTCCTTCGGCGGGGCCGCGTCCGTCACCGTCCCGGCCGGCAAGACGGTGCTCAGCGATCCGCTGTCCGGGAAGCTGGCCGCCCAGGCGAATCTGGTCATCAGCCTGTACGTGACGGGCGCCCAGGGACCGACGACCGGTCACGGCATGGCCATGCAGACCAACTACGCGACCGCGGGCAACCACGCCGCCGAGGAGGGCGCGGCCAACTGGACCGACCCGATGGGCTCCTGGTACTGGCTGGACGCCGTCAACGTGGAGACGTCCTCGACGATCGGCTCCGTGGTCACGTTCGGCGACTCCATCACCGACGGCTGGGCCTCGACCACCGACGAGAACCGCCGCTGGCCCGACTACCTCTCCCGCCGACTGCAGGCCGCGTCCGGCAGCACGGTGAAGGGCGTGGCGAACGAGGGCATCTCCGGCAACATGGTGCTCTCGGACGGCGCGGGGCAGGCGGCGGTGAACAGGATGCAGCGCGACGTGCTCTCTCTCGCCGGGGTGCGCACGGTGTTCCTGTTCGAGGGCATCAACGACATCAAGTCCCACAGTGGTGTCACGGTGGACGACATGATCGCCGGCTATCAGCAGATCATCGACCGGGCGCACGCGGCGGGCAAGTGCGTCGTCGGCGCGACCGTCATGCCGTTCAAGGGCTGGTACGAGTACGACGCCGCGTCGGAGGCCGTGCGCCAGGGCGTCAACGACTGGATCAGGAACAGCGGCGAGGTCGACGCCGTGACGGATTTCGACAGGATCACCCGTAATCCGTACGACCCGCAGCTCATCCTTCCGTTCTTCGACGGCGGAGACCATCTGCACCCCAATGACAAGGGAATGCAGGCCATGGCCGACTCCGTCGACCTCGCCGCACTGAACTGCGACCGCTGAACCATCCGACCCACCCCCCACCTCATGCCGCCTCGCACCCGCGGGGCGGCATGAGCGTGTCAGCAGGCGCGGGAGTCGATCCGGCAACGACCGGAGCCGCAGTCCGGGGCATCGCCGGTTCGCCCGGACGTCGATGAGATCGCCTACGCTCTCGACCATGACGGTGCTCGGAGTCGACATCGGTACCTCCAGCAGCAAAGGCGTGCTGGTCGACGAGGACGGGGCGGTCCTCGCTACGGCGACCCGACCGCACACGGTCGACCGCCCACGGCCCGGACATGTCGAGATGGACGCCCGGGTGTGGTGGGACGAATTCGTCTCCCTCGCCCGGGAGTTGGTGAGCGACAGCACCTCCGTCACCGCTGTCGGCGTCAGCGGCATGGGGCCGTGCGTCGCGCTGGCGGACGAGGCCGGTGAGCCGCTGCGCCCCGCGATCCTCTACGGCGTCGACACCCGCGCCACCGCTCAGATCGCCCGGCTGGAAGCCGAGTTGGGCCGCGACGCCGTCCTGCGCCGCTGTGGTTCCCTGCTGTCCACCCAGGCCGTCGGTCCCAAGGTCGCCTGGCTCGCGGACCACGAACCCGACGTGGTGGCCAGGGCCCGGCGGCTGTACATGCCCAGCTCCTACCTGGTCCACCGGCTGACCGGCGTGTATGTGCTCGACCACCATTCGGCGAGCCAGGCCGTGCCGCTCTACGACTCGGCCGCCCAGGACTGGTACGCCCCCTGGGCCCGCCGCGTCGCACCGGACATCGAACTGCCCCCGCTGCGCTGGCCCGGCGACATCGCCGGACAGCTGACGGCCGAAGCGGCCGCCGCCACCGGGCTGCCCCTCGGCACCCCCGTCGTCACCGGCACGATCGACGCCTGGTCGGAGGCGCTGAGCGTGGGCGCCCAGCGCGTCGGGGACCTGATGCTCATGTACGGCAGCACCATGTTCCTGATCAACACAGTCGCCGAGCGACTTCTGGTGCCCCAACTGTGGAGCACGGTCGGGGCGTTGCCCGGGACGCGGAGTCTCGCGGGCGGTATGGCCACCTCCGGAATGATCACCGACTGGTTGCGGCAGCTGTTCGGCGCGCCCGACCACTCCGTGCTGCTCGCCGAGGCCGAGGCGTCGGGGCCCGGTGCGCGAGGTCTGCTGATGCTGCCGTACTTCGCGGGCGAACGGACGCCGGTCGCGGACCCGGACGCACGAGGCATCATCGCGGGACTGACCGTCGAGCACACGCGCGGCGACCTGTACCGCGCCGCGCTGGAGGCGACCGCGCTGGGAGTGCGGCACAACGTCGAGGCCATGCGCGCGGCCGGCGCCGACCTCCGCCGTGTCGTAGCCGTCGGCGGCGGCACCCGTGGGGGCCTGTGGACACGGATCGTCTCCGACGCGGCCGGTCTGGAGCAGGAGGTGCGTGCCGTCACCCTCGGGGCGAGCTACGGTGCCGCCTTCCTGGCCGCGAGCGCCGTGAGCTCCCCGGACATCGACGCCTGGAACCCCGTACGGGAAACCATCACGCCCGACCCTCGTCTCCGTGCGTCCTACGACGAGTTGTACGACCTCTATCTCCGCCTCTACCCGGCGACCCGGGACATCGCCCACGCACTCGCCGGCCGCGGGCGCGACACGAGCAGTGCACCCCCGCCGTGACCGCGGACGCCGCCGAGGCAGGAGTGGCACGGACTCCCGCGATGGGCGCACGGCGCACCAGCGGGATCATTCGTCGTCGGCCTCCAGGGTCACGTCCACGTCGATGACACCCTCGTCCTGGAACAGGTCCGAGCCCAGCCTTCCCACGTCGGCGGTGCCTTCCAGGCGCAGCAGGACCCGCGCGGCCGGGTCCGTTCCTCCCGGCAACCGGTCGACCCTGACCTGCAGAATGCGGAAGCCCCGCCGGGTGCACTGCTCCATCAGCCGGGGCAGCAGCGCGGCGCCCGTGCGATAGGTCAGCCGGATCTCCGAGGTGGTGGCGGAGGTGTCGGGGGACAGCCGGGCGACGAGCGGGGGATAGCCGCGCACGACGAGGAAGTGCAGGGCGGTGGTGGCCACGGCGAGGATCGGCAGACCGCCGCCACAGGCCATTCCGACCGCACAGGTGAGCCAGATGGTGGCGGCCGTGGTCAGTCCGCGCACCGCATCCCGGCGTACGAAGATGAGGCCGCCGCCGATGAAGCCGATCCCGGAGACGATCTGCGCGGCCACCCGGGAGGGGTCGAAGGAGACGTTGTCCAGGCCGAGTACGTCGGTGAAGCCGTACTGGGAGATCTCCATCATCAGCGCGCTGGCGATGCCGACGAGGGTGTGGGTCCGCATCCCCGCGCTCTTCTGCTGGGTGGCCCGCTCCCAGCCGATGAGGCTCGACAACAGCAGCGCCAGCCCGAGTTCGGCCAGCTGACGCAGGCCCTGTCCGTTGCCCACGTCCCACAACGAGACCGCCAGCTCCCGCATGCTCAACCTCCCCGGCCGTAACCGCCGTAGCGACTTCCGTTGCGCCTACCCCGCTTCGGCCCATTCCTGTCAGAACCCTTGACCGACCGCGGCGAGGCGCCCACAGTACTCACTCATACGCATTAGTGATGCGCATTAGTAATACGCATCAGTTGCCGCTGGATCGGTCGTTCCGGGCCGGGTGAGGAGCATGGTGGAGCAGCCCAAGAAGCGGTCCGGGCGCGGTCGTACGCCCACGGCGGCCGGACGCACGCCGCGGCCGCGGCAGGCCGAGGTCGCCCGGCTGGCCGGGGTCTCCCAGGCCACGGTCTCGATCGTGCTGTCGGACAAGGCGCAGGGCGCGACGATCTCGGCGGAGACCCGGCAGCGGGTGCACGACGCGGCCCGCAGCCTCGGCTACGTGCCGGACCCCGCCGCACAGCGGCTGGCGGCGGCCCGCAACAACCTGCTCGGCGTCTTCAGCTTCACGGCCACCTTCCCCACCGATGTGCAGCACTCGTACTACCCCTTCCTCGTCGGTGTGGAGCAGGAGGCCGCCGCGCGCGGCTACGACCTGGTGCTCTTCACGGGGTCGAGCTCCGGCGGCGCGGGGGCCTCCGGACCCGACGCGCTGAGCAGGGTGCGGCTCGCCGACGGCTGTCTGTTCCTCGGCCGGCACGCACCGGTCGCCGAGCTCAAGCGGATGGTCGCCGACGGCTTCCCGGTGGTGCACCTCGGGCGCCGCGACGAACTCGAAGGGCTGCCCTGGGTGGGCGCCGACTATGTCAGCGCCAGTGGCGAGGTCGTCCGCCATCTGGCGGCCCTGGGCCATAGCCGTGTCGTGCTGATCCGCGAGGACGACGACGCTCCGGCGTCGGCCGACCGGCAACAGGGCTTCCTGGAAGGGCTGGAGGCGGCCGGGCTGGCGGGCGGCCCCGGGACCGTCTTCCGCTCGGCCGACCCGGAGGGCGACCTCACCCCCGAGCGGCTGCGCCACTGGCTCGCCGAGGGTGTCACCGCGTTCGTCGCGGAAGAGACCGACACCGGGGCCGCCTGGCGTGCGCTGAGCCGGGCCGTCGACGAGGCCGGCCTCAGCTGCCCCGGCGACCTGTCGCTCGCCCTGCTCGGCAGTCCGCCCGCCGATCTCGTCGCAGGACCGCAGCCCACCGGATTCGACATACCCCGGCCCGAGTTGGGCGCGGCCGCGGTCCGGCTGCTGGCCGCCCGCGTTGCCGGCGAGGAGGCCGAGGAACCCCTGGTCTCCTGCGCCTTCCGGATCGGTACGACCACGGGGAGACCGCCGGCGCAGCCCTGACCACCGCGCCCCTTCGTGGCCGAAGAACCAGCTTCGTGGCCGAACAACCAGCAAGGAGAAGCGTGATAGCGGAAGCCGACATCCTCATAGTGGGCGGCGGACTCGGCGGCGTGGCCGCCGCTCTCGCCGCCTGCCGGGCCGGACGCAGCGTCGTGCTCACGGAGGAGACCGACTGGATCGGCGGACAGCTCACCTCGCAGGCCGTGCCGCCCGACGAGCACCCGTGGGTCGAGCAGTTCGGGACGACGGCCTCGTACCGTCAACTGCGCGAGGGCATCCGGCAGTTCTACCGGCAGTGGTACCCGTTGCGAGCCGAGGCGCTCGCGCTGACGGACCTCAACCCGGGCGCCGGACGGGTCAGCAAGCTCTGCCACGAGCCGCGGGTGGCCCTGGCCGTCCTGGAGGCCATGCTCGCGCCCCACCTGGCGGCCGGACGCCTGACCGTCCTCACCGAACACCGGCCCGTCGCGGCCGAGTCCGACAACGATGTCGTACGGGCCGTGACGCTGGAAGGCCGCCTCGAAGGCCGCCGCGTCACCGTCGCCGCCCGCTATGTCATCGACGCCACCGAGACGGGCGAACTCCTGGACCTGGCGGGCATCGAGCACGGCTGCGGTGCCGAGGCGCGGTCCGAGTACGACGAACCGCACGCGCCCGACCGGGCCCAGCCGCTCAACCAGCAGGGCATCACCGTGTGCTTCGCGCTCTCTCACCACGAGGGCGAGGACCACACCGTCGACCGCCCCGCGGACTACGGTTTCTGGCGGGAGTACCGCCCCGACTTCTGGCCCGGCCCGCTCCTCGGCTTCGAGGCGCCCGACCCGCGCTCCCTGGAGCCCGTCCCGCGCACCTTCGTCCCCAACCCCGACCTCGACCCGCTCGACGTGAGCGCCGACCAGAGCGCCGACGCCGGCGACAAGGAACTGTGGGGCTTCCGCCGCATCCTGGCGCGCAGGCTGCACCGTCCCGGCGCATTCGACTCCGACATCACGCTCGTCAACTGGCCCCTCAATGACTACTGGTTGAAGCCCCTGATCGGAGCCGGGACCGCGACCGGAGCCGAAGCGGTCGCCGGGGCGCGGCAGTTGTCCCTTTCGGTCCTGTACTGGCTGCAGACCGAAGCCCCCCGCGCGGACGGCGGCACCGGCTTCCCCGGACTGCGGTCGCGCCCCGACGTGACCGGCACCGCCGACGGCCTCGCGAAGGCTCCCTACGTCCGTGAGTCACGCCGTATCAAGGCCGTCACCACCGTCACGGAGCACGACGTGGCGATCGACCTGGTCGGCCCGTACGGCGGCACCAAGTACCGCGACTCCGTGGGCGTGGGCGGCTACCGCATCGACCTGCACCCCTCGACAGGAGGCGACTCCTACATCGACATCGGCTCCGTTCCCTTCGAGATCCCGCTCGGGGCGCTGGTGCCACGACGGGTGCGCAATCTGCTGCCCGCGGGCAAGAACATCGGCACCACCCACATCACCAACGGGTGTTACCGGCTCCACCCCGTGGAGTGGAACGTCGGCGAGGTCGCCGGCGCGCTCGCCGCCCACTGCCTGGCCGAGGACGTCGAACCGCACCAGGTGCAGGCCGAGGACAAACGGTTCGAGGAGTTCGCGCGGCTGCTCGACCGCGACGGAGTGCAGCGCCACTGGCCCGACGTACGCGGCTACTGAACCCGGTGCACACGGCGCGCGCCGGTCGCCGTATCCGGAGCGTGAGCCGGGCGGGCAGGCCCCGCCCGGCGACCGCCCGCGCACCACCGACACAGCACAAGGAGGTGCTTCGGCATGACCATCCACCGCATCCGCGTCGGCATCGACGTGGGCGGAACCTTCACCGACGCCGTGGCCGTGGACGCCACGACGCTGCGACTGCTGGGACAGGTCAAGGTCCCGACCAGCCACCATCACGAGGACGGTGTCGCGCACGGCATCGTCGAGGCGCTGGACCGGCTGCTGCGGCAGGTCGACTGCGCTCCCGCCGACGTGGCGTTCCTGGCGCACGGCACCACTCAGGCCACCAACGCCCTGCTGGAGGGCGATGTCGCCACCGTCGGCCTGATCGGCGTCGGCACCGGACCCGGCGCGGTCCTCACCCGTCGGCTTGCCGCCCTCGGCAGGCTCGAACTCGCCCCCGGCAGACGGCTTCCGCTGCTCTACGCGCACGTCGCCGACCCGGACGACGCCGCCGCCGTCCGTGAGGCCGTCCGGGAGTTGAGCGACGGCGGAGCCCAAGTCCTCGTCGCCACCGAGCCGTTCGCCGTGGACCGGCCCGAGGGGGAGCGGGCGGTGCTGGAGGCCGCCCGGTCCGCGGGGCTCCCGATGACGGCGGCGCACGAGATCACCTCGCTGTACGGTCTGCACAAGCGGACCCGCACCGCCGTCGTCAACGCGGCCATCCTGCCGCGCATGCTCGCCACCGCCGACCTCGTCGACGCGTCCATCACCAAGGCCGGGGTCACCGCACCGCTCATGGTCATGCGCTGCGACGGCGGGGTGATGGCACTGGACGAGATGCGGCGCCGCCCGCTGCTGACCGTGCTGTCCGGCCCGGCGGCCGGGGTCGCCGGTGCCCTGATGCAGGAGCGCATCAGTGAGGGCGTCTTCCTGGAAACCGGCGGCACCTCCACCGACATCAGCGTCGTCCGGCGCGGCAAGGTCGCCGTCCGGCACGCCACGATGCTCGGCAGGACCTCGTACCTCAACGCCCTCGATGTACGCACCGTCGGCGTCGGTGGCGGCTCGATGGTCCGCGTCGCTCACGGCCGCGTCACGGCCGTCGGCCCGCGCAGCGCCCACATCGCCGGACTGCCCTACGCCTGCTACGCCGCCCCGGACGACCTGCGTGACGCGACGCTCGCCACGGTGCGCCCGATGCCGGACGACCCCGATGACTACGTGGTCCTGGACGCGGCGGGCGGACGGTTCGCGATCACCATGACGTGCGCGGCCAACGCCCTCGGCCGTGTTCCCGAAGGTGACTTCGCGCGCTGTGACCAGGAGGTGGCGAAGGCCGCCATCGCACCACTGGCCGCCGTCCTGGGGGTGGACGTGCCGACCGCGGCCGCGCGCATCCTGGACGCCGGGGTCACGCAGGTCAGGTCCGTGGTGGACTCGCTCGTCGGCGACTACCGACTCGACCCCGACACGGCGGTCCTCGTCGGCGGCGGGGGAGGAGCCGCCTCCGTCACACCGCATCTGGCGGCGCTGACCGGGATGGACGGCAGGATCGCCCGGCACAGCGAGGTCATCAGCCCCATCGGTGTCGCACTCGCGCTGCTGCGGGAGCAGATCGAGCGGATCATCCCGGGCGCCACCCAGGAGCAGATCCTCGCGGTACGCGCCGAGGCCGAGCGGGCCGTCGTCGACCAGGGCGCCGCGCCCGACGGCGTCGAGGTCGAGGTGACGGTCGACCCGCAGACCAGCACCGTGCGCGCCATCGCCACCGGGGCGACCGAACTGCGCACCCAGGACCGCTCGCACAGCGCCGACGCCGACGAACGCCTCGCCGCGGCCGCCGCCAGCCTCAAGGCCGACCCGTCCGAGGTCCGGGTCCTCGCCGGCACACCGGCCCACACGGTCTACGGCACCGAGGTGCGCTGCCGGCTGCGTGCTCCCCGGCGTCCCGTGCGCGTCGTCGACGCCGACGGTGTCGTACGCCTGCACTCCTCGGACGCGCGCGTGACCGCCACCACCGTGGCAGCCGCCCCCGAACTCCTCGCGCACCTCGTACGGGAGGCGACGTCGTACGGCGACGGCGGCGTGCGCGCCCCCGCGCTGCGGCTGCTGCTCGGCTCCCGTATCGCCGACCTCTCCGGCGTGCTCGACCCGCAGCCGCTGCTCGCACTGGCCCGCAGCGAGATGCGCGACCGCGCGGCCGACGAGCCGGTGGTCGCCGTACTGGAGGTGCGGTCATGAGCGGTCCGCCGACGAGAGCGAAGGGCGGGGAGACCGTCGCCCGACCGCTGACCGACGACCTCGACCTGGCCGTACGGCTGCTGGCCGGCACGCCCACGCACGAAGGGCGTGATCCGGCCCTGTTGCGCCGATGGGCCCGGGCCGCCGACGCGTTCGGCACGGCGCTCGAACCCGGCCCGCCCTGCCGCGCGCGGATCGTGGAGCGTGACGACGGACTTCGACAGTTGCTGCTCGCCCGCTACTCCTCGCGCCCGGCCACCGTCGAACTCTACACCGACACCATCGGCCGGGCCGAGACGCTGATAGACGAACTCGGCTGGCGCTCCTGGTATCCGGTCGGGTCCGTGCGGGCCGCGGCCCTCGCCCACGAGACGGCGCACGCCCTGCTCCACCGCACCGAGAACAGGACCGCCCTCAAAGCGGCGATCGGGCACACCGCCCTGAGGGTGGGCCGCTTCCGTGTTCTCGGCCATGTCGCGGGGGCCGAGGAGATCGCCGCCCACGCCCACGCCCGTACCGTCTGCGGACTCGGCCGCAGCCCCCTCCTCCTCACCGCCGCGCTCGCCGCCGCGGTGAGCGCACCCGGAAGACAGAGGTGACCCATGGGTGTCGTCATCCTGCTCGTCATGGCGGCCGGCGTCGCCGCCATGCTCACCCGCAAACTGCCGACGGCCTTCGCGCCCGTCGTCCTCGCCGTGGTCATCGCCTTTCTCGCCGGCGCTCCCCTGACCGGCAAGAACAGCGTTCTCGACACCGTGCTTCAGGAGGGTGCACCCGCGCTGGCCGCCACGATGATCGCGATCGTGCTGGGTTCCTGGCTGGGCAAGCTCCTGGAGGAGACGGGCATCGCGGCGACGCTCGTCCGCAAGATCGTCGAGTTCGGCGGTGACCGTCCTGTCGTCGTGGCTCTCGGAGTGCTGGCCGTGTCCGCGCTCGTGGGCACCGTCACCGGATCCGCTCCCGCCGCGATGCTCGCCGGGCTCATCGGCATCCCGGCCATGATCGCGGTGGGCATCCCGAAGGTGACCGCTACCGGGACCGTCCTCATGGGCATCGCCGTGGGCATTCCCTTCGAGCTGCCCATCTGGCAGTTCTTCTCCACGGCCCTGGACCTGCCCATCCCGACGGTGCGCGGCTTCATGGTCAAGCTGTTCCCCTTCGCCCTGGTCGCCGCCGTCACCTATGTGTTCGTCGAATCGCGCCGCCGGGGCGTGGAACACGCCTGGTCCCTCAAGTCCGGTCAGGACAAGCCGCGTTCACCGAGCCGGCGGGAGCGGCTGGGTGACGCGCCGTGGTACGCGCTGCTCACCCCGGCGGTGCCGCTGATCCTCGCCCTCGGCTTCGAACTCGCCATCGTTCCCTCGCTGTTGGCCGGTGTCCTGTACGCCCTGGTCACCACCACTCGCCCCGGCGACATGAACAAGCAGCTCCTGCGCACCCTGTACGGCGGATTCGAGGTGGCCGCCCCGCCGATCGCCCTGTTCATCGCCATCGGCATCCTGCTCGCCGCGGTGAAGCTGCCCGGCGCGGTCGACGCGCTCGAACCGCTGATGAAGGCGGTCAGCCCGCACAACGCGGTGCTGTTCGTCCTCGTGTTCACGCTGCTCGTACCGCTGTGCCTGTACCGCGGGCCGCTGAACGTCTTCGGACTCGGTGCCGGCATCGCCGGCGTCCTCATCGCCACGGGCATCTACCCTGCCGTGGCCGTGCTCGGCATGGCCACCTCGTACAACCAGGTCTTCGGTGTCGCCGATCCGACCAGCACGCAGACGGTGTGGGCCGCCCAGTACGCGGGCGTCTCCCCGCAACAGGTCATGGTGCGCACGCTTCCGTACGTGTGGGCCGTGGCCCTCGGCGGGCTGTGCGTCACCGCGGCCACCTACCTCTGAACCTCGTCCGTCTGGAGCCGACCATGTCCGAGCCGCGATTCGACCGCCGACTGTTCCTGCGCGTCGGCGCCGCCACCGGCGCCGCCGTCACCCTCGGCGGACTCGCCGCCCCGTCCGCGTCCGCCGCACCCGGCGGATTCCCCGACTACGCGTACGTCCGCACCCTGCTCACGCCGTCCCAGCTGAAGTACAACCCGACCGGCGAGATCATCTTCCCGTGCGTCCGCGGGGTGTACGACAAGCTCGCGTCCCCGCTCGGTCGCTACTACCTGTACTACGGGCCGCACGACGCGCCCGGTGGCATCTGCCTGGCCTACGGCGACTCCCTGGAGGGCCCGTTCACGGAGTACCCGAACAACCCGATCGTCGCCCGCGACTGGTCGCCCCACTACTCCGTCAGCCACGTCGCGTCCCCGCACGTGATGTGGCACGAGAGCGCCAAGGAACTGTGGCTGTACTTCCACGGTGAGAACACCACGACGCGTCTGGCCCGCTCCAAGGACGGCATCAACTTCACGTACGACAAGGTCGTCCTGTCCACGTCGATGCTGCCGAGCGGCACGACCGAGACGTCGTACGCCCGGGTCTTCCCGCACGAGCTGCCGTCCCGCGGCGCCCACTACGTGATGGTCTTCATGCTGAACAACACCACCAACCACCGTGACATCCACTGGGGTTGGTCGGCCGACGGGCGCACCTGGAGCTACGACCAGCAGCCGCTGATCCGGCACGCGGACGTCGGTGCCGTCAACGTGGGCGGGCCCCATCTGCTGTACCGCAACAACAGCACGTACGTCGTCTACAACAAGGACAAGGAGAGCGGCGGCGACCTGATGATCACGGAGGTGGGCAACGACTTCAGCAGACGCGCACATCTCGGGGTCTTCTACAACTCCCGTAACACCGCGCCCGAGAACGGTCGTTCCGCTGCTCCGTCGTTCGGCACCGACGGCGGTGTGCCCTACATGATCTACGAGGCGGGGGAGCGCCTCGCGGGGTCCATCGCCCTGGCTCGCGGCTGACGGGAACGTTCGGTTTCTGAAGTCAACCGGGCGGGTGGGGGCCGGCATGGGTGACTTCGGTGTGAAGTATTGACGGCGCCATGACACTCCGGTTGACTCGCCGCCCAGCGCCGGAACCGGTTCCGGGATCCGATAGCTGGATCCGCCTCCGACGCCGGAGTCGCCCTGCCGGGGATGTCAGGAGGCAGCCATGCGTGTGACGATCGCCGATGTGGCCCAGGCGGCCGGAGTGAGCAAGACGACCGTCTCCCGCGTGCTCAACACCCGGGCCGAGGTCGACGCGTCGACCGCGGCCAAGGTGCGCGACGTCATCAACCGCATGGGCTACGTGCCCAGTTCGGGCGCCGTGGGACTCGCCCGGGGCAGCAGCCGGACCGTCGGCATGCTGGTGCCGTCACTGACCTGGCCCTGGATGGGCGAGGTGCTCCAGGGCGTGGTCGACACGGTGGAGGCCGCCGATTTCGGCCTGCTGCTGTTCACCTGCAACCGGGGCACCGAGTCCGTCGCCCGGTTCACCCACCAGGTGTCGGCGCGCGCCTTCGACGGCCTGATCGTGGTGGAGCCGGAGAACACCCTCGACATGCTGACGGCACTGCACCGGGACGGTCTGCCCGTCGTGCTCGTCGACGACCGGGGCCACCACCCGGAGTTCCCGTCCGTCACGGCCGCCAACTTCGAGGGCGGCGCGTCGGCCGCGCGCCATCTGCTGGCCGATGGCCGGCGCGAGCCGCTGGTGCTCACCGGGCCCCAGCGGTTCGGCTGCGTACGCGACCGGCTCGCCGGATTCCGTGCCACCTGCGCCGAGCGGGGCATCGGCGTCGGTCTGGTGGCCGAGGGCGACTTCACCGAGGCGGACGGCCGTGCGTGCGTGCGCCGACTGCTCGCCGAGGGGCGGGAGTTCGACGCCGTCTTCGCGCACAACGACCTCGCGGCGATCGGCGTACTGGGCGCGCTGCGGGACGTCGGCCGCCGCGTCCCGGACGACGTCGCCGTCGTCGGCTTCGACGACATCCCGGTGGCCCGGCACACGGAGCCCTCGCTGACCACGGTCCGGCAGCCGATGCGGGAGATGGGGGAGACCGCGGCGCGGATGCTCCTCGCCCGCCTCGCGGGAGGGGCCTCGCCGACCTCCCCCGTGGTCCTGCCCACGGAGGTGATCGTCCGGGGCTCGGCTCCGGCCCACTAGAGGGTGTCGTTCGGATCGGCGCGGGCCCGCTGCGTGGCCGGAGTGCGTTGGTTCAGCCCGGTTCCGTTGGACCGGCTCGGGTCCGTGACGCCTTGACACAGCACCTCCGCGTGATTGCTGCATCACCCGAGTACGCCCAGTACGCCGTAAACCGGTCGCGCTCCGCCCAGCGATGCCCCGCACCAGACGCCGCGGCCTGATCCGGACCGGTCCGGCCTGAGCGGAACGACACTCCCCTGGGCGTATCCCAGGACCGACCGCCCCCACGAGCCGCACCTTCTGCCGAGAGCCGCACTCCCGGCAGCGCACCACACCCGCACCCGGAACGGCACCCCAACCTCCCCTAGGAGAGCCGCATGCCATCCCGTACGCCCCGCACGCTGATGATCGCCCTCGCCACGCTGTCCGCCGTGGCTCTGCTGTCGACGGGGCCGGCCGTCGCCGCCCAGGACCCGCAGCCCACCGCGGCCGCCGCAGCCGCCTGGGACACCGACCGCGCGGCGACCGCCTACGCCGCGAACCCGGCCTCCGTCACCGCATCCGGCAGCGAGAACACCGGTACCGCGCCGGCTCTCGCCTTCGACGGAGACGCCTCGACCCGCTGGTCGAGCCAGTTCGCCGACGACGCGTGGATACGCGTCGACCTCGGTACCACCCTGCGCATCGACCGGGTCGTCCTGGACTGGGAGGCCGCCTACGGCAAGCGGTACGTCCTGGAGGTGTCCAAGAACGGCACCGACTGGAGCCCCTTCTACACCGAGACGGCGGGCACCGGAGGATCCGTCACCGCCCACACCTATCCGCAGGAGGTCACCGGACGCTATGTGCGGCTGCGGGGTGTCGAACGCGCCACCAGCTACGGCTATTCGCTGTACGCCTTCAAGGTCTACGGCGGCGAACCCGCCCCCGCCTCGACCACCCGCACCAACCTCGCGCTGAACCACCCCGCCTACTCCAACCTCTACCAGCACGCGGGCAATTCACCCGCCTTCGTGACCGACGGCGGATGGCCCGCCGACCTCAAGGCCGACGCGACCCGCTGGTCCAGCGACTGGAACGCCGACCGCTGGGTCTCCGTGGACCTGGGCGCGACCTCGACCATCAACAGCGTCGACCTGTACTGGGAGGCGGCCTACGCGGTGGACTACCAGCTCCAGGTCTCCGACGACAACAGAACCTGGCGCACCGTCTACCAGCCGTCCGCCGCCGAGGTCGCCGCCCGGCGCGCCGACGTGAAGTCCCCCGCCGACGCGGTGGGCCGCCGCGACACCGTCACCCTGCCCCAGGCCGCGACCGGCCGCTACGTGCGGATGCTGGGCAAGGAGCGGCGCTCCTTCTACAACCCGGCCCCCGCGACAGCCCAGTTCGGCTACTCCCTCTACGAGTTCCAGGTCTGGGGGACGGGAGGCAGCGCCGCCGCCGCGTACCCGGCCCTGCCGGCCGAGCAGTCCGGGACGTACCAGACGACGTTCTTCGACGACTTCACCGCTGCCGGTCTCGACCGCTCCAAGTGGCGTGTCGTCAGGACCGGCACGGAGATGGGTTCGGTCAACGGCGAGTCCCAGGCGTATGTCGACTCCACCGACAACATCAGTACGCAGAACGGCAGCCTGCTGCTGAAGGCCAAGTACTGCAAGGGCTGCACCCAGGCGGGCGGCGGGACCTACGACTTCACCTCCGGGCGGATCGACACCAACACCAAGTTCGACTTCACGTACGGGCGGGTCAGCGCGCGGCTGAAGCTGCCGGTCGGCGACGGTTTCTGGCCCGCCTTCTGGCTGTTGGGCAGCAACGTCGACGACCCGTCCGTGTCGTGGCCCGCCTCGGGCGAGACTGACATCATGGAGAACATCGGCTACGCGGACTGGACCAGCACGGCCCTGCACGGCCCCGGCTACTCGGCCGACGGCAACATCGGCGCCCGCCAGACCTACCCCAACGCGGGCCGCGCCGACCAGTGGCACACCTACGCCGTGGAGTGGACGCCGACGGGCATGCGCTTCTCCGTCGACGACGTCCTGGTGCAGGAGACGACGCGCAACAAGCTGGAGTCCACCCGCGGTCAGTGGGTGTTCGGCCACAACCAGTACCTGATCCTCAACCTCGCGCTGGGCGGCGCCTATCCGGCCGGGTGGAACCAGGTCACCACCCCGTACTGGGGTCTGCCGCAGTCCAGCGTCGACAAGGTCGCGGCCGGCGGAGTGCAGGCCGAGGTCGACTGGGTGCGCGTGGAGCAGAAGCGATGACCGGGGTCGACGCACCCTCTTGACGGATGGTTGGTCCAGTCCTAGCTTCCGAGTCAGTTGTTCAACAACAGGGTCGAAGTTCAGTTATATGAACAGCGATCACCCCCCACCTTCAGGGAGTCGAGATGCTCTCACGCCTGCGGGCGCTCACCGTCGGGACAGCGGTGTGCGCCTCCTCGATACTTGTCGCACCCTCGGCCTTCGCCGAGGTCGAACCCGGTGGCTGGACGTCGGTCTCGCCGACCTTCACGGTGCAGGAGCGAGGGTGCGGTCAGGTCAGCGACCTGACGTTCCAGCTCACTTGCTCCACCGCCAGCGGCGACCAACGGGCTGAACGACGCTATGCCACGTACACCGGAGGCACCCGTCAGTTCGAGGGCTCCTTCCGTGTCACCAGCCTCAGCGGCACCCGGATCAGTCTCAAGCAGACCTTCAACGAGTCGGCCGCGGGCCCGTACTTCATGCTCGCCGTCGAGCGCGGTGGCCGGCTGTACGCGGTCGAGGGCGGCGCCACGCTCTCGAACGCCGGCACCGTCGGGGCGACCGTCCGCGTCAACACCGTGCACCAGGTGGGCAGTCAGCACCGCACCTACATCAACGGCTCGCTCAAGCAGACGATCTCGAGCCCCAGCGGCAGCTTCTACGACAAGTTCGGCGCCTACCGGACCAGCAGCGGCAACGGACCGGCGACCGTGGTGTGGAGCGGCATCCACTTCTGGCGCAAGTAGCCGCCGCCGTATGCCCCTGCGCATGCGCATCGCAGTGCCGGCAGTGCTGCTCGTGGCACTGTCGGCCTGCTCGGCGCCACCGAGGACGACCGCGAGCGAGGCCGGCCGGGCACTGAGCGCCGTCCTGACCACCCCCACCGACATCGACCTGACCTGGAAGGGACAGCGGCCCGGGACATCGGGCCACGTTCTGGAGTTCGCGACGGACCGGGCGGGCCCCTACACCGTCCTGCAGTACCTGCCGCCGAGCGTGGTGGCCTACCGTCACCCTGATCTGATGCCGCACACCACGTTCTTCTACCGGCTGCGGGACATCCGCGGCCCCGCCTCGGACCCGGTCCGGGTGAACCTGCCCGAGGGCGAACTGACCACCGCCGACGAGGAGTCGAGCCATGACTGGCTCCCCGCCCGCAAGGTGGCGGCGCACGAGGTCCCCGGACGGCCCCTGCGGATCTCCGGCACCGGAGCGCCCACCGGGCTCAAGGCCGAGGTCAAGCACGCGAACGGCATCCTCTTCAGCTGGACCGATCACGCCTCGGACGAGGACGGCTTCCTGCTGGAGATCCGCCGGCAGGGCAGCACCGTCTACGAGCCCTTGGTCGTCCTCGACCCGGACATCAACGCGACCGGTCTGATCACCCTCCCGACCGAAAAGCAGGCCTCGTACCGGATCCGTGCCTTCAGCTACGGAGCGCGGTCGAACGTGGTCCGGTTGAAGACCGGGGAATGAGGAGCGGGCGCCCGGCGGACGCGGGGGCGGGCGCGGTCAACTCTCGCCGCCCGCCCGCGACATGCGCAGCGCGAGGTCCTGGAGCAGATCGGCCGACTTCACGTCGGTCCGCCCGGAGTCATGCAGGTCGGCGAGTTCGGAGAAGAGGAACGCGAAGGCGCCCACCAGCGAGATGGTGGCGGGCAAGTAGGCGTCCGCGACGGCTTGCCCGGCCTCCGCGGGGCCCGCGTCGCCGGGGACCTCGACACTCGGGAACACCTCCGTGACGAGCGCGCCGAGCTGGGTCTCGGTCGAGTCGACCTCGGCGTCCTCGTCCTGGGCGATCCTGCGGACCATGGCGTTGGTCTCGGTGAGGACCCCGATGGCTCGCAGGATGATCTCCGTCTGTTCCATGCCGTGAGCCTAGACGGGCGACCCCCTCCGTGGTCAGGGCGTACGGCGATCGGTCCGGCGGCAAGCACCAGACCCCGGACGCGACGCTCGTCGCGGCAGCCGGCACCACGTGAAGTGGCGCTCACCGCGGGTCGGGCATCGCGCGAAGTGGCGCTCAGCGCGGGACGGGGCGGCGCCACGCGAAGCAGTGCTCATCGCAGCCGCGGGCGTACCGCGAAGCGGCACTCACCGCGGCAGCGTGAAGTGGCGCTCACCGCGGCGGCGCGAAGTGGCGCTCACCGCGGTGGCGGCCGCCACTCGAAGAGAAGGATCGTCGCGTCGTCCCGCAGCCGGTCGCTCTGCGCATCGAGGATGGAGTGGATGAGCCGCCGCAGTGTCTCCGGCGCCAGTTCGCCGCCCGCGGTGGCGCGGATGATGGAGTCGGTGAACCGTTCGAGCCCGAACTCGCTGCCGTCGCGGGTCCGTGCCTCGGTGACCCCGTCGGTGTACATCAGGACGCGGTCGCCCGGTTCCAGGGTGATCTCGTGCACCCGGCGCGGCTTCGAGGCCAGCAGGGACGGCAGCCCCATCGGCGGGTCCGCTTCCCGGTCCAGCGCACCGTCGATCACCCGTTCGTCGCGGATGAGCAGCGGCGGAGGGTGCCCGCAGTTGCTCCAGCGCAGCACGCCGGTGGCCAGGTCGAGCTGGGTGACGACCGCGGTGCAGAACTGGTCCGGCAGCCACTGCGACAGGGCGCTGTCGACGGACTTCACCAGCTCCGGCAGATCGGAACCGGTACGGCGCGCGTTGCGACAGGCGGCCAGCGCCAGCGCCGTGGTCAGCCCCGAGGCGAGGTTGTGCCCCATGGCGTCGAGGATCGTGGCGTGCAGCGTGGTCTCGGTCAGCGAGTGGTCGAACGCGTCGCCGCCGACCTCGTAGGCCGGTTCGAGGACCGCGGTCGACAGGGCGTGCGTGGTGCCGATCGTGCGGGGCGGGAGGAAGGCGCGCAGCATCTCGGCCGGCAGCTGCATCGGTTCGGTGCGCATCCGCCGGACGAAGGAGTCCTTGTAGGCACGCTTGGACGTGATCATCATGGCGAGGAGCGCGGCGAGGGTCCTGGCGCGGCGCAACGACGCCGGGTCCAGCGCCGGAGAGCGCACGGCGAGCACGCCGAGCCGTTCCGCCCCGTCCACCAGCGGAAGCCACGCCGTCATCCCGCCGAGCTCCGACTCCTCGACGCGCAACGACTGGGTGCGGTACGTCCACCCGGCGAGCGAGTCGTCGATGTCGAGCGCCCAGGCCATGTCGGTGAGCGGAGTGAGCCGCCGCTGTTGCAGGTCGGCGAGGTAGACGACGGAGTGCTGCAGGCCCAGAGCCTTGGAACAGCGGGCCACCGCGGTGGTCAGGTCCAGCGCCGCGTTGTGCGGGTCGGCGAGGAATTCCGCCAGCAGCCCCTCTTCGGTCTCTGCCGTCGCCACTGCATCTCCCCTCGTCGGGACGTCGGACCGTGATCCGGGTGCGCTTCGAGCAGTCTCACACCGGTCCGCGTCCGTCGCCCGGCGACCGCCGGCACCCCGATGCCGTCGCCCCGCCGTCACGCACCGTGTTCATCACCCGTCCCTGACGTGCCGGAACGTGTGGTCTGGCGCAGCCTGGATACGCGGGCTGCAGGACACCCCACCCGTCCAGGAGGTCACAGACACCATGGGCAGTCAGAACGGCGACGAAGTCATGGGCGACGAGGTCTACCAGCCCGAGGGCCCCGACGGCCGTGAGGACGAGGGCATCCTCGATCCCGAGGACACCCTCACCGACCGTGAGTCCGACCCGTACGAGGAAGGCTGGTCGCCGCCCGAGCGGCCGCTCGGCGTGGAGCACGAGGGCACCACCGCGCGGGAGCAGCAGGAGGGCGAGAGCCTGGACCAGCGCCTGTCCGAGGAACGCCCGGACCCGGGGCCGGCGGAGTCCGATTCCGGCGACGAACTCGGCGACCTCGCCGACGGCGAGGGTGAGCTGCTGGACGACGAGGTGGGCGACGGCCGGGCCGGCCGCCTGGTCGCCCCGGACGAGGGTGCCCACGAGGACGCCGAGAAGGACATGCTCGCCGAGGACGTGGGCATCGACGGCGGCGCGGCCTCCGCGGAGGAGGCGGCCGTCCACCTGATCCCGGACGACGACGACCTCGACTCGCCGTAGACCGACCCTCGGCGGCCTGCCCCCGGCCCCCGCCACTCCCCAGCCCCTGGAGGTCTCCCGTGGATTCCGACGCCGCGCACGGCACCGCCACCACACCCGACCGGCACCACTCCGAAGTGGTCCTTCGGGTGAACGGCAAGCCGCACACGCTCACCGTCGATCACCGGTCGGTCCTCCTGGACGTGCTGCGTGAGGAACTCGACCTCACGGGTGCGAAGAAGGGGTGCGACCACGGCCAGTGCGGCGCGTGCACGGTCCTGGTGGACGGCCGCCGCGTCAACAGCTGTCTGCTCCTGGCGATCAGCCTGGACGGTTGCGAGATCACGACCGTCGAAGGCCTCGCCGGGAGTGGCGGCGAGGAACTCCACCCGCTCCAGCAGGCGTTCGTGGACCGCGACGCCTTCCAGTGCGGCTACTGCACCCCGGGGCAGATCTGCAGCGCCGTCGGCGCCCTGGCCGAGGCCGCCGCAGGCCATCCCTCGTACGTGACCGATCCGGCGACCCCCTCCGGGCAGCCCGTGCCGCTGGGCCCGGACGAGATCCGCGAGCGGCTCAGCGGCAACCTCTGCCGCTGCGGCGCCTATCCGCACATCGTCGAGGCCGTCGAGGACGTGATCCGGTGAAGCCCTTCGCCTATGTATGCGCCGCCAGTGTCGAGGAGGCCGCCGACGCGTACGCGTCGCACCCCGGCGCCCGCTATCTCGGCGGCGGTACCAACCTCGTTGACCTGATGAAGCTCGGCGTGGAACAACCCGCCACCCTCGTCGACGTCAGCCGGCTGCCGCTCGACACGGTGGAGGAGCTGTCCGACGGCTCGGTGCGGATCGGGGCGACGGTCCGCAACAGCGACCTCGCCGCCCATCCCGTGGTCCGGGACCGCTATCCGGTGCTCTCCCAGGCGGTCCTCGCCGGCGCCTCCGGACAGCTGCGCAACGCCGCCACCACCGGCGGCAACCTCCTCCAGCGCACCCGCTGCCCCTACTTCCAGGACGTCAGCAAGCCCTGCAACAAGCGGGAGCCCGGCTCCGGCTGCGCTGCCCGGGACGGCGTCCACCGTGACCACGCCGTGCTCGGCCACTCCGCCGAGTGCATCGCCACGAACCCCTCCGACATGGCCGTCGCGCTGGCCGCACTCGACGCGCGCGTCGAACTGCACGGCTCGGAAGGCGAGCGGAGCATCCCCGTCGCCGAGTTCCACCGCCTTCCCGGGGACCACCCGGAGCGGGACACCGAGATCGGCCCCGGCGAGCTCATCACCGGCGTCGTGCTGCCCGCCGCACCGGCGGGACTGCCCTCGGCATATCGCAAGGCGCGCGACCGGGCCTCGTACGCCTTCGCCCTCGCGTCGGTCGCCGCCGTCCTCGACGTCGCGGACGGCGTCGTCCAGCACGCCGGCATCGCCTTCGGCGCGCTCGCCCACCGGCCCTGGCGCGCCCGGCTCGCCGAACAGGCGCTCCTGGGCGCGGCCCCCACCACGGCCGCCTTCGAGCACGCCGTCGACCTCGAACTCGCCGCCGCCCAACCGCTGCGCGACAACGCCTACAAGGTGACCCTGGCCCGCAATCTCGCCGTGGACGTCCTCGGCGGACTCGCGCCGCCCACCCGTACCTGAACCGGCATCCGAGGCCGGAACCCCGGCATCCACCAGGAGGACCCCATGGCCGCCGACACCGGTATCGCGCTGGGCGGACCCGCCGAGCGACGGGAGGGCCGTGACAAGGTCACCGGCAGCGCCCGGTACGCAGCCGAACACCCGGCGCCCGGCCGGCTCCACGGCTGGCCCGTGACCGCCACCATCGCCCGTGGCACGATCCGCGCGATCGACACCGGGACCGCCCTCGGCCTGCCCGGAGTGCTCACGGTCCTCACCCACGAGAACGCCCCCCAGCTGGCCGAACCGGACGACGCCACGCTCGCCGTACTGCAGAACGCGCGGGTGCCGCACCGCGGTTGGTTCGTCGCCCTGGTCGTCGCCGAGACGCTGGAGGCGGCCCGCGCCGGCGCCGCCGCGGTGCACGTCGACTACGCCGTGGAGGACCACGACGTGACGCTCACCGAGACCCATCCGGCGGCGTACGTCCCGGAAGAGGCCAACGGCGGCTATCCCGCGCGCCGCGAACACGGCGACCCGGAAGCGGCCTTCGCCGCCGCCGCGGTGCGCGTCGACGCCGACTACCGGGTGTCGCCCCTGCACAACCACCCCATGGAGCCCCATGCGGCGACGGCGCGCTGGGAGGACGACCGGCTCGTCGTGCACGACTCCAGCCAGGGCGCGACGACGGTGCGTACGGTGCTGGCCGGGATGTTCAAGCTTCCGGAGGACAGTCTCACCGTCATCTCCGAGCATGTCGGCGGCGGCTTCGGATCGAAGGGCACGCCCCGTCCGCAGGTGGTGCTCGCGGCGATGGCCGCACGGGTGACGGGCCGTCCCGTGACCGTCGTACTGCCCAGACGTCTGCTGCCCGTCGTCGTCGGCCACCGCGCGCCCACCCTGCAGCGCGTGCGGCTCGGAGCCGCGGCCGACGGCACCCTCACCTCGGTCGTCCACGAGGTCACCACGTACACGTCCCGCATCAAGGAGTTCGTGGAGCAGGCGGCGATGCCCACCCGCGTCATGTACGCCTCACCGCACAGCCTCACCACCCACCGCGTGGTCCCGCTGGACGTGCCCAGCCCCTCCTGGATGCGTGCGCCGGGCGAGGCCCCGGGCATGTTCGCCCTGGAGTCCGCCATGGACGAACTGGCCGTCGCCCTCGACATGGATCCGGTGGACCTCCGCATCGCCAACGAGCCGGACACCGAGCCGGACAGCGGCAAGCCGTTCAGCAGCCGGCACCTGGTCGAGTGTCTGCGGGAGGGCGCCCGACGCTTCGACTGGACGCACCGCGACCCCCGTCCGCGCGCCCGGTCCGAAGGCCCTCTCCTGATCGGCTCGGGCGTGGCGGCCGCCACCTACCCGGTGCTGGTCTCGCCCTCCACCGCGAGCGCGCACGCCCTGCCCGACGGGAACTTCGTCGTACGGGTCAATGCCACGGACATCGGCACGGGAGCCCGCACGGTTCTTGCGCAGATCGGTGCCAACGCCCTCCGCGTCCCGCTGGAACGGGTCCGCACCGAGGTGGGCAACAGCGACCTGCCCTCGGCCCCACTGGCCGGCGGCTCGTCCGGCACCGCCTCCTGGGGCTGGGCCGTCCACGAGGCGTGCACACGGCTGCGCACGCGCCTGGCCGAACACACGGGCCCGCTGCCCGACCGGGGAATCGAGGCGAGCGCCGACACGGCCGGGAGCGCCGACGCCGAGAGCTCCTTCGCCCGGCATGCCTTCGGCGCCCACTTCGCCGAGGTCGGCGTCGACACCGTGACCGGAGAGGTACGCGTCCGCCGCCTGCTGGGCGTGTACGCGGCCGGGCGCATCCTCAACGCGCGTACCGCCCGTTCCCAGTTCATCGGCGCCATGACCATGGGGCTCGGGATGGCGCTGACCGAGGGAAGCACGATGGACGCGGCGTTCGGTGACTTCACCGAGGCGGATCTGGCGGCGTACCACGTTCCCGCGCACGCCGACGTCCCCGCTCTCGAAGCGCACTGGATCGACGAGGACGACCCCCATCTCAACCCGATGGGCAGCAAAGGCATCGGCGAGATCGGCATCGTCGGCACGGCGGCCGCCATCGGCAACGCCGTCCACCACGCCACCGGCCTCCGGCTGCGCGAACTGCCCCTGACCCCGGACCGGGTGCTGACGGCCCTCACAGAACACCGTGGCGGGGGACGGCCGAGCGGGGTGTGAGGACGCGAGCAGGGCACAAACACCCGTAGGCCCACGGAGTCGTAGGCCTACGGGTGGCCTCGCGGCGGAGGCCTGTGCGGATGCGGTGTGCTGCGATGCGGTGTGTCGCGCGGTCTCGGTGGGTCCGCGCAACTGACTCCGGAGTCATTCCGGTGTGCGGATCGGTCCCGGAACTATTCCGGTGTGTGGTTCGCTCCTGCCAGCGCCCGGTGTTCCGGACGCCTGCCGAGCCGCTCCGACGGGAGCGCCGCCAGCATGGCCATCAGAGCCGTGAGTGCCGCGAGGACCGCGATGAGCCCCGCGAACCAGGGCGGCGCGGCGCTGATCTCCAGGGCCCTGGTGAGGCCCTGGGAGTGCAGCCGGCCCTGGAACAGCTGAAGGGCGGCCAGTGCCGACGGCACCATCACGCACACGGCGAGCACCGGCAGGGAGCCCCTGAGCGTCAGCGTCACCGCCAGCACGACGCACAGCGCCGACACACCGAGGGCGAACCCGTAGGCGTTGGCGGACGCGCCGTCCCGGTGCAGCGGGAAGTACGCCATCCCGCACACGACGAGCGCGGCGGCCGCCAGCCATCGCGGCCAGGGCGGGGGAGTGGTGCCGCGCACCGAGCTGCGGGTGCGGCGGGTGCGGGGTGTACTGCGGCGGGTGTCCGGTGTCCCCTGGAGGGCTGCCGCGATGGCTGCGGCGGCGTCCGCCTGCGGTGCGTCGGACCGACCCTCGGGTGCGCGCACGGCCCGGACGGGTTCGTGCTGCTCCTGGGCCAGGCGGCCGATGAGCTGGACGAGTTCCTCGATGGGGCGGCTGGCGGCCGCGCGGACCGCTTCCTCGCCGCAGTGCGGCTCCAGCGGTGGCCGGTGCAGCAGTGCCATCAGCCGGGTGACGTCCTCGACCGGGCGGCACTCGGCCGCCGCGCGGATGGCCTCGTCGGCGCAGTCGGGGTTCCGCGGCGGGCGCGTCAGCAGGGCCACGAGCCGGGTGACGTCCTCCACGGACCGGTCCACCCCCACTGCCCGCAGTGCGTCGACGGTCGCTCGCGCATACTCCGGAGACTGCTCCAGGAGCGTGATGAGCTGGAGGACTTCCTCCAGCGGCCGGTCGGCCACGGCGGCGTGCACCAGCCCGTCGACCGGGTTGCTGTAGGCCTCCTGCGCATCGGCCGGCGCGGGTTCCTCACGCGGTGCGTGGGAACGGGGCGTCGCGTCGTGCGGGTCGAGCCTGGGTTCGTCGCGCGGTGCGTGGGAACGGGGTGCCGCGTCGTGCGGGTCGAGCCTGGGTTCCTCACGCGGTGCGTGGGAAAGCGGTGCCGCGTCGTGCGGGTCGGCCCGGCGCTCCTCGTGCGGTGCGTAGGAACGAGGGTGCGTGTCGTGCGGGTCGGCCGGCGCGCGTTCCTCGCGGGAGTACGGGCGCTCGGGACGGTCGTCGGCGTAGCGGACCGGTGCGGGTTCCTCCCGCGACGGGTACGAACGCCGGTCCCCCTCGCGGCTGTCGGCCGGTACACGGCCTTCGCGCGGAGGGTAGGCGGGCGGGGCCGGCGCCCCTGCGGCGGATTCCGCCGCGGGGGACTCCATGAGTGGGTCGACCGCGCTGTCAGCAGGTATCCCGGACGGATCCGGGCCGGGCGAGAACGAGAAAGAGCGGGTGGTCATGGTCGGCTCCATGATGAGGGTGCGGCTGCCATCGCTTCCCCGAAGTGCGATACGCAAGCTGATGCTGACCATTACTAGGGGGCCGTCCTCCGCCCCGCCACTCGGGTGCGGCACCCGTGTGAGTGCCGCCCCGGGCTCTGCGGCCGTCCGGCCGTGCAGTCGACCCGCCGCCGAGTGCCTCGGCGGCCACAACCGCCACCGCGTCGGCCACGGCCGAGAGCGCGGGGGAGTCGAGTCTCCTGCTGTCAGTAGAGGGGGACGTCGACGGTCCGGTCCGGCGCCAGCGGGACGAGCCGGCCGGCGCGCAGCAGCGGATCGGCCTGTACGACGGGCACCATCCCCCAGCCCATTCCGGCGACGACGGCGTCGACGAAACCCTCCGAGGTGGGCAGGAAATGGCGCAGTCTTCCGGCCCCGCGGCCTCCCGCGAGCGTGCGGAGGAACGCGTCCTGGAGGTCGTCGTTCCGGTCGAAGGCCACCACGGGAGCCTCGGCGAGCGGGTCGCCGAGGGGTGCGTCCTGCCGTGCGCCGAGCCATCGTTCGGCGAAGCCGGGGCTCGCCACCGGAAGGTAGGGCATCCGCCCCAGGGGGGGCGCGGACGGAACGACCCGTTACGGGCTCCGGGGACGAGGTCACCGCCGCCATCACCAGCCCCTCGCGCAGAAGGGCCGCCGTGCGGTCCTGGTTCTCACGCCGCAGTTCGAAGCAGAGCCGTAGCTCATCGGGTACGCGGGCGAGTGCCGGCAGGAACCAGGTCGCGAGCGAGTCGGAGTTCACCGCGATGGACAGCCGCGTCGCCTTCCCGGCGCCCGTCATGCCGAGCTCGGCATGGGCATCGTGTTCCAGCCGGGCCAGCCGGGCCAGCCGGGCCAGCCGGCGCGCGAAGCGCACGACGACCTCGCCGGACTCCGTCGGGCGCACCGGCTTGGTGCGCAGCAGCAGTACTGACCGGCGGGTTGCCCGCCGCGCCGGCGCAGGCCACGGGCAGGCCATGGTCGGGGCCGGTGGCGCGCTCCGGCCGGCGCCCTGGCACTCTGGCACCGGAAAGATGTATCGAGCAGCCAGGACGGCCGTGGACACGAGCAAGAGCACCACCGACAGCGATGCGGACCCGGACGACGGGACGTCGGTCCAGGCGGAGCGGGCCACCCACCGCGGCGGTTGGCGCCGTTGGGCCATGGACACCCGGCCCTTGCGGCGGCCGGCCTTTCGCCGGCTCTGGTCGTCGACCATCGTCACGGCCGTGGGCAGCCAGCTCACCGCCGTCGCCGTACCCAAGCAGATCTACGACATCACGGGCTCCTCGGCCTGGGTCGGCTACGCGAGCCTCGCCGGCCTGCTGCCGCTCGTCGTCTTCGCGCTGTGGGGTGGCGCGATCGCCGACAGCATGGACCGGCGCAAGCTGCTCCTCGTCACCAACGCCGGCATAGCCGTCACCTCACTGCTGTTCTGGATCCAGGCCGTCACCGGACTCGGCTCGGTGCTCGTGCTGATGGTGCTGCTCGCCCTCCAGCAGGCCTTCTTCGGTCTGAACTCCCCGGCCCGCAACGCCTCCATCGCCCGGCTGGTCCCCGCGGACGAACTGCCCGCGGCGAACGCGCTCGGCTCGACCGTCATGCAGACCGGACTGGTGGCCGGACCGCTGCTCGCCGGCGCGCTGATCCCCGTCATCGGCCTGGCCGAGCTGTATCTCATCGACGCCGTGGCCCTGTGCGTCACGGTGTGGGCCGTGTTCCGGCTCCCGTCGCTGCCGCCGCTCGGCGCCTCGGCGTCCCGACGGGCCGGCTGGCGGGAGGTCGCCGCCGGCTTCCGTTACATCTCCGGGCACAAGGTGCTGCTGCTCTCGTTCCTCGCCGACATCATCGCGATGGTCTTCGGCATGCCCCGCGCCCTGTTCCCGCAGCTGGCGGCCGAGACGTACGCGCCCTACGGCGAAGGACTCGCGCTCGGGCTGCTGTTCGCGGCGATCCCCGTCGGCGCGGTGGCCGGAGGCCTGCTGTCCGGCACGTTCTCGCGTGCCCGCCGCCACGGCCTCATGGTCATCGCCGCGGTGGTGGCCTGGGGCGCGGCGATCACCGGCTTCGGTCTGAGCACCAGTCTCTGGGTCGCCGTGGCCTTCCTCGCCGCCGCAGGGGTCGCCGACATGGTCTCCATGGTCTTCCGCGGAGCGATCCTGCTGTCGGCCGCCACCGACGAGATGCGCGGACGGATGCAGGGCGTGTTCACGGTGGTGGTGGCGGGCGGCCCCCGTCTGGCGGACGTCCTGCACGGCACGGCCGGTGCGGCCCTGGGCGCGCGTACGGCCGTCGTGGGCGGTGGTCTGCTGGTCATCGCCGCGATGCTGGTACTCGCCGCCGTGACACCGGCGTTGCGTCGCTACGGAACCTGAGCCGGGCCGCGCCGGCCGCTCCTCAGGGCAGGTCCGCGGCGGAGTCCTCGGGGGCCAGGTCCGGGCGCAGCCGGTGCCACGACGGCTGCCTCAGCATCCCGGCCCGCGTCCGTGTGCTGTAGCGGACCTCGCCGACCAGAAGCGGCAGCACCCAGTGCGCACCCGGCACGGGCGGCACCGCGTCGAAGGGGCACGTGTCGCTCTCGGCGGCGCTCAACAGCCGCGCGAGCGCCAGCCGCTCCTCCGCGCTCCACCCGGTTCCCACACTGCCGGCATAGCGCAGCCGTCCCGCCTCGCGCTGTCCCACCAGCACGGCGCCCGGCAGTCCCACCAGGCGGCCACGGCCGGGGGACCAGCCGCCGATGATGACGTCGGCGGTCCTCATGTTGCGGATCTTGATCCAGGCGCGGGAACGCACCCCGGGCTCGTACACGGAGTCGAGCCGTTTGCAGACCAGCCCCTCCAGGGCGTTCTCCCGAGTGGCCCGCAGGGCGGACTCGCCGTGTCCGACGAGCGCCGACGGCGTCGACCAGAAGGGCCCGGCGAGACCGAGCGCCTCCAACTCCTGCCGCCGCCGCGCGTAACGCATCCCTGTCAGGTCGCCCCGCAGATGCATCACGTCGAACAGCATCAGGTGGACCGGGGTCTCCGCGGCCCGGCGCGCGGCCCTGGCCGGTGCGTGTGCCAGGCCCATACGGGACTGCAGCCGCTGGAAGTCCCCGCGCCCCCGCTCGTCCAGGACCACGATCTCCCCGTCCAGGATCGCCGGGGTGCTCCCGAGGGCGCCGCCCAGCGGCAGGAGTTCGGGGTACGCGGCCGTGATGTCCTCCCCGGACCGGGCACGCAGCACCACGGAACCGTCCCCGGGAAGGTAGACCACCACACGCTGGCCGTCCTGCTTCGTCTCGTACGCCCACCGCATGTCCTGCCCGGCCGGGGGCAGCACACCGGGCGTGGCGAGCATGGGGGCGATGCGCGGCAGTGTCACAGGTCAGTTGTCGACAGACCCGGCACGACTCCACTCGTCCCGGGCCGGTGTTTCCCCTGAACGGCGCCGCCCATCGGCCCACCCACCGGAGGGCTACCTCTTCAGGGCCAGGGCCATCAGGGTCTGCAGATGCAGTCCGCGCCGGGCGTCCAGCCCGCCGGAGACTCCGCTGCGCACGGCGGTGGCGAACTCCCGGCGCAGCACGGGCCAGGGCTCCTCCTGGTCGAGTCCGGCGCTGTCGAACACGAGCGTGGGGCGGGAGCCGAAGAGTTCGATGCGGGTGATGCCGCTGGGGACGTTCACCGAGCCGGAGAGCGAGGCCTGGCTGACGGCGCCGTTCTCGTGCTCGCAGGTGAGTTCGATCCAGCGGCGCGGGTCGCCGGTGCCGCGGATGGCGACGATGCGCCCGATGGCCGCGTCCAGCAGGTCCAGCAGATGAGGCCCGAGGTCCAGCAGGGCGCCGTGCTCCAGACGCCAGGTGGTGGCGAAGTCGCCGCCCAGGAACGCGCCGTGGACGAGACAGGAACGGGCGCCCGCGACATCGAGCTCCCGGGCGGTCGCGAGGAACTCGCGGACGACAGGGTGGTAGCGGTTGGTCAGCACGAGCTGGGACACCACCCCCGCGTCCTGGACGGCTTCGGCGAGCCGGCGCGCCGAGGGCAGGTCGGCGCCGAGCGGCTTCTCCAGCAGCAGCGCCTTGCCCGCCTTGGCGGCGCGGTGCGCCAGGTCCGCCTGGACCGCCGGCGGGACGGCGAAGGCGACCGCCTCGCACCCGTCGAGCAGCTCCTCGAAGGTCGTGGCGACGGCGGCTCCGTAGGGCGCGGCGGTCTCCCGCGCCGCTTCGGTCCGGCGGGCCCACACCCCGGTCAGCTGCGTCTCGGGCCCGGCGGCGAGTACGCGGGCGTGCACGGCGCGCGCCCACGGGCCGGCGCCGACGAGCCCGACCCTGACCGGTGAGGAGGACCAGGCTGGCGGAGTGCCGTTCACGGAAGTCCGATCTGTCGTCTCGGTCGTCGCACACTGACGCGACTCCATCACGACACCGGTGGCCCTGACCAGGCCCGGGGCGCGGCGTCCCGAACGGTGAGCCGTCGGGCCCGGATTCCGCCTCTCGCGCCTCTGTTCCGCAAGAGGTGCAGAGCGCCATGATTCGGTGCATGACTTCTCCTCGCGACAAAGACGGCTTCGCGGACGCTCCTGCCCTTCCCGCGCTCGCCGAGGACTGGCAGCGATGTCTCGCCGTGGCGGCCCACCCCGACGACATCGAGTACGGCACGGCGTGCGCGGTCGCCCGCTGGACGGCGCAGGGCAAGCAGGTCACGTATCTCCTGGCGACTCGCGGCGAGGCCGGCATCGACGGCATGCACCCGGACCGCGCGAAGCCCCTGCGCGAGGCCGAGGAACGCGCCGGCGCCCGCGAAGTCGGCGTCGACACCGTCGAGTTCCTCGACCACCCCGACGGAGTCGTCGAGTACGGCCTGGAGCTGCGCCGCGACATCGTGCGGGCCATGCGCCGCCATCGGCCCGAGATCGTGGTGTCCGGCGCGTTCACCGTGCGCATGATCGGCGGCATCACCAACCAGGCCGACCACCGCGTGGTGGGTCTGGCCACCCTGGACGCGGCGCGGGACGCCGGCAACCGGTGGATCTTCCCGGAACTGGCCGACGAGGGGCTGGAGCCCTGGAACGGCATCCGGATGGTGTGCATTGCGGGCGCCGAGCAGTCCACCCACGGTGTGGACGTCACCGGCGAGCCGCTGGAACGCGGTATCGCCTCCCTGGAGGCACACGTCGAGTACACCAAGGGGCTGGGAGCGCAGGCCCCCGAACCGCGCCCGTTCCTGACCTGGGTGGCCCGGATGGCCGGTCCCGCCCTGGGTGTCGAGGCCGCGGTCCTCTTCGACGTGCACCAGTTCGTCCCGGACGGTCCGCCGCCCTGGGTGTGAGTGGAACCAGGTCACCACGACACGCTGCGGTGGGCCGGCGGAGGAACGTGATCTGATCGATGGGTTTTCGCGTCGAGGCCGCCCCTAAGCTGACCGGAATTGATCACGCCACCCCCAGGAGCGAACGTGACACTGCCTCGACAGCGGCCCTCCAGACGCCCGACCGTCCTTCGCCGGGAAGCAGTTGTCGCGGCGGTCCCCGTCGCCGTCGCGGCCCTGCTCGTGGCGGCCTCGCCGGCGGCGGCCGGGACCGTGGGCGCCGCCGGGGCGGGAGACCCGTACTTCACCCTGGCCGGCAACGGCGGCTACGACGTCCGCCACTACGCGCTGACCCTGGGGTACGACACGGGGACCCGGCACCTCGACGGCAAGGCGGTGCTCACCGCCCGCGCCACCCAGCGGCTCACGCGGTTCGATCTCGACCTCAAGGGCCTGAAGGTCACCGGCGTGACGGTCGGTCACCAGAAGGCGGCCTTCCGCCGGGACGGCCAGGAACTCGTCGTCACCCCGCGGCACGCGCTGCGCAAGGGCCAGGAGTTCCGCGTCACCGTCACCTACCGGGGCACTCCCAAGCCGGTGACCGACCCGGACGGTTCCCTGGACGGCTGGATCCCCACCGACGACGGCGCGTTCGTGGCCGGCGAGCCGCAGGGCGCCATGACCTGGTTCCCCGGCAACAACCACCCCACGGACAAGGCGTCCTACGACATCACGATCACCGTGCCCGAAGGCCGTGCGGCGGTCTCCAACGGTGTCCTGCTCGGGCAGCGGACGAACCACGGCCGCACCACCTTCCGCTGGCGGCAGACGGAGCCGATGGCCGCGTACCTGGCGACAGCGACGGTGGGCAAGTTCAAGGTCGAGCAGTTCACCACCCCGGACGGCCTCAAGGTCTACAACGCCGTCGACCCGCGCGAGGCGACCGCCGCCGCCCCCGTGCTCAAGAAGCTCCCGTCGGTTCTCGCCTGGGAAAGCAGCGTCTTCGGCCCCTACCCCTTCCGTGCCGCCGGTTCCATCGTCGACCACGCCCCGCAGGTCGGATACGCCCTGGAGACCCAGACGCGACCGGTCTACGACCGGGCACCCGACCTGGGCACCCTCGTCCACGAGAGCGCGCACCAGTGGTTCGGCGACTCCGTCTCGCTGACCACCTGGAAGGACATCTGGCTCAACGAGGGCTTCGCCACCTACGCCGAGTGGCTCTACACGGAGCAGCACGGCGGCAAGAGCGCCCAGAAGACCTTCGACGCCCTGTACGCGCGACCGGCGAGCGACGACCTGTGGGCGTTCGCCCCCGCGGACCCGGGCGACGGAGCGCACATCTTCGAGACACCCGTGTACGCCCGCGGCGCCATGGCCCTGCAGAAGCTGCGCACCACCGTCGGCGATCCCGCCTTCTTCGGCATCCTGCGCGCCTGGGTCGCCGACCACCGCGACGGGCACGGTACGACGGCGCAGTTCATCCGCCTCTCGGAGCGGCTCTCCGGCAAGGAGCTCGGCGCACTGTTCCACACCTGGATCGGCACGGCGGGCAAACCGTCCTCCCCGTGAGACACGCGGGCGGATGGCCGCCCGCCGTCAGGCAGGCCGCAGCCACAGCGTCGCCAGCGGCGGCACGGTCAGGCTCAGCGAGACCGGGCGGCCGTGGCTCGGCTCCGGCTCGGGCTTCAGCGGGCCCTCGTTGGTGACGTCGCTGCCGCCGTAGCGGGCGAGGTCGGTGTTCAGGACCTCGTGCCAGGCGGGGACGTCGTCGGGGACGCCGAGCCGGTACTCGTGCCGGACCACCGGCGAGAAGTTGCTCACCGCGAGGAGCGGTGAGCCGTCGGCGTCGTAGCGGAGGAAGGCGAAGAGGTTGTCCTCGGCGGCGTCCCCGACGACCCAGGCGAAGCCGCCGGGGTCGGTGTCGCGCTGCCACAGGGCGGGTTCCCGGCGGTAGACGGAGTTCAGGTCGCGGACGAGATCGCGGACACCCCGGTGGTCGGGCTCCGCGCTGTAGTCCGGGTCGAGCAGCCACCAGTCCGGCCCCTGAGCCTCCGACCATTCGCCGCCCTGGGCGAACTCCTGCCCCATGAACAGGAGTTGCTTGCCCGGGTGGGCCCACATGTAGCCGAGGTAGGCGCGCTCGTTGGCCCGCTGCTGCCACCAGTCGCCCGGCATCTTCGACACCAACGCCTGCTTGCCGTGGACGACTTCGTCGTGGGAGATGGGCAGCACGTAGTTCTCGCTGTAGGCGTACACCATCGAGAAGGTCATCTCGTTGTGGTGGTACTTGCGATGCACCGGGTCCTTCGAGATGTAGACCAGCGAGTCGTGCATCCAGCCCATGTTCCACTTCAGGCCGAAGCCGAGCCCGCCGTCGCAGGTCGGCCGGGTGACGCCGTCCCAGGCGGTCGACTCCTCCGCGATGGTCACGACGCCCGGGTTGCGCCGGTAGAGCGTGGCGTTCATCTCCTGGAGGAACGCGACGGCATGGAGATCCTCGTTGCCGCCGTACATGTTGGGTGTCCACTGGCCCGGCTCGCGGGAGTAGTCGAGGTAGAGCATGGAGGCGACGGCGTCCACGCGCAGGCCGTCGATGTGGAACTCCTCGCACCAGTACACGGCGTTGGCGACCAGGAAGTTGCGCACCTCACGGCGGCCGTAGTCGAACTCCAGCGTCCCCCAGTCGGGGTGGGCGGCCCGCGCGGGGTCCCCGTGCTCGTACAGGGGGGTGCCGTCGAACTCGGCCAGTGCCCAGTCGTCACGCGGGAAGTGCGCCGGCACCCAGTCCATCAGGACCCCGATCCCGGCCCGGTGCAGGGCGTCGACCAGGTACTTGAAGTCGTCCGGCGTGCCGAGCCGCGACGTGGGCGCGTAGAACCCCGTGATCTGGTAGCCCCAGGAGCCGCCGAAGGGGTGCTCGGCCACCGGCATCAGTTCCACATGGGTGAAGCCCAAGTCAGCGACATACGAGGGGAGTTGCTCGGCCAGCTCGCGGTACGTCAGCCCCGGCCGCCAGGACGCCAGGTGGACCTCGTACACGGAGAGGGGGGCCTCGTGCAGCGGGAGATCCGTGCGGTGCGTCAGCCAGGCGTCGTCCCCCCACTCGTAGGAGGACTCCGTGACGATCGAGGCGGTCGCCGGGGGCACCTCGGTGCGCCGGGCCATCGGGTCGGCGCGCACGGTGTGCGTGCCGTCGGGCCGGGTGATGTCGAACTTGTACGGCGTCCCCGCCCCGATGCCGGGCAGGAACAGCTCCCACACCCCCGTCGCACCGAGCGAGCGCATGGGATACGCGCTGCCGTCCCAGTGGCAGAAGTCGCCGCAGACCCGGACCCCTTGGGCGTTCGGCGCCCACACCGTGAAGCGGGTGCCGAGGACGCCCTCGTGGACCATCGGGTGGGCGCCCAGGGCCCGCCACAGCTCCTCGTGCCGTCCCTCACTGATCAGATGCAGATCGAGCTCGCCCAGGGCGGGCAGGAAGCGGTAGGGGTCCGGCACCTCGGACTCGCCGCCGTCGTACGTCACCAGCAGCGTGTACTCCGGGACGGCGTCGAGCGCCAGAATGCCCGCGAAGAGACCGTCCCCCACGTCCTTCAGCTTGGCGCGCCACCCGTCGACCAGGACACTCACGGTCTTGGCGAAGGGCCGCAGAACCCGGAACCGGATGCCCCCCGGAACCGGGTGCGCGCCGAGCAGGGAGTGCGGGTCGTGGTGGGCGCCCGACAGCAGGCGCGCACGGTCCGTCGCGTCCATGGCGGCCGCCGGCCGTACGCCGAGACTGCCGTGCCCGGGTTCGGGCGGTCCCGCTCCGGGCGTGGTCGCGGGCGCCTCCGTCGGCAGCACGGGGAGGGGCGGTTCGGGAACGACGGTCGTGTGCGGTGCCACGGGGGTCAGCCTCCTTGGGGCGGGGAAAAGGGCGAGCGGGGCGGGCGGCGGAATCACTGCCGTGGCGGCCGCAGTGTCGTTTCGGCGAGCCGGGTGATCGCCGTCATCGGCACCGGCAGCCAGTCGGGCCGGTGCCGGGCCTCGTACAGCACCTCGTACACGGCTCTGTCCGTCTCGTAGGCGCGCAGCACCTCGGGCTCCTCCCGGGGATCCCACCGCGCCTGGGCGGCGTAGCCCGAGCAGTAGGCGTCCCGGCAGCGCTGCGACCACTCCGGCCGCCACGGCCGCCGGGAACGGGCCGCGTAGTCGAAGGAGCGCAGCATGCCCGCGACATCACGGGCCGGCGACTGGGCGTGCCTGCGTTCGGCCAGCGGGCGGGCCGGCTCCCCCTCGAAATCGATGACGAACCACCGCTGTCCGGCCCGCAGCACCTGGCCGAGGTGGAGGTCGCCGTGGATCCGCTGTGCGGGGTGGGCCGTGTCGAGGCGCGCGAGCGCGTCGTAGGCGGACTGGAGTCCGGGCACATACGGCAGCAGCGCGGGCACGGACCGCGCGGTGGCGTGCAGCCGCTCGGTCATCGCGTCCGCGAGGCGCCCGTTGTGCCGCCGGGTCGGGGTCTCCGGCGGGAAGGCCGCGGCCAGCGCCAGATGTACTTCGGCGGTGGCTCGCCCCAGCGCGTACGCCTCGTGGGTGAAGTCGCGCTCGGAGGTGAGCGATTCGACCGCCAGCGCCCAGCCGTCGGAGGCGTCGCGCAGATACGGCTGGAGTACTCCGAGTGTGGCCTGCTCGGGCTGTGACGTCCGGAACCAGGCCGCGGGCGCGGGTACGCGTGTGCAGCCCTGCCGGGCCAGCGACCACGGCACTTCCAGGTCCGGGTTGATCCCGGGCTGGACCCGCCGGAAGACCTTCAGGATGAAGGAATCCCCGTACACCAGCGAGGAGTTGGACTGTTCGGCATCGAGCAGACGCGGGGCCAGACCGGTGGGGATCGGCACCCGGGTGTCGCGCTCGAAGCGCAGCGGGCCCGCCGTGCCCGGGTGGCGCAGCCGCTCCAGGAGGAGCCCCGCCGCATCGGGATCCTGGAGGGCGTCGTACACCGTCAGGCCGGCCAGCGGGCCCTCGTCGGCACGGCCGATGAGGGTGTGGGCGAGCCGCGGCGGCAGCATCTCCCGTACGCCGAGCAGCAGTTGGTAGCAGTCGTCGGCCGGGGGAGTGCCTCCGGGGCCATGGCCGGTGCCTGTGCCCTCGTGTCCGGCGTGCACCAGGACGTGCAGACAGCCGGGGTGCAGCTCGGTCACCGACAGCAGGGTCAGTTCCGTGATGGTCCGCCCCTTGCCCGCGAACCAGCGCTGCCGCGGCAGCCACGCGTGCAGCAGCTCGTCGAGCGAGCTCAACAGCCCGACGAGATCGAGGCTTCCAGGTCTCTGCAGTGCGGTGTTCTGCATGGCGACGCGTCCTTTCAGAGGTTCACGTTCAAGAACGCCGGATGACGCGGGAGGAGAGGGCGCGGAGCCGGAACCAGTAGAAGCCGTGGCCCGCCATGGTCAGCAGATACGGCAGTTCGCCGATGGCGGGGAAGCGCACCCCGCCGATCAGTTCGACGGGATGGCGTCCGTTGAACTCGCGCAGGTCCAGTTCGGTGGGCTGCGCGAACCGGGAGAAGTTGTGGACGCACAGGACGAGGTCGTCCTTGTATTCGCGCAGGAAGGCGATGACGGCGGGGTTGGAGGAGGGCAG
>NZ_JBHXJC010000001.1:1229885-1729433 GCF_042723265.1 Streptomyces sp. NPDC058371 | reverse complement strand
TCACGGCTGACGTCACGCCGGCACACGGACAGTCCGTCCGGACCCACTTCCAGGACATCCTCACACGTGGCACTGCACAAGATCACCGCCTGGCCGCCGCGTGCACGGCCACATCTGGATAAGGGCGTGGTTCGGTCTGGCCACGTTCCCCATGCACATCGGTGCGACACAGTGTGTTTGGCACATCAGTGCGACGCACTGTGTTTCAGCCTCCGTCTACGGCGTCGCGTCCCGCAAGGATTGCTACCAAGGGCGACCCCTTGCCGGGGCCTCTGGCCTGGACCACGCGGTCAAGTTTCGGTCTCCCTGGTCCGGGCCGGGGCCAGGAGGGGGTTACCGGCGGTAAGTTTCCGCTGCCCCTCCCCACTTCACAGGAGTTCCGTTCATGCGCCGTCTCTTCGCATGCCTTACGGCCGCGGCCATCACCTGCGGCGGGTTCGTGGTGAGTGCGCTCCCGGCTGCCGCCGCGGATGCGACTTCCGGATCCTTCAGCACCCTGACCTACAACGTGGCGGGCCTACCCGAGATCCTCTCCAGTGCGTCCACATCCCGAGAGTCCAGCACCACAGCCATAGGCCAGCGCATCGCGCCCTACGACATCGTCAATGTCGAGGAGGACTTCAACTACCACGCCTACCTCTACGCCGGCGACATCGCGCACGCCTACCGCACCCCCACCAGTGGTGGTGCCGCCTTCGGCAGCGGACTCAACACCCTGTCCAAACTCCCCTACGACACTGACGACTTCGAGCGCGTGCACTGGAATTCCTGCCAGTACGACTCGGGCGACTGCCTGACGCCCAAGGGCTTCACCTTCATGCGTGAACGGCTGGCGGAAGGCGTCTACGTCGACTTCTACAACCTGCACACCAACGCCGGTACCAACGACGGCGACGAGGCGTCCCGCGCGGACAACCTCAGCCAGCTGACCTCATTCATCCAGTCCCACTCCGCGGGCAACGCGGTCGTCGTCATGGGTGACACCAACACCCGCTACACCCGATCCGCCGACACCATCGCCGAGTTCGGCGCGGCCAACGGGCTCACCGACGCCTGGGTCGAGCTCATTCGCGGCGGCACCCCGCCCGCCAAGGGCAGCGACGCGCTGGTGTGCGACCAGACCGGGACCACCGTGCCCAATACCTGCGAGGTCGTGGACAAGGTCCTCTACCGCAGCAGCAAACTCGTGTCCCTCAACGCGACGTCGTACAACAACGAGCACGCCACATTCCTCACCGATGACGGGCTCATGCTCTCCGACCACGACCCGATCACGGTCGGCTTCACCTGGTCGCGCAATCCGGACTTCCAGCTCAGCGACCAGTTCGGCGGACCCCACGGCGACTACTACGCCGACATCGACGCCATACCGGCAGCCGCACGCCCTGTCGCCTTCTCACTGCGCAGCGGCTCCCGCGTCGATGCCGTCGGCCTGACCCTGGGCAACGGCAAGGTCCTCACCCACGGCGGCACCGGCGGCACGGCGTCGTTCCTGTCCCTGAGCAGTGCGGAGTACGTCACGTCCGCCCGGCTGTGCCGGGGCTCGAACGAGGGGCACTCCCGGATCTTCTACGCCAAGTTCACCACCAACTTGGGCAACACTCTGGCCGGTGGATCCACCACCGAGGACTGCGTGACCCGCACCGCCCCGTCCGGCTGGCAGATCGCGGGCTTCCACGGACGCTCCGGCGACGAGATCGACAAACTCGGTTTCACCTACACCAAGCGCTGACCCGCTCCCCCATCACGGACACGCGCCGGCCTCGAGGCCGGCGCGTGGTGCGACTCGGCTGCGTGGGCCCGGTGGCCTGGCTGCGGGCAGTCGCCGGGCGCCTGCGCTCCTGAGTGGCGGCATGCCGGGCGACACAGGGCGCAGGGGTCGTGGTGCGCGCGTGCGCTCACGGTTCGGTGGCGCGGGGGCGGCACGGTGCGGCGGGCCGTGCCCCGCCGTCCCATGTGCGGTCCGGACACAGCCATGCCAGCGGCTCAGCTGTCGGTTGTACGGCTCCAGCCGGGCCGGTGTCGCGCCATCGACCGGGAACTTCCAGAAGCCCAAGAATCGCGCCCGACCGTGTCCACCTCCTGAAGCGGCGCAGGGTCCCGTCCACGCCATCGCATTGGCCGGCCCCACTCCCAGCGGCCGGCCCCCCGTATCACCCCGCCTGCCTCGGCTTGGCCTCCGACGTTCCGGCATCGATCTTCGCCGAACTAAAACTTCAGCCGTCGGTTGCATGGGACGGGGCATCAGCCCTGTTGCCTGGTGCGGCCCTGCGCTGGGGTTCCTTGTGCTGAGCAGGCCAGATCCCGCGTGCCAGGTCCTGCTGCTCAGGGGACCTGGATACCCAAGGCCGGGATACGTCGAACCAAGCAGGTAGCAGCGGCCTTGCGTTCACCGTCCGGCAGCGCCGTCCCGTTGGGTCCGTCGCCCTGCGGCGGTGACGTCGCGCATGGCCAGGAGGAAACGCCGCACCGTAGCCAGGTCCTTCTCATCGAAGGAGCGCATCGCGGCGACCATCTCGTTGATCAGCGTCCCGAAGAACGACCAGCCCAGGGCGGTGGCCTGGTCCGTAACGGTCACCAACACCCGTCTGCGATCGCGAGTATCCCGTTCTCGGCGGACGAGTCCCAGTCGCTCCAGCCGGTCGATCAGCGCTGTGGTCGATGCAGAGTTCACCCCCAACTGCCTACCGAGCCATCCCGGGGTGGCGGTCGTGTCCGCCCGGCCGGCCTCCAGCAGCTGGATCAGGGCGCGCACATCGGTGGGATGCAGCCCGTTGCGATCACCGAACTCGGCGGCGAAAAGGTCCAGTTCCACGGTAACGGCACGCAGAAGATGGACCATCTGAAGGCCGGGATCCCGCTCGTCCACGCTCTCCCTCTCAGGCTAATATCTCGATCACCGAGACTCTCGGTAGGCGAGTGATTATAGGGCGGGGGACCATGGGTGACGAGATGACCTTCTTCGCGGCGTACGAGACCGTGCTGCGACGATGGCCTGTAGAGGTCCGAAGTGTTGATGTGCCGTCTCCCTACGGCAGCACCCGGGTCCAGATCTGCGGCCCGAAGGACGGCGTCCCCCTCGTGCTGCTGCCTGGCGGCGGGGTCACCTCGGTGGCCTGGTTCGCCAACGTCGGCTCCCTGGCTCGCGCGCACCGCGTATACGCCGTCGATCTGATGGGCGACATCGGCCGCAGCGTGCACGACGGGGCGCCGCTGCACGACGCCGACGACCTGATGGCCTGGCTCGACACACTCTTTGACGAGCTGGACCTGGACGGCGCACACCTGTGCGGCCACTCCTACGGCGCCTGGATGGCCCTGACCTACGCGCTGCACGCACCCCACCGGCTCGGCCGGCTCGCGCTTCTCGACCCCGCCAACTGCTTCGCCGGCATGAGCCTTCGATACCTTGTGCGCGCACTGCCGATGCTGCTGAAACCGACCGCCGAGCGGGTACGAGCCTTCCACCGGTGGGAAACCGGCCGCGATCCTGAGGACCCTGCCTGGCAGGCGTTCCTGGACAGCACCGCCACCACCCGGCGCTCGAAGGTCATCGCCATGCGACGCCCCAAGGCGCAGGATTTGAGCGCCTGCACCGTTGCGACCCTGGTGCTCCTCGCCGAACGCAGCAGGGCCCACGACGCGCAACGGGTGGCTGCCGCGGCCCGGCGGCTCCTCCCCGAGGCAAGCGTCACCATCCTGTCGAGCGCCTCCCACCACTCCATTCCCACCGAGCGGCCCGCCGAGCTCAACCATCTGCTGACGCAGTTCCTGGCCTGAGTACCGCGGCCGCGGCCGTACCCGCCGGTTCAACAGACAACAGGCCGGGTTGAGCAGCGGCTGTCGGGATTTCATTGCAGGCGTAGTGGCAGCACTGCCAAGACTGCGCCGACTGCGACCCCGTCGGCGTACTCTGCCGGGTCCACGGGGCCCTGCGGCAGCCGCAGAACAGTGACTTGCTCCGCGCCGTACCTCCCCGCGCAGGCCCCTCTACCGGGCGATCGTGAACTGATCGGCTCGTTGGGACAGCGGCCCCACGTCTCGGAGAACGCGGCTCCCTTGTTCGGATCGACGGCCAGCCGGCAGCGGAACCCTGTCGGCAGCCCTGCACTGCCTGGAGTGTTCTGTCCGGCCAGCCACTCGCAACTACCCGTGATCCGAAGGCGCCCAGCGCGGCCGCTCCGGGCGCTGCTGTTTCGTGCGCGACCACCTTCACCCGGTGCCTGACCGACGGCTTCGCCCCGAGTGACGCAACGTTGCGGGGCGCCCCCGGCCTACGCCGAGGGGCGTATCCGGGAAGCCGCCCGCGATACGACGACAGTTGGCGTGACCACCTCCAGGATGGTGTGACGCCGGGTCGTTGGAAGGAATCGTGAGCAGCCTTTACACCACTTCGTCCGCCGTCCGCAGGGTGGCCGGGACAGGTCATCCTCCTGGGTCTGCACAACAACGATGACAAGGCTCCGCCCCCACCTACGACAGGGGCGACCTCTACCCGACGACGCCGACTGCGTCTCAGACGACGCCGCCCCGCAACTCGACCAACACCACCAGCGAAGGAACCTGCCTCGTGACAGCGCAGACACCGCCCAACGATCATCGGTTGTTGGATCCGGCGAGCCCACCGCGACGCGGTAGGGCAGCCTGGACCGCGATCGGCCGTGCACACGGCCGACACCGGATGTTCCTGATCGCCACCTGCTTAGCGCTGGTCCTGGCCGCCATCAGCGACGAAGCGCCCGGCTATGACGGGCCCGGCCCATTCATCGACCTCGCGTTCGCCGTGTTGGTGGCGCTGGCCTGGTGGCGATTCACCCCGCTGCTCATCGTCGCCATGAGCGCCTTTCTACTTTTCGGAGGACTCGCGGCGCCCGAGTTCGTATCCCGGCTGATCCAACCAACCCATGCATTGGACTTCACCGCCGGCTGGCTACAGATGCTCAGCTTCGTCGCCGCTGCCACCTTCGCGGTGACCTCGGCCGTCTACGCCCGCCGCACATCCCGCTGACCTCACCGTGAAGGAATCAATCATGCTCCATCTGCGTCGTCTGAGCCGTAGCACTCTCGTCTCGTTCGCCGGTCTATTCGTCGGTATCGCAGGCCTGGTCATCCAGTGGTTCGCCGACCGGTCCAAATTCGCCGAGGCCCTACCCCCCTTCGGCGTCGTCTTCCCGCCTGGCATCCTGTTCATCATCGTGTTCGGTCTGCTGATGCTGCTCACCGCCCGCTGGTGGTGGCACCCCTTCTTCGGGGTATTCATCGCGTTCTGGATCGTCGGCGTCGGCGGCCTGGCCGGCAAGCTGACACCCAACCTGACCTCCCCCAACGCCGGTACTGTGGCCGGCAACGTCGTGATGGCCGCCGGCCTCGTACTCGCCTTCATCGCCGGCGTCCTCAGCATGATCACAGCGCGGCGCACCCAACGGGCCGTCCGGAGCAAGCCTGAGCGAGTACATCAGCGGTAACGGTTCACCGCTGCGGTTGCTGCCGATGGGCGATCGGGACAAGGTCAGGCACTGCACCGTGCCGACCGTGCTGGACGCGAAGCACGGGAGATGCCGGGGCCTTCCTCGCCGACCAAAATATCCGCCAGGTTGTCGACCTTGTCCTCCTCGGAGACGACCCGCTCGAAGGAAATCAGCCGCATCCGGCGCCAGAACGCGACGCCACCGGCGCCGACTTCCAGGCGGTGACCGCCCAACAACCAGCGTTTGTCGACCGCGAGCACATGACCGACCTCATCCAAGCCGTCGCCGGACTGCTCTCACACCACCAGACCGTCCCATTGTCCAGCGATCCGCACATGTGAACCTGATACCTCCAACACCTGGGCCTGCTGGCTGCCGATGAGGTTCTGGAGCTCGTACGACTCATCCAGACCGTAGTTCATCCCGTTGTCGGGCAGCATTCCCGAAGACCCGCAGCAAGGGGAGTTGACTACTCATCTATATGTGGCTGCGGAGGGGACCGTGTCTGCAGGCCTCACTGCCGGGCACAGGTCAACTGACACCAGGTCACGGAGAATAGGTGTGATGCCGTATGCCCGACGCCCCCCCCCCCGCAGCCTCCAACCCCACCCATCGGCCCGCGCGGAGGCTCCGCCGACGCGCAACACGGCAAGCACCGCGCCGAGCCCCGATGCCGCCGCGCCGACCAAGCCCGCCCCCTTCTCTCTCCATATCGGCAGGGAGCAGCGGCAGCAGAGGGGATGTCACCTCCCCACCATGCGTGTGCAGGCCTCTGGTCTGGGGTGCAGTGGAAGGCGTCCTCTAGGTTCTGTCCGGCGGATCTTGCCGCGGTCGGAGCCGTGACGCACGGCTGGCCCCATTAGGATCGCGGTGTGTTCGAGTACCACGGCTGGATCACGGTCAGGGAGACCGCAGTTGGTGACGACGATGAAGTCCGACTGCGGCAGATCGTCGATGAGCTTCGGCTTCGCGTTGCCCAGATGGCCAGCCCTTACCTCCTTGATCTCCGGTGGATGAACGGCGAGCCGTTCATCCACCTGGGAGGCCATTCCAATCATCGCTCGTCGCCTGATGTTGTCGGTCTGTTCGAGCATGTGGCGGCGGTTGCACCCGGCTCCTACGGGCTCCTCCATATTCGCGATGACGAGGACCCAGGCCATGAGAACGAGGTAGGCGTGCTCAGGCTCGCTCGGGGCATGGTCACGCAGCACACGGAGGCACTGCTGTCTCCGTGTATCCCAACGATGGAAGACCCCTTCACCGGCTAGGGGCTGTCCGGCCGATCCCTGCTGATGTGCGTCTGGCCGCTTCTTGAGGCGGCTGTGACAACGATCTGAAGTCGATTGCACGGGTTTTGCTAGTGCGCGACCATCACCGGATGAATACAGATGGGGGCCGGGAACTGGAGCGGGTTGTGCAGACGTGTTCCGCCTGCCCGTCGCAGTGGGATGCCTGGACAGCAGACGGCCAGTACTTGTATCTCCGATTCCGGCACGGTGAAGGCTGCGTCGAGTGGCATCCTGACCCTGATACCGACACGCCGGACTCCTGGAACGAGGGCCTCTCGGGACTCCTGGTCGAATGGGACGACGGTACGGGCAGCGGTGTCATCAGCCTTGAGGACTTTCTCGCAGCAGCCGGTTTGGTATTGGCGCCTGGTGCATCGGTGAGTTGAGGTCGTGGCACGCGGTTATGTGCGGAGCCAGGTGACGAGGGCGGCTGCGGTGACGGTGCCGAGGAAGACGTACCCGCGCTTGTCGTAGCGAGTCGCCACTGCTCGGTGGTTCTTGAGCTTGTTGACGGCCCGTTCCACGGTGTTGCGCTTCTTGTAGCGGTCCTTGTCGAAGCCGGGATCGTGTGCCGGATGCCTCGGCGTCGCAAGTAGTCACGGCAGGGCCGGTTGCTATAGGCCTTGTCCGCGGCGACACTGCCCGGCTTGTTGCGGGGCCGGCCCCGCCCAAGGCGGGGAACGCGGATCTTCTCCAACACCGGCTGGAACTGGGGGCTGTCACCTCTCTGTCCGGCAGTGACGAGCAGCCTGACCTGCGGAACACCCCGCCACCGACGATGCCTCTTCCCCCCTGCTGGCGCGTGGGAACGACACCTCATGCGGCTAAGCCGTCAAGCGGAGAGCGGTCCCGGCAGATATCGGGTACTCGATGAGCGGAGGTCCTGGGAGGCTATGCGGGTGACTGAGACGACCCCTTACGACGCCGACCGTGCCCAATTCACCCGCCAGGCGCTGGCACGCCTGGTTCTCTGCCACCACTCCGTCGACGTGGCCAAGAGCGCGAGGGGACTGGTCGCCACCGAGAACGACCCCGACACCGGCCCCGGAGGCAGGGTCAGCCAAGCGTTCCAGCTCATCGAGCTCGCCGAACGCGCACTGACCTCGGCCGTCATCTACGAACGCGAACGGGGCAGTTCATGGGGGGAGATCGCCCAGTACGTGGGGATCGACGCGACGGAAGCGGAGGAGCGTTTCGCCGCAGCCCTGGAAGGCTGGAACACGGCCTTCGACGTTCCGTACCGCCTCGACGAAACCGGCCGCAAGCGCATACCGCAGTTGCCCACGGCGGCGTACGACCCGGCATGGGCCTGCACCCACCTCGACCGCTGGCTCCACCTGCAGCATTCCGGCCACAAGCGCGCCGTGAGTTCCGGCCTGGTCATGGCCACACCGGCGGAAGACTCCCCAGTCGCCCCGTAGCGGCGTTCGCAGGAAAGGCGATCGCTTCGTCGAAGGGAACCCGGTTTTGGAGGCAGTGGTGGAGCTGGCCGAGCATGCGATTGAACAGGTGCCGTAGGGCTTGGGCGTGCCAGTCTCCGGTCTCGCGTCGGCGCCGGTAGTGCGCGTTGGCGCCGGGTGAGTGGGTGAGGGTGGCGAAGGCCCAGAGGTGCCCGCATGGTTGAGCCGGTTGTTCTTCACGAACCGGCGGCCGACGTACTTGCGTTTGCCGGAGCCCCGAGCGAAACGCGCCGCCCCGGGCCCATCAAAGATCCAGACCTCTAAGAACCCATCTTCAAACCGGTGAGAGGCCTGACCGAGATACGGGTCAAAGGGGCAACGGGATGGATAGCTGCCGTGGGGACGAGGTTTGTGACGGGCCTTGTGAGCCGTCGTCGTATTTCAGGGGAAGACCCGCGCTGCTCTGCCAGCGGCAGAACAGCGGTCGGACCGGGCTCGACGATCACTACAGTCCAGTCTCATGACGACGATTACGACGCGTACGGTCGAGTACCCGGCCGACGGTTTGACGATGATCGGGCACCTTGCGCTCCCGGCCGGTGTCGACCGCCGGCCCGCAGTGCTGCTCGGACCAGAGGGCATGGGGCTCAGCGACGTCGAGCGCCGCCGGGCTGATGCTCTCGCCGAGCTGGGATATGTAGCGCTGGCCTTCGACCTTCACGGCGGGCGCTATTTGGGTGACCCCGAGGAGATGCTGGCCCGTTGCATGCCACTGCTCGCTGATCCCGACCGGATGCGGCGCATCGGCCATGCGGCACTCGACGTGTTGCGCAACGAACCGCGGACCGACCCCGACCGGATCGCCGCCATCGGCTACGGCACCGGGGGTGCCGTCGGGCTGGAACTCGGGCGCGACGGCGTCAACCTGCGCGCGATCGGGACAGTCAACGCGCTGACCACGGGCCGACCGGGCGAGGCGGCGCGTATTCGGTGCCCGGTGTGGGCCGGGGTCGGGTCGGAAGACCCGATCATGCCGCCCGCGCAACGCAAGGCGTTCACCGCTGAGATGCAGGCCGCGGGCGTCGACTGGCGCCTCGTGGTCTACGGCGGCGCCTTGCACGCCTTCCACCATCCGCCGGTCGACCACCCCGTGGTCCCCGGCGTCGGCTACCACCCGCGGCACGCGCAGCGAGCCTGGCGCGACGTCGTCGACCTGCTCTCCGAGTGTCTGCCCGTGACGGAGGAGCTGGGTGCATGACCCAGGCAAACATGCTGGCACCAGGCTTGGTCGGCGTCATGCCTGGGACGCGTCAAGCAGCGTGGACGGGTTCGGCGGATCGGGGCATGGATGCGTTGGGCTGGACGGCGGGCCGGGTGAGTCTGCGGGTCATGAGCGTGATCGATGCGAGGGTGAGCATGCTCTCGGAGTGCTCAGGGCGGGTCTCGTAGTCGCGCACGTTCCGACGCGCATGCGATAACCAAGCCAGTGAGGTCTCTCCACCCAACGCCTCGGCAGGATCACGAAGCCCTTGGGGCCCGGGCCTGCTCACGGTCTTGATCGTGAGGTGGAGGAAGGACTTGGCCCAGGCCCCCACGAGGGTGCCCGCGTAGGCCAAGTCGGACCAGACGATGGTGATTTCGGGGTGCATCAGCCGGAGCCGGAAGAGGGCTTCACGGGCGGCGACGCTGTCGTACATGTCGGCCGGAGTGACCATCACGAACAGCGGGAGCCCTTTGAGGTCCACGATTATGTGCCTCTTCCGGCCCGGCGGTCTTTTTCCGGCGTCGTATCCGGACGTGGAGCGCGGGACGGTGGCCGCGACCTTGACGGACGGGGAGTCGATCACCGCCGCCACCGGGTTCAGTGACGTGCCCATCGTGCGACGGATCCGGCGTCGCAGCTGGTCGCGTATGAGGTTGAAGACGCCCGCGGTGGACCAGCGGGCGAAGAAGCCGAACAGCGTCTTGAACGGCGGGTAATCCTGCGGCAGCGCGGCCCATTTGCATCCGGTGTCGACGAGATAGATGAGGGCGTCGACGATCTCCCGACGTGGGTGGGCCTCCGGCCTGCCGCCGCTGGGGGTCTGGCAGGCCGGCACTGGCAGCAACGGCTCGACCAGGACCCATTCGAGGATCGTCGTGTCCGAGGGATACCGTCGTCGGCGCATGACGTTCGCCTCCCGCTTCTCTCAGGCGATCAGGTCGAGGGTGGACTCGACGGAGTTGAGCTGGGCGACGATGTGCCGCACACGCTTGTCCTCCGGGTCCAGGGCAGCGTGCGGGGCGATGGTGCCGGTGATCAGGCGGCGGACCTCGGTGAGCAGCACGTGCACGCGGGCCGTCTCGTAGGTCTCCAGCTCGTTCGGATCCGCGGTGAACTGGTAGCCGTCCGCACGGGTGTAGATCACCGTTGGCCACCCCCTCTTCGTGATGAGGTCGCGCATCACCGCCATCCCCGACTGGACCTGGCTGCCGGTGAGTTCGGTGGCCCGCGTCAGCTGCGGCGTGTGGAGACCTGCCGGGCGGGCCTGCATGAGCACTCTCCAGATCGCTTCCGCGTGCGAGCGTGCCGCATCACCCCGGTGCCGTGACCGGGGCATTCCTATTCGCCTCGCAAAAGCTTCGCGAGCTCCTCGTCGACGTCGACCTGGCCGGTGTCCACAGCGGTGAGGATCCACTCGCAGGTGGCGCGGACCCGGTCGACGTTGCGGTGCACAGTGTCGCGTTCGTCGTCGGAGAAGCGCCGCTCACGCTCGGAGCACGGCCCCGTGACCGAGGAAGACGAAGACTCCGGCCCGCCCGGTAAGGGCAGAATCCGCCTGCCGGCCCGCACAGCAAAGGCGTGCCACCGCGGCGTGTGGAGCACCCGAAAGCTCTCCGCAAAGCCCGATGCCGGGGCCACTGGGCACACAGACTCCTTGCGAGCACCGAGTCGTCCACCGTGGCGCATGTACGAGCAACCGAGGTTCAAAGATGGGTTCTGAGGGCGCCGGTGAGGCTGTCGGCGTGTCGATCGTGCCCTCTCGTGACGCTGCGGTGACCGCCTTTGTCTGGCGGCCACCGCAGGGGGTTACGCGGTGGCCGTGTCCTGGCTGCGGGTGTGCGCGACGAGGGCGTGGGCGGCGGTGGGGTGGGCGGGCAGCAGGGTGCTCAGGCCGGTGAGGTCCAGCAGCCGCTCAAGGCGGTCAGGGACGGCGGCGAGGACCAGGGTGCCGTCGGCGGTCTTGGCGCAGCGGAAGATGCCGACCAGGGCGTTGAAGCCGGAGGAGTCGCAGAAGGTGACGGCCTGGAGGTCCAGGATCAGGTGGCGGTGGCCTTGTTCGATCAGAGCCAGTGCCTGGGTGCGCAGTTGCGGGGCGGTGGTGCTGTCGAGGTCCCCGGCGATGTGGGCCAGGGCGAGGTCGCCGTCGGTGTGCTGTGCGGTGAGGCGGAAGTCGGTCACGGTCGGCTCTCCCGCGTCTCGCCGGCGAGGGCGATGGTGTGGGCGGTGGCGGTCGCGGTGAGGCCGTCTGCGGCGTCGGCGAGGGGGACGGACAGGGCCAGCAGGGCGACGTCGTCACCGGCGCCATGGGGCGTGGCGTCGATGAGGTCGACGGTGTCCCCTATGACTGCCGCCGCGCTGACGGGCCCGGTGCGTGCGGCAAGGAAACGGGTCAAGCCCTCTTCTCCGATCATTTCACCACCAAGGGTGCGGGCCTCGGTCAGCCCGTCGGTGTAGAGGAGCAGTCCTTCGCCCGCGGCCAGGTGGATGCTGTGAGAGGCGAAGCTTGCGCCGGCGAGGGCGCCGATGAGCATGCCTCCCTTGGGGCGCACCGCTTCAACTGCCGCCTGGCCGCGCAGGTGATAGGCCGGGGGGTGCCCGCCGGTGGCCACCGTGACGGTGAACCCCTCCTTCTCGTGCGGCTCAAGGACGCCGAAGACAGCGGTACAGAACCGCGTCCCGACAGCCGGGTCCAGCAGCAGCGCCGTGTTCAGCGAGGTGAGGACTTTGTCGGGATCGGGGTCGATCAGGGCTGCGGCGCGCAGGGTGTAGCGGGTCAGAGAGGTCAGGGCGGCAGCTTCGGGGCCCTTGCCGCACACGTCTCCGAGGAAGAACGCCCACCTCGTGCCGTCGAGGGGGAAGACGTCGTAGAAGTCACCGCCCACGTTCTGTGGGGAGGCGGTGGCGTAGTGGCAGGCCAGCTCCAGCCCCGGTACCACCGGCAGCGCCGGCGGCAGCAGGGTGCGCTGGAGAGTGGAGGCGAACGCCTCGATGGCCCTCTTGTCCCGCTCCGTGCGCTGTCGGGCCTCCTCCTGCTCCCGGCGCCGCTCCTGCTCCATGCGCAGGGCGTTCAGGGCCGACAGGCGCATCTCCATCTCGTCCAGCACGATCGCGGCCAGGTCCGCGAGGGTGGCGGTGTCGGCCTCGGTGATCAGCCGGGGCTTGGTGTCGAGGATGTTGACAGTGCCCAGCCGGTGCCCGTCGCCGGTGATGATCGGCGCGGCGGCGTAGAACCGGACCGCCATCGGCCCTGTGACCAGACCGTTGCTGAAGGCGACGGGGTCGGTGAGAGTGTCGGGGATCACCAGCGCCTCGTCGGACAGAATCGCCGAGCCGCACAGACCCGGCTCCCGGCTGATCTCGCTGACGCCTTCCAGACCATGAGCGGCCTTGAACCAGATCCGGTCCTCGTCCACGATCGTCACGCTCGCCACCGGCACCTTGAACAGTCGGGCCGCCATCGCCGCAACACGGTCGAACGCGCCATCCGGCGGGGTGTCCAAGATGTTGTAGCGGCGCACCGCGTCCATCCTGGCCGCTTCTTCCACCGCACTGAGCGTCCGCCGGCCCGGCGGGCCCGCCGGGCCATTCGCGAATTCCGCTTGCGGCATCGTCTACCTCTCCTTGCCCCGCCGACCTCGGTGGCCAACGACTGCGGCAGCCTAGACCAGCCTCCCGGTGTCAAGAAACTAATCCGGAGAGTAACCACAACGCAGCTTCAGCGGCGTTGGCCAACAAGCGTGCTGATTTGCCCACTGTGATTCCTCGTGCACTGGCTGCCTCTGCCAGTGCGCTCGGCGCGACCGGCAGCTCCGTAACAGGAGCGGGTGCGTGACCCGAGGGGGCACATGGTCGTTGCCCCCGAAGGCGCGTCCGCCACCGCCCGTGCCGGGACCGGGGACTGCCCGAGGCTGGGTTCACAGCGGGACAATTACTGGCGTACCCCTGGAGCGAACAAGTCGTGAATGAGCGGACAAGCGGCGCCGGTTGGCCGGCCAGCGTGCTGGTGACGGGTGCGACCAGCGGCATCGGGCTGGCCACTGCGCTGCTCCTGGCCCGCGAGGGCCGGCAGGTGATCGGGACGGCCCGCTCCCAGGACAAGGCCGGCGCGCTGATCAGCACCGCCAGCGCCCAGGGCCTGGCGTTGGACGCAGTGGTCATGGACCTCACCGACCCGGTGTCCTGCCGGGAGGCCGTCGCGAGAGCGGCCGACCTCACCGACGGTGGCCCCCACGCACTGGTGGCCAATGCCGGCATCCCGCTGACGGGTGCGATCACAGACCTGTCGGAGGACCGGATCCGTGAGGTACTGGAGGTCAACGTCGTAGGTACGCTGCGGATGTGCACGCTGGTGCTGCCCGCGATGCGCAGGCGGGGCCGGGGTCGGATCGTGACCGTCTCCTCCGCCGGCGCACGGATCCCGTCGCCGATGAGCGGCTGGTACGTGGCCAGCAAGCACGCGCTCAGCGCGGCGACGCACAGCCTGCGCATGGAGACCCGCCGCTACGGCGTGCAGGTGGTCCTCGTCGAGCCCGGCACCGTCGCGACCCCGTTCTGGGACCGGGCCCAGGAGGACCTGTCCGCCCTCACCACGGCCCACGCCGACGCCGGTGTCAACGACCGTGCCGCAAGCCTCTTCTCCCGCATCCAGGGGTCGGCCGGCGGGCCGCAGCCAGTGGCCCGCACCATCGCCAAGGCTCTCGGCGTCCCGCGCCCGCGTCGCAGGTACACCGTCGGCCTCGACGCCCACCTGGGCACCGCCCTGCAATACGCGGCACCTCTATGGCTCAGCGACCACATCAAGACCCGCCTGTTCGCCCTCCACACCCCGGCTGCCGCGGATCCCACCAGGGTCGCACAGGCGAGCGGGAGCTGACAGTTCTCCAGGGTCACAGCCTGGCGAGCACCGTTGCGGCCCGTTCACGCGATGCAGCCCGCACCGACGAACCCGCCCGGCTCGATCTCACGTCGTGGTAGGGCGCTTCTGTACGCCATCCGCGTGTCGCCACGCCGCTGTGATCGTTGCACTGGCGGCGTGGACGTCACGGTCGGTGAGGCCGGGCCGTCAAAGGGCCGCAAGAGCAGGGGAGCGTCTTGGCCTTCGAAGAGTTCGTGGTGTCCGGCTACGGCGGATACAAGTCCGAGGGGCGCACGCTACGGCACCGTGACCCCGAGTCGGAGACCATCGTGCTGATCGGCGGGGCCCTCCAGCGCAAGACGGCATGGGGCCGCTTCGAAGCGGTACTGGCCGAAAAGTTTCACGTGTTCACCGTGGACCTGCCCGGGTGGGGTGATGCGGACACGCTGCCCGCCTCCTACGGCGTGGACTTCCTCGCGGCCGCCCTGCACGACCTGCTGGGGGCGGCCGGACACCGGCAGGTGCACGTGCTCGGCGCCTCGTACGGGTCGGGCATCGCTTACCGCTATGCCCAGACCTATCCCCAGGGGGTACGCAGCATCGCCCTGGCGGGACCGCTCCTGTGGGTCCCCGACGAAATCCGGGAGGACCTGCGGCGCACCGTGGACCTGTTGGATGGCGAGCGGATGGAGGAGTTCGCCGAACTCAGCGCCGACATCATCCTTCACTCCAGGCCGGGCGCGCGCGTAAATCGCCAGTCGGCAGTGCGCCGCATCCTGCATTCCATGTTCCGCGACATCGACGACGCGGACCGGGCGAAGTACCGCAACAACACCCTGCGGCTGCTGCAGCAGGCGCCGTCGCCGCAGCCGGCGATCGCCGCGCCCGTCCTGGTGGCCACAGGCGAGCACGACCTCTTCACGCCACCGGACCTGTGCCGCGAGATCGCCTCGACCTGTCCCGACGCCCGCTTCACGCTGGTCCACGACGCCGACCATGCGATGCACCTGGAGCTTCCCAAACAGGCCGGCGACCTGCTGACCCGCTTCGCGACCGGAGAGTCCCTCGATGGCCTCGCCTACTGCCACCCGGTGGAGTACTCGGACGCGCTACCGCCCGGTTCCGGGATGTGGGAAGCGGACGCACGGCGATGACTGGAATGCGTATGCCGCGGGCCGCCGCCCCTCCCTCCGCCCACTGCCAGCATCAGCACGACGGGCTCCTTCCCTCTGGCGGCGCGTGAACTGACCGCAGTCACCGACTCGGCCCTCCCCATCCCAGCCGCGGGCACCCCACAGGGCTGCCCCGCCCCCACTCAACAGCACCGAGGCCACCATGACCGCAGCCCGTCCCACCATCCTCCTCACCGGCTCAACCGGCGTGATCGGGGCGAACCTCCTCCCAGCACTCGCCGTCCGACACGATGTCACTGCACTGGTCCATCGCCGTCGGCCCCAAGGCGCCACCACCTGCGTGCAGGCCGACCTGACCGCCGACGGCCTGGGCCTGAACACCAGCCAGCGCAGCGAACTGGCCGCCGACATCGACGTGATCGTGCACTGCGGCGGTCTCACCGACTTCGCCCCGCGCGACCACACCGCCTTCGACAACGTCAACGCCGACGGCACTCGCAGGATCCTGGAACTCGCCGAAGACGCCCGTGTGCCGGTGGTCCTGCTCTCCTCCGCCTCAGCCGCCTTCGAAGTCCCCGGAGACGATCTCGCCGCCCGCTCCATGCGCGCGTACGGCCAGTCCAAGCGCCGAGCCGAGGAACTGGCCGCCCAATGCAGCCAGCCCGTCGCGATCGTGCGCACCGCCCTCCTGTTCGCCGCCCGCAGCGCCCCCACCGCACCCCGACACCAGTTCCCCCACGCCCTGTTCTCCGTCATGCTGCAGGCACGACCCGGCGGACTGCCCGTCCAGCCCGACCACTGGACCGACATCCTCCCGATGGAGACCCTCGTCGACTACGTCACCGCACTGGCCGAAGCCCAGATCCGCGGCGACGCCACGGCCCCCGGCCTCCACTGGGTCACCGCCGGCCCGGCTCGGCTGACCGCAGCAGACCTGGAGCGAGCCTGCATCGACTTCCTCGAGGAAGCGGGCCGCCCGGCCAGCGGACCACTGCTGGCCGATCCCGCCACACCTCAACCCCGCACGCACGGCATGGCCCGCGTGGCCCAACTCGGCTTCCTGCCGCCCGACCAGCCGGACATGCCCTCCCACCTGAACCGCCTGCTCCCCGCCCAGGTGACCCGCACCGACGTACTCGAAGCCCTCCGCCACAACGTCCGACGCTGCGCGCCGTGGGCATGATGACCCCACCCCTCGCAGGCCAAGCAAAACGACCCGCAGGGGACGCCGCGAACTGAGCTCTCTTCGAGGGTGGCGAACGAGTCGCTGTGCTCACGCATTAGTGCGCCGACAAGGCGGAAGCCTCACCGTGGACTCGCCGCCATTCCTCGGGAGCACACCGGCCTGAGTGACTGTCCCGCGAGGTAGGCCGCCTTCTCGTCTGCGCTAAGGTCCCGGCCAATACTTTTACAGATCGGACGAATGGCAGCAGTCAGCCGGGTTTCGCTCCAGACCGACCTCGCGAACGCGCTCGAACGCGGCCAGCGACTGGCAGCACGGGTTCGCCAGCTGGAGAACCGACTGTCGTCTCAGCTTGGCGAGAGTGTCTGGGCCGATTCCGGGCTCGGGGCACCTGTCGACATCGACCAGCTCCAACGACGCATCACGCTGCTAGAACAAGATCTCGCCCACACGAAAGGGGAGCTCAACGAGCGAACGGAGGAGCTGGAGGCCGCTCGCGCAGCCACCGAGAACTGACTCGTGCCCTCAACTCATCAGCATCCGGATAGCGGATTGCTCTGCGGGGGCGACCACCCCCGCAGCGAGAACTCACTCGCGTGGTCCTTGGCCGCATCCCACCCCAACCGGTCGGGCGTCATCATGCGTCGACCAGCTTCAGAGTCTTCTTCGTCTTCTTCGCTGCTGCGGTCGTCCCAGTCGTCGCTGGTGCCTCCGCGATTTAAGCGTCGCCTGTCTTGTCGTTGATCTGGAAGGTGATGACGTCGACTTCGTCGGTTCCCGCCAGATCTGGGTAGTGGCCCTTGAGAGCTTCCCGGAGTTCGGCTGCGGTCGTCAGCCCTTCAGCTTGGGCGTCCCGGTCGGTGAGGTCACTGACCAGGCAGTGCCTGATGCCGGTCACCTCTGCCGACAGGACGACTTCAGGGTCGCTCTCGAACACCAGCCGTGCCGGCCCGAGCTGCGCCGGGTCCCGGAAGCGGGTGGTCTTGGTCTTGGCGCCAGAGCGGACGACTTCGAGGTAGCGGGGGTTGAACCGGATGATCGGGGGACCCGCCGTCTCGCGGTCTTGGTAGAGCAACGGGTCCAGACCGCTCATGCCCGCCTCCGGGGTCCATCGCTGAGCCAGCGGCAGCAGGTCGGCGGCGAGAACGGACCTGAGCCCCGCGGGCGTGGGCACGATGACGCGCATGGTGGGGTAGTAGTCCACGAAGACCTGCCGATCGCGCCCGCACGGGCCGATGACCCCCCGCCCGTGGTTTCCCACGGCAACGATGCAGCGCATCTGGCGGGCGCCATGGGCTCGTGCGGCTCCCAGAGCCACGAGTTCGGCGCAGGGTCCGCCGGTGAAGTGGTAGAGGTTCACGCCAGCGAACATCCGGTAGTCGGCGGCCATGACCGCAGCCCCCATCGTGTGGATCCCGTCTTCGTCGGGCCCGGCGTCCGTATGCGCGTCTATGGTGCGGCGTGCCAGCTCCACGAGCTCACGCTCGTCATTATCGAGAGCTCGTGCAGATGACGGTACGTACACGTTTTCAGCCTTCCCTTTCGTCAGCAGTCGCCAAGATCATTCCACGCCATGCAGGTGGGCTCCACGGGATTCTGGCTTGCCTTGACTGGGCCAGGGCTGCCACCTGCCCGGAGTGTGGGGTGTCCTGAACCGTTGGCGTCGAACGTGCTTCCTCGAAAACGTACTGTTCTCCCGCCTGTCGCAACGGGCCTGGCATAGACGGTGCATGCAGCAGCGCGGGATGTGAGACCGTGCACAGCAGAAGCGCCCCACACAGCAAATCACCGGATCGAGCGCTAACACCACAGGTGTTGTGATGCATAGGCTCAGCCACCAAGTCGCTGAGCTGCATCAATGTGAGACTAACTCCACGGCAACTCCTCCGACCCCCAGAGAAGGGACCGCGACGCCCGCGGCCTGACCGAACTCGTCCAGCTGCGCGCACTCGCCTACTTCGGTCTGCACAGCTCGGCGGGATGTGCGCCCTACCGGATGCTCGCCGCCATGGCCTGCGCACCGTCGTCGACGACTCCCCCGAGGCGATCACAGCGTTCCTGCGGCCCCGTCCGGCGCGAGAACTGCCCGGCGTGGGAACGAAAACGGCCGCGACGCTCGCCGAGTACGGCCTGCACCCTCGGCGACATCGCCGACGTCCCCCAGCACACACTGCAGCGCCTCCTCGGCACCCGTACCAGCCGCACCCTCCATGAGCGCGCCCAGGGCCGGGACACCACGATCGTCGACCCGGCGCCGGCACCGGCGAGCCTGAGCACCGAGAACCGCTTCACCCGCGGCGAACTCGACCCCGCCCAGCACCGGCGCGCCCTGCTCGCCCTCGCTGACGACCTCGGCGCGCGCCTGCGCGCCTCCGATCAGATCGCCACGGGCCTGACCTGCACGGTCCGTTACGCCGACCTGAGCGGTACCCGCCGCAGCCGCACCCTGCCCGAAGCCACCCAGCACAACCACAGACCGCTCGCGACCTCACCAGTGTGGCTGCCGTCGGCGCCCTCACCCTCGACATCGGCGACCGCTACCCGCTGCAGGACGTCGCCAAGGCACACAACCGCGTTGACGCCGACAGCGGCGATCGACCGCCGTCATCCCTGGCGGAGCGTCAGGCGGCGCGTTTCCACTGCTCATTGCTGCCGCCTGTACAGCTCCACTGGGCGATCGCGGCCTTGTCGGCCGTGGACTCGTCCAGCACGTCGAGACACTTGCCGCTGTGCCGGGCGAGCAGGCGGATGTAACCGCCGCCGGCGTCCTGGAACTGCCACTGCTGGTGCGCGCCGCTGCCGCAGGTCTGCTGTTCGACGGCCGCGCCGTCCGCCGTGGACGCGCTGCGCACCCCGAGGCACAGGGAGCTGTGCCTGGCCATCAGCTGGACCCGGCCGCTGCCCGCGTCTTTGAGCCAGAACTTCTGATTGCCGCCGCCGTTGCAGGTGTACTGCACCACGGCGACACCCGGGTTGAGGGACTGGTCCGGGACATCGGCACATTTGGAGCTGTGCCGCGCGGCCAAGGATTCGTACGGACCTCCGTGCCCGTCCACCGTGCCGGCCTGGGTGTCGATCGTGAGCTCCTGATACCAGACCATGGTCATGCTGGAGGCGGTCGGAAACCTCAGCGGCAGCCACACATAGCGCGAGTCGTTGACCGTCTTGCCGAACGAGTTGCCCCACCGGTCACCCATGTACAGGTACGTGGTTCCCCGGTCGCCCTGCACCGGCAGGACGTATGCGGTCTGCGATCCGTACGCGGTGGTGTCGCCGATGTTCCGCATGGCGCTCCACGGGCCCTGAAGACTCGTGGCGGTGGCGTACTGCTGCTGATTGGGGCTCCAACTGGTGGAGCCCGAGGTGAGCATGAAGTAGACGCTTCCCCGCTTGAACAGTGCGGGCGCCTCCCGGTGGCCGCCCGGCCACGGGTTCGCCACCAGGCTCTGAGCGCCGAGGTAGTCATCGGTCAGCCGGTAAATGTGCAGGTCGTAGTTCTCCCGGGCAGCGGAGATCATGTAGCCGGTGCCGTTGGAGTCCTCGAAGAGCGTGATGTCGCGGGACATATGACCCAGCGGACGGAAGCTGCCCCTCCAGGTGTAGTCACCGTCGACGGTCGGTGATGTCGCGACCGCGGCACGAGCCTCGCCGTAGTCCCTGCCGTTCTCCTTGTGCATCCACATCACGAACTGCTGGGTCTGCCTGTTGTAGATGACCTTGGGCCGTTCGATGTTGGCGAGGGCGAGCTCCGGGTCGGTGGCCTGCCTGAGGACGTGGCGTCGGAACTCCCAGTGCCTGAGGTCCGTGGAGCGGTAGGCCGAGACGTATCGGAACGTGTTGTCGGCGTTGCGGTTCTCGCCGAACCAGTAGTAGTACGCGCCGACTTTGATGGCCCCGCCGCCGTGCGCGTGGAGGAGACCACCCGACGTGTCAGTGAATTGTGTGCCGTTGGTGACCGAGGCAGGGGCTGCCTGGGCGGGCCCGGTCGGCTGGAGTACGCCGGCCAGACCGATACAGAGTGCCACCAAGAGGCGTCGCAACCGCCGGCGCCTCACTGCACGCGCTCCTTCAGCACGGTGAAGTGGCGGGCGAATCCTGACAGGCCAGGCAACTGCCGCCTGGGGCTCCAGGTCCTGAAGCCGTCGTGGCTGTCGCAGTAGTAGTACGTTCCGTCGCGATAGGCGTCGAAGTAGATGCGCCAGCCGCCGTCGTCGAGGCGCACCAGTGCCTGTCCCTCGTTCCAGCTGCCGAACCCGGCCCAGTCGCCCCTGCCCTGAAAGGTGTAGGGGCCGGTGAGCGCGGGCGCGCTCGCGTACTCGATGTACTTCGTCGTCTCCTGCTTGCAGAAGGCGTGATACTTCCCGCCGTCCCGCACGACGAAGGTGTCAATGTAGTTGGAGTTGTGAATGCCCCGCAGCACCACGGGTGGCGCCCACGCGGACAGGTCGGCCCTGGTCGCCCGCAGCAGGTGGGGCGCGAAGTCCGTCAGGTCGTTGGTGGTGAGCGAGACGATGATGCTGACGCTGCCGTCCTCGTCGACGAACCACTCGGGCGCCCAGGTACGGTCCAGTCCCGCCATCGGGATCGTGTAGTTGCGCAGGAAGGTCCAGTTGACGCGATCCCTGCTGCGTGCGAAGCCGATGGTGTTCCCGGTCCAGTTCGTCGTGTAGACGATGTAGTAGTAGCCGTCGGTGTACTTGAGGATGCTGGGGTCCCGGATGAGCCCGGTGGGCGGGGTGTAGGCCGGACCCTTGAGCAGCTTGTACGTGGTCGCGTCGGCCGACTCGTACACGTACATGTTGGACTCGCTGGAGTTCGTGAACGCGGTCATCGTGTAGCGGTTGACGGCCGCATTGCCGGGCGCAGGTGCGTCGGCGACAGGTACCCCGAAGTCGGGGGTGCCGTCCGCCGTCCAGCCCAGGCGCTGGATGCGGGTGTGCCGGTTCGGGTCGTTCAGCGGGTCGCCGGTGATCTCCTTGTACTGGCGCGCGTGGTAGACGAGGACGTCTGTGCGGCCGTCCTCGGCGACGGTGAACGAGTTGTGGCCGGGACCGTACTGCTTGGTGGTGTCGTTGCTCCTGAAGACCGGAACGGGCGACTTGGTCCATGACGTCGGGTTCAGCAGATCGCTGCGGGCGTCGGCGGTGAGCAGACCCAGGCAGTAGTTGTGGTCGGTGGCGCTGGCCGAGTAGGTCATGAAGACCCGGCCGTTCCCCTGTATGACGGAGGCGCCCTCATTGACCTTGTAGCCGATGCGCTCCCAGTCGTATTCGGGTGTCGACAGGCGGACCTGTGGCCCGGTGAGAGTCCACGGGTCGGCCATCTTCGAGAGGAAGATGCCCGTGTTGTTGTCCAACTCGGGCTCGTGCTGCGCCCAGGTGAGGTAGCGGGTGCCGCGGTGGACGAAGGTGGAGGCGTCCAGCGAGAAGGTGTCCCAGGCTGTGTTGATCCGCCCCTTCTCGCTCCACGCCCCCTTGAAGGGGTTGGCGTGTCCGTTCTCCAGGACCCACATCCGGATCTTCCAGATGTCGTCGGTCCGGCCGGCGGCGAAGTAGATGTACCACTTGCCGTTGATGTGATGGATCTCCGGTGCCCAAATGTGTGCGCCCATGTCGCCGTTGGTGTGCTTCTTCCAGATCACCGACTCCTGGGCGCCGGCCAGTCCGCGGAGGGTCTTCGAGCGGCGCAGGATGATCCGGTCGTACTCGGGTGCGGTGGCCGTGAAGTAGTAGTAGCCGTCGGTGTGCCGATGGATGTGTGGGTCGGCGCGGTTGCGCACGAGGGGATTGTCATACGGGGCGGCCTTCGCGGCATCGGCCCGCTTTTCGGGTACGGCGGCGTGGGCAGCAAGGCCCGACCCTCCGGCCGCCGCCCCCAGGGTCAGGGCGGCCCCCTTCAGCAGCATCCTGCGACTGGGCTCACCCGCTTCGTCGCGGCTCATGAGGTGATCCCCTTCACCGGCTTGATGCCACGCTGGGTCGGTCTGATCGTGGGGATGGTGCCGTCGTCATTGAAGCGCATCCGGTCGATGGCCACCTCGCGGTGGGTCCCGTCACCGCCGGGGCGGGCGAATCGGTGGTAGACGACGTACCACTCGTCGCGGCCCGGGACCTGGATGACCGAGTTGTGGCCGGTGCCGAGGATCTGGTCGCTCTCGCGCTTGCTGAGGACAGGGTTGCCCGCCGCCTTCGTGAACGGGCCGAGCGGCGAGTCGGAGACTCCGTATGCCACGCGGTAGTTGGGGCTGCGGGTGTCGTCCTCGGACCACATCGCGTAGTAGCGACCCTTGCGCTTGAAGACCGTCGGCGCCTCGTTGTAGCCGGGCGGGGTGATGTTCACGGGCTGGGTGGCGAAGGACACCATGTCGTTGTTCAGCCGCGCCGCCTCGAAGCCGCCCTGGCCGAAGTAGAGATACGGGGCCCCGTCGTCGTCGATGAAGACGTCCGGGTCGATGGACTGGTGGCCGAACTGGCCCTTGGCGACGAGCGGCTTACCGAGGGCGTCCACGAAGGGGCCCTTGGGACTTGAGGACTTGGCGACACCGATGGACTGGCAGGCGCTGAAGTACATCCAGTACGTGCCGCCCCTCTTGACGACCGCGGGAGCCCAGGCGTTCTGGTGACACCAGGACACATCGGCGAGGTCGAGAGCCGTGCCGTGGGCGGTCCAATTCACCAGGTCGGGCGAGGAGAAGCTCTTGAAGCGGGTGCCGCTCCAGCCCGGGTGGCCGTCCTCGGTCGGGTAGATCCAGAAATTGCCGTCGGCATGCATCACGTCGGGGTCGGCATGATAGCCCGGCAGCGCGGGGTTGTTGTCCGTGGGCAGCTCAGTCGCGGTCTCCTGGATGACGGTGCCGTGGCGCGCGATGCCGGACAGGCCGGGCAGCTCTTTCTTCGGTGTCCAGTGCTCGAGGTCCGTGCTGTCGCTGTAGTAGTACTTCTTAACGGTGTAGCCGTCCATGAACATGCGATAGCTGCCGTTCGGCAGCCGGACGACGGTCTGGCCTTCGAGCAGATCTCCCCAGCCTGCCCAGTCACCTCTGCCCTTGAAGGTATACGGGCCGGTGAGGCTTTCGGCGACGGCGTGCTCGATGACTTCGCCCGTCGCGTTCTTGGTGAAGGCGTGGTAGGTCGAACCTCTGCGCACGATGACCGTGTCGATGTAGCCGTTGTAGTGGCTCTCGCTGGGGTGGATGCCCCGGAGCGGTTCGGGCTTGCTCCACTTGGTGAGCGTGCCGTCAAGCGCGGTCAGGACATAGGGCTGGAAGTGCCGGTAGGCGGTGGGTCCGGTGGAGAGCGAGACGACGATGCGGACCTTGCCGTCCGGGGAATCGGTGAAGAACTCCGGCGCCCAGGTGTTGTTGGCAGCCACCCCGTGGTCGATGTCGGCGACATGCGTCCACTTCTGGCGGTCCGTGCTGGTGGCGATGCCGAAGGTCGTGCCGGTCCAGCCGTTGGTGTACGCGACGTAGTAGCGCCCACCGCGCTTGATGACACTGGGATCGCGGACCAGACCGGCCGGCGGGGTGTACGCCTTGTCCTGGACGGACCAGAAGTTCTGGGCGTCGTCGGAGCCGTAGACGTACATGTTGCTTTCGCTGCTGTTGGTGAACGCGGTGAACAGATAGCGCGAGACGGTCTTCGACGGTTGTGCGGCCGGAGTGGGCTCCGCCGCGGATGATCTGACGGTGCCGAGCGGCAGGGCCGCGGCCACAAGGGCTACCAGTGCAAGGACCAGATAGAGCGCGCTCCTGGATCTGGCTTCGAGGAGGGGCATGCGAAGGGTCTCCTGCCAACGGTCAGGGCCGTACAAATTCTGGCCTCAACTGACTTCTCATGTGGGGGGGGTTGAGCGTTCTGAGCGGCACCGGGGAAACCCTGGCGCGAAGACGACGTTTTTCGAGAGCCGCCAATCTCCTCGCCGTTCGAAATTTCGATGTTCGAGATTTCGACCCCGCGATTTCCGTGTTCGAGATTTCGGCGTTCGAGATTTCGAAAGATCCGCGAGTTCCTTGGGCAATTCCAGAGGCCTTAGAGCCGTTGTGATGCTGGCCTAATGTAGGAACCGGTTGCTGCACTGTCAATGTCCTGACGAGCCCTGCGGGTCCCAGTCCCTTCTAGTTCCGCTCCAGACGAAATGCGGAAACAGCGGTAGACATCGTGCGCAATGCGAACACCCTCTGCGCGCAATCCTTTCGAAATACCGAACACGCGAAAAGGCGCTGCCATCCATGTGGACGAGAGGCGAGGGGCGCTTCGATCCTTCATTACGACGTGGACGCCACAGGAGAGATCCATGAGCATGATCAAACGCAGGACACCCGTGACCGCTGCCGCCGGCGGATTGACCGGCGGCGTGTTGATGACGGACAAGGCCCGAGCCGACGCGACTATCGGACATCAACCCCGGTACGAACTACGGCACATGGGAGGGCTGGGGTACGTCGCTCGCCTGGTGGGCGACTGCCTCCGGCCGGCGCGACGACTTCGCGGACGCGTTCTTCACCACCAAGTCCGTCTCGTACCGCGGCCGTACGCTCCCCGGCCTCGGGCAGAACATGCACCTTTCAGCCGATGTCGCCCCACAGAGATCCCCACGCGGCGCCACCGAGGCTGACGGTCCCCACCGTCGAGCCGAGAGGGCCGGCGCCGCCCTGCCGGTTGAGCCAGATCATGATCTCGTCGGTGAGCTGGACCGCCAGTCGGCGCTGCTTACCCGTTTGGTCAGGCGGGGGCGGCGGTGCTGCATGGGCGTTTCCTTCCGTGGGGGCGGCTACGCCTGTCAGTTGCCGCCCGCCCATGGAAGGTTGCCGGGGTCGCCGGCCGGGTCACTTGGGGTGCCGGTCCGGTTTCGTACGGCAGGCACGAGCCTGTCGCCCGTCCGGCCCGGTCGGCCAGAGAATTGAAACTTCCTTGTAATACTACTTACTTGCGGTAACACACGCTCAGCGGCAGGGTGCCGCACATGGCTTACAGAGGTGTACACGTCAAGAAACGCATGCCCGGGATCGCCCTCGCGCTGTTGACGGTTGGAGGGGCGGCAGGGGTGCACGGGGCATCGATTCCGGCGGATGCGGCGCCGCCCGCGAAAGACGGGCTGTGGTTCGACGATCTGGCTGCCGAGGTGTCAGTCGACGGCACCCGGTTCGTCGATGGACACGGGCGGGAGGTCGTACTGCGCGGCTTCAATGTCTCCGGAGAGGTGAAACTGGAGGAGAACGGCGGACTGCCATTCGCCAGTACCGCGGACGCGCGCAAGTCCGCCGAGGCCATGCGCGAGCAGGCCGGCGCCAACTCCGTGCGGTTCCTGCTCTCCTGGGCAAAGGCGAACCCCGAACCGGGCAAGGTCGACGAGGAGTACCTCGCCGCGGCCACCGCGCAGATCAAGGCCTCTCTCGACGCCGGCCTGCACGTCTTCCCGGACTTCCACCAGGACCTGTACTCGCGCTATCTGTTCAACCAGGGCAGCTGGTACCAGGGCGACGGGGCCCCCAAGTGGGTCGTCCAAGCCGGCGGTTACTCCAAGGAGAGCTGCGGCGTCTGCGCCCACTGGGGCCAGAACATCACCCAGAACAAGGCTGTCACCTCCGCCCACCAGGACTTCTGGCGCAACCGTGAAGTCACCACCCCGGCGGGTATCGTCAAGATCCAGGACGCCTTCCTCGACACTGCCGAGAAGACGATGAAGTACGTCAAGGGCCATCTGCCCGCCGAGTCCTTCGAGCTCATCCTCGGCTTCGATCCGCTGAACGAGCCGCACGCGGGTACGTACGAGTCGGGCGAGACCAGCAAGTCCTGGGAGAAGGACCGACTGTGGCCCTTCTACCAGCGCTTCCGTGCCCGGATGGACGCGGCGGGGTGGCAGGACAAGCCTGCCTTCGTCGAGCCCAATCTCTTCTGGAACTCCAACATCTTCTTCTCTAAGCAGGAGGGCGGACTGCAGGGCATCGGCACACTGGGCTCGCGCTACGTCTTCAACACGCACTTCTACGACCAGGCCGCGATGTCCGGCATTTTCATGCCCGGCAAGGCCAGCGACGGGCGGTACGTCGACGACTTCAAGAAGATCCGCGACCGGTCCACAGCGCTGGACACCGCGCCGATCGTCAGCGAGTTCGGCCACCACCTGTCCGGCTCGGTCGCCGACAAAGCCCCGACCGTGCTGAAGGGCATGTACCAGTCCCTCGACTCCCGACTGTCCGGCGCCGACTGGTGGAAGATGGCCGCCGAGTCCGGCCCCGTGGTGTCCTCCACCCAGTGGCAGTGGGACATCTACAGCGGCCGTCACAACGAGCTGATGAACGACAACCCCGACAAGGTGCTGAAGGAGCACGACGCCTGGAACGAAGAGGACCTGTCCACCGTCGGCCTCGACGACTCGGGCTCGGCGGTGCTGCGGCAGGATGCCCGGCTGATCGACCGCCTCTACCCGGGAGCAGTCGCGGGTCGTACGCTCGCCTTCTCGTACGAGGACCGCTCGCGGGACGGCAGTAAGACGCTGACTTGGAACCCCGTGCCGTCGAGCATGCCCAGTGTGGCGCGGCTCGTGGCCGAAGGACAGTACGGCGTCCTGGTGTGGCGCTCCGGCGACGGCACCGACGCTCCCACCGAACTCCATCTCCCCCGTACCTTCGCCTCCGCGACCACCACCGTCGTCTCCGACATCGGCACGCTCACGGGTCCGCCGGCGTACTCCTCGGACACGCCCATCGCGACCGCCGCGGAGACCGGCGGCACCAAAGCGCACCGTCTCCTGCTCACCACACCGGGCGGTTCCGGCCTCCACTACGCGCTGGTTACCAACGGCACGGAGAATCCGTCCCCGGACCTGCGGGCAGCGGCTCAAAAGGAGCTGGCCGCCTGGGTGGCCGCCTCGGGCTTCACCGGCTGACCCACTCGCTCTCCTGCGCGGCTGCGTCGTCCGCGCGGGAGCGGCGCCGGAAAGCTCGAAGCACGAACACCGCGTGCTCCGGCGGGGACAGCCGCTCCATCAGTTGCAGTCACCGCGGTGGAGCCATGCCTCCACCGCCGAACGCCTGGACCGCGACTGTCGAGGACACGCAAGGGTCGTGACCGACACCGCCCCGCACACACAAAGGACATGCAGATGTCGTCAGTGTGCGGGGGATACAGAGGCGACCGCGGGGACGTCAGCCTGCCGCTCGGCGTCCGTCCGTTCGATGGCGATCTCCATGTGCTCCAGCGGAGCGGCCCGCTTGGACGCCGGCGAACCGAGGGTCGCGTTGAAGACGAAGGCCCAGTACTAGTCCGGCAACCGCAATGACAGCGTTCCTCCGGCTGCGATTCGTTTGTGCCGCTGATCCATGATGATCTTGACTGTTCGGGCGGTCACACCTTCGAACCCCGTCGTTCTCGGCCATCCCCCAAGCAGGTGCCCCAGATGGGTCGTTGCGCGACGGGCTCCGGGCCGCCGCTCACTCTGGCACTCCGGCCACATGACTCCCTCGTTCATCGGCTGGGCGTCACAGATGCGTAAGACCTCCTCGCGGCCGTTGATGTGCGGGTCGCGTCCCCCGACGACGATCACCACGTCGATCCCGAGAATGTCACCCCGGTCGGCAACCTTCACGCCGTCGGCGGCGACTGCTACGTACCGGTTCGTTCCCCTGTGCCTGATGAGGAGCCCCCCGCTGTTGGGTGTATTGACTCTTCGAAGCGCTTCGAATACCTGGGGCCATCGGACGGGTACCTTCCCTCCCGCTCAGCCATGTCATAGCCGACCGGGACTGCCCGGAATCCCTTAGCCCTCCGAGGAATCTTGGAGTCGACCCTTGTACGACCGGGAGGGTTCACTTAACCTCACAGCAATGTCGAAGCGCTTCAACAAGCTTGCGAGGTGCTGGAGATGCCAGGCATGGCGCCTTCCCTCCGAAGCCCGCTTCGGCTGTGCCAGTAACACCAGTTTCATCTCACATACAGGAGCCGACCGGTGGATGCCTGCCGTGTGTCCTGGCGCGCCATGAAGGGTTGACGCAATGACGCCGAACTCCCCCTCCTCAATCAGCCGGAGAAACTTCCTCGCCTCCACGGCGGTCGCCGCGGCCGCGGGGGCCGGCGGAATGCCGCTGCTGGCCGCCTGCAGCGGCTCCGACGGCAACTCCAAGGAGGGCACGACTGCGGGTAGGGACGCGAAGAAGATCCTTCCAGCCTTCGTGGCGCAGAACGTGGTGGCCCCGGACATCGCGTCGAAGAACGGCTCCTCCGTCGGTTTCACCAGCAAGCTCGTCCTGGGCGACCTGAAGACCTCGGTGCCGCAGAAGCTTGGCAAGGGCAGCACCATCAAGATCATGTCCCCGTTCTGGGGCTCGCCGCCGAAGGCCAGCAATCCCTACTACTCCACGATGAACACGACGATCGGCGCCAACATCGTCTGGCAGAACCAGGACGGCAACACGTACGACGAAAAGCTGGGCGCGGTGCTCGCCTCCAGTGACATGCCGGACGTCGTGGTGATCCCCAGCTGGAACATGGGCGGCAAGATACCCAGTGCCATCATCAGCAAGATGGCGGACCTCGGCCCGTACCTCTCGGGCGACAAGGTCAAGGAGTACCCGAACCTCGCGGCCATCCCGACCGACGCCTGGCAGCGTTCCATCTTCGGCGGCAAGCTGCGAGGCCTGCCCCAGCCCTCCCCCACCGTCCCGGGCATCGTGCCCTTCTACCGCAAGGACGTCTTCGACAAGGAGGGGTACGAACTCCCCACCTCTGCCGATGAGTTCCTGGCCCTCGCCAAGGAGATCACCAACGCCAAGGCGAAGGTGTGGGCCTGCGACGACATGAAGTGGACCGCCTTCGGCGTCTTCGGTGTGCTGTCCGGAAGCGAGAAGTCCCTCGGCTGGAACCTCGTCGACGGCAAGCTGATCTACCGGGTCGAGACAGATGAATACCTCGAAGCACTGGAGTGGACGCGCAAGCTGTACGCGGCGGGCGTCGTCCACCCCGACGCCAGGGCGGCGAACCAGGGCACCGCGGGTCAGCGTTTCACCGACGGCCAGGTCCTTGTGTACAACCAGAACATCGCGGACTGGTGGGGCAAGATGGCCGAACAGACCACCCAGAACAAGGACTTCCGCATCGCCGGCATGGACATCTTCGGCCATGACGGCGGCGACCTCCAGCTGTGGGCCGGATCGCCCGCGGGCATCTTCGCGTTCATCAACAAGAAGGCGTCCAAGGCCGTGATTCAGGACGCGCTGGCCGCCGCAAACGTCACCGCGGCGCCGTACGGCACCACGGAGTACATGCTCACCAATTACGGGGTGGAGGGCACGCACTACACGGTCAAGGACGGCGTTCCCACCAAGAACGACAAGGGCAACCAGGAGGTCCTGAACGCCTTCGTCATGCTCGCGAGCCCCGCCCCGACCATCGCCCACCCCGACTTCCCGGAGATCGCGAAGGAGCAGGTGGAATGGCAGCAGCGGATGGGTGCCTTCACCAAGAAGTCCTCCTTCTTCGGGCTCCAGGTCACCGAACCGGCCCGCTACACCAACCTGTCCAACGACTTCGAGGACCTGGAGGACAGCGTCGTCCGCGGGCGCAAAAAGGTCAGCGATATGCAGCAGGCGGTGTCGGAGTGGAAGAGCCAGGGTGGCGACAAGCTACGGGACTGGTACAAGAAGTTGCTGGACGACAGCGGATCCGCGCAGGGGTGACGAAGTGTCACACAGCGCCACTCCGGGCACCGCCGCGCGTACCGCACCGTCGCCGACAACGGACGACATCGCCGAACCCTTCGACCAAGCGAGCAAGGCCGCCAAGCAGGCCGGGGTCTCCAAAGCGGACAAGAGGGCCTTGGAGAAGGCGTCGAACGGCAGCACTTTGAGGACTCGCCTCAAGCGGGACCGCACGCTGGTCCTGATGACGCTGCCGGCCGTCCTGTTGGTCCTGGTCTTCAATTACGTACCGATCCTGGGCAACGTCGTCGCCTTCCAGGAGTACGACCCTTACATCAGCGACAACGGCTTCATCGCCATCTTCCACAGCCCCTGGGTGGGCCTCGAGCAGTTCTCGCGGATCTTCGAGGACTCGGCGTTCTGGGACGCCGTCCAGAACACCTTCGTCCTGTTCTCCCTCCAACTGCTGCTCTTCTTCCCCGTCCCGATCATGCTCGCGCTGCTCATCAACAGCGTGATCAGGCCCAGGGTCCGGGCGGTGTCGCAGGCGATCCTCTACCTGCCGCACTTCTTCTCCTGGGTGCTGGTCATCACCGTCTTCCAGCAGATCTTCGGCGGCGCCGGCATCATCGCGCAGACTCTGCGCCAGCACGGTTACGAGGGCTTCGACCTCATGACCGACCCGGGAATCTTCAAGTTCCTGGTGACGGCGGAGGGCGTCTGGAAGGACGCCGGCTGGGGCGTCATCGTCTTCCTCGCGGCGCTGGCCTCCGTCAGCCCCGACCTGTACGAGGCCTCGGCGATGGACGGGGCCGGCCGGTGGCGCCGGATGTGGCACGTCACGCTGCCCGCACTGCGCCCGGTGATCGCCCTGCTCCTGGTGCTGCGGGTCGGTGACGCGCTCACGGTCGGCTTCGAACAGATCCTGCTGCAGAGAGATGCGGCGGGGCCGGGCGCGGCGGAAGTCCTCGACACGTTCGTGTGGTGGAACGGCGTACGCAACCAGGACTTCAGTTACGCGGCCGCGGCGGGCCTGGTCAAGGGCGTGGTCAGTCTCGGCCTCGTCCTCGCCGCGAACAAGGTCGCCCATCTCATGGGCGAGCAGGGGGTGTACAAGAAGTGAGCGCTGTCACCGAGGAACGGCCGAAGGCCGCCGGCCCGAAGACTCACAGACGCTGGGCCACGCCGCCGAGGCCCGTTTGGGAGGAGGAGCCAAACCGAACAGGGCTCGCGGGCAAGGGCATCGTCCTGGCCATCGCCTGCTTCGCCGTTCTGTTCCCGCTGTGGATCGTCGTCGCCACCAGTCTTTCCTCGAAGCAGACCATCAGTGCGGCCGGCGGCCTGGTGGTGATCCCCAAGAACATCACCTTCATCGCCTACCAGGAGCTGCTGAGCGGCGGTCAGGTCACCCGCGCCACCCTCGTCAGCCTGGGCGTCACGCTCGTCGGCACGGTGTTCTCGATGACGGTGTCCATCCTCTCGGCGTACGGGCTGTCCCGTACCGGGTCGGTCGGGCACCGCTGGTTCCTGATGATCCTGCTCGCGACGATGTTTTTCGGCGCCGGCCTCATTCCCACGTATCTGCTGGTGCAGTCCCTGGGGCTGACGGACACGTATCTCGCGCTGATACTGCCGAGCGCGATCAGCGTCTTCAACATCCTGGTGCTGCGGGCGTTCTTCATAGGCATCTCGCCGGAGCTCACCGACAGCGCGCGGATCGACGGGGCGGGAGACTGGCGCATCCTCTGGCAGATCGTGATGCCGCTCTCCCGCGCTGTCATCGCGGTGATCACGCTCTTCTACGCCGTCGGCTACTGGAGCGCCTGGTTCAACGCGTCGATCTACCTGAGCGATCAGGACATGATGCCGCTGCAGAACGTCATGATCCAGCTCGTCCAGAAGCAGGAGCCACCCGTCGGCATGAGCCAGGCCATCAAGACCGGCCAACTCTCCGCGCTCGCCGTCCAGATGGCAGTCATGGTGCTGGCTCTGCTCCCCGTCGCCTTTCTCTCACCGTTCGTCCAGAAGCACTTCAAGAAGGGCATGCTCACCGGCGCCGTAAAGGGCTGACCGGCGCCGGCCTTCCCCTCAGACCCCGTCGCATTCGCAGACCTGACCCCCGCCGGGTGCGACGGGCCCACCGTGACCAGCGCCACCCCCACCCCCTTGCGGTACCCGCACGGAACGAGGTTCGTCATGCCCCTACCCGACAGAAGGGCCGTGCTGGCCGGCGCCGCCGGCGCTGCTGCCCTCACAGCACTGCCCCTCGGCTCCGCCGCGCTCGCCGCTCCCCAGGCACGCGCCGACGCCGGCAAACAACCCTACCGCTGGCGCACGGTCGCGATCGGCGGCACCGGCTTCATCACCGGAGTGCTGTTCCACCCCGCGGAGAACGGACTGGCCTACGCGCGTACCGACATCGGCGGCGCCTACCGCTGGGACCGCCGGCGGGCCCGCTGGATCCCGCTCACCGACCACCTCGGCTGGGACGACTGGAACCTTCTTGGCGTCGAGGCGATCGCCGTCGACCCCGTACGCCCCGAAAGGCTCTACCTCGCCCTCGGGACGTACGCCCAGAGCTGGGCAGGCAATGGCGCGGTGCTGCGATCGGAGGACCGGGGGGCCACCTGGCAGCGCACCGACCTCGACGTCAAGTTGGGGGCCAACGAGGATGGACGCGGCACTGGCGAACGGCTGCTGGTCGATCCGCGGGCAGGTGACAGGCTGTGGCTGGGTACGCGGCACGACGGACTGCTGAAGTCGACGGACCGGGGGGCCACCTGGGCCAAGGAGTCCGCGTTCCCTGCCCCGCCCTCGGCCACCGGGCAGGGGATCACCTTCCTCGCCGCCGCGGGACGGGTGCTCTACGCGGGGTGGGGGGACGGCGGGGACACCAACCTGTACCGCTGCCCGGACGGTTCGAGCTGGGAGGCAGTCCCCGGACAGCCCTCCGGCGAGTCCGCCAGGGTGCCGATCCACGGGGCGTACGACTCGGGGACGCGGGCCTTCTACGTCACCTACGCCAACACGGTCGGCCCGAGCGGGCAGACCAATGGTTCGGTCCACAAGCTGGACACCCTGACCGGAAAGTGGAAGGACATCACACCCGTGGCGCCGGGTGGGAGCGCCTCGGACGGCTCCTCCGACGCCTTCGGGTACGGCGGCCTCGCCGTGGATGCCAGGCGGCCCGGAACGCTCGTAGTCTCCACCAACAACCGCTGGGCCGAGATCGACACCCTATTCCGGTCCACGGACAGCGGGAAATCGTGGGTCTCGCTCAAGGACCGGGCCGTCATGGACGTGTCCGACACACCGTTCCTCACCTGGGGCGAGGAGAAGCCCAAGTTCGGCTGGTGGATCCAGACCGTCGCCATCGACCCGTACGCATCAAAACACATCGTCTACGGGACCGGTGCCACCGTGTACGCGACGGACGACCTCGTGCACTGGGCCCCCAAGGTCCGCGGCCTGGAGGAGACCTCGGTACGCCAGCTGATCTCGCCGCCCACCGGGGAGACCCATCTGATCAGCGGCCTGGGCGACATCGGGGTCATGTACCACGAGTCACTGACCTCCTCCCCTTCCAGAGGGATGGCGACCAACCCCGTCTTCGGCTCCGCGACGGGTCTCTCGATGGCTTCGCTCAAGCCGTCGTACGTCGTACGGGCCGGCTGGGGCTCCGGCAGGAACGGCGCGCACTCGCAGGACGGCGGACAGACCTGGCAGCCCTTCGCCACCCAGCCAGATATCGCCGCCGCCGCCCCGGGACCCCTTGCCACCAACGCGGACGGCAGCGCCCTGCTGTGGTCCTTCGTCCACTGGGACGGCACCGAGCACCCCGGCTTCCGCTCCACCGACAACGGCGGAAGCTGGAGCGAGGTGGCGACGTTCCCCAAGGGCGCCGTCCCACTCTCCGACCCGCTGGACCCGTCCCGCTTCTACGTCTACGACACCGCCACCGGCGTCGTACACCTCTCCACCGACTCCGGCGCGACCTTCACCCAAGGGGCGGAAGGACTGCCATCGGGAGACAGCCAGTTCCGGATCGCCGCAGCTCCCGGACGCACCGGTGACCTGTGGCTGTCCGCGAAGGAGAACGGGCTGTACCGGTCGCAGGACGATGGCAGGACGTTCACCAAGGTCACCAGCTGCCGGGCTTCGTACCTCCTCGGCTTCGGCAAGGCGGCGACGAAGAACAGCTACCCCGCGATCTTCCAGGTCGGTTCGGTGTCCGATTTCACCGCCGTCTATCGCTCGGACGACGCAGGCACCTCATGGGTGCGCATCAACGACGACGCGCATCAGTGGGGCTGGACCGGCGAGACCATCACCGGCGACCCCCGCGTCCATGGACGCGTCTACCTCGGAACAAACGGCCGAGGCATTCAGTACGGAGACCCTGCATGATCCAGAACCGCATCCTCTTCGGCGGCGACTACAACCCCGAACAGTGGCCCGAGGAGACGTGGCTCCAGGACGTACGGCTGATGCAGGATGCCGGCGTCAACTCCGTGACGCTGGGCGTCTTCTCCTGGGCCAAGCTCGAACCCCGCCCGGGCGTGCGGAACTTCGGCTGGCTGGACCGGCTGATGGACTTGATGCACGACAACGGCATCGGCGTCGTACTCGCCACACCGACCGCCTCCCCGCCACCCTGGCTGGGCAAGCTCCATCCGGAGACCCTGCCACGCGATGAGAACGGGCAGATCGTGTGGTGGGGTTCGCGCCAGCAGTTCTCCCACTCCAGCAGCGACTACCGCCGCTATGCGGCCGCCATCACCGAGGACCTCGCCGCCCACTACGGCAGCCACCCCGCTCTCACCATGTGGCACGTCAACAACGAATACTGCACGCACGACTGGGGGGACGCGGCCGCCCGCGCCTTCCGCACCTGGCTCCGCGCTAAGTACGAGTCTCTGGAAGCGCTGAACGACGCATGGGGCACCGCCTTCTGGAGCCAACGCTACGACTCCTGGCAAGAGATCATCCCGCCCCGGCGCGCGCAGTACATGAGAAATCCGGCCCAGGTACTCGACTTCAAGCGGTTCACGTCCGACGCACTGCTGGAGTGCTACATCGCCGAGCGCGACATCGTCGCCCGACGCACCCCGAACATCCCGGTCACCACCAACTTCATGCCGTTCTGGACTGGCCAGGATGCCTGGAAGTGGGCCGAGCACGAGGACATCGTGTCCGTCGACATCTACCCGGACCCCCGGGACGAGCTCGGCGGCCAGTACAACGCCATGATCGGCGACATGACCCGCTCACAGGCCCGAGGTCCGTGGATGCTCATGGAGCAGGCTGCGGGACCGGTGAACTGGCGGGGCGTCAATCATCCCAAACCGCGCGGCCTCGGCCGCCTCTGGTCGCTCCAGTCCGTCGCGCACGGGGCGGACGCCATCTGCTACTTCCAATGGCGACAGTCCCGGCAGGGTGCCGAGAAATTCCACTCCGGGATGGTCTCCCACGCAGGCGAGCACGGCCGCACCTTCCAGGAGATCAAGCAGCTGGGCGCCGAACTGCTTCGCATCGCACCGGACGTCACCGGCGCCCATGCCACTGCCCAGGTCGCGATCCTGCACGACTGGGACTCGTGGTGGGCGGACCAGCAGGAAGGCCGCCCCTCCTTGCACATGGACTACCCCGAGGTGATGCGGGCCTGGCACCGCGCCCTGTGGGAGTCGGGTCTCCCGACCGACTTCGCCCACCCCACCAGGGGTGATCTCAGCGTCTACCCGCTCGTGGTCATCCCGCACCTGTACATCCTCGACGACAGCGCGATCGACGCCCTCCTGGCGTACGTACAAGGCGGTGGAACCCTCGTCTGCGGATTCCACACCGGTGCCGCGGACCAGGACGACCGGATACGCGAGGGTGGCATGGACGCGCGTCTCAGGGAACTCTTCGGCATCCGCACGATCCACGAATGGTGGCCGCTTGAGGCAGGCGAGAGCGCCGACTGCGGCGACTTCCGCGGCACCCTGTGGACCGAGGAGCTGGAAGCGGCAGACGGCGAGCCGGTGGCCCTGTACAAGGGCGGCGAACTCGACGGCCTGCCGGCCGTCCTGCGCAAGGGCCGCGCCTGGTACGTCTCCACGCTCCCCGAGCCGGACGCACTGCGGGCGCTGCTCGGCAGCGCCGCACAAACGGCAGGCGTACGGCCTCCGTTGGACGACCTTCCCGCGGCCGTGGAGGCCGTACGCCGCGGCGCGCTCGTCTTCGTGCTGAACCACGGGCACGAGCCGGTGACGGTGGAGGTGCCGGGCACTCATCACGATCTGCTCACCGGCACGACGGCGCACGGACAGGTCACCCTGGGCCGCTACGGCGTGGCAGTCCTGAAGGAAGGCACGTCATGATCCACGGCAAATGGGAGCCGCTGCCCGCCTCAGGACTTCCGCAGGCGTCGGGCCGCTCGATCTGATCGCCGGCGAAGACCGCGTTCTCACCCTGTGAACACGGTAGTTCCCCCACCCATGGAGAAAGGGACCCCCATGGCACGAACCACCCTCCGCAGACTCCGCGTGGCCCTGTTCGCCCCTGCGCTCGCTCTGGGTGTGACGGTAGGCGTCTCGTCCGCACCGGCCCAGGCCGCCGTGTGGAATTCCTGCGCACAGTGGGGCAACACCTCACTGAACGGCTACACGCTCTACAACAACATCTGGGGATCCGGCGCCGGAAGCCAGTGCATCTGGGCCAACTCCGGTACGAACTGGGGAGTCTGGGCCAACCACCCCAACACCGGCGGCATCAAGTCGTACCCGAATTCCAAGAAGGTGATCAACAAGTCGATCACCTCGCTGTCTTCCCTCACCAGTTCGTACGACGTGAGCGTTCCGTCGTCCGGCGCGTACAACACGTCGTACGACATCTGGGACACCGCCTACGACTACGAGATCATGCTCTGGGTCAACTACAACGGCGCGGTCGGGCCGCTCGGCAGCCACCAGGGCAATGTCAGCCTGGGCGGTCACACCTGGGCCGTCTACAAGGGCGACAACGGCGCCAACCAGGTCTTCTCCTTCCTGCGGACCTCGGACTCTTCCTCCGGCACGGTGAACATCCTGCCGGTTCTCAAGTGGATCAAGGACACCAAAGGCTGGATGGGCAACGAGACGATCGGTGATGTCCAGTTCGGCTACGAGATCACCTCCTCGTCCGGCGGCCTGAACTTCACCACGAACAACCTCACCGTGTCCTCTCGCTGATCAGTGCGCACGACAAGGAGTCGGCCCCGGACGGGGCCGGCTCCTTCCCAGCATGAGCGGGACAGGCGGTGCGGTCCGTCGTCACGGCACGTAGGAAGCGTTCCTCGCGGTGTTCACCACCTTCGCGCCCTCCCCGGAACTCAGCCGCCCGGCGGTCACCCAGGAGTCCACCGTGCTCTGGACGCGCTTGACGAGCGCGCTCTTGTTCGTGAAGGGAGCGGCGGACCAGATCTCGTCGAGCAGAGTGGTGCCGTCGGGTCTTGCCGGGTTGGTGACGCCTGAGTCGGTCCTGCCGAAGACCACCTTGGGCTCGGCCCGCTGGAAGTAGGCGTGCGTAGGGTCCTCGCCGCCCTCGAAGAAGGGCGCGAACTCGACGCCGTCGAGCGTGTAATGGAGCGGCTTACCGGACACAGGGGTGAGGGTGGGCAGCAGGTCGCCGGAGAGGGCGGCGTTGCGGTACAGCCCGAACGGGAGCAAATCCTTGCGGGTGTCTCGGGCCACCAGGTTGACCGGCCCATAGAACAGGGTCTGTTCAGTCTGCCTGTCAAGGGCCTTCTCGACCCTCAGCCGGAACGGGATGGCCACACGGACGGTGTCTCCGTCGCGCCAGGTCCGGTCCACGGAGTAGTAACTGCCGGGGACGGGCACCGACTTCACCTTCTTGCCGTTGACGGTCACCGTGAACCCGCTCTTCGCCCAGGCGGGTACGCGCAGCCGCAGACCGAAGGCTGCGGTGCTGCCCCGGACCGTGAGCGTGGTGCCCTGCTCCTTCGGGTAGTCGGTGGTCTGCGTGACGCTGACGCCCTTCTCGGCCCAGGTCAGTGTGGACGGACTGTAGAGGTTGACGTACAAGGCGGTGCCGTCGGTCCTCCTGAAGTACACCGAGTCCTGGTACTTCGTGGCGCTCTCCATGCCCGTGCCCTCGCAGCAGGTCGTCCCCGCCTTCGGCGTGTAGTCCCGCACATGGCCGGGCAGCAGGCCGATGAAGTACGTGACGAGCGGCTTCTCCGCGTCGCCCTTGTCCTGCTTCGAGCCGAGGACCTGGTTGTACAGGGCCCGCTCGTAGTAGTCCATGTACCTCGGGTCCTGGTCGTGGAAGAACAGCATCCGGCTCAGCTTGAGCATGTTGTACGCGCAGCATGTCTCGGCGTTGGTGTCACTGAGCGTTCCGGCGATGACGCCACGCGCCTTCCAGAACTCACCGGTGCTTGTGCCGCCGATGCCGTACATACGTGTAGGGACGACCATGCCCCAGAAGTTCTTCGCGGCGCCGAGATAGCGCTGCTCCCCCGTCTCCTCGTACAGCCGGAGCAGTCCGGTGAAGATGGGGATGTGCTGGTTGGCGTGGAGTCCGTTCAGGGTGTCGTTACCCGCGGCGCAGGCGTCGATGAGTTTGTCGAGGTTGAAGAGGTGTGCCAGCGCCAGGTGTTGGGCCTTGCCGGTGATTCGGTACAGATCGCAGATCGCCTCGACGATCCCGCCGAACTCGCCGCTGGAGAAGATGCCCCACATCCGCTGCAGGGTGCTCTCGGGCAGCTTGGACAGCCGGGAGTACATCCAGTCGCACATTCCGGACGCGAGGTCCAGCGCCCGGGAGTCTTTGGTGTGGACGTAGGCGTCGAGAACGCCGCGCAGGATCTTGTGCGCGGTGTAGTACGGCGCCCAGACCACGGAGTAGTCGCCGCTGGTCATCGACTCCAGGGTGATGAACTGTGTCTCCGGGTACGCAGCGAGAAAGCCTGGGTGGCTGGGTCCCGCCCAGGTGCGGCGCAGGGTGGCGTGCCGGCCGCGGCCCGACGAGTCGGCGAAGGTCCCTCCACTGGTCTCGTCGAACCGGTACGAAACCAGGTCGCCGGCGCTCGCGGACGACTCGGCGGCCGGTTTGCTCTGCAGTCCCGCGATCTCGGTGGCCGTCAGCGCCCGCGACCAGAAGTTGACCTCGTCGTAGACACCGGAAAAGACCGGGTCGGAGGAGAAGTTGGACCGGCCGAGCCAGTTGTTCTTCAGTGAGCCGAGTGCCGCCGGGTAGAGGAGGCGGCTGAGCGATCGGGCTCGGGGGTGGCCGTGGGACGGTCCGGTGTGCTCTCGTCGGCGGGGGTTGTTGCCGCGGTCTGTGTGTTCGGTTCGGCGCTCCGGATGGCAGAGGCGATACCGTATCCGCCGATAGCGAAGACACCGGCGACCGCGGCCGTCGTTCCCACGATGCGCAGCCAGGGCGCCACAGGGCAGCGGGCGGCCGCTTCCGCTGCCGCTCGCGCCCGGTCCTGCCGTGCTCGACCCGGGCGAGCATCCGTTGTTCGCGGTCGGGCCGGTGGGCGGCGGCCGCTTCCCGCAGCCGCCTGCGCAGCTCGTCGTCCATCAGCCCCTCCCTTCCGCGTCTCCGACGGTTATCCGAATGCGCGGCAGAGCCGGCTGCGGCCCGAGCAGGCGCTGCAGCTCCGCCATCCCCTTGAATGTCTGGCTCTTCACCGTACCCACCGAGATTCCCAGGGTCTGCGAGACATCCTTCTCGGAGAGGTCGAAGGAATGGCGCAGCACGACGCAGGCTCTCTTACGGAACGGCAGTCTGCGCAGCGCCTCCTGCACATCGATCACGGCGGCCACGTCCGGGCCCTCGATCTGCTCGTTCTGACCGGACCAGAAGAGCGTGACGCGGCGGCGCTCGCGCACCGCGCTGCGGATACGGCTGCGCGCCATGTTGGTGACCACGCCGCGGGCGTAGGCCGGCGGGTGCTCGGCGGCGCGTACCCGGTCCCAGCGGTGCCACAGGGCGAGCAGCGCATCGGCGGCCAGGTCGTCCGCGCCGTCGGCGTCGCCGGTCAGCAGGTGGGCGAGGCGGGCCAGGGCTGCATAGTGCTGCTCGAAGAAGGTGTGGAACTCCGTGGCGGCGTCGGCGGCAGCCTCGGCGGGCGCGCTTGTCCGGCGCATGGGCCCCCTCGATGACTCACCCGGGATCGCCGATTCACCCTTGTGGGGTTTCTTGGGCACCACTTCGACCTGCCGGCGCCCTGCCCGCTCGTCCACACCGTCTCCGTAGCCAACTCCGTCGACGACGTCCGCATCTGGCCAGCCCATTGCGACCGGTATATCGAACGTCGTATGTAACCCCGAACGCGGAACATAGAGGCCCAGCGTTTCGCGGTCAACCATCCGGAGGATGCTGGTCCAGTACGACCCATTCGTTCGCTCACTGGCCGCTCCGGTCGAGTCGCACCACCACCTCCCCCACACCCTCGGAGGTCGCGCGCCCACCCAATTCCCGGACAGTGAAGGGCTTTTGCGTGCCGGTTGCCCTCACCCGCAGCTCGTCGTCGGCGCGGATCACGCGGAAGACGGCCGCAGGTTCGCCGTCGTGACCGGGCACAACCCGCTCACCCTCCTGCGTGTCCCGGGTGACCAGGAGCGTGAGGCCCGCCAGCCAGTCACTGTCGGACCGCTCGGTGTCGGCACCCCACGGCAGTGCAGCACCGGGTCGTACGAACAGCGGCAGGCTGTCGAAGCCGTGCACCTCGTGGCGCCACCCCGGGCCCTGGACCGCCTCGCCGGTCAGCAGATGGGTCCAGGTCCCTTCGGGAACGTAGAACTCGACCTCCCCGCTGATGGTGAAGACGGGCGCGACCAGCAGGTCGGGGCCGAGCATGTACTGACGGTCCAGCGTGCGGCATGCCGGGTCGTCGGGGAACTCCAGGACCATGGGGCGCATCATGGGCACGCCGGTGGTGTGGGCCTCGACAGCGACGCTGTAAAGGTAGGGCATCAAGCGGTGCTTGAGCAGGGTGAACTTCCGTGCCACAGCCACTGCTTCCTCGCCGAACGCCCAGGGCACCCGGTAGGAGACATTGCCGTGCAGGCGGCTGTGCGAGGAGAGTAGACCGAAGGCGAGCCAGCGTTTGAAGACCCCCGGGTCGGGGGTGCCCTCAAAGCCGCCGATGTCATGGCTCCAGAAGCCGAAGCCGCTCAGCGACAGCGACAGGCCGCCGCGCAGCGACTCGGCCATGGCTTCCAGGGATGCGAAGCAGTCGCCGCCCCAGTGCACCGGGAACTGCTGTCCGCCGACCGTGGCAGAGCGGGCGAAGAGCACCGCCTCTCCCGGGCCGCGCTCCTCCTCCAGGAGTTCGAAGACCGCCTGGTTGTAGAGGTGCGTGTAGTAGTTGTGCATCCGCTCGGGGTCCGAGCCGTCGTACCAGGCCACCTCAGTGGGCACCCGCTCGCCGAAGTCGGTCTTGAAACAGTCGACGCCCTGGTCGAGCAGGCCGCGTAGCAGGCCCGTGTACCAGGTGCGGGCGGCCGGGTTGGTGAAGTCCACCAGGGCCATGCCGGGCTGCCAGAGGTCCCACTGCCACACATCGCCGTTCGGCCGCCTCACCAGGAAGCCGGCCGCCCGCGCCTTTTCGAACAGCGCGGATTTCTGGGCAATATATGGATTGATCCACACACTGACCCGTAGCCCACGCTCCTTGAGCCGGCGCAGCATGCCCTCCGGATCGGGGAAGACCTCCGGGTCCCACTCGAAGTCCGACCACTGATATTCGCGCATCCAGAAGCAGTCGAAATGGAAGACGCTCAGCGGGATCTCACGCTCGGCCATGCCGTCGACGAACGAGGTGACGGTCTCCTCGTCGTACGGCGTGCAGAACGAGGTCGTCAGCCACAGCCCGAACGACCAGGCCGGCGGCAGCGCGGGACGCCCGGTCAGAGCGGTGTAGCGGCGCAGCACGTCCTTCGGTGCCGGGCCCGCGACGACGTAGAATTCGATGGACTGGTCCTCGACGCTGAACTGCACCTGGCCAACCGACTCGGAGCCGATCTCGTACGAGACCTTCCCTGGGTGGTTGACGAGAACGCCGTAGCCGCGCGAGGAGAGATGGAAGGGGATGTTCTTGTAAGCCTGATCGCTGCTGGTGCCGCCGTCGGCCTGCCAGATGTCGATGCACTGGCCGTTCTTGATGTACGGCGTGAAGCGTTCGCCGAGCCCGTAGATGTATTCGCCGACGCCCAGGGCAAGCTGGCCGATCATGTGGTGGGCGCCGTCCGCGGTGGTGGCGAAGGCGGTGCCCTTCGCTTCGACCGCGGTCAGCCGCTGCCCGTCGGCATCGAGGAACTCCAGGTTCCAGGGTGCGGCGGCGTCCAGGCGGAGGGTGAGCGGGCCACTGGTCAGTTCGGCGACGGTGCCGTCGCGGCGGGCCTTGGCGAAGCCGGGGCCGGGCTGTGCGCCCGGCAGGTCGAAGTCGGGGCCACGGCGCTCCTTGCCCGCGTGGTGCGTGGCGCGGACGCCTATGACTCCTTCGGCCGGGGAGAAGCATTCGACGGTGATCAGCGGGGTGTTGAGAGTGTCTCCACGGTCGCGCACCCGGTGGACGGCCGCGTACGCCGTAAATCGGTCGTCGGCCATGCGCAGATCGCGTACTTCGATCGCGTACGAGACCCGCACTCCGTCACGCAGGAGCCAAAAGCCATCGGTGAACTTCATCGAGTGGGGTTCCTCGGGATCGGTGTGGCTGACTGGTCGGGGGCCTCGCCCGCTGCAGGCAGAGCAGCTTCGGAGACCGGGAAAGCGAGCCGCGCCAGCCGCACGGTGCCGCGCAGCCGCACCCGCAGGTTGTGTACCCCCGAGGCGGTGAAGGAGGCAGTGCGGGAGGTATACGCGTAAATCCCGGCTGTGGGCGGAACGGTGAGGGTGGCGCTCGCGTCCCCGGCGGTCAGCTCGACGCTCCCCTCGCCCGTGGCCACAACCGTGGCGACCCCGACACCGTCGCCGAAGTCACAGTCGTGAAAGAGGAGTTCGCCCTCCGCTCCCCCAGTCGCGGTCACGGCGTCGCCCGCTGACGTGTTGAGGTCCACGATGACGGTCCCCCGCTGCTCGTCGTACTCCACTGCTGCCATGCCGGCCCCCTGCATCGGCCTGGCGGCGATCGCGGCTCCGTCGATGGGGACCTTGGTGGCGCAGCGGATGTCCGCACTCGAGGCGCCGGCGATGAGCTCATAGGTACCGCTCGGCACGCACCACCGGCCGCGGGCGACATCCCACAGGCCCAGCTCGGAAAGGGGCAGGGAGAGTTCAACGCGCGCTGTCGCCCCGGCCTCGATGTGGATCCTGCGGTGAGCGACAAGCTTCCGCGAAGGGCGTACGACGGATGAGACCGGGGCCCGCGCGTAAACCTGGACGACCTCCCCGGCGGCCACCGGGCCGGTGTTGGTAACGGTCAGTTCGACACACACCGTGTCGCCTACCCGCTCGGCCGTCAGCTGCTCGTAGGCAAAGGACGAATAACTCAGGCCGTGCCCGAAGGGATAGAGCGGCACGCCGGTGAAGTACTGGTAGGTCTGGCGGGAGCCGATGATGTCGTAGTCGAGCAGGTCCGGAAGGTCGGAGTCGTCCGCGTACCAGGTCTGCGGCAGCCGTCCGGCCGGCGAAATGTCTCCGACCAGGATCCGGGCAAGAGCGGTGCCCGCGGCCTGGCCGCCGTGGGCGGTCCACAGCAGGGCGGGCAGTTCCGCGTGGGCGTCCGTGACCGCGTACGGATATGACGACACCAGGACGAGGGCGGTACGGGGGTTCGCAGTGCGGGCGGCGCGCCACAGCAACTCCTGATGCGGTGGCAGGTCGAGCGTGCTGCGGTCCTCGGTCTCGCGGCCGTTGATGTGCGGGTCGTTCCCGGCGAAGACGATCACGGCTTGCGCGTCGGCCGCGGCCTGGGCCACGGCTTCCTCGCCGCGCTCCACGACCTCGATCTCGAACATTTCTCCTTCGGCGGCAACCTTCAGGCCGTCGGCGGCAACAGAGACGTACCCATCCGTCCCTATGTGCTTGATGAGGAACCCGTTCCTGTGACGCTGCAGGCGGAAGGTCTCCTGGACCACCCAGCCGCCGGGTTCGTCGGTCGACGCCCGCACATACCCGTCGTCGGCGACCGACAGATACCGGCCGTCGGGCGCACGCAGCGTCCAGGCGTCGCCGCCCCAGTCGATCAGGGCGAGTTCGGTGGGCTCGCCCCCGACGGTCAGCGGCGGCAGATCGGTGCGCCCGGCCAGCAGTGCGGGATCGAGGGCTCCCTCAGCGCCGCGCACCGGCTCGGCCGCGTCGGCCGCGGGCACGCGGATGCCGCCTTTGGCGCAGCGCAGCCGCACCCGGTCGACGCCTTCGGCGAAGGTGACGTTCTGCGCTCCGAATCGCTCGCGTAGTCCGTCGAGCGGAGTGGCCCGGCGCAGCAGGCTGCCGCTGTACCAGTCGGTCTTACAGGTGTCGGCGAGCAGTCCGACCACCGCGATCCGGGTGCCTGCGGCGAGCGGCAGCATCCCGTCGCTGTTCTTGAGCAGGACCACGGCCTGCTCGGCCGACTCCTGCGCGAGGGCGCGGTGGGCGGGGGTGTCGTAGTCGCGCAGGGACGTGCTCGCGTACGGATCGCGGTCCGGGTCGAACTCCCCCAGCCGGAAGCGGACATGGAAGTGACGGCGTACCGCCGTGTCGATGTCCGACTCGGCGATCAGGCCCTGCTCCAGGGCACCGCGGATCCGCGCGGTGATCACCGATGGGTCGGTGCCGTGGTCGGTGAAGCTGTCCACTCCCGCTACGAGCGCGGCCGCGATGGCCTCCTCGTGGGAGTCGAAGTACTTCTCTGGGTCCACCAGATTGCTGGGCGCGCCCGCGTCGGAGCAGACCAGGAGCTCGCTCTCGGTCCAGGTGCGCAGGTGCTCGCGCAGATATGGCGATACGTGGTTGGGGCGGCCGTTGACCAGGTTGTATGCGGGCATCACCCCGGCGACCGAGCCGGCCTCGACGGCTCCACGGAAGGCGCGCAGGTCGTACTCGTGCAGGACCCTGGGGCGTATCGAGGAGGACGAAGTGTCCCTGGCGGTCTCGTTGTTGTGGGCGAGCCAGTGCTTGAGGACGGGGGCCGTGCGCCAGTAGACGGAGTGGTCGCCGCGCAGGCCCCGGGTGTAGGCGACGGCGATCGCGGAGGTGAGCACGGGGTCCTCGGAGTAGCCCTCCTCATTGCGGCCCCACAGCGGGTGGCGCAGCAGATTCACCGTCGGCGCCCACACGTTGAGCCCGACCCGGTCGTCACGGGAGCGCATGGCCCGCGCCTCGGTGCCGACGGCCGCTCCCACCCGGCGGACCAGCTCCTCGTTCCAGGTCGCACCCAGGCCGACCGCCTGCGGGAACACCGTAGCGGGGCCCATCCAGGCGACGCCGTGCAGGGCCTCCTGGCCGGTGCGGAAGGCGGCGATGCCGAGGCGGTCCACGGCGGGGGTGAACTGGTGCAGGCACGCGATCCGTTCGTCGAGCGTCAGCCGGCCAAGGAGATCGTCGATGCGCTTGTCGAAGGACAGCCCGGGGTCGCGGAAGGGTGGTGGTTTTTCGGTCACGGGCGGATCCCTCCGGCGTTGCGGGGACAACGTGCGAATCGAAGCGCTTCGATGCTGTGGGATGCAGACTTACCCTGTCAAGGGGAAGCCCTCCGGATCGCCTGGCAGCGCGCCCTCCGAAGGTGCTGGTAACTCTTCGATTGATGCGAAGAATTGAGAACGAGCCTTATCGCCGAGACCTGGCATCCATCTGGGCTGACCGAATGTCGAAGCGCTTCGATATATTGCAGGTACGTCACCTCACCTGCTGCAGAGAGAGCCAGCCAGCGGTCTCGGCCCCGTGTCCCAGCGAGCCAAGGGTTGACGTGATAGCCGCCGTGCGGGTCAGAGGGGGTTCTGCCCCGAGCTGGCTCGCACGGTCAGTTCCGGTGCGATCAGGTCGACGCCGTCCACGCCCTCGCCGGCCAGCTTGGCGATGATCCGCTCCACGGCCTGCCGACCCATCTCCTGCGCGGGGATGGAGACGGAGGTGAGGCGCACGGAGGCCTGCAGCGCCACCTGGTCGGGGCAGATCGCGACCACGGAGACGTCCTCCGGGACCGCCCGGCCCTGCTGGCGCAACAGGCCGAGCAACGGCTCGACGGCCGACTCGTTCTGGACGATGAACCCCGAGGTGCCGGGCCGCTCGTCGAAGACCCGGGCGAGGGTGTCCGCCATCGCGGCATACCCGCCCTCGCTGGGCCGGTGCAACATTCTCAGTCCCAGCTCACGGCTCTTTGCACGCAGCCCGTCCAGGGTGCGCTCGGCGAATCCGGTGTGGCGTTCATAGACGGCAGGCGCCTCGCCGATCACCGCGATGTCGCGGTGGCCGAGCTCGGCCAGGTGCTCGGCGCACAGCGCGCCTGTCGCCGCAAAGTCGAGGTCCACACAGGTCAGACCAATGGTGTCGGCGGGCAGGCCGATCAGCACGACGGCCTTGTCGCTCTCGCGCAGCAGCGGGAGGCGCTCGTCCTCGAGCTCGACATCCATAAGGATCATGGCGTCCGCGAGGCCACTCCCGGTGACCCGGTGCACGGCCGCGGAACCCTCCTCGCCGGTCAGGAGCAGCACGTCATAGCCGTAGGTCCGCGCCGCGGTGGTGATGGCGATCGCGATCTCCATCATCACTGGGACGTACATATCGGTACGCAGCGGCATCATCAGCGCGATGATGTTGGACTTGCTGCTGGCCAAGGCTCGCGCCCCCGCGTTCGGGTGGTAGCCGAGCTCCTGGATGCTGCGCTGGACCCGGTCGCGGGTGCCCAGCGAAATGGACCGCTTGCCGCTGATGACATAACTAACCGTGCTGGCCGAGACTCCGGCATGCTTGGCGACCTCGGCAAGGGTGACCATTTCCGCTCTCCCGGACTCGGCTGCGAATCGCTTCGACAGTCGCTGCTCTGACGTAACGGTGCAGCTAAGGCCTTCAACCCTAGTTCTGCGTCCAGGGGATGTCCAGAGGTGAGTCGAAGCGCTTCGACTCACCTCTGGACATCGGAACTTGGCCCCAGCTTAGGGACTACCGCGCCGGGTGTGCGTTCTTCATGAGTTCCTGGAAGGGGGCGGAGAACCAGTGCCCGCACAGCGGTGCGTCCGGCAGCGCCCCGGACATGTTGTTGTTCCGCGGATTTCCCACATACGTGGGGTCGCACATGCGGTCGAAGCCAGTGCCCTCGTCGTTCGGGATCTCCTTTCTGGATCCGTCGGACTCACCAGGTGGCTCCAGCCACACTTAGGCGTCGATGCCCGCGGCGGGCGCGGTTCTGGGCCCAGGCCGACATCGCACTGGCCATGGGCTCGTACGCGGAGCTCCTCGAGTAGCCCCGGCCGCGCCGCGTACCGGCGGGGCAGGTCTCCCTCCCGGAGGCCTGCCCGGCTCGTCCCGCGCGACCACCCTCCGCTCCCGGAAGGAACAGCCCCTTGCACTTACCCCTGCCCCGCCCGGCCAGAGCGCGACTTCTCCCGGCGCTCCTCACCCTCACCCTCACCCTCAGGATTCTCCGCCAAGTTCAGCGTGTTGACCTGAATTTGGAGCGTCAGGGGGTTCGCCTCAGTGGTGGCGACCAGGACGGTGGACAGGGGCCGCTGTTGCCTGTTCAGGCCGCTGACGTTCCTCAGTGACGCGCTGTGATCGACTCCGGGGCCGAGACCTCTGGAACGTACGCGCACCTCAGCCGGTCGTACTCCGCCCTGGTCACCGGCAGTACGGTGCCGTGCCGGGGGCTTGCCGGGAGCTCGAAGTTCTCGGATGTCGTCCACTTCCCCGAGTCGAGATCGGTGGTCTCGAAGGGGATGTAACCGCGGCCGCCGAACTCGTCGATGAACAGGTACCACTTCTCCTCGGAGTTCGACCTGAAGACCGTTGGCCCTTCACCGCTGTCGGTCGCACCCTTGCCGATGCAGTCGGCGATGAAGTCGTAGGAGACGGAGCGCAGGTCCTGCGACTTCTCCTCGGTGATGAACTTCGAGCAAGGGGTGGTGGGGGTGTTGCTCCGCTCGTCCTTGGTGAAGCGGTAGTAGGTCCCGTTGTCGCGGATCACCGTGGAATCGATCACCGAGTAGCCGGGGTCGTTCCACACCTTGGGCTCGCTGAACGTCCGGAAATCCCGGGTGGTCGCGTACAGCATCTTGTTGTACGTGTTGCCGGTGTGCTGCGGGTCATCCTCGGCGTAGATCTTGGAGGCCCAGAAGACGACGTACGAGCCGAGCTTGTCGTCGTAGTACGCCTCAGGAGCCCAGGTGTTGCCCGCTGTGTCCGGTGCGATCTTCACCAGGCGCTGATCGGTCCAGTTCACCAAGTCGGTGGATTCCCAGACCATGATCGACTTGCTGCCGGTGCGCTGCACCTGGTCCCAGTTGCCGTTCCCGTACATCCGCAGGTCGGTGGCGATCTGGTAGAACTTGTCGCCCTCGGGGGAGCGGACGATGAACGGGTCACGCAGGCCCTTGTCGCCGAGCGTGGAGGAGAGCACCGGCTTGCCGCCGTTCAGCTCCCGCCATTTCAGCGGATCGTTTCCGCGACTGAGCGCCATGCGGACCTGTTCGCCGTCCACGGTGCCCTCACCCGTGAAGTAGCTGAAGGCATAGCCGGTGTATTTCTGCTTTCGCGGCAGCTCGGCCACGGTGGCGGTGAAGGCGCGGGTGGCCCGGGCGTCGCCGCGGGTGACGGTCGCGGCGAGCCGCACCCTCTCCGCGCCCCTGCCGTGCTTGGGACGGTGCACGATCCCTGTGACGCCGATCACCGAGGGCCTGGCGGACCGCCAGCTCACAGCGGTCGAGCGGGAGCCGGTCGTGGGCAGGGTGAGATTCCCGCGCACGTCGTCGAGGTCGTGCACGGTGAGCGCACGGGCGGCCAGCGTGACGGCGGACGCGTCGTCATCACCGGCCGGCTCGCCGTGCGCGGACCAGCCGGGCACAACAAGTAGACCGAGAAGGAGAAGGAGCAGGAGGGTGAGGCTTCTTCGTGGGGCGTCGGGGCGCATCAACGTACTCCCGGGGCGAGTTGTTCTGATGGGTAGTGCTGTTCCTCTTGGAGCGGCTGCCTGGCCGCGGGCACCGCGCCGGCCGTCGCCGCGGTGCCCGCAGTGTTGTCAGTGCCACAACGCAGCGACTCCTTCGACATGCTCACCGCCGAGGGCGGCGGCCGGAAAGGTGGCGGCCATGTCCAGCTGCAGGTGCGTGTTGAGCGGCTACTTAGGCCGGGACCCGGTGTGGGCCGACACGTCGGACACCTTCCAGCGCTGGTTGGAGCCGGAGTTCGGCGTCCACAGCGTGACGGCGGCTCCGTCGTGCGTGGCCCGGCCGCCGACCTCGAGCAGCCTTCCGGTGGCGGCGTTGACGAGGGTCCAGGTGCCGTCGCCGGTCGTCGACATGATCCACTGGGTGGCGTTGGAACATGGGCCGGTGTCGGCCTCCAGCACCGGGACGCCGTCGCGGACGGTCAGGCGTTTTCCTTCTGCCGGGTTGGTGAACACGTACCGTTTCCGGTTGCCGGTGTCACCGCGGATCTGCCGCAGCTGCCACTGCTGGCCGGCGTCGGCCGCGTCCACGGTCCTGATGACGAGGCCGGTGCCGTTGTCCGCGACGGTGAGTGCCTTGCCACTCTCGACGCCGGTCAAGTCGTAGGTGTGGCCCTTCTGCAGCAGTGCGGCGTCCTTGGCGACACCGGAGACACCCTTGACGATGAAGGACGTCACCGACTCGGCCGGCACGGTGAACGTGACCTCGCGGTCGGAGAACCGGACGGGCTTCTGCCGTTCGAGCTTGCCGTCAACGCTGGTCACGACCGGGGTCGCGGTAGCCTTGCTGCTGACGTGACCGAACTTGGACAGGTCGATCGTGACCCTACGGGCGCTGGTGGTGCTGTTGACGTGGACGACCGTCGCCCGGTCTCCCCGCTTGGAGACGGCAGCGGCGCTCGAGGTGTCGTTGACCTTGATCAGCCGGTCACCGGGCTTGATGTAGTGGGTGAAGTTGCGAGCCGTGTCGAACTTGGTGTTGGTGTAGATCGGGCAGGTGGCGAGCGTGTCCCTGGAAGTGCAGCTGAACGGGAGCTGGATGCTCCCCCAGTTGCCGCCCTTGGGGAACTCCCCGCCCGGCTTCATGTTGTCGTAGTCCTCGACCGGCTGCCAGAACGCCCAGGCCTTCGGCTCGAGTTCACGCAGGTCGTCGACCATCTGCTGGGCCAGTCCGAGGCCGGGCGACATGTCCTCGAAGTCCTGCTCCTGCCCGTCGCCCCAGTCGCCTCCGACCTCGCTCATCCACAGCCGCTTGTCATCCGCCTTGGCGAGGTCGCGGACGCTGGTGCGGCCGTCGGTGCCATAGGTGTGGACATTCATCTGCTCGACGAGGTCCCGCACCTCCTGCGGGTAGGAGTTCCAGTTCTGCGCATAGATGTTGGGGTTGGTCTCGTCCATCGCGGAGATCTCCGCGCCGGTCCTGGACTTCTTGAGCGCCTGGGCGAGCGCGCGGATCACCTTCTGCTGGAGTTCGGGGCTCGTATGTGCCCCTTCCTGTCGCCCGCCGACGGGTTCACCGTCGGCCCCCAGACGGGTGCTCCAGTAGTCGGTGTTGGGTTCGTTGAACGGATCGATGGTGTCGACCTTGATGCGGTGCGCCTTCTCCAGCCGCTTCGTCGCGCCCGCCATATAGGCTGCGAAGTCGTCAACGGAGTCGGTCTTGAGCTGGTCGGTGGTCGCGTCGAAGCCGCCGGATACATAGCCGCTGGTCGTCATGAACCAGGGCGGTGAGTTGCTGAACGTCTCCCAGTGGTCGATGTCTTTCTTGATGCGGTCCACCCACCAGCGCTGGGTGGCGTCGGCGTCCGGGTTCCAGTCGCCCCGGTCGTCGGCGCTCCACCAGCCGGTGTCCTCACGGGTGGTGCCGGCCGGCGCCTTCCACCAGCCCTCGACCGCTCCCCCGGCCCGGAGGTAGTCCTTGACGTCCGGGGCGTTGCCACCGCCGATGTTGTAGCGGGCGATATTCAGGGCGAGGCCGTCGTCGTCGAAGAGGAGGTCGGCGAGCTTCTCGCGGATCTCCTTGGGGTAGTCGCCGGTTGCGTTGGCGAACCAGACCAGGCTGGTGCCCCATCCCTCGAATTTCTCGTGCTTGTACGAGGGGTCGGGCTGGACGGTCACGGAAGCCGCTTCGGCCGCGGGTCCGGCTTCGGCCGGGGCGGTAACCAGGGCGGCTCCAGTGGCCAGGGCGGTGATGCCGACTGCCCCTAGGAGGCGTCGCGTACGGGTACGGCGTGCCATCGTGTACTCCCCACTCATGTGTGCTCGCTTCGGTGCCCCGGCGGGCAGGACGGGGTCGCCCCTCGAACGCGAACGGGTGCGGTGCCGTTCGAGGGAGTCAGGCGGTGGGTTGTCGCAGGACGGCGACCTCCCTGGGCGCCAGAACGAGCGGGCCCGCGGTGTCTGCCGGACCGACCAGGAAATTCCCGGTGAGTCCGGTCAGCGGTACCGGCTCGTCGGTCCGGTTGATCAGGAACATGTAGCGGCTGTCGGCGTCACGGCGCACGACCTGCTCGACGCGTCCCCGCGCGGATGCGGGCAGTTCGCTCTCCACACCGGCGGTGGCGAGAAGCTCCGTCAGCAGACCGGCGAGACCGATCGTTCCCAGCCGGGTGGAGATGTACGAGGCCGTGCCCCGGCCCACCGCACGGCGGGTGACGGCTGGTCGACCGGCGTACGCCCCGGTGCTGTAGCGGGCCAGCACCTCCACCGCGGGGTCGGTGACGGTGATCCGGTCGGTCCACAGGGCGCCCGTTCCGGCGCCGTCCAGTTCGACGGTGTCACCCTCGAGCAGCGGACCGAACTCCTCGATGCGGATGCCAAGGAGGTCGCGCAGCGCTCCCGGGTGGCCACCGAGCCAGATGTGGTCGTTCTCGTCGACCACACCGGAGAAGTACGTGGTGACCAGGTGCCCTCCGTTGTCGACGTACCGCGTGAGCTCCTTGGCCAGCGGCGCGGGAATCACATGCAGCACTGGCGCGATCACAAGGTCGTACCGGCCGAGGTCGGCTTTGGTGGTGACGACATCGGCCCGGATGCCAAGGGTGAGGAGAGCGGCGTACCAGTCCACAGCTTCCTGGTGGTAGTCGAGCAGGGATGTGGGGTGGGAGTCCTGCTCGCTGGCCCACCACGAGTCCCAGTCGAAGACGATGCCGACCCGGGCTGGTTCTCGTTCGGTGCCCGCGACCGGCGCCAGTGCCCGCAATGTCTGCCCGAGGTCGGTGACCGCACGGAAGACCTCGCTGTCCGGCCCGGCGTGCGGCACCATCGCGGAGTGGTATTTCTCGGCCCCGGCCGCCGACTGGCGCCACTGGAAGAAGCAGACGGCGTCGGCGCCGTGCGCGACGTGCAGCAGCGAATCACGGGCCAGCTCACCTGGCTGCTTGGGCACGTTGACGGGCTGCCAGTTGACTGCACTGGTGGAGTGCTCCATGAGGAACCACGGGCGGCCGCCGGAAATACCGCTGGTGAGGTTGGCGGAGAAGGACAGCTCGTCCCTGTCCTGAAGACCCGGACGGACGTAGTGGTCGTTGGAGACGAAGTCGATCTCACCTGCCCAGTCCGGGTAGTTCATGCCCTTGGTCCCGCCCATCACCATGAAGTTCGTGGTGACCGGTACACCGGGCGTGATCTCCCGCAGGACGTCCCGTTCCGCGCACAGCCAGTCCTTCAGTGCGTCGGACGAGAAACGCTTGAAGTCCAGCTGCTGCGTGGGATTCGGATGGGAGGCCGCCAGCCGGGGCGGCAGGATCTGGCCCCAGTCGCTGTAGCGCTGGGACCAGAACGCTGTACCCCAGGCGTGATTGAGGCCGTCGAGGGTGGTGTAGCGGGCGCGCAGCCAGTCACGGAAGGCACGGGCGGCGTCGTCCGAGTAGTCGTAAATGTTGTGGCAGCCCAGCTCGTTGGAAACATGCCAAGCCACCAGCGCGGGATGGTCCGCGTACCGCACGGCCATCTTCCGCACCAGGCGAAGTGCATGGGTACGGAAGACGGGCGAGGTGGGGCGCCAGTGCTGCCTCGCCCCTGGCCACACGGTCTCGCCGGAGACGGTCACCGGGAGGATCTCCGGGTAAGCCGTGGTGAGCCAGGGCGGCGGGGACGCGGTGGCAGTGGCCAGATCGACCCCGATGCCGCCCAAGTGCAGCAGGTCCATCACCTCGTCGAGCCAGGTGAAGTCCCAGTCGTCGTGCGCCGGCTGGATGCGGGCCCAGGAGAAGATCCCCACGGAGACCACGTTGACGCCGGCCTCACGCATCAGCCGGACATCCTCCTCCCACACCTCGCGAGGCCACTGCTCGGGGTTGTAGTCGGCGCCGTACGCGAGGCGTGGGGTGCGATCACCGTCCGGCCCGTGCAGCTGGGACAGGAGGGTGGAGATCATGGTGGTCCTTCCGGTGTCACAGGGGGCGGCGTAACGGCTTACCTCGACTACTCGACGGTGAAGCCCTGCTCCTTGCCGTACTTGACGGAGGAGTCCTGCCAGGACTTCAGGCCCTCGGAGAGCTTGGTGTCGGAGACGTACGCCTTGCCGACGGTGTCGTTGAAGATCGAGTTGGTGTACTGCTGGAAGGGCAGGTACGACCAGTCGTCGGCGACGTTGGCGGCGGAGTCGGCGAAGATCTCGTTGGCCTTCTGCCCGCCGAAGTACTTGAACTCGGTGTTTCGGAACTCCTCGGACTGAAGCTCCGCGGTGGTCGCCGGGAAGGCACCCTGCGTGACGCGGGTCTGCACGCCGTCGCCGGCGTTCGCGTACTCGACGAAGGCGTAGGCGAGTTCCTTGTTCTTGCCCAGTGCGGGCAGAGCCAGGGAGCTGCCGCCATTCTCCGCGCTCGCCTTGTCGCCCTTGGTCCAGGCCGGCATCGGTGCCGCTCGCCAGTCACCGGAGGCGTTCGGCACTCCGGTGACGAAGTTGGCAGGCATCCAGGCGCCGGTGGCCAGGGTGGCGATGGTGCCGTCGCCCAGCCCCTTGTACCAGTCGTCGGTCCAGCCGGCGATGGGCGCGAGCAGCTTCTCGTCAAGGAGCGGCTGCCAGGTTTTGGTGTACTTCCTGGCGCCCGCGTCTGCGAAGTCGATCTTCACCTTGGTGCCGTCGACCTTGTAGGGACGCGAACCGGCCTGCCACAGCATGCTGGTGGTGAAGCCAGCGTCGCCGGCGTCGTTGGCGATGTAGACCTTGGGGTCGGCCGAGTGCAGCTTGCGGGCCGCCTCGACGTACTCGTCCCAAGTGGTCGGCACTGCGACCTTGTACTTGTCGAAAATCCTCTTGTTGTAGAACAGCGCCATGGGCCCGGAGTCCATCGGCAAGCCGTAGACTTTTTCACCCTCGCTCACGGCGTTCCACGGACCCGGGGTGTACTTGCCGGCGAGCTTGTCGGCGCCGAAGGCGGCCAGCTCGGTGAGCCCCTTGGTGAGGGCGTACTGCCCCAGCGCGAAGTACTCGACCTGCGCGACATCGGGGACGCCCTTCTCGGCCGAGATGGCATTCGACAGGGCGGTGTAGTGCTTGTCGCCGGACCGCTCGCCGACGAGGTTGATCTTGACCTTCGGGTACTTCCTCTCGAAGTCGGCTGCGACCGTCTTGAGCGTGGGCTCCCAGGCCCAGACCGTGACCGTGCCGCCCTTCTTCAGGGCAGCCTGGATGTCCTCGGCGGAGACCGGCTCCTGGACGGAGCTGTCTTCGCCGGGGCCGCCGCAGGCGGTCGCCCCCAGAGCGAGGACGGAGAGGAGAGCAATGCCGCGCAGCAGGCGGCCGGCGGTTCTGAGCATGGAGGGGCTTCCACTTCTTCGTGGGCGGGTCAGAGCGAGGGTGAAAGAGATGAGGCTGAGGTGGGGGCCTGAGGGCGGGTCATTCCTTGACGCTTCCGGCGGCGAGACCGGACTGCCAGTACCTCTGCAACAGCAGGAACGCGACGATCAGCGGCACGATGGTGAGCAGCGAACCGGTGATCACCAGGTTGAAGATCACGTCGCCACCGATCGTCTCGGCCTGGGAGTTCCAGGCACTAAGCCCCAGGGTGAGGGGGTACCAGTCCGGATCCTTGAGCATGATCAGCGGCAGGAAGTAGTTGTTCCACGTCGCGACCGTGGCGAACAGCAGAACGGTCACGATGCCAGGGGCGAGCAGCGGCAGAGAAACCTGGAAGAACGTGCGCGCCTCGCCGGCTCCGTCGATGCGGGCGGCCTCCAGCAGTTCGACGGGGATGGCCTCGGTCGCGAAGACCCACATCAGATACAGGCCGAAGGGAGAGACGAGCGAGGGGATGATCACCGCCCACGGGGTATCGGTCAACCCGATCTTGCTGAACATCAGGAAGGTGGGCACCGCAAGGGCGGTTCCCGGGACGGCCACAGCACCGATTACCACGGCGAAGACGGCGCGCTTCCCGGGGAAGTTGAACTTCGCCAGCGCGTAGCCACCCAGGATCGCCAGGAAGGTCGCACCGCCGGCACCGAGCACGACGTACAGCAGAGTGTTCAGAAGCCAGCGGGAGAAGATGCCGTCGTTGTACGTGAACGTCTGGCTGATGTTGTCCCACAGGGCGAAGTCGTCGGCGAACCACAGCCCGGACGAGTCGGCCAGCCCTTCCTGGGTCTTGGTGGCGCTGATGACCAGCCACACCAAGGGCACCACTGTGTACAGCAGCAGCAGGCCGGTGAGCACGGTCAGCAGCACGCTGCGCTTGGGGCGCCCCGGAACGTTCCGGCGGCGGGTGCGCAGACGGGGAGCACCCTTGGTCGCGCCGGCGGCCTGGATGGATGCGGGCTGGGAGGGGGTGGGGACGGGGGTGCTCGTGCTACTCATCGGGTCACACCTCCTTGCGCATGCCGCGGAGCTGCACGACATAGGCGATGACCATGGTGATCAGCCCCACGATGATGGCGACCGCAGCGGAGTAGTTGTGCTGCTGGCCGTTGAAGGACAGCGAGTACGTGTAGAAGTTCGGGGTGTAGTCCGTCGTGATGGCATTGCGCGCCAGCTGCCGCAGGATGTTCGGCTCGTTGAAGAGCTGGAAACTGCCGATGATCGAAAAGATCGTCGCGATGACAAGCGCCCCGCGGATGGCGGGGAGTTTGATGGCGGTGATGACACGGACTTGCCCGGCGCCGTCGATCTCCGCGGCCTCGTAGAGCGAGTTCGGGATGACCCGCAGCGCGGAGTAGAAGATCAGCATGTTGTAGCCGACGAACTCCCAGGTGACGATGTTGCCGATCGACGCCAGGACCAGGTCCGTCGAGAGCGGGTCGGGCAGGGTGACACCAAAGGTTTCGTTGATGTCACCCACCAGGCCGAAGCGGGTGCCATACATGAAGCCCCACATCAATGTGGCGACCACGGCGGGCACGGCGTACGGCAGGAAGATCGCGATGCGGAAGAAGTCCTTGCCATAGAGGCGACCGCTGTCCAGGGCAAGGGCGACCAGCAGGGCAATGCCGAGCATGATCGGTACCTGGACGGCCAAGAACAGCGAGACCCGGCCGAGCGAGGCCCAGAACTGGTCGTCCTTGAGCGCCTGTGTGTAGTTGTCCAGGCCGACGAAGGTGGTGCCGCCGATCAGTTGGTCCCGGAACAGACTGAGGTAGATCGAGTACACGATCGGCGCCAGGAAGACGAGGGCGAACACCATCACGAAGGGGCCGATGAACCCCCACCCCGTCCAGGCGCGGCGACTCCGTCTCGTCGGAGACGGGACCGGGGCCGGCCGTCGTCTCGCGACCACCGGCGGTTGTAGCGTCGTCATATCGTTCCTCGCTCGTCCATCTCGGAACCGGCGCGGGCACCGCCGAGGATGTTTACGTAAACATCTCGCCTCAACAGGCAACCACGAGTTAGAATGTTTACGTAAACATCTGATGGCGGCCTGTTCTACACTGCCCCGAAGACGATGGTCAAGGGTCGGCTGGGAAACCGCGGCTCAGGCAGCGAGCGGATACGGGTGGACACAGTGGACAGGCCCTCGGCGAGCATGCAGCAGGCAGTGGTGCGTACCAGGAAACGGGCCGCCCGTGGCACGCAGGGCGCGTCCATGGCGGATGTCGCCCGGATGGCAGGTGTCTCCTCGCAGACCGTGTCCCGTGTCTCCAACGGCTATGCGGGCGTGAACGAAGAGACCCGGCAGCAGGTCCTTGCAGCCATGAAGCAGCTGGGCTACCGGCCCAACAGCGCCGCCCGGGCGCTCAGGCGCGGCGAGTTCCGCACTATCGGCGTCATCACCTTCGGGCTCTCCACCACAGGAAACGTACGCACCTTGGAGGCGATCGCCAACTCCGCGGCGCACGAGGGCTACGCTGTCACGCTCCTGCCCATCGCCGTCCCCACGCAGGACGAGGTGCGCGGTGCTTTCTCCCGTCTGGGGGAACTGGCCGTGGACGCGATCATCATCATCCAGGAAGTGCACCTGCTCGATGCGGTGACCCTCTCCCTGCCACCGAACGTCCAGGTCGTCGTGGCCGACTCGGACGCCGGCGACCGGTACACCGTGGTCGACACCGACCAGGCGGGCGGAACGCGCACCGCGGTGCGCCATCTGCTCGACCTCGGTCACCGCACGGTCTGGCACCTCGCGGGTCCCGAGGAGTCCTACGCGGCACAGCGCCGCACCGACGCCTGGCGCGCCGAACTCACCGAGGCGGGCCACACCCCGCCGCCCCTGGTACGGGGGGACTGGTCGGCGGAGTCCGGCTACCGAGCCGGCCTGGAACTCGCATCTCAGGAGGAGTGCACCGCGGTGTTCGCCGCCAATGACCAGATGGCACTGGGCCTCCTGCGGGCCCTGCACGAGCGGGGCCGGAAAGTACCGGACGACGTCAGCGTGATCGGTTTCGACGACATCCCCGAAGCCGGCTCTTTCCTGCCTCCCCTGACCACCGTTCACCAAGACTTCGCCGAAGTGGGACGCCGCTGTGTCGAGGGCGTCCTACGGCAGATGCGGCGCGACACGACAGAACACGGTCTCACCCTCGTGCCCACGCAACTCGTCGTACGCGACAGCACTGCGCCGCCGCCGTCGCACCGGCCGGCATAGTCGTGAGCCGCCCTCGGCCGGCACGCCCCAAGACCAGCCCGCCGGCGGACGGGCCTGCGGAGCGGCCCGGGGATCGCCGCGTTCTGGACGCGTCTTGGGCGCCCCCTGTACGTCTGCTGCACGGGCCCTACCCAGCGCAGAGAGAGTCTGGAGTCGCGACCTCCGCAGAGGGAGCAACCCACCTCACGCACACTGGAGTTGAGATGTGCGGCCAGAGCCACATAGTCCGCAGGCGCACGGCGATCGTCACCACCACAGCTCTCCTGACGGCCCCCACAGTGACCGTCAATGTCAGCGTCGCCACGCCCGAGATGCGGACCGGGAAGTCACCGAGATCGCCGTCATAGCCCAGGTGAAGGCGACAGAGGTCGGGTCTTCGGGGCGCTAGGTATCGCCGTAACGCCTACCGCACATAATGCGCACACGCAGAAGCGCAGGTCAGGAAGTCCGGCCTCACCACGTTCGTCAGACTCGACGAGCTCGGCCATGATGCCGTCGGCCATCGATTCGAACCCGACGGTACTGTCCTGGTCTTGGCGTGCCGGGTTGTGGACTCTGATCGGATGCGCGGTATGACGGCGGGCAAACGATCACGGGCTCTGGCGCGGGTCCTCAGACATGGGGGCGGCCCGCGACGAGAGGTCGTCAGCGTCGGTCTGTTCCAGGAGCCGGATCTCGTCGGTGGGCAGGCGCTGCCCCGGGCGGCGCTGCTGGACCTGGTCGTCGCGCATGGGCTGCAGAGCAGCGCCATCCAGGGCATGCTGGTCAAAGGCGTGACGCACCGTCACCGAAACGGGGAGAGCGGGGCCACCGGCCGCGGGCCCGCCCAGCGGCGCGGCCGTGGGATGTCGAGCAGGAACAGGGGCGGCAGAGGCGTCCGCCGCCCCGGACTGGATCGGCGAACTCATCGGTGACGGGCGACCGCCCGTCGAAATCCACCGCGGCGACTGCTACGCCGCCGGCAAACGACGCCGCACCATCAGCCGCAACGAAGCCCGCCGCCTCACCTCCGGACTGCGCGCCTGAAGCCACTGGCCCCCCGCCCGACACCTCGGCATCCTGGAGCAGTCTCCTGGCGCACCGCCGCATGTGAGGCTGGTCGGCACGGGCGTCCGGCCAGCCCGGGGGCGAACGCGACGAACATGTGGGTCAGTGGCAGATGACCTCACTGTTGGAGTACACACGACCGTCGTCGTGTTGTACGAACCCGCTGATTTCGGCGCAGCGTCCCTCCATACCGCCGACGTAGATCGCCCCGGCGTACCTGTCGTAGATCCCAACATCCCACCAGGTGGTCTTCCAGTCTGTGCGCCGGATGGTGACCCCCATGCCGTGCTCTCCATCTGCCACGTCGTAGGTCATCGCACAGAGTTGGCCGCTGCCTCCGGAGATCCTCCAGACGTCGACGTAGGCATGACCGTCCCCCAGCTGGATGGCGTCGTATCGACTGCCCTGGCAGTACGAGAACGGACCCGCGTAGCCGGGCGGCGCGTCGTTGGGGTCTGTCGCCGACGCCACACCCGCCCCGCCCGTCACGGTGCTGGCCGCCGCCACGACAATCGCGATCGCGGACATGACCCGCGCTCTCGTACCGAATCTGATCATTGATCCCCCAAGGGTAGAAAAACCTCTATTTGCCAGTCTCCCAGGCACGTTCGTGGCAGCGGTAGGGGTCGCGGTCGCCGCCTATGTACCCGGCTGCTCAGGGTCCGGGTCGGCGATCGGGGGCTGCCCTGCGGTCACCGAGCCGGTGTGCGGAGTGTCCATGCCAGCCAACAATCCGCCCAAGGCGGCTCTGAGCGGCAGTCGCATTCCCGGACGTCGGGAGGTTGGTCGTCCGCTGCCTCCCCGGGAGCGGGGATCGCGCGCCACCAGCGCGTGTCGGCCCGGGAACTCAAATGACGGCGGCCGCCAGGCAGGCGAAAGCGGCGATGAGGACGGCGACGCGGGGCGCAGTGGAAGCGGTTCCAGCGGCTCGTCTGCTGCTTCTGGTCTGCGGGCCGGTTGTCAGGTGTCGACGTCTTGGTTGTTGATCGGGACGAACAGCAATACCGACATGATCACGCTGAGGAGCAGCAGCGCGGCGGCTGGGGCAACGAGGCCGGTGCCGGGTTGCCCGCCATCGCGCAGGAGGCACTGGGCGTTCCGCCACACCAACTGATCTCCGTCTTGACGACGAACGTACCCCCCAGTGGAGTTGAGACGGCCCAACCGATGAAGCAGCTTGAGACAGCGGGGAAGGCACAGGTCACACACCGCCAGATGAAGCCGAGCGCGAGACCGTACAGCCGTACAACCCTTGGGCCTGGTGAGTCGTCAAAACTTCCGTACGGAGCACGATGACCATCGAGCGCACACTGCACCCAACGGGGGAAACGTATGAGCTCTGTCCGCAAGGGCATCCGTAACCGCGTCCGCACCCGTCGCGCTTCCACCGCGGCCCTCACTCTCCTGATGGCGGGGGTCCTGGGAACCGCCGGCGCCGGGGCGTCCAGTGCCGACACGTCGGCAGCGGCGCAGCAGAAGAAGCAGATCGCCTCGTCCGTCCTCGGGAGCGATTACAAGATCACCCTGACCGCCCTGCAGTCACCGGAGGACCAGTACGCCGCCACCGTGGAACTCCAGGTCTACAAGCAGAGCGGCGGCGCCTGGAAGAAGACCGACCTGGTCACCGTAGGCGATGTGGACGGCTGGTTCTGGTACCCGCTCACGGGCAGGGGCGCCGTCTGCGAGTTCTCGACCGCGAGCACGGAGCCCGCGCCGCTCACGGTGAGCCTGCTGGTCACGCCGTCCATCGGCTGCTCGGACCCGGTGAACTACTTGGTGAAGGAGGGCCGGGTGTACGCCGGCTGATCGGCGCGGCCAGGACTCCGGTGGGTCGCCCCCTCTGGCCCACCGGTCTTCTTTTTTGGCGACGGCGGCCGCATCCACCCGCCGTTCGATGCGTTCCAGACGGCGCCGGCGATGCTGGAGACCGACTCGGGGCTGTCTGTCACCAGAACTGCACGAAGCACGGTGGTGGTCACCGGCTCCGGCGCGTGCAGTCCTTGTCGATGAGCGAAGGTCTTCGACCCGGGCCGGGCGAACTTCAATTCGTAATGATCCACATGTCTTTTACCGGGAGGGACCATGGCCGAAGGCCACAGCAACCAACGCACCAACCATGCGGAAGCCTCTGACAATGTCGTGGACGAGCGGACCGCAGTTGAACTGACGTACCGGCCCCAGTCTGCCGACGCCCTGGTCGGCCTGCGGGTCCGCGAGCGAATCAAGCGGGCCGGGCTGCTGCTGCGGGTCGTGTTCCTCGTCCTGTGGGTAGGGCAGTGGCTCGTCTCCATCGTCGGCCGCGGGAGTGTCGACGTGGTCCCGACGGTACTGTTCTTGCTGGTCGTCCTACTGGTGTGGGGGTACCCGCGGCTGCAAGCCGCCCAGGTGCAGCGGCTCGTCGGATGGCAGGGCGACTACCGCGCCACCGTGTCTCCGGCCGGGATCACATGCCGTACCGACCACAGCACACTGATCCAGAAGTGGTCCGTTTTCCAGGGTTACCGCGAAACGGCAAATCACTTTGTCCTGCTCAGCCGGGATCCCAACATCATGTGCGTCGATGTCCTGCCCAAGCGCGGCCTGCATGAGGCCGGGGGACTCGAGCGGCTGCGGGCGATCCTGGACCAGTACACCCCTCGCGTGTGACAACTCTGACGACGCCCCAGGGCCCGGACACGGCGGAGGTGGACTGCTTTTGGGAGCGCTCCCGAATCGCCGTCTCGCGTCGGTGCGGCCCGCACGGCAGCCTTCTCTCAGGCGCGCAGGCCCTCAGGCCGTACGGCGTCAGCGGCCGGGCGCTTGGGGTCTCGTCACGCTGAGTCTCGGACCGTCAGCTCCGTCCGGAGGATGACGTGGCGGTAGGCCACGGACGGCTCCTCCATGTCCTCCAGGAGGAGTCGGATCATGGCCCGGCCCATCTCCTCCAGGGGCTGACGCACTGTGGTCAGGCGTGGCTCGGTGCACTGAGCCAGCGGGAAGTCGTCAAAGCCGATCACGGAGACATCCTTGGGTAAACGCCGTCCCGCGGCACGCAGCGCTTCCATGGCCCCCGCCGCCGTGGTGTCCGAGGCGGCGAGGACGCCGTCGATCCCCGGGTGCCGCTCCAGCAGTTCCGTCATGGCGCGGCGGCCGCTGTCCTGCGTGAAGTCGCTTTCGGCGACCAGGGACTGCGCGTGCTCTAGGCCGGCCAGCGTCAGAGCGTCCTGGTAGCCGCGCAGCCGGCACTGCGCGACGTACATGTCCAACGGGCCGGTGATGGTGGCGATCACGGTGCGGCCCTGGGACAGCATGTAGGAGACGGCGCTGCGTGCGCCGCCGACGTTGTCTGCGTCCACGTAGCTGACGCGCTCGTCGCCCGAGCGGCGCCCCAGCATCACGGTCGGTACGCGCGCCTCGGCGAGCATGTCCGGGAGCGGGTCCGCCGCGTGCACGGACATCAGCAGGACCCCGTCGACCCGGCCGCCGCGTGCGTACTCCAGGAAGCGCCGGCGCTCGGCGTCCGAGCGGACCAGGGTGAGCATCAGCTGCATTCCGGTATCCGCCAGCACGTCACCGAGCGAGCCGACGATCTCGGAGAAGAACGGCTCCGCGAACAATCTCCAGTCGGGCTCCGTCAGCACGAGGGCGACGGCATCGGTTCGCCGCCCGGCCAGGGAACGGGCAGCGAGATTGGGAACGTACCCCAGTTCCTCGATGGCTCGCTGCACAGACCGGCGCGTCGAGTCCTTCACGCCGGCCGCGTTGTTGATGACGCGGGAAACCGTGCCCCGCCCCACCCCGGCGTGAGCGGCAACCTCTTCCAGCGTCGGTGTGCCGGGGCGTCGCCTGCCCATGACCACCTCCCCAAGAGATCACCGATCTTACGGACCGACGGAACCAGGCACACGGCTTCCGCATGTGGCCCGCGCATCGTCGGTCAAGAGGGCGTCTGGTTCGCGTGGTTCATGAGTGATTGTGCTGCACGCCCATCGCCTGGTGCGGGCCTTGCAGCCATCCAACGTCCACCGTCACGGTCCAACGTCCGGTGTCCGTAGGGGGAAAGGGAGCGGGACCCGCCCTGTCGGCGCGGAGGCCGATGGGGCGGGTCCCGGGTGGACGGACATGTCACGACTCGAGTCCGGTGAGTGCTCAACGGTTGACCGGCCGGCTTCGGGCTCGGGTGATCCGTCCCAAGCCGTCAGGCAGTGGTGCAGGGAGTGCCGTTCAGGCTGAATGCGGTCGGCTTGACGAAACTGCCGTCGTAGGAGGCCTGGAATCCGAAGGAGGCCTGGCCGCCCGGCGCGAGGTACGAGTTGTGCGCCGCGTTGGCGGCCGTCACCGCGCCCGACGACGGCGAGATGCCGGCGTTCCACGCGTTGGTGATCCGTTGTCCGGCGGGCAACGCGAAAGTGAGATTCCAGCCGTTGACCGGGGAGGAACCCGTATTGGACACGGTGACGTCGGCGGTGAAGCCCCCCTGCCACACACTTGTACCGTAGGTCACCTTGCACGCCGAGGGACCGCTGGGGCCGCCTGGGCCGGGGGTATTGCCGCCGAGGCTCACAGTGGAGGAGAACGAGGTCACCGCCAGTCCCGCGCCGTTCTGCCAGGGCTCGAAGCCGGCCTGAATGCTCGTCAGGTACCAGTCGTTCTGGGCGAGTCCGCGGGAGACGGCGTTCCGGGCGAAGTCCATCACGTCGAAGCTCCAGCTGTCGATCGCCGACGGCGCCACGAAGGACAGGACGTCGTTGGTGCCGTTGTTGCCCGACCACACCTGCCACTGGCGTCCGGCGACGGTGGCGGAACCTACCGGCGAGCCCACCGGCTGTACCGCCCCCACGCGGTTGAACCAGATCATGATCTCGGTGCGGTTCACGCCGTCGGTGCGGGGCGTCGGGTCCAGCCAGATGTCGTAGGCGGCGTCATAGGCCGCACCGCTCACGTAGCTGTAGGAGACGCTTGTGGGGGCGTCGGAGATGGTGTTGAGCCGGGCCGGGAGGCTCGTGCCGGGCGAGCAGTTGGTGTAGTGGCAGCCGTTGTACACGGACGGGTAGGACTTCGGGGCGCCGTTCGTGGGGACTGAGCCGTCGGCCTGGGCGATCCTGAAGCCCGAGTCCGTGACGGCGATGCACTGGGGTGCGCTCGTGCCCCAGCGGTTGTTCTGCACGACGTAACGGCCCTTGATCGTGGTGGAGCCGAACGCCTCGCAGATCGTCGTATCGGCGTGGGACGCCGAAGCACCGGTGAGCAGCGCGGCCAGCGCGACGAGTGAGGTGAGCAGCGCACCGGCCAGGGCACGCACTCTGCGGACTTGGTGATGTGACGGTTGCATGCGGGTCCTCCGCGATGGGTGTGGGGGGGCAGGGGGCGCACCACTTACCTCCGGGAGCGCTCCCATTCGGTATTGGCCGGGACTGAAGGAGTTGCGCGTGCCCCTGACGAGATGAGACGTCAGTTTTTCGAGACGACGGGATAGGGGGTGTTCACCGGGCGGCTCCGTCAGGAGCCGCCCGGTGGAATGACCCCATCTCCCTGCGACGGGGTCGCGCACACGGAGCCTCAGCGGGGGGCTACTCGAGGAGCTCCGCGTACGAGCCCATGGCCAGGGCGATGTCCGCCTGGGCCCAGAACCGGTGGTAGGTGAAGACGGGCGCGGCGCCGCCCTTGAGATAGGCCTCGACCTTCGACCAGGCCGGGTCGTTCTTGTAGAAGGACCGGATCGAGGCGAACGTCGAGGACGAGTTGATCGCTTCGCCGTTCGGCATCGTGCCGGTCCATCCGCTCGGCACGTAGACCGGGTCGTCGAACCGGCTGTAGTCGGTGCGGCTCTCCGGAACAGCGATACCGAGACTGTCCTGGTAGTTGCTCCACATCCCGTCCAGCAGCGCCTTCGCCGTCGACTTCGCCTTCGCGTCCCCGGACTTGGCGCCGTAGTACGTCAGGGTCTTGGCGTAAGCGGCCGCCACGCCGACGTCGTTGGTGTAGTCGGCGACGGTGACGTGAAGTCCGCTGTTGGCGCCGGGACTTGAGGCATTCCAGGTGTCGGGCTGGCCCGACCACTGGAGGGTGGAGGGAATCTGGTAGGTGCCGTCCGGGTTGATGGTCGTCTTCGACAGAGCCCACTTGACCCATTTGTCGAGGACCGTCTTGGCCTGCGAGTCCCCGGACTGCTGGTAGTACTCGGCGACCCGCTCCATGGACCACGCCTGGAAGCCGAACCACTGGTTGGACGGCGGGTCATGGTACACGGGCTGCTGGTCGTAGTACATGCCGTAGAAGGTCGACGTCCCGGCCGGCGGGGTCGCGTAGCGGCCTGCCCAGCTGTTGGTCGATCCGCCGGCGATGGCGCCCTCGTCCGACTGCAGCCAGCGGTAGAACTCCAGTTGGCGCTGGAGCGACTTGTTCCAGTCGGCCGCGCCTGAAGGGGACTTGGGCTTCAGGTCGGTGTCGGCGCTGAGCGCGTACGCTGCGAGCGGATTCTGGTAGCCGCTGTGGGCGTAGCTGGAGCCGATGCGCCAGGCCCAGCCTCCACTGGTGTCGGTGGAGCCGCCCCAGGCGTAGTACCAGGAGAGCAGGTAGTGCGAGGCGTCCTTGCCGGTGCCGGCCGGGCAGGTCGACGGCCCGACGCAGTTGCCGATTTTCTTGAAGTACTTGTCGTACATGGCGTAGCGCAGGTAGTCGCCCATTTTCGCGGCCTTGCCCACGGTCGCGGAGACAGCGCTGCCCTTGCCCTGCTGTTTCGCCCACGTGTCGGCCCAGTAGGCGGCCTGCACCGCGCGCGCGTCGGCGTCCGGGGCGGTGGTGTACTTCCACTGCTTGGCGTACGACTTGTCCCCGGTGAACAGGTCCAGGTAGCCGTTCTTCCCGCCGAACTTGAAGGCGTCGCAGGTCGGCTGGGGCACTGTCTCCCACACCGATTCCTGCGGGCCGCGCTGGAAGGTGTTGAGGTACGACGGTTCGGTCTCCGCCGGGCCGGCCTCGCACTTTCCGCCGGGGGTGTTGCCGAACCCGTAGGTGTTGTCGACGTCCTGGATCCAGTGCATGCCGTAGACGTCGTCGGTGTTGTAGGCCGACTTCAGTTCACCGGCCAGCGGGTCGGAGCCGGCGGCCACGGACGGGTCGAGGGCGGTCGGGTACTGGTTCGGAGTGTCTTCCTCGGGCGCGTAGGTGGCCGGTTTGGACGCGCTGTAGAAGGAGTTGGTCGGCTGGTCGGCGTGGGTGGGGATCATGTACTTCTCCATGATGTCCCAGGCGCCGTTGAACTTGGTCCAGTCGCCGGTGATCTTCCCGTACATGGCCTGCAGCCACAGGAGGTAGCTGTACGCCTCCGAGGTGGTCTCGTGGCCCTGGTCCGGGGCCTCGACGATCAGCGTCTCGACCGAGTGGTAGGGGATGCCCTCGGGCGAGAAGTAGCCGTTGGCCGGGTTGGTGATCTTGCCGTACAGATCCAGGAAGCGGGCGTTGTACGTGCCCGTCGCCGCGATCTGGGTGACCGTCACCATCGCCTTACCGTGCCCTGCGGCCGTCGACTCGAAGGTCGCCGCCCCCGTCCCGGTGGAGTCCGCCGTGACGGTCACCTTCTGCGCGGTGTTCCAGTTCGACGGGGTGAAGGTGAGCGAGGCCCCGCCGGTGACCGACAGGCCCGAGTTGCCGCCGGTCCGGGCGGTCGTCACGGTCACGTCGGCCGAGGGCTGGGTCGAGAGCTTCACCTCGTAGGTGCCCGTCTTGCCCTGCTCGACGGCGAGTTGGGTGGTCGAGGCGACCACGGCGGGACCCGCGGCGACGGTGATGCCGACCGGGGTGGACTCCGCGGAAGCGCCCAGGCTGTCGTACGCCTTCGCCACCAAGGAATGACTGCCCACGGTCAAACCAGAGGCGGAGTGCGTGTAGGGCGCGCTCGTGTCGGTACCGAGGAGCGTGGTGTCGTCGTAGAACTCCACCTTGCCGATCGTCGCGCCATCCGCGGCCGCCGCTGTGGCCGCGAGCGGCACGGCGTCGCCGCGCGAGTAGACCGCGCCGGCGGCCGGGCTGGTCAGCACGGTGATCGGCGGCTGGTGGGCACCGACGCAACTGGTCCCGTTGACCGCGAAGTTGGTCGGCGCTGCGTTGGTGCCGCTGTAGCTGAACTGCGCTCCCGCGGAGACGGCGCCGCCGGGGACGACGGTGCCGTTGTACGCGGCGTTCTTGACGGTGATGGTCTGACCGGCCTGCGACCAGGTTCCGTTCCACCCGTTCGAGAGCTTCTGGTTCCCCGTGTAGCCGTAGGTCAGGGTCCAGCCGTCGATCGCGGCGGTGCCGCGGTTGGTGAGGGTGAGGTCGGCGGTGAAGCCGGAACCCCAGTCGTTGGTCTTGTAGTCGACGCTGCACTGCACGGTCGCCGCGTTCGCGGTGGTCGTGCCGGTGGCGAGCATGGACAGGGGCAGGGCGAACGCGGCGGCGACGGCGGTCCACACCCGCCGTACGGCTCTGCGTTTGCGTCCGGGATCCATGTGCTGTTCCTCCTTGCGTCACGCGACTCACGGAGAGGTGCCAGGGACTGAATCCAGTGGGAGCGCTCCCATCGTGGGGACGAAGGCGGGCGCGGTCAAGATGCTGGGCGTTCAAAGTTCGAACTGAGCCAATCGAGCGAAAAGTTTCGCAAGGACCCTATGAAACCCCGCCAGTTGACGCTAACTTCCTCCCCACCAGTGGGAGCGGTTCCATCAGACGACGCGTCCGTAGCGGCGCGCGAAGCTGTAAGGACTCGCTCATGCGACACCCCCCGCGTTCAGTTCTTTTAGTCAGCGACGCAATCTCGAGCACTGTTCTGCCCGGTGCCATTGGCCCGGGGAGCCATGGCCGCTCGCGCCGTGGACATGAATTCCGCAGCAGCGCCGTCGACCGGTGCGCGATCGCCGAGCCGGATGGCGACCGCTCTGCGCATCTCCCGCGTCACGACGGTCCGAAAGCCCTGGAACGGCAGCCCGAACCGCGGCGACATCGCCGAGCTCCCGGTCGCCCACGCAGAGACCCACGGCATGAAGTCCGCGCTCGCACCGCAGGGGTTCGGCGCCGGCGGTCGGTGCCTACGAAGGCCATCGGGCGGCTCCGCACCTGACCGGGCGACCCCCGGCATGACCGAGGCCTCGAAGCGCCGGCATGACGGCCGCGCCTTCGAGTCGATGCCGGACGCACCGACGCACCGACACACCGACACACCGACCGCTGGAACGCCACGCCTGCCGCAGGTGTGGGCCCAGCCGTCGGCTCGCGTGACCGTCTGCCCGGCCTCCGTCCTTAACTCCCCATCCAGAGAAGGAAACCCGCAGTCATGAGTCACACCAGAACATCGCTTCTCGCCGCCCTGACGCTCGTCGCCGGGACGAGCGGGACCGCGCTCGTCGTCGGCCAGGCCGGCGCTGCCACCTCGTCCATCCCCTGCACCGTCGACTACAAGGTGCAGAGCCAGTGGGACACCGGCTTCACCGCCGCTGTGACCATCACCAACAACGCGGCCGCCAAGTCGAGTTGGTCCGTGAAGTGGGCGTACGCCGGCAACCAGAAGGTCACCAACGCCTGGAACACGAAGCTCAGCCAGAACGGTGCCGACGTCACCGCCGCCAATGAGGGCTACAACGGCACCCTCGCGAGTGGCGGTTCGGTCAGCTTCGGCTTCAACGGCTCCTACAGCGGCACCAACAACGTGCCCGCCACGTTCACGCTCGACGGCGCCACCTGCAACATCGACAACGGCGGTGGTACTGGCGGCGGCACCGGTGGCGGTACGGGCGGTGGCGGTGGCGGTGGCGGTGGCGACACCGGCAGCCGTGCCGACAACCCCTACACGGGCGCCAAGGTGTACGTGAACCCCGAGTGGTCCGCCAAGGCCGCCGCGGAACCGGGCGGCAGCCGCGTCGCCGACCAGCCCACCGCCGTCTGGCTGGACCGCATCGCCGCCATCAACGGTGTGGGCGGCGGCATGGGCCTGCGCGCCCACCTCGACGAGGCCCTGAAGCAGAAGGGCTCCGGCGATCTCGTCGTCCAGCTCGTCATCTACGACCTGCCCGGCCGCGACTGCGCCGCCCTCGCCTCCAACGGCGAGCTGGGGCCGGGCGACCTCGACAAGTACAAGTCCCAGTACATCGACCCCATCGCGTCGATCCTGTCCGACGCCAAGTATGCGGGCCTGCGCGTCGCCACCGTCATCGAGCCCGACTCGCTGCCCAACCTGGTCACCAACGCCGGCGGCACCAACACCACCACCGACGCCTGCGTGACGATGAAGAACAACGGCAACTACGAGAAGGGCGTCTCCTACGCCCTCGACAAGCTCGGCGCCATCGCGAGCGTCTACAACTACATCGACGCCGGCCACCACGGCTGGCTCGGCTGGGACAGCAATCTCGCTCCGGCAGCACAGGAGTTCGCCAAGGTCGCCACGACCAACGGCGCGAGCGTGCACGACGTGGCCGGGTTCATCGTCAACACCGCCAACTACAGCCCCGTCAAGGAGCCCAACTTCAAAGTCACCGACACAGTGAACGGTCAGACCGTGCGCCAGTCGAAGTGGGTCGACTGGAACCAGTACGTGGACGAGCAGTCGTTCGCGCTCGGGCTGCGGGACAAGCTGGTCGCCGCCGGGTTCGACCCCGGTCTCGGCATGCTGATCGACACCTCCCGCAACGGCTGGGGCGGCTCCGCGAGGCCCACCGGCCCCGGCCCGACGACCTCCGTCGACGACTACGTGAACGGCAGCCGCGTCGACCGGCGCATCCACGCCGGCAACTGGTGCAACCAGAGCGGCGCCGGACTCGGTCAGCGACCCACCGCCGCCCCCGCGGTCGGCGTCGACGCTTACGTGTGGGTGAAGCCGCCGGGTGAGTCTGACGGCAACAGCGCGGCCGTTCCCAACGACGAGGGCAAGGGGTTCGACCGCATGTGCGACCCCACCTACGGCGGTAACGCGCGCAATGGCAACAACCCCACGGGAGCCCTGCCGAACTCGCCGCTCGCCGGGCACTGGTTCTCCGCGCAGTTCCAGCAGCTGATGCGGAACGCCTACCCGCCGCTGCCGTAGCCCCTGACGCGGTGAACATCCGCCGGGGTCGGCCCTCTCTGAGAGTCAGGCTCCGGCGGAATCGCGTCTTCGGAGGAGTTCCACTTCCACGCTTGACTGCGTACCAAGGTGATCGGTCCCCGTCGGTGGCCGTCGAGGTCGCTCGGGCCTGGCCTCCGGGCATGTGAGGCCCGGGAAGCCGGGCGCACTCGATTCAGGTCGACTGGGGCCAGGCACGCAGCAGGTCGGCAATGCGGGCAGTGGTGCAGGCGGAATCGCGCAGCAGGTCGCGCAGGGCGAGCGCGTCTTCACGAGTGGGCTTGACCTGGATACCAGAGGCTTCCAGGTACATCACGCCGGTCGCGGCGGCCACGGCCATGTTGGAGCGCTCCAGCCAGCGACAGCGGCCGAGGATGTGCACGAGGGAAGCGGCGCGGGCGTAGGGGCCGTCGTACACGGGGTGCCCGAGCAGTTCGGCGCGGTGGCAGGCGACAGCGGCTACCGGCACCCCGTAGTCATCGGGAGCAGGGTCCCCCGCTCCAGCGATCTCGGCGACTTGCAGAATCCAGGGGACGTCGATGGTCAGGTCCATTACGCGGCGTGCGCTCCCGGCGTACGGCGGTCGGCCTCTTCGGCTTCGTCGAAGAGGGTCTGGTGTTCGTCGAGGAAGCGACGTGCCGCGTCCAGGCCCTTCTCGCGGAGTCCGCCTGCGTCGTCCAGTACGAGAGCAGCGATGTAGTCGCCGAGGGGCAGCCCCCGGTCCTTGGCCCGGGTCTTGGCCAGTTCCGCGATCTCGTTGTCGACGCGCGCGCCCAGTTGTGTCTTCGCCATACCATGATGGTAACAGCTGTTACCAGGCCGGGTAGCTGCCTGCCCGATGCGCAGGGAGCAGCCCGACTCTTGCCTGTCGCCGCGCGTTCACCTGCGGTGTGTGCGTGGCTCACAGTCGGTCAAGGGCGCCACCGCGGTGAGCGGCGCAACGCTCGACTTCGAGCCCACGAAAATGATCAATGGGCACAAGAGACTGTCCTCGATGTTCAACAAGGGGCCTTTGTGATCAGCCCGAGCCGCTCGGTGGGTCAGCCAGGAGTGCAGCTGGTCCCAGGCCTGAGCTCGCCTCTGCGTCACCAGGCCTCCGCCTCCAGGAAGAGCGTGATCACCACCGCGAAGAACCAGATGGAGAAACCGAGACATGCAAGCCACAGCCCCCACAAGACCCACCGAACCTCTCGCCGTATGTGCATGAGCGGATCATCCCCCGTCGCGGTCCTGGGCCCGGACCCGCCCGACAGGCTTTACCACGTGCCCATTCGGACCCCTTGAGTTGTGAAGTCAGCGCGCTCTCGCCGACGACAGCGATCATCTCACCCGCCAGTGACAACGCCCTGAAGGTCTTGACGTGACCCCTTGATCTCTCTGAGAGCGAGCAGCAAGGTCCTCCAGGCCTCCTCCGCACCGATCAACTCAGCCGATCCGAGGCCCCGTTCGAAGCAGGTCGAGCACTCGGACGGATAGAGAACAGCCGGTAAGCGGTCGGAGTGTGGTTACGCGTGGCCGCTGTACGCGGCACTGCAATCTTCGGTTGAGCCCTTGACCGCGCAGAGCTGAATGTAGACAGGCGTGCCCTCTGCCAGATTGCCGCTGTTCCAATCGCTGTAATAGGTGGCCGAGTGTCCGCGTGTGGTGGCAACGCGCCCCGTCACCGGAGAGATCATGGAGGCCTCCATGCCCCACCCGTCGGCATACACGTCCACCACCTGGAACGCGTCGCCGGGGATGCCACAACACCCGGGGACGGCGTTCCACGTCATGGTGCCCGCGTAGTGGCCGCTGTTGTAGGCTCCGCGCCGGCGACGAGGACCGAGGTGCCAGGACCGCGAGCACCAGGCCGGCCGACCCCCACCTCAGACCCCGGGCCGCACGGGGCGACAGCTCCCCCTGGGCTTCCCCGGCGAACACGTCGTCCGGCTCTCTGCTGCTGCGGTCCACGCCCCGGCCCTATCCAGCGACGCAGGCCGGGCCGTTCAGTGGGCAACCGCCTACACGGTGGCCGTCGCGGCTGGCAGTCGACGACCAGGCCACGTGCATGCGGAGCATCAGCGGCCTCGATACAGTGCGAGCCCCTCGGACCTGCCGAGGATTGCCCGCTGTGTGGGTTGACGGTTGACGGAGTCTGCGTCGGTTGAGTCGACTGGATTCAACGGTTCCGAACCGCCCGGCCGCCAGGTACTGCCGGATCTACTGGTCGCCGCCAAACTGCTGTCACGCGGCGGCAATCCGGCCCCCGGAGGAACGAGTCCTTTGGCCCCAATCAGCGACCTTCAGGGCCTGCTGTGAATGGGGCGATTGGCCCTGCCTGCGGTCGGAGGCGTCGAGGGACCGTGAGAACGTCCGCCGCACTCCCGCAGACTGTGAGGTGTGGAGCGTCCGACATCGGTCACCGGTCCGTTTTCGAGACGAAGAAGCGTTGGGATCGTTGTTGTGCGGACGCAGCGATGAGTTTTCGCACCCCGGAGAGTCTCACCAGTTGTCGACAACACAGGAGGAAACACGTGGCTCAGCTATTGAGAGTCCAGAACATCACCGTCTCGAGTGACGGGATCGGTGCCGGTGAGGACCAGACCCTCGAGAGGCCATTCGGTCATGTCGATCCCCAGGGGCTGTTCTCGTGGGCCGGCGCCACGGCGAGCTGGCCCAACCGCACCGAGCCCGGCGGGAGCCGCGGTCTCGACGACTACTTCACGCGGGACTTCACCCACAACATCGGCGCCGAGATCATGGGCCGCAACAAGTTCGGACCCCAACGCGGGCCCTGGCAGGACCATGACTGGCTCGGCTGGTGGGGCGACGAGCCCCCGTTCCACACTCCCGTGTTCGTCATGACCCACCACAAGCGGCCTTCGTTCTCGCTCTCCGACACCACGTTCCACTTCGTCGACGGCGACCCTGCCACGGTCCTCGCGCAGGCGCGGGAAGCGGCTCAGGGCAAGGACGTCCGACTCGGCGGCGGGGTCACCACCATCCGGCAATTCGTCGACGCCGACCTCGTCGACGCCATGCATGTGGCGGTCTCGCCGGTGAAGCTCGGGTCCGGGGTGCGACTCTGGGAGACACCCGATGAGCTGCTCGACCGGTTCCACCTTGAGGTCGTACCCAGCCCGAGCGGCGTGACGCACCACCTGTTCTGGCGCAAGTGACATGAGGGCTCGCTCGGGGAGGTCAGCACAGCCGATGGGCTGAGCAGCCGGCCATGGACCCGCCCGGACCTACGGCAAAGTACGTGCGTTGCTCCATTGGGCCGGCAGCTTCGTGCATCAGCCAGGGTCCTTCGTTCGGATCAGCCCCTCGAGCCCGGCGTGATCCGAACGGGGCCCCGGGTCAGCCGGCCGCCTCGCAGTCGGTGTCGAGCAGCTGGATCGGCCGGGTGGCATCCAGGTCGACGTACGCCTCGAAGGTGGCGGTGTCCTCACCGTTCTCACCCCAGTGCGTGGTGACGGTGGCGTAGCCGACGCGGGCGGACTGGGCCGTGCTGACCGGGCCGATGTCGATCGACTGCGGATTGTTCTGCGCGCACAGCAGCACGTCGAAGCCCTCGCTCACGGCAACCTTCTCCTTCAGGTGCTCGGAGATGCCGTAGGCGCGGGCGAAGTCGCCGGGGCCGTGCTCGCCGTAGAAGGTCACCAGGAAGGTGTGGATCTCCTGGGCGGTGTAGCGGCCGTTCGGGTCGGCGAGCGTGGCGGCGGGAACGGAGGCGGCGGCCCTGTGCGCGGCAGGGGCCGCCGAGGCCGGCGCAGTGGCGGCGAGCGACAAGCCGAGGACGGCCGCGCAGCCGGCAGCCGAGAGGGCGATGCGCGTGGTCGGGCGCGTGCTGGTGTGCAACATGTGGGATTCCCCGTATTCGATCAGTAGTGATGAGGCGGACGGTACGTGCCGTCCTGGCCCGCGAGCTGGGCTCACTGGGCCGGTTGCAGGAGAAGACCAGCGACGTCGGCGGGAGTTGTGCTCCCGCCGGCCGCTGTTCCCCTTCTGCGACAATCGCCGCTCGCCCGTCACATGGTCTGCCATGCGGACCGCCCTACGCCCTGAGGGACCCACGACCGTCCAGCTGTCGCGGGTCCCTCTGCTGCGTGTTTGTCCTGTGCGCCATCCGGCGCTGGACGGCTATTTGATTTCTACGAAGAAGCGGTCGTTCTTGATCTGCTCGGGCAGTGTCGGGTCCCAGGACAGGACACGGTCGTAGACGTAGTAGTCCTGCAGCTCACTGCCCGCGATCCGGTTGTCGTCGATGGTGACGGCCTTGACCGAGAAGTCCCAGTCGGGGTGGGCGGCGCCTTCCAGCGTCGAGGCGAAGGGGTATTCGTCGCACTGCTCGAGGCCGGAGATGGGCGGGTTGGGAAGCCCGGTGTCCAGGTACAGGTCCTTCTCGGGGCCTTCCTTGTAGCAGGCGCCCCGCACGTGGTCCCGGTTCCACTTGTACCAACCGGGTTCGTGCTTCTCGGTGATCCGGTGCAACCCGGCCGCGTTGGGGTCGCTCGGAAGGTACTTGCCCGGGATCTTCTTGTTCCTGGGCTGCGGTTGGCCTTCAGGGACGAGTTTGGGCCAGGTCGCATTGGGCGTGTCCTGGGCGATCCGTATGTGGTTGGCGACCTCGTCCACGTCCGCATTGGCGGAGTCGTAGGTCAGGCGGGGGGTCACCTCGGCGAAGACGCACGCCTTGGGATAGGTCGTGTTCGGGAATTTGGTGAAGTAGTCGCCTGAGTCGCACCGCATCAGCCGTCCTGCGCTGCGACCGGTCTGGATGGTGGTGTACGGCGGGTCGGGACTGTTCCACTCGAGGAAGAACTGGTTGAAGGAGATCTTGTCGCGGCCGACTCCGGGAGCCTCGCGGTTGTAGACGTCCCAGTAGAACCAGTTGGTGCTGTTGTCCCAGACCGCGTAGGGCATGGTTACCGCTCCACGGGTGCCACTGCAGATCTCGAACGCTTCGCCGCACTGGCCGATCAGACCCAGTCGGATGTTGGGAGCCAGCCAGATGTTGTCCCACCAGCCCCAGTCGTAGTCGACAGAGTCTTCCTGGACCCGGGAGAAGAGCCTGATCCTACGGTCCTGGGAGTCGCCGAGAGCGAACATCTCGTAGGTGAAGGAGGTCGTTCCCACCTTCTTCGGCGGGCGGTTCGGACGGATTTCGTAGTAGTCCGCTTTTGTGGGGAACCGCTTGCAGTAGGTGAAGCGGTTGTAGACGTGTCCGAACTCGTTGTCGGCCGCGCCGTCAGCGAAGCACTTGTCCACCGTCGCCTGGTTGGGCGTTTCCCCGATAGCCGGAGGCGGTTCGAGAGCGAGCACAGACTGAGCGCCCTTGTTTTCGGCGCCGTGAGCCGCGGTCACTTGGCGGGCCCTCGAGTCGGCAGAGCCGAAATAATCCTCCGCCGACTCTGCCCGGGAGGACGGGGGTTCGGCATTCGCAGCCGAAGGCCGGCGAGGAGCCTGCCCGGCGGTGACATCGCGTGCAGATTGCGGTTCGGTGCGGCCGGCGGCGCGTGCTGCGGCCTCCTGTTTGCGACCTTCAGCGCGTAGGGCGTCGAGCTTCTCGCCGTTCAGATAGACCTTGATGCCACGTTCCTTGCCGAAGTCAGCGGTGGCGGTCGGAGCTGCGGGACTTGACGGGCCGTCTGCGGCGGCGGTCGGGCCCGCGAGCGGCAGGAAGGCGAACAGTGTGCCTGTGGCCAACGCTGTCGCCGTGCGGCCTAATCGTCTGCGAAGTGGTTTCACGCTTCTGCCTCCCCGTCTGTGCACCGCCAGGTGCACGTCAATAAACATCAGCTCCGGCAGACTAGCCAGGCGCCGGAAGGCGACGGAGGCGTCAAGGCGGTCCTTCAGCCCACTCCCTCACACCCGCCGCAAGCCGCCCTGCCAGGGGTCATCGAACATCGCCCGCGTCAACCGCACGCCTGTCAGGGCCTCCAAGGCGCACGCACAGCGCTGTCCCACGCTCAAAGGCAGCAGGTCCTCGCCCTGATCCTCGAGACCCGGCAGGGAGAATCCCAAGGCTCGGGCAACAGGGCCGAACTTGTCCTGATGTGCCCCCCAACGGTGTCCTGTCGTCGGGTCGAAGCCGCCCAGGACTTCCCCGTCCTCGGCGTAAATCACCTCTTCGTTGTTGGGACTCCGCCACAGCGAAGCTGCCGCCCCGCCCTCGGACAGCTTCTCCAGTACGTCCCGCTGGGCTCCCACCCACCCCGACCAGCCGTCCACCTCCACCACCAACGTCCAGCCGGTGGGCAGCGACCTGGCCAGCATCAGGACGGGTAGATCTCTCAACTCCGCTCGTGGCAACCCTCCCAAGCGGTCCGCGACCTCAACCCACCGCACCTCCCGCACCCCTTCCACGCCCATTGCGGACATCACCTCGACGAGTCCCCGCCGGGCCAGAGTCGCGCATCCGCCCTCACCCAGTACGTCTGTCAGATCGATCAACTCCGCCACGACCACGCCTCCTTGTCCATCGATACCAACCTTGCACGCGTCTGCCTCATCGAGAACCTGATTCAGATCGCTAGGCAAGCAACGCGTGCGTTGGACATCGGTGTTGCCGACTCGGGGCCTGCGGCATGAGTAGGCGCGGTGGCCGAGCGCCGCCAGCTCCTCGTTGCACTCGTCGGCGAAGAAGGTGACCAGGAACGTCAAGAACCACAACAGCAGTGAGGCGTCACAGCCCGTGTCGGCGATGAAGCGGCCAAGCAACGTCGAGCGCAAGCCACGGCGCGGCGGCCACGGCTGTGCGGGCCCGGTGAACGCCTTGACCTCGCGGTGTAGATGGGCCTGGTCGACATAGTCGTTTTCCGCGGCAACACTGGCGGGGGCCAGACCCGCCGCGAGGAGGTGGGCGGCGTGGTCGAACCGCACCAGCCGGGCGGCGCTCTTGGGCGTGATGCCGAGCTGGGAGCGGAAGCGGGCCGACAGGCGCTTTCGGCTCCACCCGGCCTCCTCCGCCAAGCCGTCGACTCGCATCTGCCCGTAGGGGGCGAGCATCCGCCGCCACGTGTAGTCGTCCTCCGCGTCGACCGGTGGGTGATCCGCCAGCCGTCGGCCATGAGTTTCCACCGCGATCGCGAAGCGCTCGTCCCATGACACCGCCACGCGCAGCCGGTCCTCAACTCGCTCGGCATCGCGGCCCCAGGCATCTTTTCGGGAATCACGGGCGGGGTGCCGGCGCCGCAACGCCTGGTGCCAGTGCGCCTGTTCTAAGACTTCCTCGGCGAGGAAGGACTGCCCGAGTCGAATCCCGTGGGCCGCGGACGGCACACACCTGGTCGACGCGCGAGCGGACATAAGCGAGGGCTAGTGCCGCGGTTCCCCAAGCTGGCCTGGATACCAAGCGGCAGCAGTGGCTTGACCTGCTGGAGGTCGCGCGGCGTGAGCCGGTAGGGAACCGGATGATGCCGGCACTGCGCCGGACACCGCTCGTGCCCGTGCTCCGGCAGCTCGTATACGCAGAAACCAACCGTCCGCGGGTTCACGCCAGTACTGGCTCATGGGTGTCACGTGGAAAGGTCAGTTGCGTCGCAGGACAGCTCAGCCTCCCCAGCCGGCGGCGGCTTCGACGGTATGCCATTGTCCGGGGAGGGCGGCCGCGACATCGTCAGCGGGCAGATAGAGGGAGTTCCCGAGGCTTCCGGGCATACCCGCGCCGACGGACCATCTCGCCCTCGGCGAGCAGGTATGCACTGGGGGTTTACAGGGGGGGTCAGCGGTGTGGATCGGTGATTTCCCGCAGCGCTTCCAGGGCCTGTCTCAGCTGCCGGGTGCGCCCGGGGCCCAGATGGGCCGTCCATTGCCCCTGGATGTCGCGGACGATGGGCAGGCTCAGTTCGATGAGTTCGTGGCCCCGGGCGGTGATTGTGACCACTCGGGCTCGTGCGTCGCGCGGGTCGGGCGCGCGTCGGACGTAGCCGGCACGTTCGAGCTGGTCGACGATCGACCCGATGGTCTGCTTGCTGACCTGTGACGCCTCAGCCAGCTCGGCCAGCCGCGAGCCCTCCGGGCCGATCCGCTGGAAGACCCGTGCCTGGGTGAGCGAGATGTCGTGCCCGGCGGACTTCAGGGCGGCCATCACGGCCGACTCCATGAAGCGGTACGGGATGAACATCAGGAGTCCCAGGTTGAGCTCGTCAGCATCATCGTCAGACATGCCCCCATCATTGCAGAAGGTCCGAAACTCGTACTACTATGGTCCGAGATTCGGACCTTCGGAGGCTGTCATGAGCGACTCGGATTCTTACTGGTCCGCTGTCCGTTCCACCCGTCTGCGGATCGCTGACCTGCTGGAAGAACTCACCCCGGCCGAATGGGAGCAGGAGTCACTGTGCCGGGGCTGGCGTGTGCGGGACGTCGCGGGACACCTCGCCCTGGTCCCTACCATCACCACCTGGGACATGATCGCGGTCGCACCCCGCGCACGGTTCAGCCCCGACCGGATCAATACGGTGCTGGCCCGTCGGCACGGCTCCCGCGATCCCGCAGACCTGATCGCTGCGATCCGCAGCCACGCCGACACCCGGCGAACGGCGAAGATGCTGGACACTCGCAACGCACTGTTCGACGCAATCGTCCACAGCCAGGACATCGCCCTCCCGCTCGCTCTACAGCTTCCCATCCCAGCCGAACACAGCCACGAAGGACTGCGACGGGTCTGGACGATGGGCTGGCCGTTCCACGCCGAGCGTCGCCTGGCCGGCTTCACCCTCCGGGCCACCGACACCGACTGGACGGTGGGTGACGGACCGGAGATCGCCGGGCCCGCCCTGGCCCTCCTGCTGCTCTCCACCGGACGCACCGCCTGTCTGGACACCCTGCACGGCGACGGCGCCGACCAGCTCAAGTCATCGCACGCAAACCACTGAAGCGCGGGCGTGCCAAGTTCCAGTCCTGCTGCCCCACACCTTGGACAACCAGCCCATCGCGCACCACAGACGGAGGCGGCGATGCCGGACCCGGCGCTCGATGCGGAGGAGATCCTGGCCCGGAAAACGCCCCGTGTCCGGAGGATGGCGCAGGCGTGACGCTGCGTACAGGAAATCAGCGACGCAGTGACGGAGTTGGACGTGCCCTTGGCTCGTTGGGTTGGCGACGGCTTGGACGCAGTGATCACCAGGTCTTGGGAGCAGCCGACACCACGTGGACGCCCGCGTGGGGGCCACCGCGGCGTACGGCGCCGGGGTGGAGCGCTACCCGAACGGCCACGCTCCACCCGCCTGCTGATCAGCGGCCAGGCGGTGGCTCCTGCCAGCGGCCAGGTCGGGTCGTAGGCCGTCCGGGCGCGCTGGTCGGTGTCTGGGTGTGCGGCGCCACTCGGTCTTCACATCCCGACGTTGGACCTCCCTCCGTCCGTGAACCCCCTGCCCAGCACAACTCCAAGGCCCAGACAGACCTAACGGAGTCCTACTAAGGGCTGTCCCGTAAATGATCTCTGAGTGGTCTCGGGCCGGGTGGGCCGCTGTATGGCTTGGCGGTCTATCCGACGAGGGCAAGGTTGTGCATCTGTGCGATGCCGAGCATGGCGTGGTGGGCTCCGTTCTTTTTGAGGCGGCAGTCGCGGAGGATCTTCCAGGTCTTCATGCGGGCGAAGGCGTGCTCGACGCGGGCGCGGACCTGTTTGTGGGACTTGTTGTGGGCCTGTTTCCAGTCGGGCAGTTCTTCGCCTTTGCGGCGGCGGTGGGGCATCACGAGTCCGGTGCGCGGATAGCCGCCGTCGGCGATGGTCATGGTCGTGCCGACGGCGGCCTTCGCGCCTGACTCCTCCCAGGCCTTGCAGTCGTTGCGGTTGCCGGGCAGGGGCCGGCCGACCGCCACGACGACGCCGGTGTCGGCGTCGATGACGACCTGGTGGTTGGTGGAGTACCAGTAGTTCTTCGACTGCTCGGCGGTGGTGTGGTCGCGGGTGGGCACCAGGGTGCCGTCCACGATCAGCACGGTGTCCTTTGCGAACCGCTTGCGGGGTTGGAGGGCGAGCATCGGCCCGATGTGATCGATGATCCGATCCGCCGCCGACTTGGAAATGCCGAACAACGGTGCCAGCTGACGCATGGTCAGGTTCGTGCGCCAGTACGCCGCGACCAGCAGGGCCCTGTCCTCCAGCGGAAGACTCCACGGCCGGCCCCTGCGGGCCACGTCCACACCCTCGCGCCGCAGAACTGTCACCAGCTTCCCGAACAGGCGAGGGCTCAGCCCGGTGAACGGGGCTATCCAGGACGGCTCCGACGCCGTTATCACACCAGCCACATCAAGATCATCCCAGGCCGGTTAGGGTGCCTTCATTTAGCTGACGGACTGGAGGCGGATGATGGAGCAGGACGAGGCCCTACAACTCGCAGCGGGGTTCCTCGCGCACAGTCAGCGATATGACGAACCACCTCTCGCCATCGACGCAGAGCGGGTCCGTGAGAGCAACGGGCTGCTGATCGTGCCCTACAACTCTGTGCAGTACCTCGCCTCGCGCGATGCGAGGGAGCAGCTGTTGGACTGCTGGCCCATCCTCGTCGACCTTGCACGTGGAGACGTGCGATTCGGGACCCTGGACGAGCGACATCTGCGGAGGAGTCCGAGCATCTGACGAGGCTGCGGCTGTTCGCCACCGCATTTGCGGGACAGCCCTTAGTCGTCCGAACGTGGGCGGGGCATGATCTCCGTTGTGCATGAGGACGAGAAGGCGCGCGGGAGCGCATCGTACGCGCTGACCGAGAGGGAGCACGGCCATGTCTGGGGCGTCTGTGCCGAGGTGGAGGGGCTGTTCGGAGAATGCCGACGCGGGACGTACGAGTTGTTCGGCTGGGTTCCGGAGGGATCCGGCGTGTCCGGCTGGGTCGGCAGCAGAGTGTGGCTGGTGCCGGAGGATGAGGCATGCGATGCCTGGCTACTGGAGGACGCGGAGAGTTCGGGGCAGCCCGTCGGGACGGACAGTCGGGTGCTCACCGGCCTGGACGACTACGAAGGCCCGCCCGAGGGGTACAGGGGGCGCGTTCGCGTGCACGACGGGCATCGCTGGCTGGGCTCCTGCCGGGAGTTCACCCGCATCATGTCGCCCGAGCAGGTACCCGCACCAATTGTCCTGCGAGGGCTCGCGCCGAGTGATCGGCTCAGGGCGGCACTGGCGAAGGGCACCCGGCGGGCCTTGGACCTGGAGGAGGCCGCGCTGGAGATACGGGACGGCCAAGGAGAGATGCTCACCGATCGGCTGCTGTGGACCACGATCAGCGCCTGGCGCCCATCCTCTTGCGGGGCGGACCTGATCGACCTTGAGCTCGACGGAGGCCGCTTCACACCGGTCCCCGAATACGCCCGGTCGATCTGGGAGCGATGGCTCGCCGGACCACCGGCCGCCGTGAACACTTGGGCCGGCCTCGACACCCGCCGCCGCGGGGCCTGGCGTGACCTTGTACGCGAGCGGGGCTGCCGACGATCCCACCGTGACCGGCCGGCCGGTCACGCCTACGAACTCGACGGCCGGTACGTCACCGACGAACCAGCCCTCTACCTGGCGCTCGGCGAGGCGGTCAACGGCCCCGGCGGCTACTTCGGCGGCTGCCTCACCGCCCTCGACGACTGCCTGCGTGGCACCTTCGGCTACACCGCCCCCGCCACCTTGCTCTGGCGAGACGCCGCGACCGCGCGCGAGCACCTGTCCCACGCCCTGACGCCGGACGGCCAGACCTACAACTTGTTCACCACAGTCCTTGAAACCCTGGCCGAGGGCGGCATGGACGTCACCTTGGCATGATCCGCTGTCCGATCCCTCTGACGCTCTTTCTGCGCAAGCGCTCCAGTTGGCGAACCGTGCCAACTAGAGCGCTCAGCTACACCTGAAATGGCTTGTTCCAAGGTCGGTTGTCGACCAGGATCACCTCATGACGACCAGAAAGGGCCATGCCTTCCTCCAGCTACGGCAGCATCGTCGAACACGGCGCCGCGGATCGGCGTGCGCCAGGCAGTGTCGCTGGACACAGGGCGGCGCCCGGTCACCGTGACTTTCGACCCGAGCGGATATGCGTGCTTGCAACTGGCCGCTGAACTCGCGGATAAGTGGGTGGAGTTGATGGCGGCTGCCGTGCTGTCGACGGGAGCATGCCGCGGGTTCCGCAAGGCCATCAGCGACTTCTGCACGTACCTGGACTCGGCGGAGCCGAGAGCCGCAGGGGCCTCGTTGGCGGCGGTCGAACCCGATCTGCACCATGCGGTCACGGAGTGGATCCGGCTGCTGCCGGCTGCCTACCGGGCAGGTTCGCCGAGAGGCCAACCCCTCCCACCGCATTCCGGTGTGGCTGGCGAACGACATGCCGCGGAACAAGAACGCCACCACGACTGTGAACTGGTCCGTGCTGGCCACGATGATCGGCGTCGCGCAGCCCACCACCGTCTTCGCCGCAACCGCACCGCTCGGACGCCAACTGCGCGCGCGTGTCGAGGAACTGGCCGCCGAGGGGCGTACGCAGAGTGGTCCGCTCTGCGACCTCACCCAGGTCGACCGACCGGACGGCATCGCGGGGCCTGGTGCATGAGCCTCTATCCGCAGCGCCTTTGGATTTCGCCAGCTAGCTCGGACACGACTTGCAGCTGCCCGACCACACCCTGAGACTTCATCTCGCGGTTCACCTGCATGATCTAGCCCGACAGGTCGACTGAAAGGCGGGTTCCCCGCTGCCTGGGCCGTGGATGCCTTAAATGAACGCTCGAATTTGCCTCAGAGGCAATTCTGCGTGCGCGAACGCGAATACGCACCCGCCGTGAGGACTTGGTAACTCCGCTTTGTTCCGGATGACCTCGTTCTGTAATTCCTGCTGGCTGAAATGGTCGTCACAACCAGCGGCGAGGTGGCAAAGCCTCGGCGCCTCGCATGGAGGATTTTCATGCCGGAGCTGTATTTCCATGTGCGCTGGCCCGACGGAGAGACCCAGCGCTGTTACTCACCTTCCACGGTAGTCGAGGATTACCTCACCATCGGCGGCGTGTACGAGCTGGGTGACTTCCTGGAGCGGAGCCGGACAGCGCTCGGTATCGCGAGCGACCGGGTGCGCGAGAAGTACGGGTTCGCGAGCACCGGGTCGTCCGACCAGCTGGCGCAGATCGAGGAGACCGCGGCCACGTACGCCTCCCTCGACGGGGCCAAGGTCGCCGTGGAGGCCCTGAGCAACGCCGACGGAAGCGCGCGGTGAACGCGCGGCGGCTGGCCGGGGCCCACTACCCGGTCGCAGTGGTCGGTGGCGGTCAGGCCGGGCTGTCGGTCAGCTACTGCCTGCGCGAGCGCGGCATTGAGCATGTCGTCGTCGAGCGGAACCGGGTCGGCCACGAGTGGCGCGAGCGCCGCTGGGACTCGTTTTGCCTGGTGACCCCCAACTGGCAGTGCAAACTGCCCGGTTACCCCTACCAGGGGGAGGACCCCGACGGGTTCATGGTCCGTGACGAGATCATCCGGTACCTGGAGGACTACGTTGCCTTCTTCCGGCCACCGCTGGTGGAGGGAGTGTCCGTCAACGGGCTGCGGCGATCCCCGAGCGGTGTCTTCGAACTGAGCACATCGGAAGGCGACTTCACCGCCGACCAGGTGGTGGTGGCCACCGGCCCGTACCACACCCCCTCGGTCCCGCGGATGGCCGAGCGGCTGCCCGCCGGCGTCGAGCAGATCCACTCCTCCCGCTACCGCAACGCGGACCAGCTGCCCGAGGGCGCCGTCCTGGTGGTCGGCACCGGCCAGTCCGGGTGTCAGATCGCCGAGGATCTGCACCTGGCCGGACGCCAGGTCCACCTGGCCGTCGGCAGCGCGCCCCGCGTGGCCCGCTTCTACCGCGGCCGGGACTGTGTGGCCTGGCTGGACGACCTGGGCTACTACGCAAAGGACATCGGCGAGTTCGACGACGCGGGCGCCGTCCGGATGCGGGTCAACCACTACGTTACCGGCCGGGACGGGGGTCGTGACATCGACCTGCGGGCCTTCGCCCGCGACGGGATGCGCCTGTACGGGCGGCTGACCGGCATCGACAGCACGCAGCTGGACTTCGCCGACGACCTCAAGGTCAACCTCGACCGCGCGGACGCGGTGGCCGAGGGCATCAAGGACAGCATCGACGCGTACATCGCCGCGCAGGGGATCGACGCCCTGGACGAGCCACGGTACGTACCAGTCTGGGAGCCCTCCGAGCAGCTGTCCTCACTGGACCTGGAGGCATCCGGCATCACCTCCGTGGTCTGGTCGACCGGCTTCGCCCGCGACCACCGCTGGGTCGAGATACCGGCCTTCGACGGCCGCGGTTACCCGATGCACTGGCGGGGCGCCACCAGCACGCCAGGCCTGTACTTCCTGGGCCTGCCCTGGCAGTACTCGTGGGGTTCGGGCCGCTTCGAGGCGGTTGGCCGGGACGCCGAGTTCCTGGCGAACCACATCGACGCCTCGCGCCGCATGGCGGACGTCTGCGGTGCTCTCACCGGCGCGCCCACGGAACTCGCCTCCGCCCTCCCGATCGGCTGAGGAACCAAAGACATGGTCTACGACGCACACCGCCACATCGGCGTCCTGCCCGCGTACCCTTTCTACGGCGGACCGCCCGTCAACCCCGACACCACCGCCCGCGCCACGGTCAAGCAACTCGTCGCCGACCTGAACACGGAGGGCACCGAACGCGCCCTGGTCATCCCGAACTACGGAGTGCCCGACCCCGCCATCGCCTTCTCCTTCAACGAGTTGGCGATCGAGGCCGCCCAATCCGACGACCGGATCCGGGCCGGGCTGTGGGTCTCCCCGCGACCCGAGGACGCCGAGCGCACCGAGCAGGCACTGAAGCTCGCCGGTGAGCGGGGGGTGCGGGCCCTGAAGCTCAGCTTCCTGCTGGGCGGGCGCCCCACCGACTCCGCCTGCCGCCCCCAACTGGACGGCATCTTCGCTACGGCAGCCAGGCACGGTCTGGTGGTCCACGTCCACACTTCCCCCGGCGCCGCCTCCGACATCGACGAGGTCGGTCACCTCGTCGACTGGTACGCCGATCAAGTCCCCGTCCATCTTGTGCACTTCGGCGGCGGGATGAGCGGCCACATCAAGCTCGTCGGCTCCCGGTTCTTCGACTGGATCACCGCCGGCAAGCGCGTCTACACCGACCTCTCCTGGGCCATCGGCTTCACTCCCCGCTGGCTGGCCCAGGAGATCGAGCACCGCGGGATCGGCCATGACCGGGTGCTCTTCGCCAGCGACCAGCCGTGGGGCGACTTCACCGGCGAGTACGCCCGGCTCGCCGAAGCGACCGGCGGCGGCGAACTCGGCGAACTCGTCTTCAAGGACACCTTCGCCACGCTCTACGACTGACCACCTCCCATCACCTCCACCACCGCCCCGTACAAGGAGACAGTCATGTCCGAAACCGTCGAACTCTCCGAGATCGAGCAGAAGTCCCTCAACGAGATCCCCCACCCCTCCCTCCCTGAGGGCACCAGCATCTACGGCGACACCAAGGTCTTCCCCGACTACAAGGCCGAGGACGGCGAGACCTACTTCACCCTCGTCCACGGCATCGCCCATGAGTCCTCGGTCTCCTTCGTCGCCGTACTCCAGGCCACCCGTGCCCTGCGCAAGGGTTTCGAGACCGCCATCTACTTCTACGGCCCCGGCTCCCTCAACTGCCTTGCCACCCGCGGCTTCCCGACCGTCGGCAACTCCGCCTTCCCCGGCGAGCACAACATCAACAACCAGCTCAAGACGTTCATCGCCGAGGGCGGCAAGGTCTTCTGCTGCCGCTTCGGACTGTCCCTGCACGGCGCCCGCGAGGAGGACCTCATCGAGGGCGTCATCCCCACCCACCCCCTCGATGTCCAGGACGCGCTGATCCACTACGCGCGCAAGGGCGCCATCATCAACTCGACCTACCAGCTGTAAGGGGCAGGCCGTGAGCGTTGGCACCAACACAACGGTGGACGTGCGGATCATGACCCGCGCCGAACTCGCCCTGCACGGCGTCGCGTTGGAAGCGCCCGTGCGCAGGCCCGACGGCGCGGGGCCCAGCGACGACGGACACGTCCTCGTCGACGGTGCCAACGCCGCGCTGCCCACCAACCCCGACAGCCCCTACTCCGTACGCGACGGCAAGGTCTGGCTCGGCGAGGAGGACACCGGCCTCACCCTGACCGCCGTACGCCGTCCCAAGTTCTACGACCTGACCACCGCCGACGGCATCCGCTACGAGGAGATCGCCCGCCTGCACGGCGCCGACGTCCTCGCCACCACCGTCGTGCAGACCTGCATCCGCTACGCCGAGTCCGACCGCTGCCGCTTCTGCACCATTGAGGAGTCTCTGCGCTCGGGTGCGACGGTGGCCGCGAAAACGCCTGCCCAACTCGCCGAGGTCGCCGAGGCGGCCGTGCGGCTGGACGGTGTCAAGCAGATGGTGATGACCACCGGCACGACGACCGGACCGGACCGGGGCGCGAAGAATCTCGTACGGTCCGTGCGCGCCGTCCTGAAGGCGGTGCCCGAGCTGCCCATCCAGGTGCAGTGCGAGCCGCCCGGCGACCTCGCGTGGATCCGCGGGCTCCACGATGCCGGGGCCACCGCGATCGGCATCCACGTCGAGTCCCTTGACGACGAGGTGCGCCGGTGCTGGATGCCCGGCAAGTCGACGGTGTCGATGGCCGAGTACGAGGCCGCGTGGGACGAGGCGGTACGGGTCTTCGGGCCCAACCAGGTCTCCACCTACCTCCTCGTCGGTCTTGGCGAGGATCCCGACGAGCTCATCGCGGGGGCGGGCAGGTTGATCGACCGGGGCGTGTACCCCTTCGTCGTTCCCTTCCGCCCGATGGGCGGAACGCTCGCCGCCCGCGACGGGGTCCGTGCGCCCGACGCGGAGCTGCTGCGGTACGTCACCGAGGGCATCGCGGCCAAGCTGCGCGCGGCCGGGATGAGCGGCGCCGACCAGAAGGCGGGCTGCGCGGCCTGCGGGGCGTGCAGCGTGCTCAAGACGGCAGGCGGGTGAGGGCCATGTACCTCGACGGATCCGCGGCACCGCTTGTGGTGGACGGGCCGGTCGACATCCTGGCCCTGCTCGGCGACCGCAGCACTCTCGCCCGCCGGCCTGCTTTCCGTATCGAACAGGCCGTCGGCAAAGCGGAGGTGGCCGCCTACCGGCGGCTGCGCCGGGAGGCCTTCGTCTACGAGCAGGGCCTGTTCACGGGCCACGACCTCGACGACCGGGACGCCGACTGCCGCACCCTCGTGCTGGTCGCCAAGGACCACGCGGGTGCTGTCGTCGGTGGCGTACGGCTCGGTCCGGTGGCCGACGGCCCCGACATCGGCTGGTGGGCCGGCGGCCGGCTCGTCGTCGCACCCGGCGCCCGCGGCCCGCACGGCATCGGCGCCGCGCTCGTCCGGGCCGCCTGCGCCCGGGCGGAGGCCGAAGGCGTGCTGCGCTTCGACGCGACCGTCCAGGCCCGCAACACGGTCCTCTTCAAGCGGCTCGGCTGGCGCCCGGTGCGGGAGACGACGGTCGCGGACGCACCGCACGTACTGATGCGGTGGCCGATCGGGCGGATCGCGGACCTCGTGGCGGCAACCAAGTCGCCCCTCGGGCCGCTCCTCGCTGTCCTCCCCACAGCGGCGGCCCGCGCCCTCGCCCAGGACCCGGTCGGTGGGCCCCTGGGAGCGGGGGCGCGGGCCGTCGCCGACGCACCCGACGGCGTCGACACCCCGGGCACTGCGGGCATCCTGGACGCCCTCGGTGGCGCCGGATTCGTCGGAGACGACGGGGCACCGGTTCCCGGTACCGATGTGATCGCCGCCTGTGACGCGATCGTGCCGTCGATGGTCGAGCGGGACCCGGAATGGGCGGGCTGGTGCTCGGTCCTCGTGAACGTCAACGACCTTGCGGCGATGGGCGCTTCGCCGGTCGGGTTGCTCGACGCGGTGGGCGCCCGGGACGCGGCGCACGCCCGACGGATCCTCGCCGGGCTCGCCCGGGCCGCGGAGGCGTACGGCGTGCCGGTGCTCGGCGGGCACACCCAACTCGGCGTGCCGGCAGCGCTGTCGGTGACGGCGCTCGGCCGCACCGGGCACCCCGTCCCGGGCGGCGGTGGGCGGCCCGGACACGCGGTGCGCCTGACCGCTGACCTCGGCGGCGGCTGGCGCCGGGGATACCGGGGCCGCCAGTGGGACTCGTCCAGTCACCGTCGTACGGACGAACTGTGCACTATGACCCGGGCGGTGGGCGTTGCCCGGCCCGCCGCCGCCAAGGACGTGTCGATGGCGGGGATCGCCGGCACCCTCGGCATGCTCGCCGAGGCAAGCGGGTGCGGAGCCGTCCTCGACGTCGCCGCCGTGCCCCGGCCCAGGACCGCGACGACGGGCGACTGGTTCACGTGTTTCCCCGGCTTCGCGATGCTCACCACCGACGAGCCCGGCGCCCCACCGCTCCCGGCGGGGCCCGCGACGGGCGCCGTGTGCGGGGAGCTGACAGATGGACAAGGCGTCGAGCTGCGCTGGCCCGACGGAGAGATCACAGAAGCGGTCACGTCCACCGTGACCGGGATGGGGACCGCATGAGCACCCTGCGTATGGCCGCCGTCGCGGCCGAGTTCGGCCGCGACCTCGAAGAGGACTTCGCGATCGCCGAGCGGTTGATCAAGGAGTCCCGCGAGCAGGAGGTACGCCTCCTCGCCCTGCCGGAGGCCTGCCTGGGCGGCTACTTGCTCAGCCTCGACGACGACAGCGAACTGGACGAGGGCCCGCCCGCGCTCGCCCTCGACGGCCCCGAGATTCGCCGACTGGCCTCCCTGGCCGGTGAGATGACCGTGGTCGCGGGCTACTGCGAGGCCGACGGCGATGCCCGCTACAACAGCGTCGTCTGCGTCAACGGTGACGGTGTGCTCGGCAACCACCGCAAGGTCCACCAGCCGCTCAGCGAGGACGCCAGCTACGCCTCCGGGAACCGTTTCCACGCCTTCGACACCCCGGTCGGCCGGATCGGCATGATGATCTGCTACGACAAGGCGTTCCCGGAGTCCGCCCGCGCGCTGGCGCTCGACGGCGCCGAGATCGGCGTGGTCGTCTCGGCCTGGCCGGGCGCACGGACGAACGCCGCGACCGACCTGGTCAACGACCGCTGGAAGCGCCGCTTCGACCTCTTCGACCGGGCCCGCGCCCTGGAGAACCAGATCGTGTGGATCTCCGCCAACCAGGCGGGTACCTTCGGGTCGCTACGCTTCGTCGGCAGCGCCAAGGTCGTCGACCCCGGCGGCGAGATCCTCGCCGACACCGGTGTCGAGGTCGGCCTGGCGATCGCCGAACTCGACGTCGCCCAGGCCCTGGAGACCGCCCGCCGCTCGATGGGGCACCTGCGCGACCGGCGCCCCGAAACCTACACGTACGCAGGAGCAGTCAGCGCATGAGCACTGTCCGGATCGCGGCCGCCGCCGCCCACTTCGGCCGCGACCTGGAATTCGACCTCGCCCGCATCGCGAAACTCATCGACCACGCGCGGGGGTCCGGCGCCGGGCTGCTGGTCCTGCCAGACGCCGCGCTCGGGGGCTACCTCGCCGACCTGCGCCACCCGGACCCCGAGGCGCTGCCCCCGGCTCTCAAGCCGGACGACCCACTGATCCTCCAAGTCGCCCGCCTCGCCGCCGAGATGGTCGTGTGCGTTGGTTACTGCGAGGACGGCGGCACCGAGCGCTACAACGCCGCCGTCTGCGTCAGCGGCGACGGGGTTCTCGGCCGCCACCGCAAGGTCCACCTGCCGGCCGGCGAGGTCGCCGCCTACGCGCCGGGCGATCGCTTCGACGCCTTCGACACCCCCGTCGGCCGGATCGGCATGCTCATCGACTACGACAAGACCTTCCCGGAGTCCGCCCGCTCCCTGGCCCTGGACGGCGCCGAGATCCTCGCCTGTCTGTCCGCCTGGCCCACTAGCATCACCAATCGCGCCCCGCGCATGGCCCAGGACCGCCAGGCCAAGCTCTTCGACCTGTACGACCAGGCACGCGCCGCCGAGAACCAGGTCGTCCTCGCCTCCTCCAACCAGACCGGCGCCATGGGCGGCATGCGCTTCCTCGGCCAGTCCAAGGTCGTCGGCCCCGGCGGTGACATCCTCGCCCGCACCTGGGCCAAGGCCGGCCTCGCGATCGCAGAGGTCGACGTGGCCGTCGAGATCGACCGCGCCCGGCGCGTCCTGCGCCACCTCGACGAACGCCGCCCCGACGCCTACCGGGAGACGCCCTCGTGAAGATGGCCCTGCTCAGCTACTCCACCAAACCGCGCGGCGGGGTCGTCCACACCCTCGCACTCGCCGAGGCCCTCGCGGCGCTGGGCGAGGACGTCACGGTGTGGTCGCTGGGGCGGGGCGGCGACGACGGCTTCTTCCGGCCAGTGCACCCGGCCGTACGGGTGCGGATCGTGCCGTTCCCCGACGGCCCGGAGGGCGAAAGTGTTGGCGAGCGCATCCTGCGCTCCATCGCCACCCTCCGGGACGCCTTCGATCCGTCTCCGTACGGCATCGTCCACGCCCAGGACTGCATCAGCGCCAACGCGGTGCACGGCCGCTGCGTCCGCACGGTCCACCACATCGACCACTTCACCACCCCGGAACTGGCCGCCTGCCACGAACGGGCCATCGTCGAGCCGTACGCGCACCTGTGCGTCTCGCGGTCGGTCGCGGTTGAGCTCGCCGACGGCTGGGGCATCAAGGCCGAGACGATCCCCAACGGTGTGGCGTACGAGCGCTTCGCTCGGACCGAACCGGCGGTCCGCGAGGCCTGGCGCGCCCGCCTCGGCCGGTACGTCCTGACCGTCGGCGGCATCGAGCCCCGCAAGGGATCACTGGACCTGCTGGAGGCATACGCCCTCCTGCGCGCCGAGCACCCCGACGTGCGGCTGGTGATCGCGGGCGGGGAGACCCTCTTCGACTACCGCGACTACCGTGCCCGCTGGGAGACCCGGGCCGCCGAACTCGGCATCGAACCGGTCGTCCTCGGACCGGTCCCCGATGACGACCTCCCAGCGCTCGTCGCGGCTGCCGACGCCTTCGCCTTCCCCTCCCTCAAGGAGGGCTTCGGTTTGGCTGCGATGGAGGCGTTGGCCGCTGGCGTCCCGCTGGTCGTCCGCGATCTCCCCGTCCTGCGCGAGGTCTTCGGTCACGCCGCCCGCTTCGCCGCCACCCAGGAGGATCTGGCCGACCAGCTCGGCCAGGCCCTCACACACCACGACCCGGCCCTGCGGATGGCCGGCCGGGAACTGGCCGCCCGCCACACCTGGTCCCAGGCCGCGCGGCGGCACCTGGACTTCTACCGTTCCCTGAGCTGAACGTTCCGTACCGGCAGGCCGCCGTCAGTCCTCCCTACCTTGTTGATCGGGATGAGCGAGCCATTCGTAGGGTCCTAACCTTGTTATTCGAGTTGATCAAGGCCACTTGTAGGGTCTGGCGGCCCAGAGACACCGGGCATGGCTTTCGTAGGGTCGCCCTCGATGGCTCCCCCAACCTGGCCGCCCGGTGGATCACGACGGCCTAAGCGCTGATCAGGAGCCGCGAGTACCGCGTCGTACATTGCTGAGAAGGACCAGGCCGGCAAGGTCGTCCGGAACCGCATCGCGCTACGAACGACCTGAGGAGCCTGTGGCTCAGATCTGGGCGGGTACGGACATCGGTAAGACGCACCACCATTGCGTGGTCCTGGACGTGGAGGGCAACCGTCTGCTCTCGCGCCGCGTCGCGAACGACGAGCCGGAAACTGCTGGCCTGCTGGCCGACGCGCTCGCGTTGGACGAGGATGCGGTCTGGGCCGTCGATGTCGCCGACGGTATGGCAGCCCGGTGGATCAATCTGCTGGTCAACCACGGCCAGCAGCTCGTCTATATCCCGGCATGGCCGTCAACCGTGCCTGGGCCGGCTAACGGGGCAGGGGGAAAACCGATGCCAAAGACGCCACTGTCACCGCCGACCAGACCCGCGTCCGCCGCGACCTGAACGTGTAAACGGCACCGTCACGCACTACCGCAGCCGGGCGGTCCTGGCCGGCCATCCCGCCGGACGCCCCTGCACCGACCTGTCCTGCCCGTGCCCTTCCCTCTCGCCCGACCAGGGCCACACCGCCCGCAGCGGCGCCTGGGCCGACCGGTACGAGGCCTGGATGATCCGCACCCGCGACTACCGCCTGACCGGCCCAACTGACCAGCCAGGCGTCATTGACGGGATCAGCACCGACGTTCCCGTCCAGCGCAAGCGGCTCCTGCGCAACGCGACGCTCCCACCCGAGCAGGAAGACCTGCTGAACCTGTTGCGCACCGTCCTGGATGGGAGCTCATGACCTCCCGCTCCCAGGCGCCGACATCACCGAAGGAGATACCCGTGATCACCCCCGACCCGCAACGCCCGAGGGCGCAGCCGTCATCGACCTGCACGAGCAGCTGGAGGACCTCGAAAGCGCACCGGTGAGTCAGAACTCCCCTGCACCTCTTGGACAGTGGAAGGGGTGTCCGTATCTGACTGGGTCCGTTGCCGGCTCACGGACGTCGGGCGAGCGGGGCGAGCAGGCCGTCTCCGGGCCACAGGTCCTGTTCGGCAACGAGGCCGGCGAGGAACGCGCCGACTTCGGCCAGCGCGGCGGCCCGTTCTTCGGGGCCGTAGTCGATGAACTCGTCGGCTGCGGCATCGAAGGCGCGCACGTGGCTGTGGGGGCCGGTGCAGACGAGGGCGCGCGCGATCTCTGGCAAGCCGAGACTGAGGGCATCGCAGTCCCCAGAGTGGACGAGCTGCACCAGGTCGGTGGTGACGCACTCCCAGTCGCCGACGGCCGGCCAGTCGGCGGCGCCGCCCAGTTCGTCGGTGAGGGTGGCCAGGGGAATGATCTCGCCCGGCTGCCGTCCTCGGGTAAGGAGGTCGTGGATCCGGACGCCGTCGGGCTGACGCCGGAACGGGTCTTCACCAGAGACGAAAGTCCTGGTGGGGCCCGTTTCTCGTTGTGTGTCGGCTCGGAGATCCGAGTGGTCGTGCACGGACGCAGCAGAGCTCCAGCGGTGAGGTATCTCACTGCCGGGGGCCTGCTTTTTCGTGTGAGGCGCAACTGGGCGCCGGTGCGGTCAATCCTTGCGGACGATCAGCCGCGTCCCCTTCGGCCAGCCGCCCAGGCAGTCGCTATCGGCGTCGAGTTCGGCGACCCTGGCGCCGTCGCGGATCTCACCGCCGGGCTCGACGGCCGGTGTCCAAGCGGAGGCCGGGACCTTGAGGACGGTCTGGTGGATGGCATCAGTGCTGGCCATTCCGACCGAGTAGGACAGCCACCGGCCGCGCTGGGCGAGCCAGGCAAGCGCCACATCCAGAAAGACCTTGCCTGGATCGTGCACCGCACGCGGCTTGCGCCACGGCGCCAGCGCCACCGATATCGCCGTATCCAGACCGGACTTGCGGCCCGTTTCGACCAGCAGCACGGATCCCGCCTGCGAAACCACCGCCCGGCCGCCGCCCTCGATACGGACACACGGATAGGAACCGATACGCTGCCTCACCTGGGAAGTGCCTCCGACGAGCGCGGGAACAAGGGCCTCAAGAATCCTTATTCTCGCTGGTCAGAGGCACTTTCTGCTTGCATGATCAGCTGGCGGACAGCCCGCCTCATGAAAGCCCGAGGCTAGGACCAGTCGCCGACGAGTTCGAGGTAGGCGTGGCCGGTGACCGGCTCGCCCTGGTAGGTGCCGGTGACGGTGGCGGCGCCTTCGTACTTGGTCAGGGAGGGCTCCTTGGAGACGATCTCCTGCTCCTTGCACGGGACTTCGATGATCAGCTCGGTGCCGATCTGCGGAGCGCGTACGACGCACCGGGTGGGATAGCTGCGGCCGGTGACAGGGCTGGTCCAGTGGTTGGTGGCTTCGACCGGCAGCATCGTGGGCGCGACAACGTGGGTGCCGTCGGGGTGGACGGCGGTGAGCGTGAGGAAGATCTCCTGGTTGACCATGTCGCGCAGTTGGGCGAGGCTGATGTTGACGCCGTTGTCGAGCTGGGGGCAGATCCACATCCAGTTCATCGGGCTGGCCGGCGGCTCGGCACCGGCCCCGGCAGCGGCGGCCTCGGGGCTCTTGCCGAGGGACTCGGCGAAGAAGTCGGGCAGGCCGCCCCACTGGCGGTCCAGCCATGAGATGCCGGTGACGTCGTACGGCTGCGAGTCGAGCACGACGGTGCCGCTCGTGTTCATGGCGGGGAAAGCGAAATCGTACTGCTCGTCGAGCCCGAGGAAGCGCACCTGTCCCTGGCCGTTCATCAGCAGCGGCGGGCCGGAGGAGGTCGCGGTGATGTCGATCTGTGCGACGTCGGCCTTGACGCTCATGGTGTAGCCGTTGCGGTCGCCGGTCCAGGTCAGCTCGGGGGTGACGAGGTTGAGCCGGTCCGTGCCGATCTCGACCTGGTCGAGCGGGTGGATGTATTCCGCGGCACGTGCGACGCCGGTCGACTCGTTGACGACGACCACGTTGAGCTGCACGATGTCGGTGGCGCCGCCGGGCAGGCGCTGGACGAGAAAGTGGACTTGGAGACCCATGCGCTGCCCGCCGGAGTCCAAGTTGGCGACGACGAACCAGGATTCGTTGGGCCACCGGCCGTCGTGCTCGGGCAGATCGCGATCGATGTCGACGACCGAGCGCATCTCGGCGAACGTGAAGGTCTTCCCGTCGACGGTGACCTTGTCGCCGATCGCGGGCACGTTGGTGTGGATATGGGGGGTCATCTTGACTCCTTACGGCCGGGGGGGGTTCAGGCGCGGGTTTTGCCGAAGTACATGAACTCCCACAGGGCGTCGACGAGATGGCTCTCCACCAGGGCCCCGCCTTGGTAGCGCTCGACGCGGATCTCGCCGGCGAAGCGCAGATGGCGGGGCTCGATGCCGAACCGTACGTAGTCCTCCGGCGTGCTGCCGAGGCGGGTGGGGGCGGCGCTGGTGTGGGCCACGGGGAGTCACGAATTCCTGTGTGGTGTGTCAAACTTTCCGAGCGGAAACTCCCAATGTGTCCACTATGTGCGATCTGTGCATCCATCGCAAATAGGGAATCATGTCGGCACGAGCGGGCCGTTCGATCCTTGCCCATCGCTCGCTGATGATGGCCAACAAGTCGTCATCCTCGGCGCTGTTCGTGACGTACGCGCGCCAGATGATCGCCTCTAATTAGCGCAGGCCCGCACCACGGCACCACTGCCTCATGCCCTCGCATCAGGCCGTACCTTCTGAGCGGGCCCGGCGAAGTCCGGTACTGGTCCGCCATCGTCGTTCCCCGGGTTGTTCGCTGAACTGCCTCGGTGACGTCACCCCGGTCCGGAGAATTCCGGACCGGGGGTTCTGGCGTGTTCTGGGGCAGGCCCTGGTGTTGATCAGGCGAGTCGTTTGCCCAGCTGGGCGTAGAGCTCGGTGACGGCGGCGTCGGAAGTCGGGCAGACGGGGAAGAAGTTGAGGAAGGTGTGGATGAGGCCGTCGTAGGTGCGGGCGAAGACGTCCACCCCGGCGGCTTTGAGGGCGTTCGCGTAGGCCATGCATTCGTCGCGCAGCGGGTCGTACTGGGCGGTGCCGATGACCGCGGGGGCTACGCCGGTGAGGCTGGTGGCGCGCAGCGGGGAGACCCGGGAGGTGCCGCGGACTGCCGGGTCGTCGCCGGCGTAGAGGTGTTCGAAGTCGAGGACGTTTTGGGTGCTGAGCATGTAGCCGGTGGCGTTCTCGACGCGGGAGGGGTACTCGGCGTCGGTGGCGAGGAAGTCCATGGCCGGGTAGGCCAGGAGCTGGGCGGCGAGCGGGCGGTGTTCGTCGCGGAAGGTCAGGGCGACGGCGGCGGCCAGGTTGCCGCCCGCGCTGTCGCCCGCCACGGCCAGCCGGTCGCGTCGGCCGCCGTAGTCGTCGATGTGGTCGGCGACCCAGGCGGCGGCGGCCAGGCAGTCGTCATAGGCAGCCGGGAAAGGGTGCTCGGGAGCCAGCCGGTAGTCGACCGCCACGACAACGACCCCGACATCGCGGCACATCCGCCGACAGGGGTCATCGTGGGTGTCCAGATCACCGGTTAGCCAACCGCCACCGTGGAAGAACACCACGGTAGGGACCGGACCGTCGGTGTCCGGGCGGTAGACGCGCACGGGGACGGGCCCGGCGGGACCAGGGACGGTCGCGTCCTTCACCGAACCGACGACGATCGGCTCGGCCGGGACGACCGACTTGCCCATTTCCTTCTGTCCCGCGCGCAGCACCTCGGGGTCGGTGCCGAGCACATCCGGGGCGGGCTGGGCGTTGACCTGTTCGAGGATGGCCGCGATGACGGGAGCCACAGGCATGGGAGAACAACCTTTCCGCATGACGATCGGACCCCGTCTCGCATCCTGAACCACAGGCACCCATGCCGCCACCGCAGACCACACCACGTCCGGACCGGCGGACCGGTCCGCGCCGCCGGCGCGGACATCGAGCGTGCCGACACGATTGCTCAGCTCAGTCGCCGAACTGGACGGATGACGGTGCGGACGCACCCGCCATCCTGTGCCGACGCTTCCTTCATCTCCCCATCAGTGCAAGTCAGCAGGTTGTGCGAACCGCCCATCTGGTCAGCGGTCAGGCCCGTCAAAGGATCAGCAGCCGACTTCGCCGCACCTACTTAGCCCTACGCGCGCTCCAACAGCGCGCCGACCGGGGCTGAGCGGCTTGGGTGAAGTTCGGTGTTACTTGTCGGATCCGTTCGCATTGCCGCCGCAGTCGTACGCCGACGCTCAGCAGCATCGCGACGGCCGCGTTCGCCTGGCGGGCGTCGTCGTGGGCGATCACGGCGATACCGGGCACGAGGAGTGCGGGAGCGGGGAGCCGTAGTCACCCCGGCCAGGACCTCGTGGCCCGGGCCGCCGCGGAAGGTGCGCCGACCGGCCGTTACGCGGCGCACAGGGATATGACCTTCCCGCGGGCCAGAGAGCAGGAGCGCTCTGCTGACCAGTTCCACGCAGTAGTCGAACCGCCGGCGACACCGTCAGCAAATAGTACGGTTGCGTTTCTCCCGGGCCTGCCCTACGCTGATGGTACGAAACCGTTCTGTACTAAATGGAGTGCTGATGTCACGCGCCAATGGCGATGAGGCGATCCGTCGCCCTCGGATGACCCCCGAACGGGAGGCCGAGTTGCTGGTCGCGACGATCGATGTGTTGCGCGAGGTCAGCTATGACGAGTTGTCGATGGATCTGGTCGCGGCCCGGGCGCGCTGTAGTAAGGCCACGCTCTATCGTCTGTGGCCGGGGAAACCGCAGATGGTGGCTGCTGCGCTCTACGGCACGCGGCCGATGAGGCCGGAGGAAATCGACACCGGCACGCTCCGCGGCGATCTGCTGGCGATAGCCGAGCTGTTGGGTCCTCATGCGGAGAAGGACGCGCCGCTGTTCGCCGCGCTCGGACACGCTGTGCTGACCGACGAGAATCTCGCCGACGCGGTGCGCGAAACGCTGGTGGAGCCCTGGTTCGCGGATCTTGTAGGGGTCGTTGACCGAGCCGTTGAGCGTGGCGAGCTGTCCCGCCGACCGGCTGCCACCGACTTCCTTCCGCAGACCCTGCTCAGCGTGATGCTCACTCGTCCGATGCTCGAGCGCCTGCCTGCCGACACCGACTACCTGACCAGGTATGTCGACCATGCGCTGCTGCCCGCACTGCTCCACACCTGATCAAGCCGCCCACAGTGGCCCATTGGGGCCGCCGGCTCTTTGGCGCGGGCCTGATCATCAGCGGTTTGCACGAGCAGTGCGGCTCCCCGGCAGGACGTCGACGCCGCACCCTCCGTGCACGTGTACCCCCAAACCGGCCGTGTTCCGGGGAGTACGGCCCCCTGGCCTGACTGGGTGGTGTCGCTCCGACCGGTCTCTTTGCCTCGCTACCGGTCCGAGGACACGCGAAAGGTAGTGGGGCAACTCAAGTTCTGCACCTCCGACAGTCGAAGACCGACCTGTCCGATCAGTCCGGGAGTAAGACTTGTCCATCTACCTGTTTCGCCTGGCCCGCTGGGCGTTCCGGCGCCGCCGCCTCGTGCTCGCCGTGTGGATCCTGGCGGCCGCTACGGCGATCACCCTCGCGGTCGTTGGCGGAGGCAAGACCGACGACACCTTCACGGTTCCCGGCACTGAATCGCAGCGGGCCACCAACCTGCTCAAGGAGAAGCTGCCCGCCCTGAGCGGCGGTCAGACCCAGATCGTGTTCGCGACCAGTGGGAACACCAAGGTCACCGACCCGTCGTACAAGGCCGGTATCGAGGCCGCGATCGGCAAACTGAAGACCATGCCGCAAGTCGGCCTGGTCACCGACCCCTTCGAGTCGAAGGCCATCTCCAAGAACGGCAACGTCGCACTCGGGTCGGTGCAGTACGACGCACAGCCGACCGACGTGAAGGAATCGACCCTGGACGCGGTCGAGGCCGCCGTCGTCCCGGCGCAGGACGCCGGTGTGCAGGTCGAGTACTCCGGCAGCGTCTACCCCGGCTGGCAGATGGAGATCTCCGAGGTGCCGGAGATCGTCGGCATCCTCGTCGCCTTCCTGATTCTGACCATTACCTTCGGCGCGTTCGTCGCCGCCGGGCTGCCGATCCTCACCGCGATCATCGGCATCGTCGTCACCATCATGAGCATCTCTGCACTGGCGTCCGTCATGACGATCGCCTCGACCTCGACGACCGTGGCAACGATGCTCGGACTGTCCTGCGGTATCGACTACGGACTGTTCATCCTGGCCAGGCATCGCAACAACCTGCTCACCGGCATGAGCATCGAGGACTCGGTCGCCCTGGCCGCCGGCACGTCGGGCAGCTCGGTGGTCTTCGCCGGGCTGACGGTGATCATCGCGCTGTGCGGTCTCTCCGTCGTAGGCATCCCGTTCCTGACCGTGATGGGCCTCGCCGCCGCGGGAGCCGTCCTGATCGCGCTGCTGATCGCCCTGACCCTGATGCCCGCCATGCTGGGCTTCGCCGGGAACAAGGTGGCGAAATTCATCAGCACGCCGCTGCGCCCGGGTCACCCCGAGGACGTCGCCCGGACCGCCGCCACTGAGCCGGAGCGCACCTTCGGTGCCGCGTGGGGGCGTTTCGTGGTCCGTTTCAGGGTGCCGCTCCTGATCGGCGGGATCGCCTTGCTGGGGGTCTGCGCCCTGCCCGCCACGCAGATGGAACTGGGCCTGCCCAGCGGTTCGTCGAAACCCGAGCACGACACCGCGCGCAAGGCGTACGACCTGACCACGGACAACTTCGGCCCGGGCTTCAACGGCGCCCTGCTGGTGGTCGCCGACGGCGTCCCCGATGCCGCCGCCGCGACGCCCATCGCCGCCGAACTCGGCAAGACCGCCGGCGTCGTATCCGCCGCGCCGATGGCCGCACGCAACGATGTCGCCGTCATCCGGGTCATTCCGAGCACCGGCCCCAACGACCAGGACACCACCGACCTCGTGAACCGGATCCGGGACAACCGGGCAGCCATCGCGGGAGACTCGGGCGCCACGATCATGGTCGGAGGAAATACCGCATCCAACATCGACGTGTCGAGCAAACTCTCCTCGGCGCTGCCGGTGTTCCTGATCGTCGTGGTCGGTCTGGCCTTCGTCCTGCTGACGCTGGCGTTCCGCACCATCCTGATCCCGATCAAGTCGATCGTCGGGTTCCTGCTGTCGGTGGCCGCGGCGTTCGGCGCGCAGGTCGCGATGTTCCAGTGGGGATGGGGTGAGGACCTGTTCGGTATCCCGCCCAGCGAGACCATCAGCTTCCTGCCCGTCATCATGCTCGCCATCATCTTCGGGCTCTCCAGCGACTACGAGGTGTTCGTGGTCTCCCGCATCAAGGAGGAGTTCACCAAGAGCGGCGACGCCGTGCTAGCGGTGGAACGCGGTACCGGTCTTGCGGCGCGCGTGGTGACCGCGGCCGCGCTGATCATGTGCAGCATCTTCGTGGCGTTCATGTTCACCGACGACCCGACCATCAAGGCCATCGGCTTCAGCTTCGCTGTCGGCGTCGTCCTGGATGCCTTCGTGGTCCGGCTCACCCTGGTGCCCGCCTTCATGGCAATCGCCCGCGCGAAGATCTGGTACCACCCGCAATGGTTCGGCAAGTACGTCCCCGACTTCGACATCGAGGGCGACCGTCTCCAGCACCAGTTCGCCACCGGCAACGTCGCGCAGACGGCGGATACAGGTCCAGCCGCGAGCGGGAGCACCTGACCCCCTGTGGCGGCGTACCACCGCCTCCACCTGGTAGGTGGGAAATGATCTACATGTCCACGGGAAATGATCTCCCCAGGCCTGTGAGTAAAGCCTGACCAGCGCATTCCGTCGGTTCCCCCTGTTGATCTCCTGAGTTCCGGGGCCGGGGTAGTAGGCCTCGTGTGCGAAGAGCAGGTAGACGTCCGGCGTGCGGACAGCCGGGTCAGGTTCGGGCTGGGGCATGGTGAGAGTTCCCTTCGGGAGCGTGCCGCGCGTGGGGCGCGGTGCCGGCGGTGTCGTCGGCCGGACGCCGGGCGGCTACGGGCCCAGCAGCCGCCCGGGCTTGCGGGTGAGGTCACCGTCGGCGGAACGCTGGAGGATCTCGGCGACCTGGTCGGCGAGTTGGAGCATCAGCCGTTCACGGGCGATGAGGTCGGGCGAGGCCGAGCGGGTGTTCTGGGTCTGGAGCAGGCCGGCGGCGTCCCACAGCAGGTGCTGGCCGATCTCGGCCGAGCGGCGCAGTTCGTGGCGGTCGCTGCCGGCGGCGGCCTGGACGAGGGACGTGTGCAGAGCGGCGAGGCGCTGGAGGTAGCGGCAAGCCCCGTCGCCTTCAACACTGCGGACGTGTTCGCGAGCCCGGGCGTCGAGGCAACCGGGCAGGTACTCGGCGAGCAGTGGGGCAAGCAGCATCGCTGGCAGCGCGACGTCGGCGGGGACTCGGTGGGCCATGGCGAACAGTCCGGCGACCAGGCCGATGAGGCCAACAGCAACGGCGGAGATCCGCGGGGATCTGGAGGTGATGCGCTGGGCGGGGCGCCGTGTCAACCAGCGCACGGCCAGGCGCTGGATGCGGGTCGCGGCCGGAGTGAGTACCCCGATCTGTTGGGGGATCTCTGGCATGCTGCCGTCGCCGGGGACGATCCAGGCGAGCCAGCCCCATGCGGTGTGTTCATGCACGAGCTCCAGTTCGCAGCGGGCCGTGCAGGTGTGGTCGCGGATATGGCCGGTGCGCAGGGCGCGTGAGCGTTCCTTCTCCCACCGGCCGGGGTCGCGGCTGAAGGGGCGTTGGTGGTGCGCGGGTCCGGTCGGCGGGGTGCGGAGGTTGTCTGTCACGGGCTGCTTCCTTCCACTTGGTCGGCAAAGACGGAGGCGCACGTGGTGCAGCGGCCATCGCTTGCGGGGTGGGCGCGGCGGGGCGTTGGGCCGGGACAAGTGCGGCCCGGCGGCCAGCCGAGGCAGGCCGGGCAGAGGTCCTCGCCGGGGGCAGTGCCGGGCACGCCGCAGCCGGCGCATTCGACGAGGGCCCGGTAGGTCAGGGCCTCGCTCACCGTGCGCGCGGCCGCGGAACTGGTCGGCCGCAGCCCCGGGTCGTCCCACGCGGGCTCGTCGTGGTGGTCGGCCGCGATGGCGGGCGGAGGGTAGGCCTGGGCGGCTCGAAGGCGGGCGGCGATGATCGCGCCGACCGTGGTCCGCACCGGGTGGGGCAGGGGGGCCGGGCGGCGATGACGTGCAGCAGCTGCTCGCGGCTCCAGCCGGACTCCAGCATCACCGTCACGACGCGGCCTTGATCGGTCAGCGCCTGCCCGGTCAGCAGCAGCTCGGGCCGAGCCGCCGCGAGTTCGAGCAGCAGCTGGATCCCCGGGTGCATCTGATCCGCCGCGGACACGGCCGGCAGGGATGTCGGCTTGCGCGCCTGGTCCGTCCGTCCACGTGCCGGCGGCCCTTCGCCGCACGGACGGAGGGGTCTGGTGTTCTGCTTGTTGGTCTTCTTACTGATGGTGTTCTTAGTGCCGGGATCAGCCAACGTTGGCTCAGCCAATCCTGGAAAACCCGACTCTGGTTGTGAGCTGGGGTTTTGCAGGGCAGGCAGGTCGGTGATGAAGTACAGCGACTGGCGGAGCGTCCCGTCGGGGTTCCGCTCGCGGGTGCGGTAGAGGAATCCGTGCCGCTCCAGCTGGTGGAGCCCCGTGGTGATGGCGTCGACGCCTTCGCGGCCGCGGCGCACCAGTTCGGCGACAGTGACCTGCCAGCCGTCGCGGTGCGTGGAGACGTACCCGAAGATCCCCTTCGCCTTGAACGACAGCCGAGCATCGCGGAACAGACCGTTGGCGATCTGCGTGAACTGATCGCCCGCCACCACGCCGCGTCGGATGCCCGCCAAGAAGCCGGCGTCGAGTTCGTCTTCGATCGCGAGGGCAGGGGTGGCTTCCAACAGGGCGATGTCGAGGGTGGCGGGGCGGTCGGTGATCGAGTAGACGACGTCGCCGAGTGTGCCGTTCGGGCGGCGCAGGCGTTCGCGGATCAGGTAGCCGTACCGTTCCAGTTCCTTCAGGCCGGCACGGATCGCCTCGCGTCCGTCGGGGCCCACGGCGACGAGGTGGCCGAGGGTGATCTGCCAGCCGTTCCGGTGCGTGCTGACGTACCCGAAGATCCCCTTCGCCTTGAACGACAGCCGAGCATCGCGGAACAGACCGTTGGCGATCTGCGTGAACTGATCGCCCGCCATCACACCCCGGCGAACCCCCGCCCCGAAGCGGCTCACCGCGGTGTCTCCGAGGCGAGCCGCGCGTGGTGTCCAAGGCAGCGCTCCACGCCCGCCGGGATGGGGCAGGCTGCGGGCCTGGGTGCGCAGTTGTGCGTGTGTTCCATGCCGTCAGCTCACCCGCCGACCCCGACCAGACCGGCGGCCACGAGCCCCGACCATCGGTCACGATCCGGCAACGCAGCTATCAAGGTGCCGTGGTCGGGCTCGTGGTCGGGCCGACCACGCGCCTCAGCCCGGTGCGCAGTCGCTTCGAGATCCCGATTGCGCAGCCCCGACCGGTGGTTGCGCAATCGGGCTGCGCAACCGGTCGAGGATCGTGCGCAGTCGCCGTGCGCGGTGCGGCTGCGAAGTCCGTCCTGGATCTTGTGATCTATCTGGTGCGCAGGTCCGGGTGCCGCATGCGCAGGGTGCCGATCGTGGCCCGGGAGGCCTGTGTCTGCGCATCGGTTCGCGGGGTCCAGTGGCCGCACGGCGGGTGGTCGCGCAGCGGTCCGGTGCCGCGCCGTTTGCCGGTCCCGGGGACCGCTCGGATGTTCGCGGCGAACCCGTGGTCGGGTCTGTGGTCGGGCCGACCATGACCCCAACCATGGACTTCGTGGCCCGTTCGTGACCGTGGTCGGGCCTTCATGGTCGGTGGTCGGGTCGGGGTCGGCGGGTTTTCTCAAGGTCAGCAACATTCGTCCTGACCTGGGAGTTTGACCATGTCCCCTGCCAAGCAGGCCTCGGAGAGCGAGGCTGCTCCGATGGCGGCCGGCGCCCGGCTGGAGGCGATGCGGCGCCGCGTGCGCCTCTCGCGTCTGGCGGTCTGGACCGTCATCGCGGCCGGTCCGATCGCCCTGTGTGTCGCCGTCGCCTCCACCCCGACCACAGTCGAGGCGGCCACCCCCGCCAAGCCCACCGCCCTGCGCACTACGGCTACCGCCGCCGACCCGGGCGGCTATGCGCAGCTGTTCGTCAGCGCGTGGTTGCGCAGCAGCACGGACGACGCGACGAGTGCGCAGGCGCGGCTGGCGCAGTCACTCGCGCCCGACGTCGAACTGCCCGACACGGCCGCGGGCGCGCAGTCGAAGCCTCAGTTGGTGACGGCGGTGCGCAGTGCGCAGCGCACCGGCGGCACGTGGTCGGTGACGGTGGCTGCGCAGTACGCCGACGGACGGTTGCGTTACTACGCCGTGCCGGTGGCCGCCGGTGGCGCCGGCGCCTCGTTCGCGGTGACGGGCGCGCCCGGCGTGGTGGCCGGACCGGGCCGGGCCGAGGTGGCGAAGGCGCCGTACGGCGTGAGCGTCCCGGAGGGTGATCTGTCGTCCGCCGTCGGGGAGTTCTTCGCCGCGTACCTGACCGGTGCCGGGGAGGTAAGCCGCTACCTCGCTCCCGGCGTGACGCTGTCGCCGGTCTCCCCCGCCCCGTACACGGCGGTCTCCGTCCAGCAGGTGTCCGCCGTCGAGGAGGCCGCGGCCGCCGAACACGTGCCGGCCGACGGCACGAAGGTGCGTGTCCTCGTCCAGGTGGAGGCCCAGGACGCCGACGGCCGGTGGCCGCTGGCGTACGAGCTCGCACTCAAGGCCCGCTCGGGCCGGTGGGAAGTCGCGGCACTGGAGTCCGGCACGGTCCAGGACGGCGGTGTGCGGTGAACACGGTGCACAGCCTGATGCTCGCCGGGCAGCTGGACGACCTCGGCAACAGCTGGATCAACATGTTCAAGAACTGGGCGACCAAGGGCCTGCAGGCCGGTCTGCTCGTCCTCGTCGTCGTCATCATGATCCAAAAGTTCTCGTTGAAGGCAGGGATCGGCGCCCTGCTGTTGATGGTGATCGCGCTGGGGCTCTACGACTCGCGCAACAGCCTCGCGAACATGTTCGAGGACGAGGTGAAGAACCCCTCCAAGGGCGCACCCGCCGTCCCGGGCATCGTCCAGACCGAGCTCCCTGCCTCCCGTGACCACTCCCCCGGCGCTGGGGGCTGGCTGTGACCGCGGCCGCCGGCCGGATGGGCCGCTTCTACACCTCCGCCCGCCGCCACCCCTGGGTGCTGGGCAAGGTCGCCGACTGGAAGATTCCCCTCGGCCCCTACACACCCGCGCAGATCGCGGTTGCCGTCCTCGGCGGCTTCCTTCTCATCAAGACCATCGGCTGGTGGTCGTGGATGGGGCCGGTACCGCTCGTGGCCTGGTTGCTGACGATCTGGGCCGTACGCCGTCCGAAGATCCGAGGGCGTGCCCCGATGCAGGCGGCCCTGGGCTGGGTGCTGCTGGGCTGGCAGCCCCGCGGAGGGCGGATCGGCGGGCGGGCCGCCCGCGACCGCGGGTCCCGTCCCCTGCTCGGCGGTTTCACGATCGAGGACACGCCCGCGCCCGCTGCGTCAGCCGCACCGGCTCGCGCGGCCGTGCAGCAGGCCACCGGGGTACCGCACCGGAGTCCCTCCGCCACGCGCTCGTCCACGCGGCAGCTCACTCAGCCGGCTGCTCCCCCAGCACCGGTGGTTCCGGTGTCGGGTGTGCAGCAGCTGCTCGCACTGGCCGGGCAGGGCGGGGGTGTGCGGTGAGGGTTCCGATCCGGCACATCGCCGGGCATCTGGTGTGGTCGACGCAGGGCAGCGTGTGGGCCCTCTACCGACTGCACCCGGGCCCGGACGCGCAGGGACGACGTGAGGAGACCGTCCAGGGCACCTACGTGCCGGCCCCGGTCCGGGACGAACAGCTCGCCAAGATCACACATTTGGTGCGGTCGTTGTCCGGGGCACCGCGGTTGTTCGGTCTGTGCGCGCAGGTCGACCCGGGCGAGATCGCCCTGCGGATGATCGAGGGCATCGAGCCGGCCGAGCAGGCACCCGGTGCGGGCCGCCACCCGCCCTACTCACCATCCTGCAGCTGGAGGAGCTGGGATCGCGGTTTCCTTCCGTGCGGCAGCGAAAGCCGCTCGCCTCCCCGTCCGAGTCAAGAACCGTCTGCTGGGGTGCCAGCACACCGGCAGACGATGCATGTGTACGAGGTCGCATGTTCGGTTATCACGACGCCGGCATCGCCGCGTACATCGCCGATCCGGCCCCGCTGAACCGCCTGCCCTCGGACTAGATGCCGATGACCGGTGATCGAACCCCGACACATATGCGTCATCAGGTCCTGGCACTTGGGGGACGAGGGTGCCCAAGTGGTCGCGTGCAGCGGCTCTCGGCACGGCAGCCTCGACGACTCTCGTGGGTGCTGCACCCAGAAGCGAAAACCTCAGCACTTGCGTCGTAAATACGGCGACCTATTCCGCTTGTGGCCGTGCCGCCTCAGGCTCGACGGGGAAGTCAGGACAGGCGCCGGAACTGTTCGCCGCACTCACGCACGCAGCGGCGTTCGCCCTGGTCAATGAGATGCCGACGGCGCAGTACATCGGCATGCCGGAGAACGTCGGAGAACTGGTGGCGAGCGGCCTCTCGGCGGACCCGGCCGCGGTCGGTGCGCTGCGGTACGACACGGGCGACAGCGATGGTCGGGCCGCTATCCGCGACGCTTTCTACAACGACGACATCGACGAGGCGACCGCCGAGGCAGCGCTCTCGCTGCTGACCGCGGACGCACCAGACGGCATCGCCCTCGAACCATCACCGTGACCGCCGAGCGGTACGGTTCGATCCCGCACGCTACGGCTCCGTCCGGCCAGACCCGGTGGCCACGGCAACGCGCTCGGCAACGTCGCCCATGTGGTGTCCTGGCTACCGAGGGCAGCCGGGCACCACTGGAGTCAGGCGGGGACATCAGCTCGTCCCGGTTTCCTCGGGGAACGCAGGAGCCTTGACGGGTCGACCGAGTAAGTCCTGGAGGCAGGCGGAGCGTGGGGTCAGCGCTGGTAGCGCCAGGGCCCCTTGATGGCGTAAAGGATGCCGGGGTTCTGGATGCTCGCGTACAGCGTCGTGCCGTCCGGGGAGAAGACGACACCGGCGAACTCGCTGTAGTTCGGGTCCTCCGCGGTGCCGTCGTTCAGCTCGTTCCGGGCGATCGGGTAGGTCTTCCCGTCCTCCGTGGCGCCGAACAGGTGCTGGATGCCTTCGCCGTCCTCCGCGATGACCACACCGCCGTACGGGGAGACCGTGATGTTGTCCGGACCGTCGAGGACGCCGTCGTTCGCGTCCGGCTCCGGGTTGACGCCAAAGATCAGCTTGAGAGTCAGCGTGCCGCGGGCGGGGTCGTAGTACCACACCTGTCCGTCGTGCTGGACCGGGCTCTCCTCGCGCGCGAAGGACGAGACGACGTAGGCGCCGCCGTCGGCCCACCACATGCCTTCGAGCTTGCGGGCGCGGGTGACCTGCGACCCGGTGAACTGCTGGCGCACCGGGACGGTCTTGGCGTCACGGTCGGCAACCGGCACCCACTTGACGGTGTACTTGGTGCCGGCCTTGGTGGCGCGGGACAGGTCGTCGACGTACTGGCCCTTGGAGTCGAAGCACTTGAAGGCTTCCAGCACACCGGCGGTGTCGGAGAGGGTCCGCAGCTGGCCCCGGCCGTGCTTGAAGCCCTTCGGCGGAGTCCAGCGGTACCACAGGCCGTTGGGGCCCGAGGCGTCCTCGGTGAGGTACAGGTGACCGCGCTTGGTGTCCACGACGACGGCCTCGTGGTCGTAGCGGCCCAGCGCCTTGATCGGCTTGGGGTTCTGGTTGGCGCGGCGGTCGTACGGGTCGACCTCGAAGACGTACCCGTGGTCCTTGGTCATGCCGTTCTGGCCGGCCTTGGCGGTGTTCTCCTCGCAGGTCAGCCAGGTGCCCCAGGGGCTGCGGCCGCCCGCGCAGTTCTGCTGGGTGCCCGCGACGCCGACCCATTCGGCCACGCACTCGCCGTCCTTGGAGACCTCCACAACCGTGCAGCCGCCGGGGGCACTGGGGTCGTAGACGAGTCCCGGGGTGAGCGGGACGGGGTGCGGGGGGTCTGTGCGGGAGTCGCGGATCTCGTGGTTGACGACCAGTAGCGTGGAACCGCGAGTGCCCTTGAAGGTGGCCGTGCCGTCGTTCTTGTTCGGCGTGAACTCACCGGAGTCCAGCTTGGTGACACCGGCGCGGGTGACCACCTTGTAGGAGAACCCGGCGGGGAGCGCGAGCAGCCCGTCGGGGTCGTCGATCAGCGGTCCGTACCCGGTCTTGCTCTGGTGCGCCTGCGAGACCTGCTCAGTGGCGTCGAGATTCTGGCCCCTGCTCTTGGCGTCCTCGGCCGTCTCGGCGGCGTACGCATACGAACTGGCGGTGGACAGCACACCTGCGGCACCTATGAGGGCGATTCCCGCGCCGGCCGAGGTCTTGGCGAAGTCTCTTCGGGTGGTAGGCACGTTGATCTCCTGGGTGGCACGAAACCGGTGGGTAACTGGCGGCACGGCACACAGTCCCCTGCGCCGTCGAGCAAAAGGTAAACGGGATACAACAGATGCGCTAGATACCGAACATGCGGCCAGGCCGTATCCCGTTCTTCGCCCTGTCCCGCTTGGAGAAGCTTTTGCGTCCTTCGAACTGGGCGTCCGGGCAGGGCCGGTAGATCAGCCGGGAGCGTTCGCCGGGTTTGTAGCAGGCCAGGGCGACGACGGCTGGTCATCGGCGGGAGCGGCCCCGCACGCGCACGACGGGAGTGCGGCCGCGGCGGGGACCAGGTGCGGGCGGTCGGCGGTGTCATCGAGAAACCGGCTTCGTCCTCGAAGGCGAGCCACGAAGCCCTCCTCGACCTCGCCACCCGCCAGATCACCCACTGCCACGTCCAACAGCTTTCCTGGCCCGGCACGGTTGCTATTGAAGTCGCCGAGTGCGATCAAGTTGTGGTCCCAGCCGCATTCCTACCGATCGGTGCACGCATTGCGAAACGCGCCCTACCGGCTGAGAGCGCCGGCCGACCCTACGCCGACTCCCGCAACCGCAGTTTTCCGTGGACCACCATCTCGTCCCGGCTGAGTCCGCCGCTGTGGGTCAGCAGCCGCGCCGCCTGTTCGACGGCGAGCGCGCCGAGCTCCCGGGTGTCGAGGGCGACGGTGGACAGTGGCGGTTCGATCAGGGATCCGAGCTGAAGGCCGTCGAAGCCGATAACGGCGAGGTCCTGGGGGACCTGGCGTCCGAGCCGGCGGGCGGCACGCAGTGCGCCGATGGCGATGATGTCGTTGAACGTGAACACGGCGGTGACGTCGGGGTGCTGGGCGAGCAGGTCCTTCAGCGCGCCCTCCCCACCCTCCACGCTCTGGTCGGCGCGGCACACCGCGTCGGAGTCGAGTCCGCAGGCGTCCATCGCGGCGGCGAACCAGTCGTGCCGGTTGCTCGGCTCGGACCGACCCGCGTGATCGAGCATGCCGATCCGCCGGTGCCCCGACTCGGCCAGATGGCGGATCGCGGAGGCAACGCCCTGCTCTCCGTCGATCCGGATCGCGCTGAACCGCTCCGTGCGGTGCTCCCGGTCGATGAGTACAACCGGCATCCCCCGGGTCAGCCGGTCGATCTCCTCCTCGGCCAGGCTCATGTACCCCACGACAGCGTCCACCTGCGAGGCGATCGCCTCCAGGGTGCCCCGCTCCTCCTCGACGCGATCACTGGTTTCGCACACGACGACATGCCAGCCGCGGGCCCGTGCCTCGTCCAGCGAGGCGGCGGCGACCTCGGTGAAGAAGGGGTTGAGCAGATCGGGGATCACCAGCCCGACGCTGATCGTGTCCTGGCGGACGAGCCCTCGAGCGAACCGGCTCGGCCGGTATCCCAACGCGAGGGCGGCATCGAGGACGCGCTGCTTGGTGGCGACACCGATCTCGTCCTTGTCGTTGAGCGCACGGGACACCGTCTGCCGGGACACCCCGGCGCTGCGGGCCACATCGTCGATCGTCACCCGGCGGGGTCCGGTCCCGGACGACGCCATCGTTCACCTCCGCCTATTGTCGACGCGCGCGCGTCGCAAGGGTCACTGAGTATGCCCCGGGCCGCCATTGTGGTGCGACCACGCGTGCGAACGGTTGATCGTGCTCCCCGGCGCTCCCCTGGCTCCGGAGCCTTGACACTCGACCCAACCGAAGCGCAAAATCCCAATCACTTCACGACAAGCCCTCTCATCAGCGCCCCGTTACCGCTCCCGTGAGCGCTCACGGTACCGCTCACGGAATCACATTCCAACCAGAAGGCATCCGCCTCCAGGTGTCAACGTCGACCCCGCCTAGCACCGTCGCTAGTCGTTCTCTGGAACGGAAGATATGAGCAGCACAGTCACACGTACTCGCCTCGTCATCGCAGCCGCGGCCGCCGGCGTGGTCGTCCTCGCCGGGTGTTCGTCGTCCGACTCGTCGTCCGACAACGCGTCCGCCGCCTCCTGTGAGCCCTCCAAGGGCAAGGTCACCCTCCAGTACTGGAACACCGTCAACGGCATGGACAAGGTCGTCGACCTGTGGAACAAGGAACATCCCGACATCCAGGTCGAGTCGAAGAACATCTCCAACGACCAGTACGGCGCGATCGGCAACGCCCTCAAGGCCGGTACGGCGCCGGACCTCGCCCAGGTCGGCTACGACCAGTTGCCCACCCTGCGCTCCCAGGACGCCTTCGTTGACGCGTCGGCCTGCAAGACGGCCGCCGACGCCAAGTCGAAGTTCGTTCCGTGGACCTGGTCGCAGGCCAGCTTCGGCGGCGAAGGGGTGTTCGCCCTTCCGCAGGACACGGGCCCGATGGCGATGTACGTACGCACCGACATCTTCAAGAAGTACGACGTCCCGATTCCGACGACCTGGGACGAGTACACCACCGCCGCGGAGAAGCTGCACAAGGCGGACCCGAAGCTCACCATGACGTTCTTCGACCCGAACAACGCCGAATGGTTCAACGGGCTCCTCTGGCAGAACAACGCGAACATGTACAGCTACTCCGACGACAAGTGGCACGTCACCGTGGAGTCGGACAAGAGCAAGCAGGTCGCCGACTACTGGCAGAAGCTGATCGACGACAAGCTCGTGCGTACCGACCTCGCCAACGGGTCGACGCAGATGTTCGCCGCCTACCAGAACGACCAGATGGCCACCCAGATCGGGGCGGCCTGGGGCTACACGGGGATGCGTGACAACCTTCCCGACCAGGCCGGCAAGTGGTCGATCGTCCCGATGCCGACCTGGGGTGCGGACGGCAACTCCGGCGACTGGGGCGGCTCGACCGTCGCGTTCATGAAGGGCGGCAAGCATCTCTATGAGGCTGCCGAGTTCAACACGTGGCTGAACACCGACCCCGACGCACTCGCGATGGCGAACGACCTGGGCGGCCTGTACCCGGCGTCCACCGACGGGCTGGACATGCCGGCGCTGTCCAAGGGCGTGCCGTACTACAACAACGAGAAGATCTTCGACGTCTTCGCCGCGTCGTCCAAGAAGGTCGACACCGACTTCAGCTGGGGTCCCACCCAGAAGACGGTGAACCTGGCACTGCAGGACGCGATGTCCAAGGCGGTGGCCGGGGACGGCAAGCTGACCGACGCGCTTGCCGCTGCTCAGGCCTCCGCGCTGAAGTCGATGGACGACCTGGCGATCCCGGCCACGGCGGGCAAGTGACCACGGAATGACCGACATCGCCACCCGCCCCACCGACGCGGTGTCACCACCGCCCCGGGGCCGCCGCCGTCCGCGTCTGGACGTCGGCGGCCCCCGGGCCGGCACCATCGCCGCGTTCCTGACACCCTTCTTCCTGCCGTTCGTCCTCTTCTACTTGGTGCCCATCGGCTACGCGCTCTGGCAGAGCTTCCGCGTGGTCCGCCGCTCCGGCGGTCAGTACGGCACCTCGTACACGACGTTCGGCGGTTTCGAGCAGTACGTCGAGGTGTTCCAGAACGACGAGTTCTGGAACAGCATCGGCCGTATCGGCCTGTTCGGCATCGTGCAGGTGCCCGTGATGCTGTTCACCGCGCTGGTCATGGCGCTGCTCCTCGACACCCACCTGCTGAAGCTCAAGGGGTTCTTCCGCACCGCCGCGTTCATGCCGTACGCGGTGCCCGGCGTCATCGCCGCGATCATGTGGTCGTATCTCTACTCGCCGCAACTCAGCCCCATCGTCGACCTGTTGAACGGCATCGGCCTGAAGCCGGACTTCCTGGGCCCGGGTGCCGTGCTGTGGTCGGCGGCGAACATCTCGACCTGGCTGTGGACCGGCTACAACATGCTGATCATGTTCTCGGCGCTGCAGTCCATCCCGCAGGAACTCTACGAGGCCGCGAGGATCGACGGGGCCGGCAACTGGGCCATCGCCTGGCGCATCAAGGTTCCGATCATCGCCCCGTCCATCGTCATGACCACGGTGTTCTCGATCATCGGCACACTCCAGCTGTACTCCGAGCCGGCCGTGCTGCGCCAGATCTCCTCGAACATCTCCAGCACGTTCACCCCGAACATGCTGGCGTACACCGTGGCCATCGGGAACAACTACCAGCAGGCCGCAGCCATTTCGGTGGTCGTCGCCGTCATCACCTTCGTCTTGAGCTTCGGGTTCATGCGACTGACCTCCAAGAGGGCGGGACTGTGAACAAGCAACCCCGTGACCAGGAAAACCGCGTGAGCCGTACGGCCATCATGGCCCTGATGCTCGTGCTGGCGATCTACTTCATGCTGCCGCTGTACTTCCTGATCGTCGCGGCGACCAAACCGCAGGGCGATCTCGCCTCCACCAGCGGCCTGGCGTTCTCGAACTTCCAGTTGTTCGACAACCTGCACACCCTGATCACCTTCAACGACGGCATCTTCGCCCGATGGATCCTCAACACGGTCGTCTACGCCGTGCTGGGCGCGGCCGTGGGTACCCTCATCTCGGCGCTGTGCGGCTACGCGCTCGCCAAGTTCCGCTTCCGCGGCCGGGAGTTCCTGTTCTCGGTGATTCTCGGCGGCGTGCTGGTCCCCAGCACCGCGCTGGCGCTGCCGCTGTTCCTGCTGTTCTCCGAGGTCGGACTCGTCAACACCTACTTCGCGGTGTTCCTGCCCAGCATCGTCAGCCCGTTCGGCGTCTATCTCGCGAGGATCTTCGCGAACGCCGCTGTGCCGCAGGAACTCATCGAGTCCGCGCGCCTCGACGGTGCCGGCGAGTTCCGCACGTTCTTCTCGGTCTCGTTCAGGCTGATGTCCCCGGCGCTGGTGACCATCTTCCTGTTCCAGTTCGTCGGCATCTGGAACAACTTCTTCCTCCCGATGGTGATGCTCCAGAAGGAGGAGCTCTTCCCGATCACGCTCGGCCTCTTCACCTGGAACGGCCAGACCGCCCGCACCCCGCTCCTCCAGGAGTCCGTGATCATGGGCTCGCTGGTGTCGATCGTGCCCGTGATCATCCTGTTCATCGTCCTCCAGCGGTTCTGGCGCAGCGGGCTCGCCGCCGGCTCCCTCAAGTGACCGCCGCCGTCCCCCACTCCGTACAGAAGGTCCGCCCCCCCATGCCCAACTCCGCAGTATTCGTCCCCCACTTCCACTGGGACCGGGAGTGGTACGAGCCCTTCCAGGTCTTCCGGCACCGGCTCGTGACCGCCCTCGACACCGTGCTGGAGACGGCGGAGGCGAACCCGGACTTCCGGTTCACCGTCGACGGTCAGATGGCAGCGGTCGAGGACTACCTGGAGATGCGTCCGGAGAACCGCGACCGGGTCGTGGCCCTGGTCCGCGAGGGCCGGCTGGCGATCGGCCCCTGGCTGATCCTGCTCGACGAGTTCCTGTGTTCCGGCGAGACCATCGTGCGCAACCTCCAGATGGGGTGGGCCGCGGCGGAGCGGCTCGGCGGCGCGATGCCCATCGGCTATCTGCCGGACATGTTCGGCCACGTCGCGCAGATGCCGCAGATCCTGGCGCGCGCCGGGATCGAGCACGCGGCGCTGTGGCGCGGGGTGCCCGGCTCGGTCGAGGGGCACGCCTTCTACTGGCGCGCCCCGGACGGCTCCGAGGTGCGCACCGAGTTCCTCTTCGACGGCTACGACAACGGTCTGGACGTCCTCCTGGTGCCCGACCAGATCGGCCGCGCGCTCGGCGAGTACGCGCAGATGACGGCCGAGCGGTGGGGCGGCGACCCGGTGCTGGCCATGGCGGGCACCGACCACAACGCGCCCGACCCGCAGCTGGCGGCCTGGCTCCGCAAGGCGTCCGGCACGGAGCTGCCGATCACCGTCGCGACGCTCGACGAGTACATCCGGGGGCATGTACGCGACGAGGTGACCTCCGTCGTCACCGGTGAGCTGCGCAGCCATGTGCGGGGCAACATCCTGCCGGGCGTGCTGTCCGTGCGGCTCGGGCTCAAGCAGCGGATGGCCGTCGCCGAGCGGACGGTCGACCACGCCGAGCGCGTGAACGCGCTGTGGTCGCGACGCGACGACTCGGCCTTCCTCTCCCTCGCCTGGCACAAGATCATCGAGTCCACCGCGCACGACTCGGTGGTCGGTTCCGGCTCCGACGAGACCTGCGACCAGGTCGCGGCGCGGCTCGCCGAGGCCGCGCAGACAGCCCGTGCCGTGCGGGACGCGGCGCTCGCCGAGCCCGCCGCCCGGGTGCCGAGCGACGCCTACCTGGTGACCAATCCGCTGCCGGCGCCGCGCACGGCGCTGGTCGAGGTGGATGTCCTGGCTCCGGTTGCCGGGACCGCGCTCGTCGCCACCGGCGCCGACGGATCGACGCATCCCGTGCAGCTGATCTCCGAGGACCCGACCGTGCTCAGCGACGAGCGCATGGACGCCTCGCAGCTCGAACGCGTACTGCGCCGTATCCACCGTCGGGAACTGTTCGGACTGCTGATCGACCGCTACGAACTCACCCCGGGCTCACTGGTGTTCCACCTCGCCGAGGTACCGGCCAGCGGGCCGTTCGACCTGCTGGTCCTGCGTCGCGAGGTCGCCGCCGCAGCGGCCGCGCATCCGGGCGAGTGGCAGGTGCGAACGCTGGCCCAGGCGCGGGCGACCGCGCTGGTGCCCGTGCACGTGCCCGCCTCCGGGCTGACCTCTGTCCGGGTCTCGGCAGCCGGCCAGGACACCGCCTGGGCCTCACAACTCGCACCGGCCACGGCCACCGTGACACCGTCGGCGGACGCACTGTCCAACGGCCTGGTCGAGGTCGTCGTCGCCGACGACGGCACCCTGACCGTGACCGGCGCGGACGGCACCGTCCTGTCAGGGGTCGGCCGCCTGGTCGACGGCGGTGACCGCGGCGACAGCTACAACTACGCTCCCCCGGCCCGGGACAAGCTGGTGTCGGCCCCGGCCCAGATCACCGTCGAGCTCGTCGAGAGCGGGCCGCTGCGTGCCCGGCTGCGCGTCACCCGCGTCTACGAGTGGCCCGCCGCGCTCGCCGCCGACCGTGACGTGCGCGGCGGCACCACCGTCCCGACCCCGGTGGAGATGCTGGTGGAGCTGCGCACGGGCGAGCCGTTCGTACGGATCTCGACCGCCTTCCTCAACCGGTCCGCCGACCACCGGCTGCGCTTCCACGTGCCGCTGCCCCGGCCCGTGACCACGTCCGCCTCCGCCGGGCAGTTCGCCGTCACCGAGCGCGGACTCACGGCGGAGGGCGGCTGGGGCGAGTACCCGCTGCCGACCTTCCCAGCGAGCACCTTCGTGTCGGCAGGGCCGGCCACCGTCCTCCTCGACCACTCCGGCGAGTACGAACTCGTCGACGACGGCTCGGCGCTGGCCCTCACGCTGCTGCGCGCGATCGGCTCGATCAGCGTCAACATCCACCCCCTGCGCGACGAGCCCGCGGCAAGCGAGATCCCCGCCCCGGGCGCGCAGGACCTCGGTATGCGCATCGAGAACCGGCTCGCCGTCCTGCCCTCGGCCACCGGATGGCAGGGGGCGGACGCGGTCGCCCTCGCCGAGGAGTTCCGCAACGACGTGCTCGTCACGCGGGGTACCGCACCCGCCGGGGGCACCCTGCCGGCCGACGTGAGCGGCGTACGGGTCGACGGCAAGGACGTGTTCGTCTCCAGCATCCGCCGGGCCCTCGCCGACGGGCACGGGCACGGAGTCGGGGACGGCATCGAGGTCCGGCTAGCCGCGCTGAGCGACACCGGATCGACCGCCCGTCTCACGGGTGACTTCACCGAGGCCACCACGGTCGACCTGCTCGGCCGGCCGCTCTCCACCACGCCGGCGCAGGGCCGCCTCGAACTCGTCCTCGCGCCCTGGGAGATCCGCACGGTCGTGCTGAGGCAGCACCCCACCGCCCCCACGAGCCGACCGTGACCGTCACCTGGTCCCGCGGCGGATGGCACGGACCGGACGCGACCGACACACGGACCCGCCGCGGGCTGGACGAGCCGATCGAGTCCAACACCGCGTCCCGCCGGCAGACGTACAACCCGGCCGTGACCAGCACACGGTCACGCCGCAGGACGTACGAGCCGAGCGAGACCAACACCAATTACCGCCGGCAGACGTACGAACCGGACACGACCGATGCGGACAACCGGCTCGGGTCGTACCAGCCGGCCGGGACCGACACCAGTAACCGCTCCAACTGTCGGCAGCCGTACGCACGGAGCGCGACCTGCTCCCAGGCCCGCCACCGGCCATGTACGCCGACCAGAACCGCCCCGCCGTACGAACCGACCGTCACCGACCCCCACCTCCGTCACGGCACGGGCGACGTCCGCCGCGCCTCCACGAAGAAAGACGTGACCTCTTGCTCTCCGAGCTCTCCGCGTATGTTTCGGACCCGGCACCGGGGCGCGGCGCACTGCGCCGGGCGCGCTCGTGGCTGCACTCCGACGCCCCTGCCCTCTCCCTCAACGGGACTTGGCGCTTCCGGCTGTCCCCCACGGCGTCGGTCGCGACGGACTTCGTAGCCGACGACTTCTCCGACGACGGCTGGGACACCCTGGCGGTGCCCGCGCACTGGGTGCTGGAGGGGGACGGCGCCTACGGCAGGCCCGCCTACACGAACATCCAGTTCCCGTTCCCGATCGATCCGCCCCACGTCCCGGACGAGAACCCCACGGGCGACTATCGCCGCCACTTCGGCCTTCCCGACGGCTGGTCGGGCGCCGAGCGGATCGTGCTGCGGTTCGACGGGGTCGAGTCGCTCTTCACGGTGTGGGTCAACGGCGTGGAGACCGGCGGCGCCAGTGGCAGCCGGCTCGCCCACGAGTTCGATGTGACGGACGCGGTGCGTCCGGGTGACAACGTCGTCGCGGTGCGGGTGTACCAGTGGTCCGCGGCGAGCTATCTCGAGGACCAGGACCAGTGGTGGCTGCCGGGGATCTTCCGCGACGTCACCCTTCTCGCCCGGCCGGCCGGGGGCATCGAGGACGTCTGGCTCAGGACCGGTTACGCCGCCGGGCTGGGCCGGATCGACCCGGAGGTCACCGCCGACGCGTCGGCCTTCCCCGTCACCCTGCGGATCCCCGAACTCGGCGTCGAGCGGGTCTGGGCGACCGCGGCCGAGGTGGCCCCGCTGGACGTGGCCGGGGTGGAGCCCTGGTCGGCGGAGGAGCCGCGCCTGTACGAGGCCACGGTCTCCTCGGCGACGGAGAGCATCGCCCTGCGGGTGGGTTTCCGCACGGTCGAAATCCGCGGCGACCAATTCCTGGTCAACGGCCGCCGGGTGGTCTTCCACGGGGTGAACCGTCACGAGGCGCATCCCGAGCGCGGCCGGGTCTTCGACGAGCGGCACGCGCGCGAGGACCTCGCCCGGATGAAGCGGTTCAACGTGAACGCCATCCGCACCAGCCACTATCCTCCGCACCCCCGGCTCCTCGACCTCGCCGACGAACTCGGGTTCTGGGTCGTCCTGGAGTGCGACCTGGAGACCCACGGCTTCGACAAGATCGGCTGGGTCGGCAACCCGAGCGACGACCCGGCGTGGCGCCCGGCCTACCTCGACCGCATCCAGCGGACCGTCGAGCGGGACAAGAACCATCCCAGCGTTGTCATCTGGTCGCTCGGCAACGAGGCGGGCTCCGGCAGCAACCTCGCCGCGATGTCGGCATGGGTCCACGCCCGGGACGCCGAACGGCCTGTGCACTACGAGGGCGACCACACCGGCGAGTACACGGACGTCTACTCACGCATGTACCCGACGGTCCCGGAGACCGAGCGGGTCTGCACCGACGACGCCTCGTCCACCCTCCTGGACTGCACCCCGGCGCAGAGTGCCCGTCAGCGCGGCAAACCGTTCCTGTTGTGCGAGTACGCCCACGCGATGGGCAACGGGCCGGGCGCGTTCGACCAGTACGAGGCGCTCGTACACGAGTATCCGCGGCTGCACGGCGGCTTCGTCTGGGAGTGGCGGGACCACGGCCTCCTGGCGACGGCCCCGGACGGAACTCCGTACTACGCCTACGGCGGCGACTTCGGCGAGGTCGTGCACGACGGCAACTTCGTGATGGACGGCATGCTGTTGAGCGACGACGTCCCCACGCCCAGCCTCCACGAGTTCAAGGCGGTCGTGCAGCCGCTTCGCTTCGCCTTCGACGGCGAGAAGGCCGCGATCACGAACCTGCGGCACTCGGCCGACACGTCGGATCTGCGGTTTTGCTGGCGGGTCGAGCACGACGGAGTGTCCGTGGACTCGGGCGAACTGGATGTCCCCGTGGTCGCGGCGGGCGAGTCGGGTCGGGTGACGCTTCCCCGGGTCACGGTGTCCCCGGACGCCGAGACCTGGCTCACGATCGACGCGGTACTGGCGACGGGCACCGCCTGGGCGGCGGAGGGGCATGTCGTGGCGACCGCGCAGTACGACCACTCGGTGCGGCGGCCGGTCCCCCGCGCCCGTCCGCGCGCCGACTGGCGGCCGGGCGACGGCACCCTCACCCTCGGCATCGCCGAGTTCGCCGACGGGTCGCTCACCCGTCTCGCCGGTCGCGCCGTGACCGGACCGCGGCTGGAACTGTTCCGCGCCCCTACGGACAACGACGAGGCCCCGGGAGACCGCCTCGAAGGCAGCGACGACAGTGTCGCCGGGGTGTCCAGCGCCGACCTGTGGCGCGGGGACGGCCTGGACCGGCTCACCGCACGGAGGGTCACCGTGGAGCACGCGGCCGACGCCCTGCGCACCGTCGACAAGGTCTCCGCCGCGCACTCCGCCCTGTCCGTGACGGTGGAGACCGTCTGGTCGGTCGAGGGGGACGAACTCGAACTGCGCGTGGAGATCGAACCGTCGAGCGGCTGGCGGACCGTGTGGCCGAGGATCGGTGTGCACTTCGGCCTGCCCGACGGCACGGCTCCCGTCGACGGTGCCGAGTGGTTCGGGCTGGGCCCGTTCGAGTCCTACCCTGACAGCCTCCACGCGGCACGCACGGGACTCTTCGCCGCCCCGGTCGGTGATCTCTCGGTCGACTACGCGCGCCCCCAGGAAACCGGGCACCGTTCCGGACTACGGCACCTGACGCTGACCAGCGGTGCGGAGCGCGTGCTGCGCATCACCGCCCTGCCAGACACCCAGGGCCGGCGCCCAGGCTTCACCCTCAGCCGCCACACCCCTCATCAGATCACCGAGGCCCGGCACCCCTTCGAGCTCCCCGACTCGACGACCAGTCACCTGATCATCGACGCGGCCCAGCACGGCCTCGGCTCCCGCGCCTGCGGCCCCGACGTATGGCCCCCGTTCGCACTGCGCCCTCAGGCACGCACGATCAGGCTCCGGATAACGGGTTCCGTGCCCGCTCTGTCGCGGCATCAACTGCCGCGCCGGGCGGACGATCTACACGATCTGAAAACGTGAAGCCCCCTGGGGCAGCTCCGCGATCTCTCGCTGGCAACCCCCGACAAGTATCCACTTCCGTAGACCCGAACTCACTCAGTTGACAGCTCAAGCGCAGCTCCGGTCGAGCCGCGCCGGCGTGCACGGACTCCGCCTGCGAACCCCCAACGAGCGTCGTCCCCGACCAATTCCGAGAAGCCGTGGCCGACCTACCGGCCCCGCGGGCTCCCGGAACCGGAGGAAGACGGCCCCGAGGAGGCAACAGCCCGAGGTCCGACACACCCCGAGCGCCGTAGAACGGTCAGTTGTGCCGCCCCGGACGTCGTGCCGGCAGCTGACCGCCCGTACACACCTCAGCAACGCGGCCCTGCGCGACGCGATCCGCAGGGCTGCCACTGCTGCCCGCGCCACCCGGGCGCGGGCGAGAGAGCGGAGGCAGCGGCAAGGGATCGCTCCGCCCAACAAGCCGCGGTCAAAGTCGGCCCGAATGTACTCAGCGTCAACCGTCGGCACCAGGAAGTCGCCGACCGCACTGAGGCAATTCACGAAGTCCGAGCGCTGAGCGGAGTGATCGCCGAACGGACTGCTGGTACGCGGTGATGAGGAACGCCTTGAAGGGCTCGAACAGCAGCTGACTGCCGTCAGGTTCGGGCGAGCGGCGTTGCGCGGAATGCCCGGAGCATGGAGGCGGTGCCGGACACAACCTTGGCGTCCACGATGCAGTTCAGGTCGCGCTCGGGCGGGCGGCCGATGCCGAGACCGCCGCGAGGCGTCTGTTTCACATGCCTGCGTTACGAAAGTGGTAAGGCGTGTGCCGGGAGCGGATCACGGTCATGAACCGGTCACGTGCTGCAGTGCGGAAATGGATTGATCGTTATCTGCCCAAACTGACTGACTAGGCAGAACCGTATGTCGGAATCCTGAGCGTCACGGCCGAGCCGGAACGTGGCCCCCTGACCACCCCGATCTGGTACGAGTACCAGCAGGGCGGGTTCGTCAAGGTGATCACGGCCCCCGTCGCGCGCAAGGCCCGGCTCATCGAGGAAGCGGGCCGGTTCGCATTGTGCGCGCAGGTGGCCGAAGTCGAGGACTACCGATACGTGACGGTGGAAGGTCCGGTGTCCGACATCAGGCCCACCTCGAAACAGGAGCGCCTCGACATGGCCGCCCGCTACATGGGCGACGCCGCCACCGACTACGTGAACGCGACGGAAGGGTCCTCGGCCGACAACATCGAGATCCACATGCGGCCCGAACGATGGCGCACCTTCGACTTCCGCAGGATGCTCGACTAGCGAGCGTTGCCCCCTGGCAACGCCCCCAGAGTCCGCCGACCGGCGCACGGCCAACCGTGCCAGCGGGACGAACGCGCCCCGTATCACCGCCTGCAGAACATCCATGGACTCATCAGACGGCTCCGCGGGCCCTGTATCGACGTAATCCCACCGCGCTCCGACGCCCACCCAGGCGCGCCGGACGGCGCCAAGCACCCTTGGCGAAGATGCGCCCCGCCTCGTCGAATGCCCTCACCGCCCACGCAGTTCGGACAGTGAGCTGGACACGGCGAGCTTCGGCAGGCGGGAGCCATCGGCCCGCCGGTCGGGCGCGTAAACGGCCCGCCCCCAGCATGGCCCTTGCTTCTCGTCGTAGCTGGTCACAGGCACGATCCGGCAGAACAACCCCTGACGAGCGCAAACCTAGCCACCCGAACCACGCGCAGCCATAGAAAATCCCGAGCCGATCACTGCATTCCGAAAGGATCACTAGATCTGCACGTCAGAGCAACTCGGAATCCCGAAGATCCTAGGTAACACCAGCTCAGAGCCGTGTCCCACCACAACAAAAGATCCTCAAACGATCGCTAGATCCTCAGTTCAGCGCATCATCCACCTGGTGATCGCTCGCGGATTTGTCAGACGAAATCGCCACAGTCGAAGAGAGCCTGGGTCATCTTCTTGTTCTTGCTTGCCCGGGCCACATCCAGGTTCTGGAGGACCAGCGTCCAGTGCTCGCGCTGGAGACGGACTTCAACAGCACCTCGGTGGCGGCCTGGAGATGCAGAACTGCGTACTTCAGGTGACGGGGGGTCATATCCTGCGGCGGTCGGGCGAGGTGCTCGACGACGCTGAGCAGATAGTCGAGCCCGTTCTCCACGGGCGGGAAGTCGACCCCGCCGCCGGGCTCCCCGGCCGCGCGCCCTGGTTCTTGAGATCTCATGCGCGTTCCCGTCCGGGTCCGGCCCCGCGAGGGCCGTCGTGCCCCGGGGCCGGGTCGCCTGCGGCGCGGGAGAGCCGGTAGGCGCCCTCGCGCACCTCGTCGGCGCCGATCATGTCCGCGCCCGGATCCGGCTCCGGGCTTGGGCCCGGGTGCAGATGCGCGCCCGCTCGGCGGCCTTCTCTACGCGGTGCACCTGCTCCTTGCCCACGCCCGACCGCCGTGGGCAAGTTGTTGGGAGCCCGGCTAGCTGCGACCAGCAAGGCAGCCGGGCCGGAGGCGGCATCAAGCGCAGTGCGAACGGCGCTCGCCACGACGGTCATCGCTGTACATCCTGTTTCTGTCTGCCGACGGTGTTCCTCAGCCGTCCGTACCGCCTGGCTCTTCAGCAGTCAAACGCTGCTCAGGCGGTATGGACAGCGCTTCGGATGGCCTAGTCGACGCCGCCGCCGTCGGCGAGTTCATGGAGGTGCCGGGCCCCTTGCGGCTGGGCGCGGAGCGCGGAGGCGACGAACAGCGGGCCGCATGGGACGCCCAGCAGCTCGAGTGGCGTCGCCTTGCCGCGCTCGCCCAGGCCGCGGTCACCGAGCACGCCAAGGCTGCCCAGCAGTCCCGCTACGAATTCGAAGCCGCGCTCAGGAAGCTCGTACGGCACCCCGACACCGCGGCGGGCTGACACCAGGCGTCCTCGGGCCAGCTCATGAGCACGTGGTCGCCGGCACCGGTCCGCTCCGTCAATACGACCTCTGCTGCCTCGATCGCATACGAGCCGATCCACTTGGAGAACTTTTCCTCGGCAGTTGAGATGGAAGCGCATCGGTTCTGTCACCCGTGCTGGCCCCTTTGCCATCGGCTCGGCTCCGGACCAGGTCGGTCCGGTCGGGCCTTCTGCGTGCCAGGTTGTCACGACGCACGGAGACAGCGACCGACCGGTCCCGAGACACCACACCTGATGCGCCCATTGAGACGCGAGGGTTGACGGTACTTCAGCACCCCTCTAAGTTCACGGCTTGTAAAAAGCCGTGAATCCCTTGTGTCACCCCACTGATCGTCCACCACAGTCGCGTCAGCCTCCCGCCTTAGGAACGCCCCCCGATCCAGCGCCCGCACCGCACGCCCAGAGTCGGACGAGCGAGTCCCACCGGCTCACACCGGGCGGCAGGCGACATCCCTCACCCGATCAGGAGTTCCCGTGCCTCTGAGACACCCATTCTGGTGGCGACCGCGCTCCCGGACCGCCGGTCCCGTGGTGCGCAGCCGTCGGGCCACGCTCGCGCTGACGGCGACGGCGGTCGGCGCGCTGCTCGCACCCGTCGCTCTGACCGCGGTGAACGCACCGTCGGCCCAAGCGGCCGGCGCTCCCGTTCAGGTGTACTTCAGCTCCGAGTCGACGGCCTCGGGATTCGGCCCGGCCAACGCGAACTGGTTCACCAACCCGGCGACGGGGCTGGCCTCCACCCGGTATCAGTTGTCGCGGCAGTCCGACCTCACCGCGGTCACCGTGTCGGGCACGGCCACCATCACCGCTGACACGGCCACCCGTTACCAGTCCGTCCTGGGCGTCGGCTCCTCGCTGGAGGAGTCCACGATCTACAATCTGTCCCGGATGAGTGCTTCCGCGCGTACCGCAGCGCTGCGCAAGCTTGTCGACCCGGTCAACGGTGCCGGGTTCAACATCGCCCGGATCCCGCTGGGTTCGAGCGACTTCACCTCGCGGCAGTTCTACACCTACGACGACGGCGCGGCCGATCCGAGCCTGTCGCGGTTCTCCATCCAGAAGGACATCGACTACAAGATCATCTCGGTCCTCAAGGAAGCGAAGGCGATCAACCCCAACCTGCTGTTGTTCGGCAGTGTGTGGAGCCCCCCGGCCTGGATGAAGAACAACAACAGCCTGATCGGCGGCACGCTTCCCGACGCGAACATCCCGGTGCTCGCAACTTACTTGCGCAAGGCCGTCACGGCATACGCGGGCCAGGGACTGCCGCTGTACGCCGTCACGATGCAGAACGAACCGCTGTTCTCGCCGCCGGACTACCCGGGCATGACGCTCACCGCCGACCAGGAACGCAGGATCGCCACCGCACTGCGCGGCGAGCTGAACGGCAACGGCGCCTCGGCCACCAAGATCTGGGCCTACGACCACAACTTCGGCGACGGCCCGGCCTACACCGCCGGGGTCCTCGGCAACCCCGGCTCACCCAGCAGCGCGTTCAACTCGGTCGACGGCGTCGCCTTCCACGACTACGGCGGGGATCCGACCGCCATGGGACAGGTCAAGTCGAGCTACCCGACCAAGGACGTGGCCATGACCGAGCGTGCCGTGTGGGGCACCGCCGGCGCGGACCGGATCGTCCAGTACTTCCGCAACCAGTCGATCATGTACCAGGACTGGGTCACCATGCTCGATCAGAACCGCAGCCCGGAGCAGTGGTCCGGTGCACCCGACCCGACCATGTTCATCCAGTCGCCGAGCAACCCGGACACGTACTGGGCACTGCCGGAGTACTACATCGTCGGCCAGTTCTCGAAGTTCATCGCACGCGGCGCTACCCGGGTCCAGACGAACAACGGCACCAGCGGCAATGTCACCAACGTCGCCTTCCTCAACCCCGACGGCAGCCTGGTGACCGTCGTGGTCAACCAGACAGCTTCCAACCAGCCGTTCACGCTGCGGGCCGCCGGCCAGCAGGTCAGCAGCACGCTGCCCGCCAAGACGGTGGGCACGTACATCTGGCCCGACGTCGGCGGGGGCACCAGCGGGCCTGTGGACCCGACGAAGTGGTACACGGTCACCAACGCCAACAGCGGCAAGTGCGTTGACGACGCGGCTGGTTCGACTGCCAACGGCGCCGCCGTCCAGCAGGGGACCTGCGTGTCCGGGAGCACCAACCAGCAGTGGCAGTTCCAGCCCACCGACAGCGGCTACTACAAGGTCGTCAGCCGCAACGCGGCCAACGCCGTCTGGGACGTCACCGGCGGGACGGGCGCCGGCAACGGAGCGAAGATCCAGCTCTGGGCCTACGGCGGCGGTACCAATCAGCAGTGGAAGGCGGTTCCTCAGGCAGGCGGCACGTACACCCTGACGCCACGCAGCAATCCCGCCCAGTGCCTGGACGTCACCGATGTCTCCACCACCGACGGCGCCCGGCTCCAGCAGTGGACCTGCTCCGGCGGTGCTGCCCAGTCCTTCACACTCACCCCTCAGTAGTCCCGATCGGCGCTGCCCGCGTCCGGCACCCGCGGTGCCGCAGGACGCCGGGCAGAGCCACCCGGGAAAGAGGCGGTCGGCCGGCAGGGTGCGGCGGCAGCCGCCTGTCAGATCTCCCGGAAGATCTCGAACTGCGCCTCGATGGAGTTCAGGCGAGACGCCGTTGCAGAGTCTGCTCGCCCACCTGGTGGAGGCGGTCCAGGAGGTGTGGGCGGGGCCGTTCGCGCGGCGGGTTCACCGCCAAGCTCCACCTGAGCGCGGACGGCCGCTGTCGCCCCCGCCTTCGCCGAGCAGTGCCCTGCTGCCACGGTCACCTACCAGCAGGTCCCGTAACAACACCCCGCCCGCCACCTCCCCGCCGCCTCGGTCTCTGGTTCGCCGGCCGGTAGCACGGCCCGATGCCGTGCAGGGTGAGCCGGAGCCGACTGCTGAGGATGCTCCGGACAACGTCGTAGCCTTCCGCCCGCCTCGCACCTGACGCGACGGGTTCTTCAGGCGGCGACGCCGAGTTCCTTGCGGGTCCGGTGGATGAACTCGCGCACGGCCGGCTCGCGTCGCCAGGGGGCGAGTGCGGTGTTGAACTCGCGGACATAGTCCTTGGCCCGGGAGGACTGGACGCGGGCGAGGATGTCGACGGACCGGTTGCCGAGCTCCAGGCCGTGGTCCTGGTCGCGCGCCTGCAGGTGAGCCGTGCCGACGATGGCGAGCCGCATGCCCACAGAGCGGGTGAACGCCCCGGTTGGCATGGCGGCGGCCTGCTGGTTCCAGGTCAGGGCCATCTTGGGGTTCTTCAGGTCTCGGAAGACCTCGGCGGCATCCGCCGAGAGGCGGGCGTGGTGATAGAAGTCGATCCACGCGGGCTCGTCGCCGCTGTCCTCTTTCGCCTGCCCCAGGAGGTCCTCGGAGGCTTTCAAGGCTCGCGACGCGGCGCGGGAGTCGTTCTCGCGGGCATGGGCTCGGGCTTCGATGAGCTTTGGTGAACGCCAGCACGCGGGGGACGGCCTGACCCTTGGCCCGTTCGAAGGCGCCCTGGGCCATGTCCACGGCCTCGGACGCGAACCCACGCATCAGAGACTGCATCGCCATGGTGGTGAGGACATAGCAGCCCAGCTGGACGTCGCCGCAGGCGCGGGCGAGGCGGAGAGCCTGGATGAAGTGCCGCTGGGCGGTGTCGTGCTGCCCGACGTCAAATGCCGTCCAGCCTGCCGATCTCGACAATTCGGCGGTCACGCTGAAGAGTTCACGGCCGATCTCGTCGGAGAAGCTGCCCTGCAGCAGTGGGCCCGCGCGATGGTCGAGGCATTCGGTGACGGAGTTGGCCTTTTGGCAAACGGTCAAGATCGCTCGCCATGGGAGACCCGGATGGCCCCGAGTGCAGCACCAGTTTGGGCACACTGGTGGTGCCCGAGGTGTGGGTGATGACCATGGGCTCGTCATACGCCCGTAGCCGAGCACATCCGGACGGTCCTCGGGGGCGCCGTCGACACACGCGACCCGCTCGGCCAGTTTGGCGACGGTCCCGATGTCGAGCCCCATCGCGAGGTGACGCGATGGGCCCGTCGGATGAGCCCGGCGTCGAGGTGCCGGGCCAGCTGGAACATAGGGCAGGGTCCTGACATCACGCTGGCACGCCGATGTCAGCGGGCGGCGGTGCGCCCGGAGTTGGCGTTGGCGCATGCCAATGAACAAGGCACACCGCGCGTTGTGCAGTTCGCTGAGATCGGCGCGGTTCATGGAGCGGCAGATCCTGCCCTGGGCACTCGACGGTGTGGAACTCGGCGAGGACGTCCTCGAACTGGGCCCTGGGTACGGCGCCAACGTTCGCATCCTGTGACCCAATCCGCCCCTGCCGCTGCGGGCTTGACGCCGGCCTGCGCCACCCTGTGTCCCGTTCTCGTGCAGCCCGATGCGGAGTAAACCTCAGGCACCGCGGGGCGGCTGGGCAGTTCGCTCGACGACGGGCGCGAGCACCGGGAGCAGGCCCAGCAGCCGCAGGACGGTGAGGACGAGTGAGGCCGGCCCGGCGCCGGATGGCGCGGTGGGGGTGTGTGGTGGTGCTGTTGATGTTCGCCGCGGTGTGCTGTGCCGCACCGGTCGGGAACGCGATCAGCGCGTACGTCGCGCTGAAGGCAGGTGCACAGGACGACGGAGGGATCGCCGAGGGCGGCAGTGCCGCGGACATCCCGCCACGGATGCTGAGCGCCTACAAGAAGGCCGTCCAACAGGTCGGCAAGCATGTGCCGAAGTGCCAGGGCATGCGCTGGCCGGTCCTCGCCGGGATCGCCAAGGTCGAGTCCAACCATGCCGTGGGCCGGAACATCGCCAGTAACGGTGACATCCGCCCCAAGATCTATGGGGTGCTCCTCAACGGTTCCGGGGCCGGGGGCAACACCAGCACCTTCCCGGACACCGACGGCGGCAAATGGGACGGCACCTCGAACGGGGAGCGCGCCGTGGGCCCCTTCCAGTTCCTGCCCTCCACCTGGGAGGGCGTCGGGGAGGATGCCAACGTAGACAAGGTCGCCGACCCGCACAACGCCGACGACGCCGCGCTCGGCGCCGCGATCTACCTGTGCGGCAATGGCCGTGACCTGACGAAGCGTTCCCAACTCAAGGCCGCGATCCTGCAGTACAACCACTCCAATGAGTACGTCGCCAACGTGTTCGGGTGGATCGACCAGTACACGGCGGCCGCCAAGGACCCGGACCTGAAGAACGTGTCGGGGAAGGTCCGCACCGTCATCGAGGCCGCGCTCTCCCAGCGGGGTGTCCCGTACGCGTGGGGCGGCGGCAACGCGAGCGGAAAGTCGTACGGGGTCTGCTGCTCGCCCAGCGGCAAGAGCGGCGCAACCATCAAGGGCTTCGACTGCTCAGGCCTGACCACGTACGCGTTCGCCAAGACCGGCATCCGCTTGCCGCGCACCGCATCCGGCCAGGCCGGCGTCGGACAGCGGCTGGCCGCAAGTCTCGGCACCGGCGCGCTGAAGCCCGGCGACCTCGTCTTCTATGCCGGGGCCTTGTGGCGGGACGATGGCTGTGCTTCTCCCGTTGGGGGCCCCGGTGCGCCTGTCGAAATCCAAGGCCGATCTGTACGCGGCGATCCGCCGGGACCACCGCGCCGGGATGTCGATGCGTGCTCTGCAGCGCAAGTACGGGGTGACATGGCAGACGGTCCGCAAGGCGCTGGACCTGGTCTGGCCCGAGCCCCGCAAGAAGCTGCCTCCGCGTCCGACCAGGCTGGATCCCTACAAGCCGCTGCTCGACGAGATGCTTCGCAGGGATCTGGACGCGCCTCCGAAGCAGCGGCACACCGCTAAGCGGGTCTTCGACCGGCTGCTGGACGAGTACGCGGCGACGGGGATCTCGTATCAGATGGTCCGCGGCTACATCGCCACGCGTCGCGGGGAGATCCGCCAGGAGGCGGGCCGGGGGCCGTCGGAGGTGTTCGTGCCGCAGACCCATCTGCCGGGCACCGAGGCAGAGGTGGACTTCGGGGACGTGCACATCGTGCTCGCCGGCGTGGTGACCCGCTGCTATCTGTTCTCCTTCCGGCTGTCGTACTCCGGCAAGGCGGTCCACCGACCCGTTGACCGCACTATCGGCGTGTCCTACGTGTCGGCTTGGTGAGGGCGAGGAGTCTCCGTTCGGGATGTGCCCGATGAGACGGAGATGCGATGGATCACGGTGTAGTGATACCCGAACGCGAAGTGTCGGGCCTGGTGGTTACACGGGTCGGCGGCGTGGAGGCGACCACTGCCGCCACGCTGCCCTGGGTGGTGCTCGATGGCGCCGGGCGGCCGATCACACCGGCAAGCGAGTTTCTTCGGGAGCTGCTGGCTTGCGGCAACACTCCGGCTTCCTGCCGGTCCTATGCCTTTGACCTGCTGCGCTGGTTCCGGTTCCTCGCCGCAGTGGACGTCGAATGGAGCCGTGCGAAGCGCGTGGACGTACGCGACTTCGTCCTCTGGCTCCGCACATGCCACAACCCGGCGCGGGACAGGCGTCACCCGGACGCACCCGTGCCGGGGTCGCTGAACGCGCGCACCGGCAAGCCGTACCTGAAGTCGGGCTATGCCCCGGCGACCATCAACCATGCGGTGTCGGTGCTGTCGGCGTTCTACGACCACCATCTGCAGACCGGGCTGGGTCCGCTGGTCTCCCCGGTGCCACCGCAGTCCCGTGACGGGCGCCGGCTGGAGGCGCATCACAACCCGCTGGAGCCTTTCCGGCTGCACCGCCGAGGCGCTTACCGGCAGAAGCAGGTCGACCGCGAGCCCCGGGCGGTCCCCGACGATGTCGTCGAGGACCTGTTCACCTCGCTTGGCTGCCACCGCAATCGGGCACTGTTCTCCATGTTCTTGTCCAGCGGCGCACGGGCCGCCGAGATGCTGGGCATGACGATCGGCGATGTCCACCCGGGTGAGGGCCGGATCTACGTGCAGACCAAGGGCCTGGGCGGGGCGAAGGAAGCATGCCCGGCCTCCCCGGAAGCCTTCGCCTGGCTGGCCCTCTACCTCGGTGAGCTGGCCCAGGACGGTCACCGGCCCGCCCCGGACGAGCCGGTGTGGTGGACCCTGCGCGGACCGACGCGCCCGCTTACTTACACGGCTCTGCGGGCGGTGCTGAACCGGATCAACGCCCGGATCGGGGCGAACATCACGTTGCACGATCTGCGACACACCCTGTGTCTGCACCTGATCGAGGACCCGGCCATCACCCTGGTCGACGCCCAGCAGGTGATGCGCCACCGGCGGATCACCACGACCAGCACCTACCTGCGGCCCAGGATCGACGAGGTCATCGCCAAGGTCCACGGGCACTACACGCGCCCCAAGCTGCCGCCGCATCCGCTGACCGGCTGGACCTATGACCCCGACGACCTCGTCGACGTATTCGGGAACCGCTGATGACCCGACACGGCCGCGTCGCCCGAACCCCCATCAGCACACGCGACCCCGCCCTCCTCAACACCGCGCTCCCCGAACCGAGGAGCACGACCGGCAGCAGCAAGCATGCGACAGTGCCTCGTGACGAACTCGCCCTCCTGGCCGAGACCTTGCTGAGCGAGCCGACTGTTCGCAACCGGTGGCGCCAGCAGCTCTCACTGACGCGCATCTTCGACTGGCTGGAGGGATTCCCCGCCGACACCTGGCAGGACCGCTGGCTGCTGAGCGGCTCCGACGACCTGGGTTCTGGCTGGGGACCGCAGGGGCTCAGTGCGGGCACCCGATCGCGGTTCACCACCGGCCTCGGCACCCTGATCGTCCTGCAGGCGATCCGGCCCTCCTACGGCTGGCTCTTCGGCAGCCGCCTCCTGGGCGTCTACGACGCCTACCGTCGCCACAACCAGCCGGCGCTGTTCGCCGAACTGGGACGGATAGTCGGCGGACAGCGCTGCGACGGGCACGCAACCGAGGCCCTGAACGTGCTCACGCGCATGAGCATCGTCACCGGCAAGGACCTGCTGACCTTCGACCTGGAGGACCTCACCGACTACGCCCGGGCCCGTCGCGACAACGGCCGCACAGTGACGGCCCTGCCCCTCGCCTACGACATCCTTCATGCCGTCGGCGGTCTGAAGGACTCGCCACCGACCTTGCGTGAGGCCCAGGCCCGCGGCCAGCTCACCCCCGCCGAGCTGATCGACCGCCATCCGATTGCCAACGGCGCGGTCCGCGACGTGCTCGTCCACTACCTTGCCGAGCGATCCGCCGTCCTGGACTACGGCTCCCTGGTCAACCACGCCCAGCTGCTGGCCGACCTGTTCTGGGGCGACCTGCAACGCCACCACCCCACGATCTCCTCGCTCAACCTGCCTGACGAGGTCGCCCAGGCGTGGAAGCAACGCGTCCGGGTCCTGCCCGACGGGCGACCGCGCCGCACCGCCCACGCTGTGTTCCTGGCCGTCCGCTCCTTCTACCTGGACCTCTCGCAGTGGTCGATGGAGGACCCTGTCCGCTGGGCGGCCTGGGCGGCACCCTGCCCGATCAGCGAGGCCGACATCCGCGGCTACATCAAGGAGACCCGGCACAGGCAGGCGCGGATGCAGCAGCGCACCCGCACCCTGGTCCCCGTCCTGCCGCAGCTCGTCCGCGCTGCCGAGGCCCGGCTGCAACGTGCCACGCTGCTGCTGCAGGCAGCCCGCTCCGCGAAGCCTGGTGAGGAGTTCACCGTTGAGGGCTCGCAGTATCGACGCACTGGCAGGGACGGCAGCCATTGGCGTCCCACCGCGCTGTTCCTCGCCCCCGTCGGTGAACCGGGGCCGCGGTTCGATGCCGAATGCGAGGAGAACAACGCGTTCTGGACCTGGGCGAGCATCGAGGTTCTGCGACGCACCGGGGCCAGGATCGAGGAACTGCTGGAGCTCACCCACCTGAGTCTGCGTCAGTACCAGGCGCCGACTGGGGAGACGGTGCCGCTGCTGCAGATCAGCCCGTCCAAGACCGACCGTGAGCGCGTCATCCCCGCCGACCCGGACCTGGTCGCGGTGCTCGCCCGGATCATTCGCCGCATCAAGGGCACGGGCGAGCGGGTGCCGCTGCTGACCCGGTACGACGGCTACGAGCGGGTCTTCGGCCCACCGATGCCGCACCTGTTCCAATGTCCTTCCCAGCACCGGCTGCAGGTCATCTCCCCCAACCGGATCCGCGAGTTCCTCACCGAGCTTGCACTGCGGGCCGGCATCGTCGACGTCGACGGGACACCGCTGAGGTTCACGCCGCACGACTTCCGCAGAATCTTCTCGACGGAGACCGTCAACGGCGGCCTGCCGATCCACATTGCCGCGAAGCTCCTTGGTCATCTTGATCTCAACACCACTCAGGCTTACGTCGCTGTCTATCCCGAGGAAGTGATCCGCCGCTACCGGCAGTTCGTCGACCAGCGTCGAACGCACCGGCCCAGCGAGGAGTACCGCGAGCCCAGCGACACCGAGTGGCGGGACTTCCGTGACCACTTCAGCTTGCGCAAGGTCGCACTCGGCACCTGCGACCGGCCCTACGGGACCCCTTGCCAGCATGAAAACGCCTGTGTCAGGTGCCCCATACTCCGGCTGGACCTGGCCCAGGAGCCCCGGCTGCTGGAGATCGAGACCAACACCCGCCAGCGCCTGGGAGAGGCCCAGCGGATGCAGTGGCTCGGCGAGGTCGCCGGCCTGCAGGAGAGCCTGCGGCACATCGCCGACAAGAAACAGCAGGCCGAACGTCTGCGAGCCCAGGTCGGCCGAGGTGAGGACGGGGTCGCTGCCCTTGGTTAGGTCCTCACGCCTCCGCGATGATCTGGGCCTTGAGCCGGTCATATTCGGCGACCGCGTCCGGCAGGTGATCGAAGAAGTCCTCCCAGAAACCGGGTCGCTGCCACTCCTGCGGTGCCAGGGTCAGCCTGCCGTTGTTCAGTGCGGTGACCCAACAGGTCGGCATCCGATCGGACACGATCTCGAACATGGCCGAGTCCCACAGTCCAGGGGAGTCGATCTCGTCTCGCCGCGCACTGCGGTCAGGAGGGCGGAACAGGACGTGGGGCCGGGCGGCGGACACTTCGAGGACCGGGTACTCCTCGCCGATCCGCACGCCTGGATGCTCGCTCACTACCGTCGAGGTCCCGGGCTGGATGATTTTGACGCATCGGACGATCACCGCTGCAGCCTATGCAGTTCGCCGCCCCGCCGACTCCCGGCCTGCGGACGACGCCGGGTTCAGCACGACGGGGACCGCTCCCAGGTGAAGTGCGGGTCAGCCAGCAACACCACACGGTCCGCCCCGACATCGAAGCCGAGCACCGGGTGCCCGGGGTCAGTCTCCGGCGCGAGCACTACAGATTTGTCCAAGGAACGTCCGATCGCCCGCAGGAAGCCGCACAACACGTTCAGTTGCACCTGGCCCTGGAGCTCCCGAAGGTCCACGTCGAAGTCGATCGAGTCGGCCACATAGGGGCGAAAGATTGCCATTACTCCCGGTACTGGCCAGATCCTCAACATCACACTGGCCTCAACGCCCCGAGCCAACATCACCTCGGCCCGCGGAAGCCGCACCACGGCACCGTCTTCGGAGTACTCGCACGCCCAACCCCGCGAGCGCACCAAGTCGAGCACCGCCTGCCAGTCATCGACGGAGGTGCCATCGATACTCACGTCCGGCAGCGAACCCATCAAGTCGGGGTCGAAGAAGTTCTTGACGTCATCCCACAGCAGGTCAGGCACCATGCCATGGTGCCTTCTCACCCGGTGGGCCGCAGCTCGATTTCGTCGGACCCGTCGAAGCTCACGGCGGTCACACCCCATCAGAGAATCCGAAGCACACCGCGAATACCGAAGTGCAGAGAAGAGTGTTCGCGTCCTGCGGCCAGGAAGCGTTCTTCGAGGGCCACGTCCACGCGCTGTCCGTGCTGGGCGGTGCCCCTCGCGGCAAGGTCCGTTACGACAACCTGAAGGCCGCGGTCGCCCAGGTGCTCGGGTTCGCCCGGCTGCGCCAGGAGAGCGAGCGGTGGACCGCGTTTCGCACGCACTGGGGCATTGAGAGCTTTTACTGCAGGCCAGGACTTGAAGGCGCCCATGAGAAGGGTGGTGTCGAGGGGCAGATCGGGTACTTCCGGCGCAACCACTTCGTCCCCGTTCCCGAGGTCGCCTCGCTGGCCGAGCTGAACGAGATGGTCGACCGGTGGGATCTTCAGGACGAAGGCCGCAGGATCCGTTCGCGGGCGAGGACGGTGGGCGAGTACTTCGCCGTCGAGGCGCCGTTGCTGAAGCCGTTGCCGACCGAGCTGTTCGAAACCGGGCGGCTGTTCACGCCGCGGGTGGACCGCTACAGCCAGATCGCCGTCCAGACCAACCGCTACTCGGTTCCGGTCCGGCTGATCGGCAGGACGGTGCGGGTGATGCTGCATGCCAATCACCTCATCGTCTACGACCAGGGCACCGAGGTCGCCCGCCACGAGCGGCTGAGCACGAAAGCCGGCTTGCGCCTGGAGCTGGACCACTATCTGGAGGCACTGATCCGCAAGCCCGGTGCCTTACCCGGCGCCACTGCCCTCGAACAGGCCAAGTCCGCAGGGAAGTTCACGCCGGTCCATGACGACTGGTGGGCGGCAGCCCGGGCGGCCCACGGCGACAAGGACGGCACCAAGGCCCTGATCGAGGTCCTGCTGCTGGGGCGTCACATGAGCCACGAACACATCGTCGCCGGGCTGGCGACGGCCCTGCGGGCCGGCGCGTTGACCGCGGACGCGGTCGCCCTGGAGGCCCGCAAGGCCGCTGAGGCCGACGAACTGGCGGCCTCCGCTCCCGCCCACGTCTCTTTGCCCGAGCCGTCTGGGCGGCAGCGGGCGACGGTCACCTTCCTGTCCGACTGGCGGATGGCGCACCTGCCGTCCGACACCCGGCCGCTGCCCTCGGTGGCCCCTTACGACCAGTTGTTACGACACCGCCGCCCAGGCGGTGCCCCTGCCACCGAGGGAGAAGCGACGTGAGTGCCCAACGCCAGCACGGCCTGACCGAACAGGCCGCGGACACCGCCATCGATCAGGCATGCCGGATGCGCGGCTGCCCACTATCCGGGGCCAGTTCCCCGACCTCGCCGAGGCGGCGAAGCGCGATCAGATGTCCTACAAGGGATTCCTCGCCGAACTGCTGCTGGCCGAGTGCGACAATAGGGCCCGCCGCCGCTCGGAACGGCGCATCAAGGCCGCCGCGTTCCCGCGCGAGAAGTCACTGCGGGCGTTCGACTTCGACGCCAACCCCAACGTCGACGCGGCCACGATCAACACCCTCGCGACCTGCGAGTGGGTCAGGAAGGGACAGCCCCTCTGCCTGATCGGCGACTCCGGCACCGGCAAATCGCATCTGCTGATCGCGCTGGGCACGGAGGCCGCGATGAAGGGCTACCGCGTCCGCTACACCCTCGCCACGAAACTGGTGAACGAGCTCGTCGAGGCGGCGGACGAGCGGCTGCTGACCAAGACGATCGCCCGCTACGGACGCGTCGATCTCCTCTGTATTGACGAATTAGGGTATTGGAGCTTGATCGCAGGGGCGCCGAGCTGCTGTTCCAGGTCCTGACCGAGCGCGAGGAGAAGAACAGCGTCGCCATCGCCTCCAACGAGAGCTTCGGCGGATGGACGAAGACGTTCAGTGATCCGAGGCTCTGCACGGCCATCGTCGACCGGCTCACCTTCGACGCGGCCATCATCGAGACCGGCACGGACTCCTACCGCCTGGCCCAGACCAAAGCCAGAGCCGGACAGGCCCCTGGCCAGCAGCCTCAGACCAGCTGAACGCTCGAGTCGAGCCCATCGGTTGATGTGAGCCCTTCGATGAACGACTCGAAGTCCGGAGCGAGGACGAGGTCGCTTTCCGCATCGGTGTCGAACCACGTGACCGAGGGATCGCCTTGCCGGCCGCAGGCCCGGTAGTCGAGCGCGACCCAGCAGTGCCCGTCGCCGGAGAGAAGGACAATCGGCGCCGGAAGGTCCCACTCCTCAACCAGATATGGCGTGTCCAGAAGCGATGTCATCCGCTCGCGTCGGCCGATCCCCATCAGGTCACCGAACGGCACGTGGTTCTCGCTCCACGATGTCGGCACCCGAGTGGGAAACGGGTTCCAGCGATCCGCCACCGCACCGCCGTTCTGCACCCGCAAAAGCGTCAGTAGCGAGGCAGGAAGCGAGATGCCGAGAAGGCGTTCGGCATCTTGAACCATCTCATCCGTCAAGGGCGGCTGGACTCCGTAGTCGTCGTGTTTCCAGAACGATGCCCTGACCTCATCGAAGCGCGTCACGATCAGCATCGTATGGCTCGGAGCCCGACGCACAGAGATGACAACCAAACATCCGAGCGACACTAAAACTCGGCGACATCGATCAAGCCGCATGGCTCCAAGTGACATCGCAACTCAGCGACAAACGACATCCCCAACAACCGGCACAGCCATGCAGCCGCTTGATGTCTCTCTTTGCGCCGAAGGACACGAGGACGAAGGCGCGCGGCCCCGCACCCTGGACTTCGAGCACCGTGCCGATTCCGTACTTCGTGTGCTCGACGGACATCGCGTCACCGCGGAATCCATGCTTCGTGTACGGCTGGTCACTGACCTCGTTCGAACACCCATCGGGCGATGCCCACGCACTTGAAAGTGCCTTTTGTAAGCTCTCCCTTACTCACTCATGATGGTGTTACGCACTACTAGTGAGGTGAAGAAGGAAGATGGTTGAGCAGGAAACGCACCCCGAGGGGGCTCAGGTCGTCATCGAGGTCTGGTCCGATCTGGGTTGCCCGTGGTGCTATGTCGCTAAGCACCGGCTCCGGACCGCGATCGAGCAGCGCCCGGACGCGGATCGGTTCAAGGTCGTGATGCGGTCCTTCGAGCTGAACCCGGCCGCGCCGAAGCAGCCGGAGACGATCGAGGAAGCCTTCATTCGTGCCCACGGCGGAACCGCCGCCCACTTCATGGCAGCAGAGCGGCAGATCCAGGCGATCGCCCGCAAGGAGGGCCTCGAGTTCACGCTGGACCGTCTCAGTGCCAACACCTCCGACCTGCACCGCGTGGTGCAGTACGCCAACGACGAGGGGCTGGGCTTCGAGTTCTTCTCGACGGTCCAGGACGGCTTCTTCGTCGGCGCCCTCAACCCTTACGCCCCTGACGCCCTGGCCGGGGTCGCGGAGTCGGTCGGGCTGGACGGCCGGCGAGTGCACGCGATCCTCGCGAGCGGTGAGTACGCCGACCGCGTACGCGCTGACCGGACCGAAGGTGTGGAGCTGGGCGCGACCGGTGTCCCGTTCGTTGTGCTGGACCACCGGGTCGCTGCCCCGGGTGCCCAGAAGGTTCCGGTCTACGGCCAGCTGCTGGAGCAGGTGGCCGGGCCTGTCCCGAGCGAGCGTGCGTCGTGAGCGAGCCGAAGGGGTGCCTCCAGATCGTGGCGGTCCCTGCCGGCGGGTTGTGCGAGACCGACACCGGGGTCTGCCACATCGACCCCATCGACGAGACAGGCGGCGCTGAGGCTCTCGACGAGACGGCCGCGGGCGACGCGCCCGGCGCTGCGGAGCGGTGAGCCACCACGGCCGCCGCGGTTCGTCTACGCGCTGACTGCGGCCTTGCTTCGGCCGACTCCGGTCAGCTCGCTGGCCGCCCGGTTGGCGGCGATCTCGCGGTGGTGGGCGGCGGCCCAGCCGGCCATCGCGATGACCGCTTCCATCAGCGACCGGCCCAGCTTGGTGAGCTCGTACTCCACCCTTGGAGGGACCTCGGGGTATGCGGTCCGGGTGATCAGCCCATCGCGCTCGAGGTGCTTGAGTGTCTGGGTCAGCATCCGCTGAGAGATCCCCGGGATGCTCGCCTGCAAGTCGGAGTAGCGCAACGGACCGGCGTTCAGGGTGCTGATGATCAGCACGGTCCACTTGTCGCCGATGCGGTCAAGTACCTCGCGAATGAAGGCGCTGTTCTCCGGCCATGTCTGGCATGGACCTGCGATCTGTCGCGCTGACGCCATCTCGACAACCTCTCATCTGGTGTGCAACCGCACTACCAGTATGTAACACCCTCGGGGCGACCACACGCCAATCCACGACAACAGCCCCTCGTGCGCGCCCGCTCTCGGATCACTGGAGCGCGCTCGCAACCACTCCGAAAGGACCCAACTCATGTCGTACCTGCTTCACATCGACTCCTCCTCGCTCGGCGAGGCCTCGGTCTCACGCCAGGTCGCGCAGTCCTTCCTCGAGGGCTGGAGCGGCGACGTCGCTCACCGCGACCTGGCTACTTCGCCCGTGCCTCATCTATCCGCGGCCGGCATCACCGCCCGCGCCACCGCCCCCGCTCAGTACACGCCCGAGGAGGCCGAGGCGGCCGCGATGCAGGACGCGTTGATCGAGGAGTTCCTCGGCGCGAGCGCCTATCTCTTCACCGTCCCGATGTACAACCTGACGATGCCGTCGGTGTTCAAGGCGTGGCTGGACCAGATCATGGTCTTCGGCCGCACCATGGACTTCGAGGCTCCCTCGCCGGCTGCCGGTCGTCCAGCGGTGGTGATTTCGGCGCGGGGCGGCGGCTACGGTCCCGGCGCACCCAAGCACGGCTTGGACTACGTCGTGCCCACTCTCGAGGCCGTGCTCGGCCGTGAGGACATGCTCGGCCTCGACGTCACCACCGTGATCCCCGAGCTGACGATGGTGCCCCACGCCCCGGCTCTGGCCGCGCTGCTGCCGAGGCACGAGGAATCCATGGCCAGCGCTCACCACTGCGCCCGCGAGCTCGCCGCCACGATCGCCGACGGTACGACCGCCGCCTGAGCCCCGAATCGACCGTGGAGTACCGCTCGTGACTGATCTGCTCGCGTATACCTCCTCGAACAGGCCGCTCAGCGTGACCACCGCGTCCGAGTACTCGTGCGCGACCCAGACTCGGTTCAGCCGGCGGCGGGGTGACTCAAAGGTCGCAGCCAACCAAGCGCATCCGACTTGTCTGACTTCTTCGCCAATCCCGACCTGACCACGTTCACCCGGCTCAACGAACTCGGCCTCGAAGCCACCGGTCAACGGCTCGAAGCCGACCGTGCTGTACTCGCGTGCCGAGTCGTCGAGCCGGACCGGCGCTGCCTTCGATGCGGCTGCGAGGGCGTCCCACGAGACACCGTGACTCGCAAGTTGGCCCACGAGCCAATGGGCTGGGCGACCAACGACACTACTGGTCATGGTGCGTCGCTACCGCTGCACCAGCTGCGGCCACGTGTGGCGTCAAGACACCTCCCTCGCCGCCGAGCCCAGGGCGAAGCTGTCTCGGCGCGGGCTGAGGTGGGCCCTGGAAGCGATCGTCGTCCAGCACCTAACCATCGCTCGCGTTGCCGAAGCCCTCGGCGTCGCCTGGAACACAGCGAACGTCGCCGTCCTCGCCGAAGGCCAGCGGGTGCTGATCGACGACGAACACCGCTTCGACGGGGCGACCGCCAAGCTTGTCGAGCAGGAGGTCACGCAGAGCGTCGATGTCCGCGTCGAGTGCTACGTCGATCTCGCGTCCGGCCCGTGCATCGTCGTAAGCCCACGGTTGGCCGGTCGCGTCGCTCGACAGGGGTAATGATCTCGGTCAGTGCTTTCGGGACGCCGGTGCTAATCGCGGAAATGAGTATGGCCATCTGGTCTCGGCCTCGGCGACGGTCCTCGTGGCGGCTTCCGGACTCGTCTACGCCGAGTTCGGCATCGGCAGCGCCCTTGCCGGCGCCGCCTGCGCCTGGCTCCCGCAGAAGTTCTCTCTGCGCGCCCGCTACGTCTCGTTCGCTGCGATCCTCTGCGCGGGCATGCTGGTCCTCTTCATCGGCGCCCAACTGGTGTCCCTCCCCGCCGCGGTGGCGGTCGCGAGCTTCACCGTCGCGCCCTACATGATCAGCTTGTATGCGCTGACCGAACGTCTCGCCCCCGCCGAACGGGCCGCGGTCGCCATGACCATCCTGTGCGCTGGCGGCCCCCTCGGAACAGCTGCCGGACAAGCCGTCTCCGGCAGGCTCGCAGACGCTCAAGGCGTCGACGGCGCACTCCTGGTCGCTCTCATCGTCGCAGCGGGAGCACTCCTCCTCGCACTTTCGGCATTCATGGCCGACCGACAGCGCAACATCTGGATCATCGACGTTCCGCCCCGCGAAGCGTCTGGTGATCCAGGAGCTTTCCGAGCATCCGCAGAACGCCCATTGAGCATTAATTGAGTGTTTGGTCCGTGGCTGGCTTTTGGTCCCCGCGCCACTTCGAAGCGGAGTCACCGGTGAGTCTGCGTGCCCTCAGTACGTGTTTCTGAACCCTGATCGGCCACCGGAACGGTGCTCATCGTTTCGGCCTGGACCCGGCTCTGTCACGAACAATCAGGGAACGAGACTGGAGGAGCATCAACCTCAACGCGGCGATGCCCCATGGTGCGGTTATCCCCACCGCCAGGGGGTGGCCTACCGGATGGGCAATGACATCGGTGCGCGGCGATCGTGTGTCACAGAGACGGCTTGATGGCCACGCATGACGAAGGGACACCTCATCGATGCGCATCCTCCTGATCGGGCCGCCCGGAGCTGGCAAGGGCACGCAGGCAGCGCGCCTTGCCGCGCATCTGTCGATCCAGCACATCTCCACCGGTGACCTGTTCCGAGAGCACATCGGCCAGGGCACCGAGCTCGGGCAGAACGCCCGCGCGTACATACGCGCCGGCCTTCTGGCACCGGACGAGGTCACAATCGAAGTGATCAAAGAACGCCTTGCGCACCCGGACACCGATCGCGGATTCCTGCTGGACGGCTTCCCCCGCAATCTTGCCCAGGCGGAGGCACTGGACGGCATCCTGGCTGACTCGAAGTCGAGGCTGGATGCCGTGCTAGACCTGGAGATTCCCGAGGCCCAGGTGGTCAGGCGGATCGCTGGACGACGGCTGTGCCGTCAGGACCGCGAACACATCTTCCACGTCCACTACAGCCCTCCTGAAGTGGACGGAGCCTGCGACGTCTGCGGGGGTGAGCTGTACCAGCGAGATGACGACCGCGAGACAACCGTTCGTAAGCGACTGGAGGTCTATCGCAGTGAAACGGCGCCGGTCGTCGACCACTACCAAGCTCAGGGCCTGGTGACCACGATCTCGGCCCTCGGCCAGGTCCAGGAGGTCCTGGACCGCGCGCTGGTCGCGATCGGCCACGGTCACGTCGATACCTCTGGCGCGTCAAGCTGCTGACCCCTCCGCTGGGAAGGTGCGGGGCTGCCGCCCCTGACGACCGCCGCCGAGGTACGTGAGACCGATCCTCGCAGCACATGTCGCCCAACCCGGCCTGGTCGTCGTCGACGTTGCCGCCCACGACGACGAGACGGCGTTCGCCGTCCGGGCGCGATCGCCAGCCTGTGGGCAACCTCGCCAGCTGAGGCAGCTTGCCATGACCCCGGTCAGCCGGGCGTACGGCTGCGCCTGTACGCCGATCTGCGCGAGGTCCTCCCCCGGCCCGACGGGGCATACGAAAGGACTGGCCCGTCACCACGGGGGGAGTGACGGGCCAGAACTTGCGTCCACGGTGCCGCAGCCGCCTGCGACCTGCGGGCATTCTGGGCGACTTCGCCAAGCGCTGGGACATGACATCTCCTCATTTCGAACCGCTGCGTCTCGAATTAAGGTAGGCTCCATGGTCATGGATAAGCAACCCCCTTCGGAGTCCCGTCCTGGACGCAAGCGCAGCGAGGAGAGCCGGATGGCGATCCTGGTCGCGGCGTTCGAACTGGTCGGCGAGGTCGGCTATGCGGGCTTGACGATCGAAGGAATCGCGCACCGCGCCGGATGCGGCAAACAGACGATCTACCGCTGGTGGCCCTCCAGGGCCCACGTTCTCCTCGAAGCACTCGCGGTGAAAGCCGATCTGTACGTCACGAACGCCGACCACGGCTCCTATGCCGACGACGTACAGGCCTTCCTGGAGGACACCTTCCGGCTCGGCCGCCAGCAGCGCGTCGCCGACATCCTGCGCGTCTTGATGGCGGAGGCCCAGATCAACGAGGAGTTCGGCCAGCTCTTCCGCAGCGCCTTTCTGCAGCGCCGGCGCGACGCGCTCCAGGTCGTCCTCGATCGGGCCCGCACACGGGGCGACCTGCCGCCCCGTCCAGCTGCGTCCACCGTCCTGGACATCGTGTTCGGCACCTTGTGGTACCGCCTCCTGGCCACGCACGAGCCCATGGGCGACGACCTCGTCGAGGACATCACGGCCACCCTCACGCAGGCCGCACAACCCCCGACCAACACAGCGATCGACCTGGGAGACCAGCAATGACGCTTCCCCGCACCATCCTCATCACCGGCGCCACCGACGGCCTCGGCCTGGCCCTGGCCGAACGCCTGGCAGCCGACGGCGCCGATCTGATCCTGCACGGCCGCAACCAGGCCAAACTCGACCGCATCACAGACCAGTTCACGGCCCGCGGCGTATCCAGGCCCCGAACCGTGACCGCGGACCTCGCCGACCTCGACCAGGTCCGCCGCATGGCCACTGAGATTCGCGCATCGGTGGACCGACTCGACGTACTGGTGAACAACGCCGGCATCGGCAGCGGACAACCGGACGGCCGCACCCGCCGCACCAGCGCCGACGGCTACGAGCTGCGCTTCGCCGTCAACTACCTCGCCGGCTTCCTGCTCACCCTCGAACTCCTGCCACAGCTGCGCGCGTCAGCGCCGGCCCGCATCGTCAACGTCGCCTCCATCGGCCAACATTTGCTCGACTTCGAGAATCTGATGCTGGAGCACGACTACGACGGCCTCCGAGCCTACGGTCAGAGCAAACTCGCCCAGATCATGTCCGGCTTCGAACTCGCCGCACGCCTGGCCGCCGACGAGGTCACGGTCAACAGCCTCCACCCCGCCACCTACATGCCGACCAAGATCGTCCTCACCGAGATCGGACACAGCATCGACACGCTGGAAGAAGGAGTGACCGCCACCCGCCGGCTCGTCACCGATCCGGCACTCGCCGGCACCACGGGGCGCTTCTACGACCGCACCCGCGACGCACGCGCCCATTCCCAGGCATACGACAGAGAGGACCGACTGCGCCTGTGGCAGGCGAGCCTGGAACTCACCAAAGCCGAGAGCCCCCTGTGCTGAGTGCCGCTGAAGCTGAGGCCGTGGACATGGTCGCCACCCTGCCCCACGCTCGCAGGACCAAGGGCCGCAGACTACGGCCCTTCGTGATCAACGCTCGACCTTTCTGGCTTCAGGCACGTTCCCCTCGGCTGGCCGTTTCATCCAAGCCTGACGTAGCCGACGGATGACAGGGTTCTCGTATGAGCATCAGCCAGCATCGCGCGAGAGCGTTCATGGCCTCGCACGCACGAGTTCTCGATCAGCGTCGCTTTGAGGCCGTCACCACCGACAGCGACGCGGCTCGGCAGGCCATCATCCACGGACTCGACGCCTACCGAAACCTTGATGGCGGCTACGGATGGGGACTCGAACCGGACCTTCGCACACCGGAGAGCCAGCCGGGAGGCGCCCAGCACGCGCTCGAAGCGCTCGCTGACGCCGGCCCTGCAACTTTGCCGCACACGGCAGCCCTCCTCGACTGGCTCGACTCCGTGACTCTGCCCGATGGCGGGCTGCCGTTCGCGCTCCCGATCAGCGACCCCGTGGCGTGCGCCCCGTTTTGGGTGCAAGCGGATCCCTCGGAGACATCGCTGCAAATCACGGCCGCGGTGGCGACGCAGGCGTATCGCGCCGCGCGCTGGGATGAAGCCGTACGAGACCATCCATGGCTTGCGACGGCGACACGGTACTGCTTCGACGCGATTCGTCGGATCGACGAAGCGCCCTTTGCGTACGTCCTCTCCTTCGCGCTCCAGTTCCTCGACATCGCAGTCGACACCCACCCAGAGGCGAGTGATCTGCTCGACCACCTCGGACAGTTCGTCCCAAAGAACGGGGCACTCGCCGTCGTCGGCGGGGCCGAGGGCGAGACACTTCATCCTCTCGACTACGCGCCCGAGCCCGGGCGACCGATCCGCGGCCTGCTCGACCCCCACGCTGTGTCGGACGACCTTGACCGGCTGGAACTCGGGCAGCGACAGGACGGCGGATGGGCAGTCGACTTCACCAGCTACTCGGCCGCCGCATCACTCGAATGGCGTGGCTACACGACGGTCAGAGCTGTCACTGTGCTGCGCATGAACGGACGCTGATCCTGACTCGCTCCGGCCGCAGAGCGCGATTCAGCCCTGTTCTCGTACAACTTGCCGCCATCCGACAAGTAGCTGTCGGTAAGCGTCGTTGCAATCTGTGACGCCCACACTTCCGCAGGGCTGCCGCTGTAAATGTCGGATTTACTGCGGCAGAGCCTCTACCGTGATCAACGCGACCTGCGGCGGACTCTCCGGCCACCGCAGGCGACGGGCGGGCATGGCGATCGAAACAGTGACCGAAAACAGTGACCGAACTCGGGAGCGGCGGCGCGCTCCGGCTGCCGCGCGCCCGGGTGGTGCCCCCGTCCGCCCCGCCGTCGTCGTACACCGCGAGCGGCACCACACCGGCGCGGGCATCGCGAGGTCCTGCGCGCCGATCTACCGGATCGCCAAGTGACGACCTCGAAGTAGGGCCGTGCGGGCGTATGTCCGCCGAGGCCGGCGGGCACGCTCGCCTCAGGCCACTGTCGACGGATACGGCCCGGAGGCTGCGCGGTGGCTCTCGGCGTTGATGCGCTGGGCTTCTTCGAGCTGGTCTTCGAGGATGACGATGCGGCAGGCCGCCTCGATCGGAGTGCCCTGGTCGACGAGCTCCCGCGCCCTGGCCGCGATCCGCAGCTGGTATCGGGAGTAGCGGCGGTGGCCGCCTTCGGAGCGGAGCGGGGTGATCAGCCGGGCTTGGCCGACGGCGCGGAGGAAGCTGGGGGTGGTGCCGAGCAGCTCGGCGGCTCGCCCCATGGTGTAGGCGGGGTAGTCGTCGTCATCGAGACGGCCGAAGGAGTCGTCTGCTGTCATCTCACCTCTCTGTGCAACGCATTGAGGGGCCCTGGTGCCGTCTGGCACCAGGGCCCCGAAGGAACTGCTACACCATCTGCCGGCCCTCGTGCTGCACCGGCCTACTTGAGTCCGTACGGCCGCCCGGGAGAGGGCGCGAAGTACGGGGATCGCGTATGCGTGACCGGAGACCACCTACCTATCGATGTCCTGTCGCACCCGGACTCCACTCTTCCGCCCGGGCGATCCTGATGGCGCGGGGCTCCTCCGTTCTTCCCTCGGAACTACGAACCACTACTGACGCGAACCACTTGTAACGCGACTACTGGTGGCCTCAAAAAGCGCCACTCTGTCCGGCAGCCAGCCCCGTCGCCCATCCTGCAACCGCTCCGGCTTAGAACCCCGCTGCCGAACCTCCCGGCACGCGCGCCCGCAGCCCGACGCCTTTACCGAGAACCCACTGACCACTGCTGGTACTGCCCACTGCACCTACGGGAAAAGCAACTGCGTGTACTGCGTCCTACTTATGGCGGCCCCTCAACTCCTCGGGCCGCCCGGTCCGGCCGTCAGTCCCGTCACCGTCCTGCCAAGGCTTGGCTCCGGAACTCCACCACCGCACCGTCCTGCGAACTACGTGTACTACATCCGGCAGTTCATCTCTGCCGGACTTGCTCGACCTGGCTACGAGAGAACCATAACCACGGCCACCACCCAATGTCTACTCCGGCCAACATAGATTTTTGAGTGTCATGGCGCAGATAACCTCGCCTGGACATCGAACCTCGGACGCGCCCCCACGGCCGAAGCACGGAATCCGGACGGGCATCCAACCTGCCGATGCGGCTGGCCCCGACCCCCGCCTGGAAGCTCACGACAAAGGCGAAAGCGGTCGCATCAACCCATGCGCTCGAGGAAACGCAGTCGGCCGCGACGTGACGCCGCCTCACGTTCCAGGTATCCGCTGGACGGTCTTGACCAGGCAAAACGGGCGCAGGACGTGATGTTGCGGGGATGTGGGGAAGAAGATGCGGCAACCGATGGGAGGTTGCTGTGGAGAGCAAGGATCTCGAATTGGGCGAACTGCTGGCCGCTGCTGAGGCCGCCCCGCCCGGTGAGTCCGTCGAGGTGGTGGCGCACGACCTGCAGAAGCGGTTCGGCGCGGAGTGCGTCTCTTTCCTGTTCGTCGACCTGATCGGCGAGCGGCTGGTACGTCTGATCGCGGCCGATGGTGCCGCCGAGGAACCCGGCGAGCCGATCGAGTTGCAGGGAAGCGTCTACGACCGCGTCCTGCAGAGCCAGCGCCAGCACGTGGAAGCGGACGAGCAGGGCGGCCGACGCGTCATCACGCCGGTCACCAACCGGGGCGACCGCATCGGCGTCCTGGAAGTGACCCTGCAGGCCGCCGACGACACCGTGCTGCGGCAGGTCCGCCACGCGGCCCACGCGCTGGCCTACATCATCGTCACGGACCGCCGCTTCACCGACCTGTACCACCTGGGTCGGCGCACCACCCGGACCAGCCTGGCCGCGGAGATCCAGCACCAGCTCCTCCCCTCGGCCCCCTGCTGCGAGGCCGCCGAATTCACCCTCGCCGCCGGGCTGATACCGGCCGACGACATCGGCGGCGACACCTATGACTACACGCTCGACCGCGACACGTTGCACCTGTCCATCACCGACGCCATGGGCCACGACACCAACTCCGCCCTGCTCGCCACGTTGCTGGTCGGAGCGCTGCGCCAGGCCCGCCGCAGCGGCTGTGACGCCCTCAAGCAGGCCCACCGTGCCCACCAGGCCCTGCTCGACCACAGCCGCGGCCTGGCCACCGGACAGCTGTTCTGCGTCGACCTCGACACTGGCCTGTGTGAACTGGTCAACGCCGGCCACCCCCGCCCCCTGCGGCTCCGCGAAGGCGCCGTGGAAGAGGTCGAGCTCGCCGTCAACCTGCCCTTCGGCGTGGCAGCCCCCAGCGCCTATCGCCTGCAGGAACTCCAACTGCTGCCCGGAGACCGCCTGGTTCTGCTCACCGACGGCATGCAGGAGCGCGGTGCGGGCGCCGTCGACCTGGCCGCGGTCATTCACGACACCCGCGCGCTGCACCCGCGAGAAGCCGTCCGAAGCCTCACCGCCGCGGTGCGCGATGCCTGCTACGGCAATCTCAAGGACGACGCCACGGTCCTGATACTGGACTGGCGCGGCAAACCCCACCCAGCAGCCCAAACCAGACCAACCCCGCACCGCTGACCCGCAACCGCCCGCTCACGAGCCGAGAGACCTCGGTGCGACCACCCGTGAGCTCGTTCTCAATCTTCCGGCCTCGAACGGCGTGCGGAACGCGTCAACTCTCTGCCGGATCTGTGCGGCACCCTCCCACTCCAGGGGCCCCGCTCCCCCGGCCGCGCCGGGCCGCCTGCCCGCGGTGAGACGTTCGGCAATCTCCGCGAGGGCTGTCGGGGCGGCATACACCGGCAGCCACGTCACCGAGCGGATGGTGTGCAGGAGCGTGCGGCCGGAAGGGCCGGTGAGGGCGTAGCGCCAGCCGGTGTCGTCGCTCCAGTGCCAGGAGGTGCCGACCGGTCCGGTGCAGCGGCCGCGGCCCAAGGCTGCGATCGCGGACATCCGCAACTGCCCGCGCCGGGTGGCGTGTTGGCCTGGGTGGGCAGCGCCCAAGGACACCATCCGGCCCGGGCTGATGCCGTCGGCAGTGAACGTGGCGCCGACTGCTGTGATGTACGGGTCGTGTGGCCAGGCGCCCGGCCATGCGCTGCGCACGCCGCGTCCTATGAGGCTTTGCCGAGCAGTGCCGCGGGTTCGATGACCACGGGCGTGGAGCGCGCGTTCGCCCACCTGTACTGGTGCCGCCGACTACGGAACCGCTGGGAGATACGCGACGACATCCACGAAGCCTTCCTCGCCCTCGGATGCACACTCATCTGCTGGCGGCGACTGCGCGCTCTGGCGAACGATGCCGTGGGCTAGCTGGCCGCAGCCAGCCGGTTGAGAACTTCCATGGGGGTGAAGCTCCAGCCGACCAGGCGTGGCCCGCTCCAGTTGATGCCGATCATGAGTCCATCCCGGGCGACATCGGGCAGTTCGCGATCGCGCCGTTGCAGCCGTCGCCGTGGTGGCCGCGCTGGTGTTGGCGACCGGGTGACCTGCCATGGGAGCCCGGGACGCGCCCGGCCCACTACGGAGGCTCATGACTGCGGCATCGCCGCAGCTGTCCCAGGACAGGGCCAAACCGGTCCCTACAGGGCTCCTCTTCCTGTCCGGCCTACGCCACACCTCAACCGCACAGGCCCGAGGCGGCCCTTGACCACACGGCCTGGGTCTTTAGGTGAGTGGCTCCGTGGCATCCGGTCACGGAGCCTCCGCAAGAAACCGTTTGGCGAACCACGGCGGCCGCTGCTAGCTTTCCGGAGGCCGTGCGAGAGAACAAGGAGGTGGTACCCGTGAACGTATCGACATGGGTGCTCTCCTCCGGGGTCACGGTCGGGCGATAGGTCGTCGTCCGGGAGCGCCGTTCCAGTGCACTCCCGAAAGGCACGACCATGCATTTCACTTCTGAGCAGCACCTCGATGACGGCGTCATTGAGCGCGAATTCACCCTCGGTGAGATCCCCGGCATCCTGTGGACGCCCGGATCCGCATCCGCACCGGCGCCGCTGATTCTCCTCGGCCACCCTCCCCTCGGACTGCGCAAGCTGTACCCCCGACTGGCGGGCCGGGCCCGGCACTCCGCAGCGGATGGCTTCGCCACGGCGACCATCGAGCTCCCCGGAAGCGGCGACCGGCCCCGTTGGCCCGCGGCCGAGCAGGCCCGCGCCGACCTCCGTCGGGCGATGGAGGCCGGCGAACCTGTCAGCGACGAGATCGTCGACGCCCTCATCCTCCCGCTGGTCGAAAAGGCCGTCCCGGAATGGCAGGCCGCACTGGACGCCCTCCTCTCGCTGCCCGAGATCGGCGGCCCCGTCGGGTACTCGGGTGGAGTGATCTCCATCGGCACCCGGCTGGCGGTGGTCGAGCCGCGTATTTCGGCCGCCGTCCTGTTCGCCGGGAGTTTCGTGCCTCGCGCCATATTCGAGGAGGCACGACAGGTCACCATTCCGCTGCATGTCCTGCTGCAGTGGGACGACGAAGGGAACGACCGGCAGGCGGCCCTGGACCTGTTTGACGCCTTCGGCTCCAACGAGAAGTCCCTGGAGGCCAATCTCGGTGGGCACACCGGCGTCCCGCAGTTCGCGGGGGACGCCGCGGCCCGGTTCTTCACCCGGCATCTGCGCTAGCCACAGGCCAGCCCCGCCCCCAGGGCAGAGACGGTAGGTAGGCGGTAGCGGCCACAGCACGCCGCTCATCAAGGACAGAGCCGGGCCCTTCTTGATGGCGGTGGCCGGCAGATGCACAACCGCCCCGACCGGCCGTTACCGGCCATCGGCCGTACCGGCCGGTCGGGGCGGCGCGAGGTGTGGACGCCTAGGTTCGGTGTCAAACGCCCGATTGGATAACGGGGCGACTGGCTTCACTGTCCAAGGACATTTGGGCAACGAGTCGCGGTGCGAGGTCTCATGAATGTTCGCGAGAAAATGGGACCTCGCGGTACCAGCAGCGCAATTTCAGAGCCGCCCGTCTGAGGTGATCATCACCTGCTGTCCGGATTGCTCGCCGCTACCTGGCGCGATGCCGAAACGGAGATGGCTCTCTGTCCGTGATCACGGGAGTTCCACGCTTCCAGACCACGCGGAACGGCTGTACTGGAAGGGGGTGTTGGGTCTACCTCTGTGGTGGTGCTGGGCCGCTGGCGGGCCGAGTGGGCCTTTCATAGCGTCGTGCTCATGATGAATCCGACGAACGAAGAACGAACAGGTGCCACCCGGCGGACGGCACTGCGTGGCCTGGGACTCGCGGTGGGGGGCATGGCACTGGCTACCGGGCTCGGAACCTCGTCGGCCGCAGCGGACCCGCGTCACGGGCTCACCACCTACGTGCTGGTGCACGGTACCCACAGCGCCGGCGCGTTCTGGATGCCGATCGCGCGGGAGCTGACGTTGCGCGGTCACCGCGTCGTCATGGTGGACCAGCCGCGGCATGGCGCGGAGGCTTTCGTCCCGGAGTCGTATCAGCGGCAGGACCTCAAAGCGATGGCGGTCGAGCCTTCCCCGCTGAAGGGCCTCGGGCTGGAGGACTACGAGGCGCGCGTAACGGGCATCGTGCGCCGGGCGGCACGGAACGGCCCGGTGGTGCTGGTCGGGCACAGCCTGGGTGGCGTATCGGTCAGCCGTGTCGGCGACGCCGTCCCGCACCTGCTCCACCACATTTGCTACATGGCGGCCTTCTGTCCCAGCCGCGCCCTGCCCACAGCGGACGCCTGCACGGCGGCACCCGAGAACGCGAACGCCGTCAGCCCGGTCGAGCTGACGGTGGGTGACCCGGACCGGCTCGGTGTACTACGACTGAACTTCCGGACAGGTGACAGCCGTGAGTTGGCCCTTCTCAAGGAGATGATCTGCGCGGACTACTCCGACGCGGAATTCCGCCGGCTATTGGCCGGCATGCAGACCGACGAGCCCGTCGCCGCTTATGCGGGCCGAGCGGTCGGCCGGGCTGGTAGCTGGGGACGCATTCCCCGCAGCTACCTGCGTTTCGGCAGGGACCGGACGATCGCCACCGCGCTCCAGGACAGAATGATCGCGGAAGCCGACGCTTTCACGCCCGGCAACAGCTTCCGCGTGCACGACTTTCCCGAGGCGTCACACGTCGGCCCTCTGGATCCCATCCCTGTCGCAGAAATCCTGGACACGCTCGCAGGGCAGGAAGGATAGAGCACTCGAAGAAACCGCAGGCCAAGAGCCCCTCTGCCTGGGAGCGCCGGAAGCCGGACCAGTTCGTGGACAAGCGGCCGGGGGTGGGGGCGATCCCGGCCCCCTTCAAGGCCGGACAAGAAGCTGCGTGGAGTCGGAGAGGACGGTCCAGGCGGCCATGGTGGTCGCCGGCGCCGACCACCTGCTGCCGTTCCCGCGGAAAGGCAAGGTAGAGCAGCTTGGTTCTCGATCCTCGGGGGGTGTCGCGGGACCGTTCACCTCGCCTGCAGCGCACCTCCGTGGTGCGATGGAACGGGGGTAGAAGGGAGAGAGTGATGGGCCCACCAGCAGCAGAGCGCAAGAGTGGCGCGACCCCGGTATCAGTCCGCCCGCTGGATGAGGCAGACCTGGATCGGGCCGATGAGATCTGCGGGCTCGCCTTCGGGACCTTCCTGGGGGCCCCTGATCCTTTCGGGACCGTCGACTACGTCCGCACCCGCTGGGCGGCCGATCCGCAGGCGGCATTCGCGGCGACGGTCGAGGGCGAAGTAGTGGGATCGAACTTCGCCGCCAACTGGGGCAGCGTCGGGTTTTTCGGACCGCTGACCGTACGTCCGGATCTGTGGGACAAGGGCATCGGCAGGCGTCTGATGGAGCCGGTCATGGACTGCTTCGACGCCTGGGGGAACCGCCACCTCGGCCTGTTCACCTTCGCGCACAGTCCCAAGCATCTTGAGCTCTACCGCCGGTACGGCTTCTGGCCCCGATTCCTCACAGCCATCATGAAGAAGCAGGTCACAGACGGTGCCGCGGTCCCCGGCAGAGTGCTCTACGGCGAACTGCCCGCCGCCGAGCGGCCCGACGCGCTGAGCCTCTGTCGCGAACTGACAGGAGCCGTGTACGAGGGCCTGAGCCTGGAACGCGAGATCGTGGCCGCGCACGCGCAGGGACTCGGTGACACCATCTTGCTCCATGGCGCCGGCTCCGAGCTCGACGGCCTGGCCGTCTGCCACTGCGGAGCCGGGTCGGAGGCCGGCGCGGACGTGTGCTTCGTCAAATTCGGCGCCGTACGCCCTGGTCCGGAGGCCGCCGACCGGTTCGAGCGACTGCTCGACGCATGCGAGCGGCTGGCCGCCGAGCGCGGGCTGGGGCAACTGGACGCCGGCATGAACCTGGGCCGCCCGGATGCCTACCGGCTCATGATCGACCGCGGGTTCCGCACCTGGTTGCAGGGCGTGACCATGCACAGGCCCAACGAACCCGGGTACAGCCACCCCGACGCGTATGTGATCGACGACTGGCGTTGACCACCGCCGCGCTCGGCCCGCCAGGAAGGCCCGGCGCTGTCAGAACCCGTGGATATTCCGAGCCAGTTCCGACGGCAAGACACCTCCTGGACCACTGTCGAAGTGCTGTCCGTTCTTGCGGATAAAGCCAGGTCGGCACGCGGCCGGCCGAGACGAAGGTCGCGGCAGCCAAGGCCGAGCACAGCAGGTCATGCAATTGCCCGATCCGACGCGGCTTGGGACGTTCATCGCGGGCGGCCCCGGCCGCAGGATCAGTGGTGAGACCGGCACTTTGCCCGCACCGGACGGGTGTTGGGAACGCTCGGGGGCCGATTGCTGGTGAGGCGGGCCGGGCAGACGTGAGCGCCCGGCGCGCATCCCTGTCCGATGGACCGCGACAGGTGCAGGCAGGAGCCGTCAACCGCCGTGTCACGACCTGTCGCATGCGACGCCTGCCGACCTATCGTTGCGATGGAGCGATTTTGGGGGCGCGAATCCGTTCGCGAAACACATTCGGTCATGCGGTAACCAACCCGCGCATATCAGGCTGACCGCGCTTCGGCGCCACGTCTCGCACACCCCGGACAGCCCCCACCGGCATCCCACCTCACAGCCTCTCCCGCCCGGAAGAGGCCGGCCATGCCTGCCCACTTGACGAAACTGCCTACATATAAGGGGAGTTAATCGTCGCCCAGCACCTGCTCGCACCAGATGACCTTGCCCGTCGTGGTCTGTCGGGTGCCCCATCCCTGGGTCAGCTGGGCAACCAGGAGCAGGCCCCGGCCACCCTCGTCGAAGACCCGCGCCCGCCGCAAATGGGGCGCGGTGCTGCTGGCGTCGGAGACCTCGCAGATGAGGGTGCGGTCGCGGATCAAGCGCAGTTGGATGGGGGCGGCCCCGTAGCGGATGGCATTGGTGACCAGCTCGCTGACCACCAACTCCGTGACGAACTGCGCTTCCTGAAGCCCCCACGTTTCGAGCTGGCCGACGGCCAGTTCCCTGGCGTCCACCACTCGCGCGTTGTCGGCGGGGATGTCCCAGGTGGCGACCTGGTCCGGGGACATGGCACGGGTGCCGGCGAGGAGCAGGGCAACGTCGTCGGCGGGCCGCTCGGGGTCGGGAAGCAGGGAGTTGATCACGGTGTCGCAGGTGATCTCCAGCGACTCCGCGGGCAGGGACAGTGCCTGGCGCAGCCGCTCAAGCCCATGGTCGAGGTCATGGTCGCGGGACTCGATCAAGCCGTCCGTGTAGAGGGCGAGCACGCTGCCCGCGGTCAGTTCCAGCTCGATGGACTCGAAGGGCAGACTGCCGACCCCGAGCGGTGGCCCGGTGGAGCCGGTGACCAACTCGACGCAGCCGTCGGGCGCGACGACGAAGGGCATCGGATGGCCGGCGGAGGCCAGGACACAGAGCCGCGAGATGGGGTCGTAGATGGCGTACAGGCAGGTCGCGCCGAGTTCGCCGGCGGCCGCCTTGTCGCCTTCGGCAATTCCGGCCTGTTCCTCACCGGTGAGGTGGATGACCAGGTCATCGAGGTGGGTGAGCAGCTCGTCGGGCGGGAGGTCGACGTCAGCCAGGGTGCGTACCGCCGTACGCAGCCGCCCCATGGTGGCGGCGGCATGGATGCCGTGGCCGACGACATCACCCACGACCAGGGCGACCCGGGTGCCGGACAGCGGGATCACGTCGAACCAGTCGCCCCCGACGCCTGCCCGCGAGCCGGCCGGCAGATAGCGGGAGGCGACCTCCAGAGCCGCCTGTCCGGGCAGCCGCTGTGGCAGGAGGCTGTGTTGCAGGGCCAGCGCGGTGGCGCGTTCGCGGGTGTAGCGGCGTGCGTTGTCGATGGCCACGGCGCCCTTGGCGACCACTTCCTCCGCGTAGGACAGCTCATCGGCCTCGAACGAGTCGGACCGTTCCGAGCGCCAAAAGGTGACCACTCCCATCAGTACGCCCCGGGCCCGCAGCGGTACCGAGAGCGACGAGCGCATGCCGAATTCGAGCAGCTTCTTGGCGCCGTCCGGGTCCTGGGCGCGCCAGTGGGTCGCGGTGCACAGGTCGGGTTCACTGATTGCCTGCCCACTGGCGAGGCTGCGGGCGTGGGGCGTATCGGGAGCCAGTGCGATGGTCGAGCCGGGCGGGTAGAGCGGGGCGTCGTCGCGGATGCCCCTCACGGCCACCCGGCGCAGCTCTGTGAGCTCGTCCGGCGATGGCTCGTCGCCCTGGAGAACCGGCTCCGCCAGGTCGACGGTGACGTAGTCGGCGAATCGGGCGGCTGCCACCTGCGCCAGTTCCTGCGCTGTCCGCTCCACGTCGAGGGTGGTACCTACGGCCACACTGGATCCGTACAAAAGTTCGAGGCGTGCGCGAGCCATCTCCGTGCGTTCGAGGCTCGTCTCCAGTGAACTCGCCATGGTGTTGAACGCGACTGCGAGGTCGCGGATCTCCCCCGCCCCGCTTTCCGGCATGCGGGTGGTGAGGTCGCCGTCGGCCAGCCGGCGGGCCTCGCCTGCTGCTCTGCGGATGGGCCGGACGATTGCGCGTGACTGGTACCAGGTGAAGGCCGCGATGAGGAGCACCGACCCCGCGAGCCCCGCCGCTGCTCCGGCGGCGGCCTGTCGGAGACTGGTGGCGGCGGCGTCCTCACGTACCGCGAGGGTGACTCGGGAAACCTGGTCGTAGGTGTCGAACAGGGTCCTCAACGAGTCGATGCGCCGCCGCCCGTCATGCGTCGTGGCGATGCTCGACGCGGAGGGATCTCCCCGGCGTACGGATTCGACGAGAGGAACGGAATAGTCATCGATGAAGGACTGCCCGTCCAGGACGATCGTCCTGGCGATGCCCTGCTGCCCAGGCGCGTCGGAGAGCCGCAGGAGTTCCCGGGCCTGCCCGGGGAAGGCGGCCCGCCCCGCCGTCCATGGCTGCAGAAACAGCTCCTGTCGGGTGATGACAAAGCCCCGCTGGCCGGTCTCGATGTCGAGGATGGTCTTCTCCAGTGCACCCGCCTGGACGAGCGATGCCCGGACGTGCTTACGCGCGTCCGTCGACGAGCGGACATCGCTCACTGCCTGCAGGAGCACGGCGAAAGTCACGCCGAGCAGCAAGGCGACCACACTGCTGGCGATGACTGTACGGAGAGTCAGCCCCCGTCTGGCACTCGTCGTCCTCGATCGGGTTGGCACCCGTGGCCTCATAGTTCGCCTGCTGACTAGCGAGATTTAAGGCGTTATTAACAAAAGTACCAAAAAGCGAGGCTGGTGCATCGGTCTTCAGCCCGGTCCGGGCAGGGCACGGAGATCAGGCAGGGGAGCACACGAACCGCACTGGCGGCGACCGGACGGTGAAGGCTTGGAGAGCCGGCATCGAAGACCAGTTCGGTGCCAGGACGGCCCGCAGGTTCCTGCCGTGGCGACAGCGGTGTACGTGTGGCGGCGCTCGACACGGCCGGGAGACCACTTCCCGCTCCAGGAGACGTGGCGTTCCCCGTCGCCGTAGCCGTCACCCATGCCGGTGCGCGGGTCCTGATCCGTCATCTTCCGCAGCCACGGCCGCCCGCACCCGTTGCTCCTCGCGAGCGGAGCCGACGTCCCGTTCCGGGAACAGCAAGATCAGCACGGCCTGCGCCACTCCCCCGAGTGCGATGACCCCGGCGTGCTCCAGGGCTCGCCCGACGCTCGTGGGCAGGGTGATGGTCACCAGCATGCTGCCGACCGTCGTCGCTGCGACGATCCCAGCGGTCGATCCGACGGCCCACGCCATTCCCGCGGCAAAGGCCCATACGGTCAGCAGTGGGAGGAACGTCACGAGTCGCCCCGCTGCCAGGTAGCCCGCGAAGGTGCTGAACGCCAGACCCGCGCCCGCGCCGAGCGCGATCACCTTGCGCGGACGCCAGGTGCGCTGGAAGGTGGCCGCACCCGCGGAGTAGGCACCGAGGGCGGCGGACGCGGCGTACACAGGGGAAACCAGCCACAGCGCCGGCCCGATGACGATCGCCACCCCAGCAGCCGTGCGCAGCGCGAGCAGGGGCTCCAGCCGCGTCTCCTCGATCGTGAGCCCGGATCGCACGACCTCCCTGAAGGTCCGCAGCCACCTCACCCATGTGGGGCTAGCCGGAACGCCCTGCCAGGGCGCGTCGGCCGCGCCACCGCCTCCTGACGGCACCGCGCTCGGACGCGCGCCCGGACCAACGTCCACCGACAAACCGGCACGCTCTCGCATACATCGGCGACCGACGATCACACCCCCAGCACCGGCCGTTCAGCCTCAGCGGCCGCGTACCGGCTCAAGAAGGGGCGACGGACCTGCCCTACCGGGACAACACCCGCCCCGTCATCGCCATGATCGACCCGTCGGCGCACATCGCGCTGCTGGTTGTGCCGGTATCGGTTCACTTCGAGGGCTGGTCACCGTGGCCTTGGAGCATGTGACGACGTTCCTGTTCACGCTTGGAGTAGGCGGCTGCCCGGATCGCATCGTCGCTCTCCAAGCCTGATCCCAGCGCGCCGCCCACGGTGGCGACCGAAGCGACGAACCAGGACAGCGTCAAGAACTCCTCGGCGTGCAGTGGGGTTCGTGTCACGGAAGCGAACGCTTGGTCGTTGAGGATGAAGAGCGCCCACACCAAGTTGATGACCATCAAACCCACGTAGCAGACGAGCACCCCGATACCCACGGTCACGACCGTCGAGGCGTTGTAGAGCCGCGCCCTCTGCCTCGCCTCCGGCGAGCTCTCTGCTGATTGATGCCACAGCTCCGCGTCTATGATCAGCCAGCCGATCATGAGCGCGACAGATCCGACCGTGGCGATCACGAGGCGTGGCACGCTCAGGGTCTCAGCCAGGCTCCAGACGGTGGAGTTCACGGTGGCGACTGCTCCTGTGGCGAGTGCGGCCGCCAGGGCTTTCGACAAGCCCGGCACCAACCGCCACGGCCGGTTGGCGCGGACCATACCGACGAGCACCCGCAGGTAACCGCGCGGCCCGCTGACGACGTACCGAAGATCGTCGGTCTGCCCCAGAAGCGGCTGACTTCGCGGAGGTCCATCAGCCTCAGTGGTTTGCCGACCCGCCAAGCCAAGCACGGCTTCTTCGACGGCCCGCCGGGCCCTCGTCTGCAGCCGCAGGCCCCCCAGTGAAGGAAGAGAGAGCAGCGCCAAGCCGTGTTCGTGATTCAGATTGACAGCGAGCTTGCGCCCGTGTGAGTGCAGCGGAAGGTCGGTGAGGGCCACGACGATGTCCCAGTTCTCCGCACTCCCGCGGTCCATGATCCGGTGCATCAAGGTGGGCGGGTCCTCGGTCCCTGCGGTGAAAGGCTCACTGACCACCTTGACGTCGAACCGTCGTCCCTGGCCCGACTTGTCGGCGAGCCGAGCAGAAAGTGTCCGGGCCATGCGCTGCGCGATCTCCGTCGGCGCGTCCGGATCCGCCAGGAGAGCCACGACCGTAATGCCCTGAGACGACACCCGCATGACTGGACCCTCTCGTCGGCTGCCCCGTGCTCCCAGGTGCCCATAGACGCCGCCGAGGTAACGTCGACGCCGCGTGACACGCTGGCCTCCGCCAGCGGGTACAGGCTGTACGGCCAAATCTCCCAGCCTTCCCAGCACAGGGCCTGCTCCCACCACCGGGCCGCGATCGCGTGCGCCACCGCGAAGACCCGCTAGGCCCCACCCCCGGCACGCACCGCACCCCGCGCCACCGACCACACCGCTTCGGTGTCCGGCCCGGGAGCCGGAGCCCTGCCACGCGGGAAAATCCAGAACGCCTGCGAGGCACAGCACTGCGTCCTGCCCGGCGTAGAGGCGGCAGGTAGGCGGGCTGGTCCGCTCCAACCGGCCCTGGCGGCTGTTCACCGGCCTCTCCCCAGCCCTCTCCAGCATGTTCCCCACCGCGACGTACGGCCCCATCGGCAGCGACATCTGGAGACCCGTTGCATGGGGCGCTCCGCGACGCGGTGTTCGCCCTTCTGTCGGTCCGCACGCCCGTGCGACAACCCCGGGCCGGTCGGACGCCTGGGCCTGGCAGGGCAATACAGGGAGGCTGATTGGGCCCGACATACGCATGCGCTCGCGCGCCCCCGTCGGCCAAGCTGACTGAGAAGCCCAGGGGGCCGGGAGTCACCTCGGCACCCGCAGCGGGAGGTTGCCGTCATGACCGTGATGTCCATCGCCAGGTTCGAGAGGTTCTTCCGTGCGGCCGCAGGGCTGGACGTCGACAAGAACGATCTCAAGCGCTACAGCGACTTCGTCGACGCCAAGCTCTACGATCTGCTGACCGTCGCCCAAGCCACTGCCAAGGCCAACGGGCGCGACATCATCCGGACCTGTGACCTACCGATCACGAAAGGCCTGCAGGAGAGCATTCACCACTTCCGGAAGATCGACCAGGAAGTAGAACTCAAGCCGATCCTGGAACAGCTCGCCACCCATCCCGCTCTGGACCGCACGCCCGATGACGAGACCGAGGCGGCCTATCCGGACATCATCGGCGGACTCAGCCTGGCCCTTGCCCAGAGCTTCAAGATCCTCCACCCCGACCTCAAAAACCCACAGACCCAGCACTGGGACGAGGCTCGAGCCGTCTTCGACCTCCTGCTGTGAGTGGCGACCGGGACGGGCGGTGCTGGCCACGGCCCGCAGTGGCGCGTGCGACTGCTTACGCCGTTCTTTGAGCCACTCGAAAGCCTCCTCGACGTCTTTGATTCTCGTGGGCCTTTCGTTCTGGGCGCACGGGCTCAGTCCGCGAGGTCGGCTTTGCCGAACAGGACCGCGTAACTGGAGGGGAGTTGGCTGATGATCTGGTTCAGTTCTCCGCCGGTGACAGCGTCGGCAACGGTGGTCAGGACCGCGCTGGCATCCCACTGCGCCGTACGCGGCCGGGCATGGATGCGCTCGGCGACCCGGCGGTAGAACTCTTCGATCCCGAAGCTCCGCGCCTGCTGCGGCGTGGCATGGACCAGAACCTGTCCCAGCGGGCCGGGCAGCTGGGATGCGAGGTCCTTGACCTCTCCCGGGCTGATCCGTTGGGCCAGTACTTCCAGCACGGCGTTGGTGACGTCCGCGGCTTCGTCCTGGTCGTTGTATTCGCCTCGCTCGCGTACATGGGCGAGGAATCCGTCGTATTTCATCGCTGCCTTCCTTCTGCCCGCTCCGGTCACCGCGCTGGTCATGTGGGGTCGCCCAGTGCGCTGTCGGGCCGACCGGGTCCGGCCGTCGGCGCATAGCTGCCGTTCGCAAGGCTCCTGGCCCGGGACTCCCGCACGGATTCACGCAGGGCACCGCGGAAGCGTCCGGGGCCCCAGGAACGGCCGCCCACGGCCTGTTCGAGTCGGTCGCGGCTCATCGGGCCGGCCTCCTGGAGCGCGTGGGTGATCTGTTCGATCTCGTCGTCGAGGCGTTGTTCGGTCATGGCGGACGTACGGCTTGCCGTGCCCGCGGTGCCGGCCATCCCCGGCGAGTACAGGGTGCTGCCCGGTCCGGTGCCCGGGCGGTAGCGGCGGGCTCCGGCGCGCTCCCGCTCCCGGCGGCGGGAGGTGCGGTCGGATATCCGCAGTTCCCGCTCGTGCGCGGCCTGCCGGACATGCGCGGGGCGGAGACGGTCTCGTGCGTCCTGTGGCGCGGGCTCGTTGCGCCAGGTTGCCTCGGCTTCCTCAGCGGTGAGCGGCCGGGCGATGTTCTCCAGGGACTGTTGTTCGGCCCGGACGCCGAAGAAGACCTCGGCCAGCCCGCCCAGCGCCATGGCTGCCGCTCCGACGAGGAAGCCGATGGCCACCAGGTCCACATCGCCACTGTGAATCAGGTGGCCGAACAGCAGCGGGCCGGTGATTCCGCCCACGGCCGTGCCGATCGCGAAGAACAGCGAGATGGACAGGGCTCGGGTCTCCATGGGGAAGACCTCGCTCACCGTCAGGTAGGCCGAGCTCGCTCCCGCGGACGCCACGAAGAAGGTCAGCGAGACCAACAGGAAGAACCACCATGCCGTCAGGGAGCCGTTGATCAGCAGGACGGCGAGGACGGCTGCCACGACGGCCGAGCCGAAGTAGGTGCCCGCGATCATCGGCTTTCTGCCAACGGTGTCGAACAGTCGGCCGAGAAGGAGTGGCCCGAGGAAGTTGGCTATCGCGAAGAGGGCAAGGAAGTAGGGGATCGAGCCGGAGCCGATGTCGAAGAAGCCGTTCAGGATCGTGCCCAGGTCGAAGACGATCGCGTTGTACAGGAACGCCTGTCCGATGAAGAGCGCCAGACCGAGAACGGCGCGACGCGGGTACCGCCGCAGAGCCACGCCGGCGATCTCCGTGAACGGGATGACATCGCGTTGCCGTACGGTGACCGCCTCGCCCGGTTCCGGCAGCTCGCGGCCGGTCTCTTGGTGCACCTCGGCCTCGATCCGGTCGACGATGCGTTCAGCCTCGGCTTCATGCCCGTGGATGAACAGCCAGCGCGGACTTTCCGGCACGTGGCGGCGCACCAGCATGATGCCCAGGCCCAGGATGCCGCCCAGGCCGAAGGCCAGCCGCCAGCCGAGGTCGACTGCCAGCAGACTCTCGTTGAGAAGCAGCACGGCGACGAGGCTGCCGAGCGCCGCACCGACCCAGTAGCTGCCGTTGATGGCCAGATCCACCTGCCCGCGGTTGCGGGCAGGAATCAACTCGTCGATGGCCGAGTTGATCGCGGCATACTCTCCGCCGATGCCCATACCGGTGATGAAGCGGGCGAGGTAGAGGTACCAGGCGTCGTGGGCGAACGCGGTCGCGACGGTGGCGAGGATGTAGATGCCGAGCGTGAGCATGAACAGCTTCTTGCGCCCGTAGCGGTCGGTGAGTCTCCCGAACAGGAGAGCGCCCACGCATGCGCCTGCCACGTAGATGGCAGCGGCAGTGCCTATGTCGGCGGTGGTCAGGTTGATGCCGCTGCCCGGCTCGGTCATACGGGCGGCAACCGCTCCGACGATCGTCACTTCGAGTCCGTCCAGAATCCAGACGGCTCCCAGACCGATGACGATCCGCCAATGGAATCGGGACCACGGCAGCCGGTCGAGCCGGGCGGGGACCTTGGTCGTGACGACACCGAGCTCGGCGGTGGTGGTCATGCCATGCCTCCTCGTTCAGGGCCATGGGCTGTTGCCTGGAGAGGGCCAGAACAGGCCGGAATGAGCCGGTCCGCCTAGGGTGGTCTTCTGTGCTGCGCTGCCACCTTCTGGGACACCGTTTTCGCTTTCTCCATGAGGGCGACACGATGCTCTGGCACTGCGCGCGTGGCTGCGGTGCGGAGGGAAGCAAGCGATATCCGACGGCCCAGGACGCCGAGCGTTACGCACGGACGTTCGACCGCGAGGACCAGGCGGACATGGGCCGTCGAGCCCCGCTGGGCCTGCTCCCGCTTCGGCTGCTGCGCGCCTGGCGTCTGCGGCGCCGAAAGCAAGCCGATGGGGAGCCGCATGCCGCGTCTCCGCCGCCGTGAGGGGTTGTCGTACGAGACGCCGTTCATGAGTCACCCCCGGGTGTCGAAACCTCGCGGGCCCGGCAGCGGTGCCGGACGGGGTGTCCGGAACCGCGGCGTTCGCGTCTCACCCGCTACTCCCCATTCCCATCGCCTCCTTCTCTTCTCGTGATCTCGTCGCCCGCTGGGTGTCATGCGAGCCAAGCGGACTCCTTCGGACGGTTGTGCGGTGAGCTGTCGGTGCCGCCGGGCGCGGCCGTGTGGCCCAGGTAGCGGTGCACGAAGTGGATGCTCATCGCGCCTTCGCCGACCGCGGAGGCCACGCGCTTCACTGAGCCGCTGCGGACGTCGCCGGCAGCGAAGACGCCGGGCAGGCTGGTCTCCAACGTCAGGCAGTCGCGGCCCTGGCTCTGCCACAGTTCGGGAACGGAGCAGGCTTGTGCCTCCGCGCCGGTGAGCACGTATCCGCGCGCGTCGAGGGCGAGGGCGCCGGACAGCCAATCGGTGTGAGGGTCGGCGCCGGTGAAGACGAACAGGGCCCGCACCGCGAGGTGGCGGTGCTCGCCCGTACGGTGGTCGACCACGGTGACCGCCTCCAGCGCCGTGTCGCCGAGTGCTTCGGTCATCTCGGTGTGCAGCAGCACGCGCACTCGCGGATGGCGCTCGATCTGATCGATCAGGTAGCGGGACATGTGTGCCTCGATGCTCGGCCCACGGACGAGCAGATACACCTGTGGTGCGTACCCGGCCAGGAAGAGCACGGCCTGGCCTGCTGAGTTGCCGCCGCCGATCACCGCCACCGGGTCGGTACGGCACTGCTGGGCCTCGTAGACGGTCGCCGAGTAGTGGACGCTCGCGCCCTCCAACGGCTCGATGCCGGGCACATGGAGGCGGCGGTAGCGGGCGCCGGTGGCCAGGACGACGGTACGGGCGGTGATCTCCCTGCCGTCGGCGAACCCGACGGCGTAGTGGCCGTCCCGCCGTTCGAGCCCTGCCGCCTCCGCCGGGACGCTGATTCGGGCGCCGAACTTCTCCGCCTGGAGCACAGCGCGCTCGGTGAGTTCGGCGCCGGAGATGCCGGAGGGGAAGCCGAAGCAGTTGTCGATGCGGGAGGACGTCCCGGCCTGGCCGCCGGCGGCCATCGCCTCGACCACGGTCGTGCCGAGGCCCTCCGAGGCGGCGTTCACCGCGGCGGCGAGACCGGCCGGACCGGAGCCGACGATCAGGAGATCGCCGCGGCCGTTGCCCGACGGCAGGGGCGGCAGGCCGATCAACCGGGCCAGTTCGGCATTGCTCGGATTGCGCAGCAGGGTGGTGTCCCGCCAGATCACCAGCGGCGTCTGCTCAGGACCGACCTCGAAGCGGCGCAGCAGCGCCTCGGCCTCCTGGTCCGTCTCCAGATCGATCCAGCGGTGCGGCAGCCGGTTGCGGGCGGCGAACTCGCGCAGCCGCCGGGTGTCGGGCGAGTAGCGCGAGCCGATGATGCGGAAACCGGCGCCCTGACCGACGAGCAGGGCACGGCGGCCCAGACAGGCGCGCAGCACCACATCACCAAGGAGGGAGTCCCGGGTCACCAGGTCGCGCAGCTGATCCATGGACAGGTCGAGGATCTCGCCGGGGTTCCTGACCACGGCGGTGTAGAAGGCCACCTGTCCGTTCAGGAGGCCGAGTTCGCCGATGAAGCGGCCAGGGCCGTGCACACGCAGCAGGCGTTCGTCGGGCGTGCCGAAGCCCTCGACGATGGCAACCGAACCACTGAGGACGACGTAGAACGCCTCGCACCGCTCCCCCTCCCGGATCAGTACGTCACCGGCGTCAACCGCGCGCCGCCGGCCATGCTGCGCCAGGCGGGCCATCTGGTCGTCCGACAGGCGGGGATAGGCGCCGTAGATGTCGGGGGTCTCGAAGGGGCCGCCGCTCTCCTGCGCCTCGTCCGGCACCGGCGCTGCACCCGGCCGCGTCTCGTCGCCAGGCATCACACGAGCGCCTCGTGGACGAAGCACCATCGCCAGTCCTCGCCGGGCTCCATTGACGCCACGATCGGGTGGCCGTCGGCGGCGGCGTGACGGCGGGCGTGTCGGTTCGGCGAGGAATCGCAGCAGCCGACGTGGCCGCAGGTCAGGCAGAGCCTGAGGTGGACCCAGGGGGAATGCGTGGCGAGGCATTCCTCGCATCCTGGGGCGCGCGGGGTGACGGGGCGTACGAGGGCGAGGTGGGGGTCGGTTCGTACGGTCATGGCCGATCATCCTTTCCCGGCCGGTTCGCGGCCGGCGATCGACTGCTCCACCCACTGCCGCAGGGCAGGGGCAGGTGCGGCACCCGCCTGCCGGGCGATGGTCTGTCCTTTGTCGAGGACCAGCAGCGTCGGTACGGCCTGGACCTCGAACCGTCGCGCCAGGCGCGGGTTCTTGTCGATGTCGACCTTGACCAGTTTGATCGTTCCCGCGAGATCGGCGGCGACCTGCTCCAGCGCGGGGCTCACCATGCGGCAGGGGCCGCACCAGGTGGCCCACAGGTCGACGACGACGGGCACGGTGGCCTGCTCGACAACCTCGGTGAAGTCGTCGTCGCCCGCGTCGGCCATCCACGGCAGAGGCTGCTTGCAGTTGCCGCACCTGGGACGGCCCTCGGCGGCCACGGGTACCCGGTTGGTGCGCCCGCAGTGCGGGCAGGTGACGTTGGTGGCTTGCAGGGTACTCATGCCGCCCTCGCTCCCGTCACGTCCTCGGGCTGGTCGTAGGTGACCACCAGTTCTCCGTGCTCGGCGTCGACGCGGATCTTCGCGCCGTCCTGGACGTCGCCGCGCAGCAGGGCTCGCCCGACGAGTGTCTCGACCTCGTGGGAGATGTAACGCCGCAGCGGCCGGGCCCCGTACACCGGGTCGTAGCCCTGGTGGGCGATCACCTCGCGTGCTGCTTCGGTGAGTTCGACGGTGATGCGGCGCTCGGCGACCCGCTGCCGCAGCTCGTCGAACTGCAGCTCCACGATCCGCTCGATCTGCTGCTCACCGAGCGGCTTGAACAGCACGATGTCGTCGACGCGGTTGAGGAACTCCGGGCGGAAGTGCCCGCGCAGTTCGCCCATCACCAGGGCGCGGGCGTCGGGCTTGATCTCACCCTCGACGGTGGCGCCGTCGAGGAGGTGCTCGGAGCCGATGTTGGACGTCATGATGATCACGGTGTTGCGGAAGTCGACCGTGCGGCCCTGAGCATCGGTGATGCGACCGTCATCGAGGACCTGCAGCAGAGTGTTGAAGACATCGGTGTGCGCCTTCTCGATCTCGTCGAACAGTACGACCGAGTACGGCTTGCGGCGCACGGCCTCGGTGAGCTGGCCGCCTTCCTCGTAGCCGATGTATCCGGGCGGTGCGCCCATGAGCCGGCTGACGGTGTGCCGCTCCTGGTACTCGCTCATGTCGAGGCGGACCATGTTCTCCTCGGAGTCGAACAGGGTCCGGGCGAGGGTCTTGGACAGCTCGGTCTTCCCGACGCCGGTGGGGCCGAGGAAGATGAACGAGCCGATGGGGCGGCGCGGGTCGCGGATGCCGGAGCGGGCGCGGATGATGGCGTCGGTGACGAGCTTGACGGCCTCGTCCTGGCCGATGACGCGTTCGCGCAGGATCTCGTCGAGGCGCAGCAGTTTCTCGCGTTCGCCCTCCTGGAGGCGGGCGACGGGGATGCCGGTCCAGGCGGCGACGATCTCGGCGATCTCCTCCTCGGTGACAACCTCGCGCAGCAGCGGGTTCTGCCCTTGTTTGGCGGCGAGTTGCTCCTCCTCTGCGGCGAACCGGCGCTCCAGTTCCTGGAGGCGGCCGTAGCGGAGTTCGGCGGCGCGGTTGAGGTCGTAGGCGCGTTCGGCCTCCTCCGCCTCGTGGCGGACTTGCTCCAGTTCCTGGCGCAGTTCCTGCACGCGGCGGATCGCCTGCCGTTCGGCCTCCCACTGAGCGTGTTTGGCGTCGGCCTCGCCGCGCAGGTCGGCCAGTTCCCTGCGCAGCTCCTCCAGGCGGGTTTTGCTGGCGGGGTCGGTCTCCTTGGACAGGGCCGCCTCCTCGATCTCCAGGCGGGTGACGCGCCGGGTGATCTCGTCGAGTTCGGCGGGCATCGAGTCGATCTCTGTACGCAGCCGGGCGCACGCCTCGTCGACGAGGTCGATGGCCTTGTCGGGCAGGAAACGGTCGGTGATGTAGCGGTGGCTGAGGGTGGCCGCAGAGACCAGCGCGGTGTCCTGGATCTTGACGCCGTGGAAGACCTCCAGGCGTTCGCGCAGGCCGCGCAGGATGGAGATGGTGTCCTCCACGCTCGGCTCGTCGACCAGGACCTGCTGGAAGCGGCGTTCGAGGGCGGCGTCCTTCTCGATGTGCTTGCGGTACTCGTCCAGGGTGGTCGCGCCGATCATGTGCAGTTCGCCGCGTGCCAGCATGGGCTTGAGCATGTTGCCCGCGTCCATGGCACCCTCGGCGGCGCCCGCGCCGACGACGGTGTGCAACTCGTCGACGAAGAGCAGGATCCGCCCCTCGGCGGCCCTGACCTCGCTGAGTACCGCCTTGAGGCGTTCCTCGAACTCGCCGCGGTACTTGGCGCCCGCCACGAGCGAGCCCATGTCGAGGGCGAACACCGTCTTGTCGCGCAGGCCCTCGGGCACGTCACCGCGCACGATGCGCTGGGCCAGACCCTCCGCGATGGCGGTCTTGCCGACGCCGGGGTCGCCGATCAGGACGGGGTTGTTCTTGGTCTTGCGGCTGAGGATCTGGGTGATGCGGCGGATCTCGGCGTCCCGGCCGATGACGGGGTCGAGCCGCCCCGACCGGGCCTCGGCGACCAGGTCACGGCCGTACTTCTCCAGGGCCTCATAGGCCACCTCGGGGTTGGCGGAGGTCACGCGCTGGTTGCCGCGGATCTGGGTGAGCGCGCCGAGGAAGGATTCCTGGGTCACGCCGTGCTCCTTCAGCAGGCGCCCGGCGGCGGTCGCCGAGCCCTCCTCGGCCAGGCCCAGCAGTAGGTGTTCGACTGACACGTACTCGTCCTTGAGGCGTTTGGCCTCCCGCTCGGCCGCGTCCAGCAGCCGGGCCAGGCGCTGGGTGACGAAGACCTGGCCGGGCTCCGCGCCCGGGCCGGTCACCTTGGGCCGGCGGGAGAGCTCCTCGCGTACGGCCGCGCGCAGCTCTTTGGGCTCGGTGCCCGCCTGCTGGATCAGCCGCGGGATCAGGCCCTCCTCCTGGTCGAGGAGGGCGAGCAGCAGATGCTCGCCGTCGACCTCGGTGTGGCCCAGGCGGCCGGCGGCGCTCTGGGCCTCCTGCAGGGCTTCCTGGGACTTCTGGGTCAGGCGGTTCATGTCCATGGTGGTAGATCACTCCTCGTGCCGACACGCCGCAGCGCGGCTTCGAGCAAGCTGATGCGGTCGAGCAGGTCGAGCACCAGACCGATGGATGCGTAGTTCAGGCACAGCCCGGTGCGCAGCCGCTGAACGCGGGCCAGGGCGGCCGGGGCGGTGGGGGCGAACACCAGCCGTCCGGAGGCGTCGCGGCCGGCGTCCACCAGTCCGAGGGCGACGAACCGACGGATCAGGTCGGGATGGAGGCCTGAGCGGTGGGCCACGGTCGCCAGGGAGAGCATGGGCACGGGCACGATCGCGTACTGCACGCCCACCTCGGTCGTGCGTGCGTGGGACGGGCGGGCCTCGGCCGGTCGGTCGGTCATCAGGTCCTCCTGGGGTCGAACGAGGAGACAGCGGCAAGTTCCTCCAGCAGCTCGCGCTCCCGGTCGTTCAGCCGGGGCGGCACCATGATCCGCAGCTCCGCGTACAGGTCTCCGTTCGCGCCGCGCGGGTTCGGCATGCCCTCGCCGCGCAGCCGCAGGCGCCGTCCGCTGGAGGATCCGGCGGGCACGGTCACCTTCGCCGTGGCGCCGCTCGGCGTGCGCACCGGCACGGTCGCGCCCAGCGCCGCCTCCCACGGGGTGACCGGAAGCCTCACGTGGATGTTCCTGCCGTCGAGGCGGAACTCGGGGTGCGGCTGGATCCGCACCCTCAGGTACAGGTCCCCGGCGGGAGCGTCGTCGCCGCTCCCGCGCCCGCCCTCCCCGGCCAGCCGGATGCGTTGCCCGTCGGTGGTGCCGGGCGGCACGTCGACCTCGTAGCGCCGCTGCCCGGCCGGCCCGGCGAGGGTGACCGTACGGCGGCCGCCCCGATAGGCCTCCTCGACGGTGAGCGGCAGTTCGGCCTCCTGGTCGGCGCCGGGCACGCGCGTCCGCCCGGCGCCGCCGAACAGCGAGCCGAACAGATCCTCCACGTCGACGCCCTCGCCCCCGAAGCCTGCCGTGGAGTACCGCACCCGGGGACCGCCGCCGGTGCTCCACCGGGAGCCACTGCCGGCGCCGGCAGCGACCCGCTCGTCCCAGTCCTCCGGGATCTTCCGGAAGTCCTCGCCGAAGCGGTCGTACCGGGCTCGCTGCTCCGGATCGGACAGGACGCTGAAGGCATCGTTGATCTCCTTGAACCGCTCCTCCGCCTGGGGGTCCTTGTTGACGTCGGGGTGGTACCTGCGGGCCAGGGCGCGGTAGGCCCGCTGGATCTCGTCCCGGTCGGCGGTGCGCGGAACGCCGAGCACCTCGTAGAAGTCGCGTGCCATGGACGGTCACTCCCGCTTGGCTACGGTCACGGCGGCAGGCCTCAGCTGCCGCTCGGCCTCCCCGTAGCCGGGTCGCAGCACCTGGACCACCGTGTTCGGATCGGCGTCGGGATCCTGGACCACCCCGACCACCTCGTGCCGGGCCGGGTCGAACGACACGCCTGTCTCTGCGTGGCGCGGGTAGCCCAGCCGCTCCAGGACGTTCACGGCCTGGTCACGCACAGCCCGGACACCTTCGACGATCGCACCGGGGTCGGCGGCCGCGTGACTCAGGGCAAGTTCCAGGTTGTCGACGACGGGCAGGAAGGCCGCAGCCGTACGGGCGCGTTCGGCCGTGGCCTCCCGCTCCAGCTCCCTGGCGTGGCGTTTGCGCAGGTTGTCGAGGTCGGCCAGGGCGCGGCGCCAGCTGTCCTCGGCCTCTCGCAGCGCGGCCGCGTATTCGTCGTCGGATGAGGCAGTACCGGTTGCGGCGTCGGGCCCCGGCTCGGCCTCCTCGGTCGGCGGTCCAGGCTGCGTAAGGCTTCCACGCGGCGGCTGTACGGCGCCTTCCGGCGGCGGGTCGGGCTCTCGGCCCCGGGGTGGGATGGCCATGGCAGGCACCTCAGCCCTTGTCGAACTCGGCGTCGATCACATCGTCGTCGCTCCCGCCACCGTTCGGCGCGGTCCCGCCGGGGCCGGATCCGTCCGGTGAGCCGGTGCCCGCGGGACCGCCCGCGGCGGCTCCCGCCTGGTGGGCCGCGAGGCCCGCGAAGACCTGCTGGAGTTCGGATGCCAGCGGCCGGGTCTTGTCCACCCCGGCCTCGTTCTTGACCGCCTCGCGGGCCTCGGCCACCAGCATCTCGGCGCGGGCCTTCTCATGAGCGGGCGCGGCGTCGCCGAGCTCGCCGAGGCGCTTTTCGACCTGGTAGGCGATGGCGTCCAGTTCGTTGCGGGCGTCGACCGCCTCGCGCAGGGCCTGGTCCTGGCCGCGGTTGTGTTCGGCCTCCTGGACCATCCGCTCGACCTCGCTGTGGTCGAGGTTGGAGCTCTCGCTGATGGTGATGCCCTGCTCCTTGCCGGTGTCCTTGTCCCGCGCGGTGACGTTGAGGATGCCGTTGGCGTCGACGTCGAAGGTGACCTCGACCTGCGGCTCGCCGCGCGGCGCGGGGCGGATGTCGGTGAGCTGGAAGCGACCCAGGACCCGGTTGTCGGAAGCCCTCTCACGCTCGCCCTGAAGGACGACGACGTCGACAGCGGGCTGGTTGTCCTCGGCGGTGGAGAAGGTCTCGGTGCGGCGCACCGGGATGGTGGTGTTCCGCTCGACGATCTTCGTCATCACGCCGCCGCGTGTCTCCACACCCAGCGACAACGGGGTGACATCGAGCAGCAGGACGTCCTTGACCTCGCCCTTGAGGACCCCGGCCTGGATCGCGGCTCCCATCGCCACGACCTCGTCGGGGTTGACGCTCATGTTGGGTTCCTTGCCGCCGGTCAGCCTGCGCACCAGGGCCTGGACGGCGGGGATGCGGGTGGACCCGCCGACGAGGATGACCTCGTCGACGTCGTTGTCACTGACCTTGGCGTCGTCCATGGCCTGCCGCACCGGGCCCAGGCAGCGCTCCACCAGGTCGCCGGTGATCTGCTCGAACGTGGACCGCATGATCGTCGTGGTCAGATGCTTGGGCCCGGAGGCGTCGGCCGTGATGAACGGCAGGCTGACCTGCGTCTGGGTCACCGAGCTGAGCTCGGTCTTGGCCTTCTCGGCGGCCTCGAACAGACGTTGCAGCGCCTGCGGGTCCTGGCGCAGGTCGATGCCGTTCTCCTTCTGGAAGCCGTCGGCGAGCTGGTCGACCAGCCGGCGGTCGAAGTCGTCGCCGCCCAGATGGCTGTCGCCCGCTGTGGACCGCACCTCCACCACGCCGTCGCCGACGTCGAGGATGCTGACGTCGAAGGTGCCGCCGCCCAGGTCGAAGACGAGCACCGTCTCGTGCTGCTTCTTGTCCACGCCGTAGGCGAGGGCGGCCGCCGTCGGCTCGTTGATGATCCGCAGCACTTCCAGACCGGCGATCCGCCCGGCGTCCTTGGTAGCGGTGCGCTGGGCGTCGTTGAAGTAGGCGGGCACCGTGATGACCGCCTCCGTGACCCGCTCTCCCAGCTGCTTGGAGGCGTCGTCGGCGAGCTTGCGCAGCACCTGCGCGCTGATCTCCTCGGGCGCGTAGAGCTTGTCGCGCACCTTGAAGCGGGCGGCGCCGCCGTCTCCCTCGACCACGTCGTACGAGACGGCCTTGGCCTCTTCGGAGACCTCGTCGAAGTGCCGGCCGATGAACCGCTTGGCTGAGGAGATGGTGCCCTTGGGGTTGAGAATCGCCTGGCGGCGGGCCAGCTGGCCCACCAGGCGCTCGCCGGTGTCGGTGAAGGCCACCACGGACGGTGTAGTGCGGTTGCCCTCGCTGTTGGGTACGACTGTCGACTCGCCGCCCTCCCAGACGGCGATCACCGAGTTCGTGGTGCCCAGGTCGATGCCTACTGCCTTGGCCATGAGGAACTCCTTCCGCGACGGGCGGTCCCCGTTTGCCACTCGGAGTCACGCCCTGTCGTCCGCACTCGGTCAGGTGACGGCGGGACCGCTCCGCGGGCGGTTGCTCTTCCGAGATCCGCTGCTCGTGCTGATGGCGGGCCCGCTGGGCAGCTCGGCCAGAAGCTGCACCGCCTCGGCGACCGCGTCGTCGTACCGGCTGGGTTGCATGAAACTCACCGTGGCGAAGTCCGGGCGGCCACGCTGGGCCGCGTGCACCAGCAGGCCGAGCAGAGCGCTGACGAATGCTCCGAAACAGCCCGAACCAGGCGAGGAGCAGTGGCTTGCTCGTTCATGAGCCAGTCCTTCCTGCCACGGCCACCGGTGCGCCCGGCGATCCCTGACAAGCCCAGAGTGGCAAGAGAGCAGCCCGCCCCGCCTGCATCCGGCAGGTCAGAAATCGACGCAGTCGGTCGGTCCACGAGCACAAGGCTCAAATTCGGACAAGTCGGATGGCCTTGCCTAGGCTGGGTGCTCAGGGATCGCCCAGGCGTGGATCCCACGACTCGCTCGATCGCCTCCGACGACCGGAGGAGAACGGAGTGATCCATGGCCCGCCATCCGTCAAGGAGGCTGTCCCCTCACCTCTCCGACCAGGAAGCGACCCGCCACCCGAGCAGCACAGCGGGCACCGAATGGCACGACCCCCGTCCGCTCGCCGCGCTGGACCCACACGGGCTGCTGGTGCTGTCCCACACCCTGTTCACCTGCGCGGAGCAGAGCGAGATCGTGCGGTTGGCCATGCGGCACGTCAGTGCCCTTGGTCCCTACCACGCCGAGGCCGGATACCTCGCGACGGGCCACGGTTTGTCCCGCGTCCCCGGCCACGACGCGGGAGCGCCAACGGTCGACGACGCACGGATGAAGGAGCTGGGCGAGGCTGACGGCTCCGTATCCCCAGCAGAGCGGCCCTGGAATTGGGCGTTCGGCCTGCGCGGGGCCGGCGGTCTGCTCGGCTACATCGTGGTCTCCTCCCACTCCGGGCCCGATGAGCGGGGACACTTCCTCCTCTCGACCCTCGTGAGGCTTACATCGGCGGCCCTGTCACTGGCGGCCACTCGCTCCGCGCACCACGACAACGCCGGCGAACTGAGCCGACTTCGCACCGAACGGGACACCGCACTGCGGCAGTTGGACACAATGCGCGCCCAGCTGCACCTGCAGAAGACCGTGCACGAGACCCTCGCCCGTATCGCTGCCCGGGGCGGCGGCGAGGACGCCATCACCCAAGCGCTGTACGAGCTCACCGGGCTGTCGGCACTCATCGAGGACCGGTTCGGCAACCTGAGGTCCTGGGCCGGTCCCGACCGGCCCGACCCCTATCCGGTTCGGTCCTCGACCCACCAGGAGGAGATGTTGCGGCAGGTCGCGCGCGAGGCGGGCCCGGTCAAAGTCAAGGACCGGCTGATCGCCCTGGCCCGGCCACGCGGCGACCTCCTCGGCGTACTCGCCCTCGAGGACCCCGAGGCGAGGGCCGACGAGCACACCATGTTCGCCTTGGATCACGCCCAGCAGTCGCTCGCCCAGGAGCTCATGCATATGCGCGAGATCATCGAGGTCGAACTGCGGCTGCGCCGCCAGCTGATCGACGACCTGCTGGAGGGCACTGACGAGACGAGCGCCTACGCCCGGGCCGAAGCCGTCGGCCACGACCTGCAACGTACCCAATACGTGGTCGTGGTGCACTGGCCGGGCAACGCCCCTGACGACTCCTTCACCCGTGCCGTCGAGCAAGCGACGGCCACCACGGCGGCCCGTCCGCTGATCACCCGTCGGGGCGACCGGGTGGTCCTGCTGACCGAAGCAAGGCCCAACGACGATGCCGTGCACGCGGCGCTGGCCCATGAGCTGGGGACGCCCGACGGAGCGATCGGGGTGAGCACCCGCTGCGACTCCCCGGGCGGCGTTCCCCGCTGCTATCAGGAGGCACTGCGGGCCCTGGACGTGCGGCAGAACTCCCGCCAGCGCAGCGGGACGACGTTCTTCGACGACCTCGGGCTGTACCGGATCCTTGGGCCCGGCAACGATCTCCGGGAGCTCGAAGGCTTCGTGCGAGAGTGGCTCGGCCAGCTGATCGACTACGACGCAGAGCACGACACGGAGTTGGTGGAGACGCTCTCGCGCTACTTCGACTGCGGAGGCAACTACGACGATGCGGCCGCCGCGCTGACGGTCCACCGCAGCACCCTGCGCTACCGGCTTCAGCGCATCCGTGAGATCAGCGACCGCGACCTGGCGGATGTGGACACCCGGCTCAATCTGCAGGTGGCAACGCGCGTCTGGAAGATCATCCTGGGCGGGCGGCGCTGATCTGCGAGCGACAGGGCGTCCCCATCCTGGCCGACCGTGCCTGCCTACATGGCGCCGGCCACTGGGGCACCACCGGCCTCAAACGACCACCCGGCGGCGAACTCCCCCCACACAGGGCACCGTCAACCGCGCCCTCGCCGAGGCCGTCCTCGTCCTCACCCTGGAGGGGCAACGCTGAAGGGCTCAGGGAGTGTTTGAGATCCACCAGCCGGTCTGGGATCGGCTGGTGGATTTCCCTCAGACCGTGTCGTTGAGGTCTGCCCCGTAGTGCTCGATGGCTCGCCGATACTGCCGAATGTAGGGGTCGTTGCTTGTTGTTGCGATGATCTTCAGCAAGATCTGCATGGCATCGTGGTGATGGCTCGTATTGAACAAGGCCATGGCGAGGAAGGTCTGTAGTGCACCATCTTCGGGAAATTCGGTAAGGCCCCGACGAAGCGTGTCAACGGCTTCGGGGTAGCGGCCGAGGATTCGGTACGTGCTTCCAAGCCCGAGGAACGCGCCGCGACGCTCTTCCGGGGCCAGTCCTTCTCTGTTGAGGCTTCGTTCGTAGAATGCAACGGCTTCGGCCTCAAGGCCCAGCACGTCGTGGGTCCAAGCCGTCTGGTAAGCCACCTGGACGTCGTCGGGATACTCGGCGGCAAGGGTCAGCAGCTGGCCTTGGGCCGCTTGGGGGTGCCCTTGCTCACGCAGACGGACAGCCGCTTCGAGCAGATCATTTTTTGTAGTGTCGCTCATGTATGCATCGTTGCAGCCGGGCAAGCGTCCGTTTGAGCAGCGGGCGGGGTTCTTCGAAGTGGATATACGGATGCGTGGTGGAGCCTCCCCCAGCTCCCCCTCCAGGACAGCGATGACCTGGTCCTTCGAGACCTCGTAGCCCTTGCGATCTCGCCGTGTGTGGATCCCCTCGTGCACGGCATTGTGCGTGCGCCCAACCGTTCTTGATGAAGACCGTGGGCGCGGGTCGTCTTGTCAGACGGCCTTGACGACGGTGCCGACGTTTTCGAGCGCGGTGACCTCGTCGGCGGCTGCTGTGATGTCGGTGACGAGGGTGTGCAGCAGTGTGGCGGGGCCGACGTGGGCGTAGGCGGTGTGGCCGAGCTTGCTGCCGTCGGCGGCGACGATGATGCGGCGCGTGGAGGCGATGCCGGCCTTCTTCACGGCTGCGTCATCGAGGTCGTAGGCGGTCAGGCCCTCTGCTGCGCTCAGACCACAGCAGCCCATGACGGCGGTGTCGAAGCGCAGTGCCGCCAGGGACGCGAGGGTGAGGGGGCCGGTAAGAGCTCCCTCGGCGGCACGAGGCTGCCCGCCGGGCACCATCAGTTTGGACGGACCCGGGCCCTCGCCGAGTACATGAATGGCCTGCAAGGACAGGGGCATCACAGTCACCGGCCGCCGGCGCAGCAGGTGGGCGATCTCCAGGCAGGTGGTGCCGCTGTCGAGGAGGACGGTCTCGCCGTCAGCGATGAGCGAGGACACCTCGGCCGCGATACGGCGCTTGGCGTCGACGGCCTCGTGAGCACGCAGCGCGAAGGGCGGCTCCTCGCCCCTGAGCAGCAGGGTGCGCGCCCCGCCGCGGACGCGCTCAAGGACGCCTTGCGCGGCCAGTGCGTCGAGGTCGCGCCGGATGGTCATCTCGGAGGCGCCGGTCAGGTCGACGAGCTCCTGGACCGTGATCCTTCCCAACTCTCTGACGGCCTGCGCGATCATCCCGTGCCGGTCTGCGTTGCTCATACCGCGATTGAACACCCCGCCAAACGAACAGTCAATGTGTGCGAAGTGACAGTATTCAATCGCTTCCGATGTTCGTTACGGTGGTTTTTATGAATGATTCGCTTCGAGCCGCCCGAGTGGCAACCGTTGCCTACTTCATCCTTTGCGGCACTGTGATGGGCACCTGGGTGGTGAACATCCCCGCCATCGAGGAGCGCGTGGGCATCAGTCACGCGACGCTCGGGGCGCTGCTAATGCTGCTGGGCCTGGGGGCCTTCATCGGTATGCAGGTGGCCGGGCGTCTGACCGACGGTCTCGGGGCGCGCATAGTCGTCCCCGCCGCCGGGGTGCTGTGCAGCGTGGCCCTGGTGCTGCCCGGCCTTCCCCGGGAGCCCTGGACGCTGGCAGGCGCCCTGCTGGCCTTCGGCTTCTGCAACGGCTGCATGGACGTGAGCATGAACGCCCACGCCGTGCACGTAGAGAAGGCTTATGGCCGGCCCGTCATGTCGGCCTTTCATGCCACGTTCTCGGTCGGCGGCGTCCTCGCCGCGCTTGTCGGAGCGGCTACGGCAAGCGCCGGCCTGAGCCCGGCCGCAAGCATGGCCGCCGTGGGAACGCTGGGCATCGTGATCGCCCTGGTGTCGGCACGCGCCCTGCTGCCGACCACACCCACCGCTGCCGACACCCCCTTCGCGGAGGAGGCGGAGCACACACCGGCCGCCGACCGCAGCAGCACCCGCGGCCGCATCTGGCTCCTCGCGGCCCTGGCTCTGATGGTCATGCTGTGCGAGGGAGCCGCCAACGACTGGAGCGCGCTGCACCTGAAGGACGTCCTCGGCGCACCCGCGAGCACTGCCGCCTTCGCGTACGGCACCTTCGCGGCGACCATGACCATCGGCCGACTGCTCGCCGACCGCCTCGTCGCCCGGTTCGGGTCCATGGCGATCCTGCGACACGGCGCGGCGACGGCTGCCGTCGGCATCACGATCGTGACCATCTCCCCGTGGACATGGGCCGCGTTCGTGGGGTGGGCGCTCTTCGGTCTGGGGCTGTCCGGCTGCGTCCCTCAGCTGTTCAGCGCGGCCGGGCACGCCGACCCCTCCGCTGCGGGGGCCAATGTCTCTCGCGTCGCCGGGCTCGGCTACGTCGGCATGCTCGCCGGCCCCGCTGTCATCGGCTGGCTGACCCACGTTGTCGCCCTCAACCACGCCTTCGTACTGCTGACGCTGCTGTGTGCGATCACCGCTGCGGCCGCCGGGGTCCTGCGCACCGGATCCGATCGCACGCGGGAGACGGCGACAAGCAGCCACTGAACGCGCCCCTCGGGATCCGGAGGAACCCACGACCATGTCCACCGACCGGAATATCGTGCTGTTCGACCTCTTCGGGGTTATCGCCCGCCACCAACGTCCGGGCGCCCTGGAAATGATGGCCGCCCGCTGTCACGCACCCACCGACGCATTCACCACGGCCTACTGGGGCTGCCGCCCGCCCTATGATGCCGGCCAGCAGTCCGCGCCCGAGTACTGGACCGCCGTACTGTGCTGGCTGTCCCTCCCCGTCGACGCCGACACGATCGAGGAACTGCGCCTCACCGATATCGACAGTTGGTCACGCGTCGACGACCAGATGGTCGCCTACGCCCAGTCCCTCTGCGACAGCGCCGAGGTCGCCATGCTGTCCAACATCCCCTCGGACCACGCGGACGCCTTCCTCACGGCGCAGCCCTGGCTGCACAATCTGGACCACGTTGCCTTCTCCGGGAAGATCAAAGCGGCGAAGCCGGCCCCAGCAGCCTTCCATCACTGCGTCGTCGCCATGCGGGCCGCCCCGACCGACTTCCTCTTCGTCGACGACCGCGAGGAGAACGTACGCGCCGCGCAGGCCATGGGTATGAACGGACACGTCTTCACCGATCGCGACGAGCTGGCAGCCGTCATCAACACCTGGCTGCCGACTCGACGACCCACGTGGAAATGACACCTGACATGAGGCAGTGGGAAAGGACGCAGGTCAGAGCAGCATATGCATTCGGGTGCGGCTCTCCTGTAGAGAGCTTTGACCTGCGTGGTTCCTGATCGGGGGTTGGTTGCTCGATCGTCGCGGTGTCGGGTGGCCGGAGTTCGGGGGTGACGGATGGGGTCATGGCTGGAGGAGCTCGGGCGGCGAGAGACTGCCACGCGGGAGAAGATTCGGTGAACTACACGCTCGGATCGAGGAGTTGACCGGACATCTGGCCGAGCAGGAGATGGTGCTGTCCCGGTTGGAGATCAGCCGGGAGACGATGACGGAGACCCTTTCCGGCCACGAGACGGTCACGGAACCCCAGTCCGGGTCGGAGCCGGAGGCGGGAGAAGAGGCGGGACCTCTCGGGCAGGGGTCGCCGGTCGGGGTGCGGTTAGTACCGCAGAGGACGCCCGGGCTGGCCGTGGGGGTGCTGCCGCGCTCGTACCAGGACATCGTCGAAGTGCTCGCGGATGCAGTGCATCCGATGCGTGCGCATCACCTGTAGGCCGCGTTGGGTCTGTCGACCGACAAGAACAAGGTGGAAGGCTTCCGGCCGAAGCTGAAACGGCTGGTTGAGCGGGGCTGGTTGACGGAGACGGAGCCAGGACTGTTCGCGCCGCGGACCGGGGTGTGACGGCGGACGTGGCTGCGCCGGAGTGAGGCCGGAGGGCGGCGTTACGCCCTCGCGCCGGTGTGGGGTCGGGCTCTCATCCCTGGCGTCGAAGGTGCCACCCATTCGCATGCCCGGAAGGCGAGAGCCCGATGACCGCAGGCTATGCGGCCGCCGCGGCGGCTGCCCCCTTTGCCCGTGCCGCTTCCTTCCTCACTTCCCTCACCGATTCTCTCTCCCGTCCCGAAGCGTTGCTCCTCCCCCACGAGCGGGTGGAGGAAAACGCCGAGAACGGGGTGAGGGAGCTGGCCCGCCTCCTCCTGCAGGGCCACCCGGACCTGCGCGCCCGCCGGGAGGAGGCCGAGCTGTTGGCCCTGAACGCGGGCGACCGGGTGGTACTCGCCGCAGGCCGGACTCGGCTGGAGAAGGGCCACCGGCGCCGGTCAGTGCATCAGCAGGTCGATCACGCCTGTCAGGTCCTCCTTGCCGCTGCCGTCGGCCAGGCGGCGCCGCATCAGCTCGAAGTAGGGGCTGAGCACTTCCGGGCTGACCCCCTGCTGCTCGGCGGTGCTCAGGAAGGTCGGCGTGCCGGCCACCTGCATGGCGAGGTTGGAGACAACACCCTTGGTGTAGTCACCGCTTCGCAGCTGGTCGGCGGTCTGGTGAACTGCCGGGGCCATCGCGACGAGCCAGTCGGCGAGCAGCGTGGCGAGCGCCGCGGGGTCGATGTCCTCCTTGCGAATCAGGGCGAAGGCGTGCGCGGAACCCGCGAACATCCCGTACATGGCGCTGAGCAGGGCCACGTCGTGCAGGGCCGCGAAGCCCGCGTCCTCGCCGACGTAGGTAGTGCCGACCGGGACGCCCAGAGTCTGCTGGTGCCGCTCGAACAGCTCTGGGGAGCCGCTGTAGAAGACGTAGCCGCCGGCTTCCGGGACTCCGATCATTGGAGGGACGGCCATGATCCCGCCGTCCAGGTAGCGGGCGCCGCGCTCGCGGGCCCACTCGGCGCGGACGCGGGCCTGGGCAGGGGTGCTGGTGGTCAGGTTGACCAGGTCCCTGTCGGCCAGGTCGGTGCCGGCCAGCACCTCGTCGACCGAGGTGTCGTCCAACAGACAGACGATGACAAGGGTGTTCGCTGCGACCGCCTCAGCGGCGGTGTCCGCGGCCCCTGCCCCCTCGGCGGCGAGCGCCGTGGCGCGGGCCGGGGTGCGGTTCCAGACAGTGAGCGGGTGGCCGGCCGCAAGCCAGGTCCGGGCCAGCGCCGTGCCCATCGCGCCGAGGCCCAGCAGCGTGATGGGAGTCTTCTCAACAGTGTTCTGTGCCATGCCGATTAGGCTGGTCGCAAGTCCGGGGGTGATCAAGTACGCACTTGGTAGTGGGTGGTTACCCCGGGGTGAGCAAGCACGTCGGAAGGGTGGGGCATGACAACGCTGAACCGGCCGGGCACACCAGACGGACACGTCTGCGGGATCGACACCACGATGGAGGTGATCGGCGGCAAGTGGAAGGTGCTGATCCTCTGGGCGCTCCACGAGCACCCCTGCCGTCGGTTCGGCGAGCTGCGCCGACTGCTTCCGGGGATCACCGAGAAGGTGCTGGCCTCTCACCTGCGTGAGCTGGAAGCGGACGGTGTCGTGCACCGCGTCGCCTACGACGAGGTACCGCCCCGCGTCGAGTACTCACTGACCGAGGACGGCAAGCGCCTCAACGACGCACTCCAGCCGCTGGCCACCTGGGGTCGCGAGCGGCCGACCAGTCGAGGGCTGCCAGATCGTCAATGATCAGGGTCCGGCGTTCACTCTGGGCCTTCCTCGGCGGGCGACCGGGAAGTCGACCAATGCCACTGACAAGGCGTTCACCGTGACCGATGTCAGCTCGAATTGTTTCTATTTCTGAAGAACGAGCGGTGGCTTCGCGCCGCTATCGTTTCCCGGGATCCAGACGCGTGGACGCGAGAACACCCTGGCGCTCCTGCCAAACAGTGCGGGTAATCTCGTATTCAACCCCGCCCGGACGGGGGCCAGGCATCGTGCTTTCGTCGGGCTCGGCCGAGATGAACGCTCGGGTAAAGGTGAGTCCGGAAGAAACCATGGTGGCCCGGGACGCGGTATTAACCTCCTTGGTTTGGCCGAAGATGCGGTTGAGCCCGAGGTCGGAGAAGCCGTAGCGGATGAGTTCACGCACGCCTTCGCTGGCGTACCCGCGACGCCAATGCCTGCTGAGCAGTCGGTAGCCGAGGCCGGCCTCACCAGCGACTTTGGGCTGATCCGGCCCGACGGGAGGGCGAAGGATCCACCAGCCGACAAAATTGCCCTCGGCGAAGCCGGTCCAGAAACCGAAGCCGGGCGCCTCGCGCGAGGTGGCGCATCGGCGCAGGTGCGCTACCTCGACCTCGGCACGGGACCGCGCCTGGCCGGAGATGTAGCGCATCACCTCGGGGTCGGAATCCAGCTCGACTTCCCATTCGAGATGCTCATTGGCCAGCGGCACCAGCGTGAGCCGTTGGGTGTGGATCGTCGGCTGCGTCATGGGGCGACCCTAGCAACGAATGCCAGTCCAGTTAAGACGGTGCCCTATATGACGACTACTCACTGGAACCCCTGGCTCGGCAGTCCGGTCTAGCTCGGCTTCGCCCAATTCAAGTCGTGGCGGATCTTCCGTCGCGCCCCCTACTGCCCCAATCGCCTGACGTCAATTACCAGGGCGGTCTTCACACTGGAGCAGCACCGCTGAAGAAGGTCATTCCGGCCCACCGGCGCAACGTCCAAGGTCTATATGCGGAATGCGCTGGATCGCTCCCAAATCTCGGGCACTTCGGCTAACTTTCATTGACATGTCTGAGGACCTGTCAACATCTGTACTGACTCCCACGTTGCTGCGCGACGCGATGTCGCAATTCGCAACCGGCATCGTCGTGCTCACCGTCGGAGGCCAATACATCCATGGCATGACCGCAAACGCGTTCAGCTCAGTGTCACTCGAACCACCGCTGGTGTTGTGTTGCGTGGATCGAAATGCGGTGATGCACGAGGCGCTGTCCTCGGCGCAGCGGTTCGCTGTGTCCATCATGGGAGCCGACCAGGAGGACATCGCCCGGTACTTCGCTGACAAGAACCGTCCACAGGGCGCCGCCCAGTTCGACCCCGTCGATTGGCTGCCGGGGCCGCACACTCAGGCACCACTGCTTTCGAACGCGCTGGCATGGCTGGAATGTGAGCTACATGAGTCGCACAGCTCTGGTGACCATTCGATTTTCATCGGCTCGGTACTGAACTGCATGCGCGGCCGCAATCAGCGCGGGCTGCTGTTCTTCGACAGTGGATACCACCAGGTTGCGCCGATCGGTGCCGCCGGGCCTGACGTTCCCATGCGCTGACAAGCGTGTTGGGATTCTCCGGGATCAGCACGGTCGGACCATCCGATTGCTGATGCGCAGCTTCCACCGGGGCGGCAGCTTCCACCGGGCCGGCATAGTCGGCCTCAGCGAAGCGACGCCGGCCCTTGCGACGTCGTGGAACCCGGTGCGGCATCAACCGGCTGAACCCACCAGGCCGTTCGATCGCGCGCTGGGCGGGCACCTGCGGGGAGAACCCACGACGACACGGCGCTCACCGTGCACACGGACAAGGTCAGGTTGACCTCGAGGGCGGAGTCGTCCGGGTACCCAAAACCGGGCGGCACCAGTGAGTGCGAGCATCGGCTTCCAGGCGAGCAGTTCGAAGGTGATCTGATGGTCTCCAACCAGATCTGGTTCTGTACGGCGTCGTGCAGGGGGACGTTGCGCGGGCCGGTGGCACGGGCAGCGCGGATGCCATCGGCGGCGGTGTTGGAGCCGACGTTGCCGGGCCGTGGCACGCCCGCGATCGGTTCCCCGGACCTGCCGCGGCCGTGGTCGACGAAGCGCATCAGCGGGTGAGGGCCGTAGGTCTTCCTCCAGACGCCGGCGGCGTCCTCCATGTCGGAGTACGCGATGACGCGCACTCCGGCAAGGTCCACAACGGCCTGGCCACCAGGGCACGACGCTGCCTCACTGGCCAACCGCCCAGACCGTTCGGGTACTGCGGCCCGGGCCCAGCGCCAACGCCTCAGGGCGTCAGGCCGTCAGGGCCGCGAACAGCTCCCAAGCCAGACCGGTCCTGCTGACCATAGCCACCAGCAACACGGCCCCGGCCCGGCAGACCACCGAGCGACCGCCGCCCTCGGCGCGGGCACGGAGACGGGGCCCGATACGCGTCCTCAGCAGGGGAGTGCTTCTTTCCTCGCAGCCAACAGAGCCCTCAGCAAGCCCTACGTTGCAGCCATGAGTACGTTCCGCGTCTTTGATCTGCTTTCAGGCAGGCCACCTTGCGAAAGCAGAGGCCGGACTTTCATGATGATCTCTAACCGCGCGCGATGGCCGCGTCCATCAGACTGAGCGGTGGGGCGCCGAGGTCGAACAGTGCCCGGTGGAAGCGCTGCAGGGAAAACTGGGACCCCCACTCACGCTGTGCCCGCTCCCGCAGGTCCATGATGGCGAGCTTGCCCAACGCGTACCGGCCGTAGGTGGGGTCGAACAGTGCCCGCCCCGCCTCGGCTTCGGCCCCCTTGCCCACAATGTGGGTGTCCTGGGCGAACCGCCGTGCGGCCTCGTCGAGCGTCATCGACCCGCTGTGAATGCCGAGCGCACAGGTCAACCTGGTGACACGGACCAGAGCCTCAAGACACATGCCGATCGCGAACCGGGGGTCGTCCGAGAGGAAGCCCTCCTCCACGCACATTTCCTCGGCGTAGTGAGCCCAGCCTTCGACGAAGCTCTCACTCCGCAGGATCCGCCGGATGTCGCTGCCGAGCCGCAGCATTGCCCGACCGTGCGAGAAGTGGCCGGGAGCGACCTCATGTGCGGTGATGGACGGCAACGTGGTGGCGCTGAAGATCTCCAGCCATTCGTCGATGTCCTTCGGGTCCCAGTCCGGGTCCGGCGGAGATACGTGGAAGACGGACGGACCTTCTGGCTCGCCGGGAGCACTCAGCGAGATGAACGCCATGCCCCAGCGGCGCGACTCGGGTGCAACGCGCACGACGCATCGACCGTCGTGGTAGGGCACCAGGTCCTTCAGCCGAGTGAACTCGATCAGCCTTTCCGCCCACTGGCCTGCCGAGTCCACGACGCCGTTGCTCTTGGGATGGTCCCGGACCAGTTCGCGGCAGACGTCGAACGGGGTGCGCTCCGGGTCGATCCGGCCGGTCGCCTCCGCGAGGACGGTCAGCAGCCGATCGCGTTCCTGGCGCGCCTGTTCCGCCAGCAGGCCGAGGTCGACCTCGAGACCGTCCGCACTGCCCATCAACCGGGCGAACGGTCCGCCGCCGAGGACGGCGCTGTCGATCCCCTCGTCCCGTTCCGCCACTTCGCCCAGATGCGCCACGAGTCGGGTGTGGGCCGCGCGAGCGGCGTCCGCGGCTCTCCCGCCGTCAGCGGGAAGGCCCTGGGCAAGGCCTTTCACCGAACCCAGTAGACGCCCTGCAACGGGTGGGGCCACCATGTCGAGACTGTCGACGGCGTTCTCGATGGCCTCTGGCCATCGCTCGACATGCCGTGTCCTGGCTTCCATGCGCCGTTCTTCGGACGCATATTCCCGGTCGTAGCAGGCAAGGTCCAGCGCGGCCAAGTGGATTACGGGGTTGCGGCGGTGCATCTCCAATTCGCCGTACAGGACTCTGAACTGGTCCTCGAACACCGCCAGATGGGCCTCGTCATGAGGATCGTCCACCGGCTCGCCGACGCCGAGTCGCGCCACCGCGGCGGCCACGCCCGCGCGTGAGTAGTCAGGGACGAGACCGTCGTACTCATGCCGACCCCCGTACTGTCTGGCCGACGGCATGTCGAGGTCGCAGATCGCCCTCAGCCGGGGCGGCAGAACTCGGTCCATGGCTGGTACTGCCATCCTCTCGGTCGGTCGATGAACTGAAAGCCGATGTCCAGGCCTGCCCGACCATGTTCGCGTCATGGGTACCCGTGCGGCGTCAGCCAAGGAGCTTGCCGTGTGCCTGCAGCACGCTCTGGAGACCAGCAGCGCCCCGAACGTCCGGCGCGGACCGGGCCCACTCGGCGACCGTGGCGAGGTCCGTGCCGACCAGCGTGTCAGGCCGCAGGATCGGGAGCGCACCCTCGTAGACGAGGCCGGCGCCACCGTCCACGGTCACCAGCCGGCCGTTCAACGCGGTCACGGTGTCGACCCCGCAGCCGACCACGCACGGAACCGCCAGTTCCCGGCACACCACGGCCGCATGTGACGTGCTGCCACCCGCTTCGGTGATCACCGCGCGCGCGACCGACATGGCGGACACATCGCCGGGGTCGGTCGTCGCACGCGCCAGCACCACCCCGGCTCCGTCTGCGGCCTGTTGCTCCACAGTGTCCGCGTCGGCCCCGACCACTCCCACGCCGACACCGGGGCAGGCCGGCTTGCCCCGTGCCAGGACTTTCGCGGCCTTCACGTGCCCAGGGTCGATGACAGGGCGCAGCAGCGCCGCGACCTGCGTCGCCGTCAGCCGACCTACTGCCTCTTCCCGGCTGATCAAGCCCTCCTGAGCCATGGCGACCGCATGGCGGACCGCCGCCTCCGGAGCACGCTTGGCGACCCGGGTCTGCAGCAACCACAAGGTGCCCGATTCGACGGTGAACTCGATGTCCTGCACGTCTCGACCGTCCTGTTCCAGGACACGAGCCCAGCCCAGAAGTTCCTCGTGGACCTCGGGCATCTTGGCGCCCAACTCGGCGAGTGGCCGGGCGTCGGCCCGGCCGGACACGACGTCTTCCCCTTGGCCCCGGCCCAGCCATTCGCCGTAGACGTCCGCACCCCCGGTCAGCGGATTGCGGCTGAACACGACGCCGGTTCCCGACCGGTCGTCCTTGTTGCCGAACACCATCGCCTGCACGGTCACGGCCGTGCCACCTCGGTCATCGAGTCCCTGGTCGGCGCGGTACGCGACTGCCCTCGGCGACATCCACGATGCCAGCACCGACGTGATCGCCAACCGCAGCTGTTCCCACGGATCGGCGGGCGCCCGTTCACCGACCACATGCGCGAACTGCTCGGTGAACCTGCGACGGGTGTCGGCGGCGTGCGCGCCAAGCTGTTGTTCGACCTGCGGGGTCAGACCGACGTTGAGGACGGTGTCCATCATTCCGGGCATGCTCGCTGACGCTCCGGAGCGCACCGACACGAGCAGCGGTCGAGGGCCGTGGCCGAACGTCCGCCCCGTTGCCCGTTCCAGCTCCCGGACGAGTCCAGGCAGCTGTTCCCAGACGTCCGTCGGCACCCGCCGGACATTCGCGTAGAACCGCCGGCACAGCTCGGTCGTCAGCACGAAGGCGGGCGGCACCGGCGCGCCAAGAGCCAGCATCCGCTCGATACCGGCTGCCTTGCCGCCGAGCACTTCACGGTCGCCGCCGGTCCGCCCGTTCAACCGCAAGCCGACCTCGATCACTCCGCTCGCCCCGCGGCGGCCTCGTCCGCTCGTGCCAGGCCCGCCAACCCGAGCAGGTCCTCGTGCAGCTCGAACCAGACGGTGTGGTAGCTGTCGGCCAACGGGCTGGCCAGCCAGGTGTGTTCGCCGGCCTGGACCTTCGCCAGCGCACCGGCGAGCCGGTGCGGGTACGGCGCGAGCCGGGGCGCGAGGCCGATGACCCCGGCCAGCGTGGCCGCGGACGCGGCGTGCACGTCGGCCAGGCGGCCGATGACCTCGGCGTCGTAGTCCGGGTCGTTGTGGTCGTTGGGCGTGCCTGCGTCGATCAACTGCCACTGGGTGATGACCTGTTTGACGACGGCGTTGTGCTCGACGAACCGGTCGTAGAAGGCCGCGAGCGCCGTTTGGTTCACGCTGTCCCGCTCCTCGGCGACCTGACGCGCCAGCAGGTCGCGTCCAGCCGAAGTCAGTTGATAGCGCCCTCGTGTCTCGGCGCACAGTCCGGCATCGACCAGAGCGCGCAGCGGCTGCCGCAACGCCCCCTCGGGAACGCCGATCGCCGCGGCTGTCTCCGGCTCCGTGGGTCGCCCTTTGAGGCGGATCGCTTGCAGCACCCGCAATTCCTCGGACACGGTTGGTCCCTCTCCCCGCTGCGGCCCCAACGGGGGCCCACCCAGCACCGACGGCGCGTTCGCACTGATGCAGGCGATGGGTGGACTCCCTGAGGTCGGCTCAGCGTTGTACCAGTAAACGCGCCTCTTCCGTGAGGCCGACCGTCGCAATTGTCTGCGACTGGATATTAATTCAGCGGTCGCACATGAGTTTCTCCTTTACGATAGGAATTACATCGACAGCATTTCCTGCGCCGATAAATAAAAGGCTAACAGGCACTTAGATAAGCGGCAAGGAGTTGAGCGACTTCCAACCGCTTGATTTTCCCAATTCCAGTCTTGGCAACGTCTTCTTTCCTTACAGAACAGACACGACTCACCCCAATTCCGAATCGGTTCGCAACATGTTCGACGACGCGCCAATTATTCAAGTCCGAGGTGGTACCCGAACGAGGATGAAAAGCAACCGCGAGCGAACCACCGGAGACTCCGGCACAGGCGACCGTGAAGGACGGTTCGACAAAGGGGAGTTCCTCGACCGCGGACTCTATTTCGTGGCCGTAATAGGCGACGCCGTCGATCTCGATGACGTCATCGGCGCGGCCTGTGACCGTCAGCCCGCCGGCCGAGACAAATCCCAGGTCTCCGGTCTTGAACCAGCCGTCGACGCTGAAGGACTGTTGGTTCTGCCTGTCGTTGTCGTAGTACCCGGGTGTCACCGGCGCTCCGGTGACCTGGACGCGGCCGATCACCCCTGCCTTCACCGGCCATCCGTCGTCGTCGACGACCCGCACCGACACCCCTGGGTGAGGCCGGCCCACGCAGACGAACCGGTCCTCGTCGGTGCTGTCCTCGGCCGGGAGCACGCAGTCGACCACGCCGGAGGACGTCTCCGACATGCCCCATCCCGGGTGCATCGCCGAGGGCGGAAGCCCGAAGGGGGCGAGCAGGCTCAGGAACCGCCGCGCCACCTTGGGTTTCACCGCCTCGCCGCCGTTCATGACGTAGACGAGCGTGCTGAGATCCCAGCTCCGCGAGGCGATCCGGTCGGCCTGGTCGGCCACCAGGCCGAACGCGAAGTTGGGCGCCCAGGTCGTGTCGCACCGGTACTCGTTGATCGCGTCGAGCCAGCGCAGCGGATCTTCGAGCACCCAGGGGATTCTCGCGTGCACTTGGTGGCAGCCGAGGAAGACGTCCCGCACATGGAACATGATCAGACCGCCCACGTGATCCAGCGGCATCCAGTTGAAGGTCCTGTTGCGCCGGGACAGTCCCCGGACGAGGGCGGTGGCGTGGGCCCTGCTCAGGATGTTGCGCTGAGTCAGCGTGACGGCCTTGGGCACACCAGTGCTGCCCGAGGTGAGCAGCAGCACCGCCGGATCATCGAGGCCGACGGCGTGGAAGTCGTGTGCGGTGGACTCGGAGCGCATCCCGTCGACCGTGCCCAGCCACCGCGGCACTCCGACGCCTTCCGGGGAGATCACCCACGGTTCGTCGAGGATTCCGCAGACGCCGGCCACCAACCCGGCAGCAGACAGCGGGCTGCCCACGGGCGGGTCCGCAGTCAGTGGAACCGGGACGAACCCGCCGAGCTGACACGCCCAGAACGCCGCCAGCAGGTCGAGTTGGTCACTGATCTGCAGGACCACCCGGTCCCCCGGCCGAACACCCCGGTCCCGGGCTCCTCGCAGAATCCGTGCCGCGTCGAGCAGCAGATCCGCGTAGGACCGCACGCTGGGGGCCGAAGAACCGTTCAGGCAGACGATCTCGCCTGCGTCGGTCATCCGTGCGGCGCGTACCAGCGCCTCGGCCAGGTTGCGCACCGGAAGGTCCGGTAGCGGGTCACCGTGGAGCACGGCGAGGTCGTCGGCCATCAGTGCACGATCCCGAGCGCCAGCGGGAACTGCGGCTTGCCACCGAGCAGGAACGCGCCCGCGGACTGCACGATCTGGTCCTGCGCCATGACGTGCTGGCACATGGTCTCCATGTCCCGCAGCCAGCGGTCCATCGGGGACGGCCGGTAGATCGAGGTGGTGGCGAGCAGGTCATAGAGCCGCCGCACGATCGTGCGAGCCGCGCGCATCGCCGCCAGCCTGGTGAGCATGGTCGCGATCCGCTCGTCCGGGGTGAAGTCGTCAAGCGTCGCACCGGCTGCCATGCGGTCCCACCGGTCCTCAAGGCTTCCGTACACCGCGCGCCGAACAGCCGCGAACTGCATCTCGCACTCACCGATCGCGAACTGGACCCGGTAGTCCTCCGTCCACGGCCGGCCGGTCACCCGGTCCACCTTCGAGCGCACCTCGTCCCGCACATGGTCGAGCGCTGCGCGCGCCGCACCGAGCCCTACCGCGGGCATCTTCCGCATGAGGGCGTCCGGTGCGGCGAGCGGCCCGGTTCTGGTGGGCTCGCCGAGGCTGAACGTACGCTCTTCGGGAACGAAGACATCGGTGATCGTGTAGTCCAGACTGCCGCTGCCTGCAAGGCCCGTGGGGTGCCAGCCGTCGATCAGCTCGACCTCGTCGGGCCGCACCATCACCACCCGCCAGTACGGCTTGCCGCTCGCGGTGCGCTCCCGCTCGCCACCGGCGTGAACGAACGCTCCTGCCGACACCCAGTCGGCGTGCGCGATCCCGCTCGCGAAGCTCCATCGGCCGGTCACCCGGTAGCCGCCCGGGACCCGGTCGGCCCGGCCGACCGGTGGCAGCATGCCCGCCGCGATCACGTCCAGGCTCGGGAACATCTCCCGGATCACGGGGTCCGTCAGCGCGTACAGACCGGCGTCCATCCCGATCATCGCGCACCAGCCCGCGGACGTGTCGCCGTAGGAAAGGGCCTCGATCACCTCGATCTGTTCCATGGAGGTGAGCCCGGGGCCACCGAGTTCCTTCGGGAATCCCATCCGGAACACGCCCGTTCCCCGCAACAGCTCCACGACGTCCGCAGGCAGACGCCGGTCGTCCTCGATCTCCACGGAGCGCGCCCGCAACTTCGGGACCACCGCTTTCGACGCGGCGAGGATCTCCTGTGCCGTGTTGGGCGTTTCCAGTGCTGTCATTCGCTGGGACCTTTCCGCTCGGCCGCCGCAACCGGCTCGGCGCGGCTGAGGATCTCGACTGTCCCGGCGTTGCCGTCGACCCGGACACGGTCGCCCGTGAAGAGTGCGGTGGTCCCGTCCCCGGTGCCGATGACGCACGGCACACCGACTTCGCGGGCGACCACCGCGGCGTGGCTGAGCGGGCCGCCGACATCGACTACAAGGGCGGAGGACAGGAACAGGACCGACGCCCAACTCGGGTCGGTCGTGCCACACACCAGTACCTCGCCCGGTTCGACGTCGGCGAACTCGGGGTCGCGCAGCACGCGGACGGTGCCCTCGACCCGCCCCCCGCTGGCCCCGATCCCGCGCACCGTCGTGCGGTCGGTGCGCGCAGGCCGGGACACTCGGGCCTCCACTGGTGCCGGATTTCCCTGCCAGTGCGTGGGAAGCGTGAGGGCGTGGAACGTTTCGTGCTGCGCGCGCCGTTCAGCGGCGACCGCCGCCGCCACGGTGGGCGGCGTGCGGGTGAGCTCGTCCGCGGTGAAGTAGAAGACGTCCTCGGGGTCGTCCAGTACCCCTTGTTCCGCAAGGTGGACGCCCATCCGCCGGGCCGCGCCGCGCGCCACGTCCAGGGCCTGCAGGAAAGCCGCCTTCGCGACGCCACGCAGCGGGATTCTGGACACCACCAGCTTGAGCACGATCCGCGCGACCGGGCGCTCGACGGGCGGCAGCGAGGCGATGAGCAGGCGTTCGGCCTCCTGCCGTGCGCGAGTTCGCCGCACGGCGCCGTCCGCCGGATTCGCGTGCGCGTCGAGGGACGCGTACTGCTCGGCCAGCCGGAGGACCGGAGCCGGGTCCTCTCGCCAGACCGTGCTCGACACCTCACCCTCGTTGGGGCCGTGATAGCCGTGGTCGGCCAGGAATCGAGCCAGGGTGATCTCCTGCCGGCCCAGTGCCCACAGGTCGTGGATCATGTCCGTCTCGGCGTGCGCGCCCTGACCGCCCACCAGGGCGTTGACCTGCTCCGCCGTCAGACCGGCCTTGTCGATCAACGTGTTCAGGCGGTCGAACACCGGCTGAACACCGACGAACAGACCGGCCGCCTGGACGCGGAGCATCTCGGTGAACGTGGTCCTCGCATCGGTCAACGCGTCCCGGCAGCCGGCCAGGTCGAGCGTGTCGAGCCGGGGCGTCCACCCCTGCCACCAGCCCTTGACCGGCATGGCGCGCCTGAGCACGTCGCTGCGGATCGTGGCCTGTGTGTAAGGCATCTTCACCGCGACGATCGGCAGGCGCCGGCTTCTGCTGCGTGCCGGAATGCCCTCGGGCAGCTCACCGAGGAACTGGCGGGCGATCGCGTCCGGTGCGCTGCCGGGCAAGTTGGCACCCATCCGGCAGAAAAAGTTCACGTTCAGCGCGCCACGACCGTAGAACACCGAGATGAGGCGGTCCTCGACCCGGTCGGGAACCCTCACCTCGGCACGCGGCAAGGCGCCGACGCGCGCGTAGCAGTCGCGGATGCCGACCTCCACCCCCGGGCCGCACAACGACCAGGCCAGGGGCGTGACGACACCGGGAAAGGCCTCGCCGACATTGGTCGTGCTCCAGTACGTATCCGGGCCGGACCGGGAATGCAACGGGCCCTGGAGAGGATCGGCGAGGGTGGTCATGTGGCCTTCCGGAAAAGAGGGTGGTTACGTGCGGGTGATCCGTCTAATCGAGAATCCCGAGAACCAGGGGATTCTGCGGCTTGCCGCCGAGCAGGAAGGCACCCGCGGACTGCACGATCTGGTCCTGTGCCATGAAGTGCTGGCACATCGTTTCCAGGTCGCGAAGCCCGCGGTCCATCGGCGACGGCCGGTAGACCGACGCGGTGGCCAGCAGGTCGTAGAGCCGCCGTACGATCGCGCGGGAGCCACGAAAGGCGCCCTGCCTCGCCAACATCGTGTCGACCCGCTCGTCGTCGCTCAGGTCCTCTTGCCTCGCCCCGGCCGCCAAGCGGTTCCAGCGGTGCTCAAGACTCCGGTACACGGCGTGCCGGATGGCCAGGAAGTCCATCTCGCATTCGCCGAGGGCGAACTGGACGCGAGGATCCTCCGCCCACGGCCGACCGGTCATCCGGTCCACCTTGGTACGCGCGAGATCCCGTACGTGGTCCAGCGCCGCCCGCGTCGCGCCCAGCGGCACACCCGGCATCTTGCGCATCTGCAGGTCCGGCGTCGACAGCGGCCCGGACCGGCTGCGCGGGGCCCGGAAGCTGAAGGAGCGCTCCTCGGGCACGAACACGTCGTCAGCGGTGTAGTCCATGCTGCTGGTGCCGGCCAGGCCGGTCGTACGCCAGTTGTCGATCAGCTCCACCTCACCGGGCCGCACCATCATGACCTGCCAGTCCGGAGTGCCACTGGCGGTGCGTTCCGGTTCGCCGCCGCTGTAGGTGTGCGCGCCGGCGAACACCCAGTCGGCGTGGGTGATGCCGCTGCCGAATTTCCAGTGCCCGGTCAGCCGGTAGCCGCCGGGGACCCGTTCCGCCCGTCCGGCCGGGGCCAGCATGCCGGCCGTGCTCATGTCCAGGGTCGGGAACATCTCCCGAACCGCGGACTCCGACAGGTAGTTGGCGAACAACCCGCCGTCCATGCCGACCATGGCGCACCACCCGACCGAGGTGTCCCCGTAGGACAGTTCCTCCAGCACTCGGGTCTGCTCGGCCGAGGTCAGCGCGGGCCCGCCGAACTCCGCGGCGAAACCCATCCGGAACACGCCCGTGCCGCGGACCAGTTCCACCACGTCCTCGGGCAGTCGCCGAAGCCGCTCGATCTCCGCGGAACGCGCCCTGAGTTCAGGCACGATCGCCCGGACCGCGGACAGGATGCCTTCGGCCGTGCACGGCACGGATTCTGCTGCGTGATCCGCTGTATGAGACGTGGCCATGAAGTGCGTCCCGGCTATTCCGTGATGCCCACGGCGAACGGGAACCGCGGCTTGCCCCCGAGCAGGTACGCGCCGGCCGACTGCACGATGACGTCCTGCGCCATCACGTGCTGGCACATCGTGTTCAGGTCCCGCAGCCAACGGTCCATCGGCGACGGCTTGTAGATCGACGTAGTAGCCAGCAGGTCGTACAGCCGGCGGACGATGTCCAGAGCGCCGCGGAACGCCTTGACCGCCAACAGCACCGTCTCGACCCGCTCTTCCGCGGTGAGGTCCGTGTAGGCGATGCCGGACTCAAGCCGGCTCCACTTGTGCTCGATGCTGCCGTACACGGCGTGCCGCATGGTCAGGAAGTCCATTTCGCACTCGCCGAGGGCGAACTGGATCCGGTAGTCGTCCGCCCACGCCTGGCCGGTCATCCGGTTCACCTTGGTGCGGGCCATCTCCCGTACGTAGTCCAGCGCCGCCCGTGCCGCGCCCAGCGGCACGCCCGGCATCTTGCGCATCAGCGCGTCCGGCGCGGCCAGCGGACCGGTCCGGCTCAGCGGCTTGCCGAAGGAGAAGGTGTGCTCCTCGGGCACGAACACATCGTCCATCTCGTAGTCGATGCTGCCGCTGCCGGCCAAGCCGGTCGCGTGCCAGGTGTCGATCATCTTGACCTCACCGGGACGTACCAGCAGCACGCGCCAGTTGGGGTTCCCGTGCTCGTTCACGTCCTGCTCACCGTTGGTACAGGTGAACGCACCGGCGGACACCCAGTCGGCGTGCGTGATGCCGCTGCCCAGGTTCCAGTGACCGCTGAGCCGGTAGCCACCGGGAACCCGCTCCGCGCGGCCGTTCGGGTTGATCAGGCCTCCGGTGACCATGTCCGGGGTGGGGAACATCTCGCGGACCGCCGACGGCGACAGGTAGGCGGAGTAGAGGCCGCTGTCCATGCCGATCATGCCGCACCAGCCGGCCGACGTGTCCCCGTAGGACAGAGCCTCGAGCACCCTGGTCTGTTCGACAGAGGTGAGATCGGGTCCGCCCTGCTCCTTGGCGAAACCCATTCGGAACACACCCGCGCCGCGTATCAGTTCCACCACATCGGCGGGCAGCCGCCGGTTCTGCTCTATTTCCACCGACCGGTCTCGCAACTCGGGAGCGATTGCGCGCACGGCGGCGAGGATGTCTTCGGCGGTATTGGGCACGGTGGTGGCGGGCTGGGATTCGAGGATTGTCATCGCTCGCTGTCCTTGGTCTCGGTGGTGGGAATCATGGGTTGAACGGTGATTTCTCAACGAACCGCCACCGCAGGACGGTGGCGTTGTCGACCTGCACAACACGACGCACGCTGAAATGCACTGTGCGTTTCGCGCCCGGCTTCGACCGGTCCTGCCAATCGACGTGGCTTTCACCGGTGAGGTGCAGCGTATGTCCACGCCGCCAATCCACAAAGAGCAGTCCGCAGGCGGGATTCAGCTCCAGGTTTCCCAGCGTCATGTAGAACGAATTTCCCGTGTAATCGGGCCAGCTCAGCCACTTGCTTCCGCCGACGGTGACAAACCCGGCAGGCCCGCCCCGGTGGCTGACGTCCGCACCGTGATCCGGGGAATAGCTGGCGATGAAGAAGGTGTCCGCCCCGGCGATCCACTCCCGTTGCCTCGCGGTGAGCTCCGTGCCACTGGTCTCCCGCGCGCGCAAAGGTTCCGCGTCCGCGACCAACTCACGCTTCTGGATGTACTTGGGACAGTTCCTCAGTACCTGCGCGGTTTCCATCCTCAGGCCGTCGCCGTCGCGGCGAACCCACCCGTTCGCCCTGATCCGCCGGCCCCGGGCCTGATCGACGGCGAGTATCCCGGCCGGGCGCCGATTCTCGAACGCCGCGCGCAGCGGGTCGCCCTCCGCGGGCCCGCCGGAGAACCGAATGGCCCGCTCGCCCATCGCTTTCGCGAATCCGGCATGGCCTGAAAGCATCGTGGCCCAGACCGTGTCGTCCTCGTCCGCCGCCCCCAGTACGACCATGCGCCGGTCGGCGATGAACTCGGCGTGCCCGGCCGGGATCACCGGGCCGAACATGGGCGACCCATGGCCAGGCCCGCCTTCACCGACCCGCCGCTGGACCGCCTGTTCGCCCGCATGCGCGCGAAGACCCAGGTCATTCATCGAGCAGATCCGGTTGCTCGTGCACGATGTCGTCCCACATCATCTGGAAGCTGAACCATGCCAGTTGCCGGTCGCCGAATCCCTCGCGGGCCAGCAGAGCCTGACGCTCTGTCATGACCTTCACCGAGCCCGCCGCACCGGCGAGCAACTGCACCTGAGCGCAGCTGTCGAAGGTGCAGAACCAGTGCATCGCCTCTTCCAGCGAGCCACCCGCGGTGATCAGCCCGTGGTGGCGCAGTAGGAGCGCGGTCTTGTCGCCGAGCCTGGTCGCGATGTCCCGGCCCTGGTCGACGCCGACCGCCGGCCCGTCGTAGTCGTCGTAGAGGACCTGGTTCCGGTAGAAGGCAGCGGATTCCTGGTCGACGGGGTCCAACAGCCGGCCCAGGGCGCCCAGCGCCCGGCTGTGAACGGTGTGTCCGTGCGCGATGCCGTCGGCGCCGGGGCACAGCTGGTGGATCTGCGAATGGATGGCGAACGCGCTCGGGTTGACCGCGTGCTTGCCGGCGACGACTACGCCCTTGGTGTCCACGCAGATGAGGTCGGCCACGGTGACCCGGTTGAAGGAGACGCCGAAGGGGTTCACCCAGAACAGGTCGCGGTCTTCGGGGTCCCGGACGGAAATGTGGCCGGAGATTCCCTCGCCGAAGCCGTACTTGCCGAACAGCCGGATCGCCGCGGCCAGCCGCTGCTTGCGGTAGCGGCGCTCGTCGCCGGCCGAGGCGAACACCGGTGCACTGGGGATGGGCAGGCCGGTCCTGGTGTCGGCGAGGTGGGCAAGCCGGGTCTCTGTTTCCTCAGGCACAGCTTCCTTCTCTCATCCTGTTCCACTCGGTTGCGAGGATGTCGGTGACGATGTCGTGGCTGCGGTCGACCAGCGAGGGGACGCCGAAGGTGAAGAAGAATGTGCCGCCGGCGATGTCGCCGATCGCATAGATCCCCGGGTTGCTGAGGCTGGTTCCGACCAGGCGGCTGGTCGCCGTGTCGACGCACAGGCCGCCGTCGGGGTGTGGCATGGCAAGGCGCTCGGCGTACAGCGCGTTGACGAGTCGCCGCGCGCCGGGCGGAACGCGATGCGCGGATGCGTTCACCGCGTTGACCACGTGGCAGACCGCCAACTCGGTGCTGTCGGTGGTGATGCGGAAGCCGCCGACGGTCGAGGGAACGGTCCGCTGTACACCACTGAGCACCGTCAGTTGGCCGGAGTCGATGAGCCGCAGAATCGTCGTCGCGCTGCTCGGGGGCATCGGGCAGCACAGGCTCATCAGCGTCCGGTAGTGCCTGCCCAAGATGTGCTGCCGCGTGCTCTCCGGCAGCAGCGGCCACAGGTCGGGCCCGCATACGTGCACTGCCTGCTGCATCACTCGCACCCCGATGCGCCGACAACCGACGTCGGCCAGCTGGCGGCGCAGCCGCGCGGCAGGAGCCTCCGCGCGAACGCAGGAGATCTCTTCCCACACCTCGTCGAGGTCGGCGCATGCCTCGGCCAGTTCGAGTCGGAGCAGCTCGATCACGTCGGCGAGGGCGACCTGACCGGTTCGTCCCGCCATGGCGTGCAGCCGCTCCGGCACGAAGTGTTTGGGCTGGTACGAGATCGGCTGCTGCCGAACGGCGGGCAGCACACCATGGCGCGACAGCAGGGTGATCGGACCGCGGTGTCCACGGGAATGCAGTGCGATCAGCACGTCCACCGCGGTCAGGCCCGTACCGATGACCGCGACGCTGTCGTCCGGTGCGATGGCGGACAAGGTCCTGGCGACGGGATACGGCTCACCGACGAAGTTCGGTTTGCCGGCCAGCCCGAAGGCGTCCCTCGGGTGGCCGCCGCCGACGGCGAGCACGATGTAGTCGCACGGCGTGTGCAGGCCGCTGTTGGTGTGCAGAACGACCTGATCGCCGATACGCAGCACACCGGCCACCGCTTCACGGACGATGGTGACCTGCCACCCTCGTTCGCGCAGTCGGGCGATCCCCTCGCGCGCGCTGAACTCCAGGTAGTCGCCGTACACGGTGCGTGGCGCGAACTCCGCGGTGTGGCCGTGGACGGCCAGCCACCGCTCGTAGTGGCCCGAGTCGCCTTCCCGCACCGACATGTCCTCGGCGGGCGAGTTGACCAGGACCACCTCGGCGTCCCGCTGATACGCCCGCCCCCGCCACAAATGCGGCGAGGGGTCGAATACGGTCAGTTCCCCGGAGGGATGAGTGGATCGGGCGAGCTTATCGACGACGCACACCGCGGATGCGCCGCCGCCGACAATTGCTATGTTCACCACTCACCTCCCCAGTTGGCATGGCATGGCAGATCAGTTGCCCTGTTCAGCCACTGATTTGAGCTTGGCCAGCGTCGACTCCATCGAGTGCTGCAGGTGCTCCTTGCGGTTCTGCACATTCTCCGACCGCTCGCTCTCTTCCACTCCTTCGAGTAGGAGGCGGTAGAAGGGGCCGACCAGTTTCATGGTGTGGGTCTGCGTCAGAACGCAACCGGAGCCGTTCTCCTCGACACGGAACGACCACGTCATGTCGCCCGGCTGTGAGCCCGTCACCCACTGGGTGTTCTCGTCCGGCTGCCCCGGACAGAACGCCATGACGGTGAATTCGAACTCGCGCGGCGACACCGCCGTGACAACCTCCGACTGGCTGGTCCACTCCGCCTCGCCTTCGCGGTTGAACCCGTGGAATCGAGCACCCTCCTGACCCGGAGTGCCGCTTGTCCACTTCCCTCCGAGGCATTCCGGCGACCACTCCCCCATCCGGGTGATGTCGCTGACCATGCCGTACACCTGGTCGGCGGGAGCGTCGACTGCCACCGAAGCGGTCAGCTTCCAGGAGGTCGCGAAGACGTCGATTTCTTCCGTTGTCGTACTCATGAGGCTTCCTTCTTCATTGAATGCCCTTGCCGCTTACAGCATTTCGAATGCGACGCCAGGGCGGCCGCCAAATTGGGACGCGACATCCATCGAGAACTTCCGCAACATCGCCTCGACCTCTTCCGGGGTCGCGCCGAGGTGCTCGAGATAGGCGCTGTGCGCCAACAGAGATCGGACGCCGGCGTCGAACCATTCCTCGGTCTCGACTGCGTGCGTGTTGTCCGGGGAGCCGAGCAGAGCCATGTACCGCACACCCGACCAGGGTTCCTCCGCCAGGTCACGGAACACCCAGCGATTCGCCGCGTCGCGTACTGCGTCGATACCGGCCTGCCCGACCGCCCTGTGATCGGCCATATTGAGCATACCGTTTCCACTGAGCTCCCGGTGATTTCCGATCACCACCAGTTCGGGCCGGTGCCGCCGAATCGCTGCGGCGATTTCCCGTCGGAGCCCGAGGCTATACTCGATCATGCCGTCAGGGTGGTCCAGGAACTCCACGACAGACACGCCGACTTCGGTAGCCGCGGCGATCTGCTCATTGACGCGCAGCATCTTGGCGTCTTCCGGAAGCATTCCGTCCATGCCCGCTTCGCCGCGGCTGGCAATCAGGTAGACCACCTCTTTGCCCTGCGCGGTCCAGCGGGCAATGGGAGCCGCTCCTGGATATTCAACGTCATCCGGATGGGCAACGATCACCAACGCTGAATGCCAATCCTCCGGGAACTCAATGAGGTTCATGCGGAGTTTCTAGCACGACCCGACCGCGGCTGACCAGATTCTCAAAGGCGGGCCGTACCAACACCCCTGGAGTTCAGGGCGAATTACTCGATGAGGAGCGGACATGGCTCACCGATGTCGGGACCGCGTGAAAATTCCGTCCGGGAATATCAGTCCGTTGCGGCGTACACAGCCTTCGACCACAACTCGACTGCCTCGTCGATGTGCCCGCTTGTCGCCACAAGGGCCGGCATCATCCGTACGACATTGCTGTGGGTGCCGCAGGTCAGCAGCAGCAGGCCGAGGTCCGTCGCGGCCCGCTGGGCCCGCTGGGCGGCACCCGGGTCGGGCGTGCCGTCGGGCCGGCAGAACTCGTTGCCGACCATCAGCCCGAGCCCGCGCACGTCGGCGATCTCCGGTGTTGTCGCGGCGACTTTCCGCAATCCGTCGAGCAGCCGCCGGCCCTGCTCGGCCGCGTTGTGCACGAGATTTTCGTCGCGCATGACATCGAGCGTCGCCACCGCGGCGGCGCAGGCCACCGCGTTGCCCCCGTATGTACCGCCCTGTGAACCGGGCCAGGCGCGTTGCATCAGCCCGGTCGGTGCCGCGATGGCCGACAGGGGGAATCCGCTGGCCAGTCCCTTCGCGGTGACCAGGATGTCCGGCACAACCCCGTCGTGGTGCTGGTGCGCCCAGAACCTGCCGGTTCGCCCGAACCCGGCCTGCACCTCGTCGGCGACCAGCAGGATGCCGTGTCTGTCGGCCCGCTCGCGCAGCCCGGCCAGGAACCCCGCCGGGGCCGGCACATAGCCACCCTCACCGAGTACCGGCTCGACGAAGAGGGCCGCCGTCTCCTCAGGCACGCTGGTGGTGGCGAACACGTGGTCCAGGCCCCGCAACGCGTATTCGACGGCTTCGTCCTCCGCCATCCCGAGCCGGAAGGTGTACGGGAACGGCGCCACCGCGACGCCGGGCATCAGCGGACCGATCCCGGCGCGAAAGCGCGAGCCGGCCGTGGTCAGTGCGGCAGCGCCCATGGTGCGCCCGTGGAAGGAACCGTCGAAGACGATGGCGTTCTGACGGGACGTCGCGTGCCGGGCCAGCCGAAGCGCAGCCTCCACCGCCTCGCTGCCCGAACTGGCGTAGAACAGCGCGTCCAGGCCGGGTGGCAGCACCTCGCCGAGCCGTTCGGTCAAGGTCAGCAAGGGCTCGTGCAGCACCGTCGTGTACTGACCGTGCACCAGCGTCGCGGCTTGCCGCTGGGTGGCCTCGACAACCCGGGGATGGCAGTGGCCGGTGCTGGTCACACCGACTCCCGCGGTGAAATCCAGATAGCGGCGGCCGGCGGCGTCGAAGAGATGGACGCCCTCGCCGCGCACCGCCACGACCGGGGTCGCCTGGTGCAGGACTGGGGACAGGTGCGACATGGATCTCCCTTGGGACGATGGCGGGCCGGCCCGGTCAGCCGGTCCGCCGGGACGTGAGTACCGGGCTGAGAAAACCGACGTCTTCGGCCCATGACAGGGCGGCTGCCCACCACTCCCGAGTGGGCTCCGCGAAACGCACTCCGGCCCGGGCCAACACCGACGTCGTGTACGAGGAGTCGACGACGATGTTGCGATCGGGCAGCCGGGACCAGGTCTCGGCCAGCCGGGCAGCCACCTGGTGCTGCTGCTCGACGCGGCTGATGATCTCGGCGAAGTCGTCGTCGCCGGTGAGCGTCACCGGATACCCGCAGTCGTTGAGCCAGCCCACGAGCTCGTCGTGCGGCAACTCGTAAGGAGTCTCGACGTGGTAGGTGCCAGGGGCGGTGTACGGCTGCAGCGCGAGTGCGGCGATTCCGCCCGCGACGGTATCGACGTGTGAGAACGCGAACCTCGTCCCCGGCCGCCGGGGTGCGGCGCCGGCCAGGATGTAACCCCGGATGAGCTGGTATACGCGATTGTCGGCGACATTGCGCTGGAAGACGCCGGAACGGCTGTGTGCCGCGATGTGTCCGCTGCGGTGGACGACCGCCTGGCGGCCCGAGGATGCCCACGAGCGGACGAGCTCCTCGGCACTGAACTTCGACCGCTCGTAGGAGTTGTGGAAACTCTGGCCGATGTCCAGATCCGCTTCGCCGAAAACGCGCGGAGATCCGTCGAGGTGGCCTGCGACGGCAAGCGTGGAGATGTGGTGGAAACGCACCCCGTCGGTTTCGGTGTCGAGCCAGTCGAGCAGTCGGCGGACGGCCGCGGTGTTCGTCCCCACCAGCTCGGTGGGAGAGGCGACGAGCCGGACGTCGGCGGCGGCATGCAGCACGACCTGGGCCGTCCGGGCAGCGGCAAGGCCGGTGGTGGACAGGCCGAGGCCGTCCTGGGTGATGTCACCGACGACCACGTCGACGCCGTCCCGCCCGGTCAGCCGCTGGGCCGCGTCGGCCTCGGGCCTACCGCGGACCAGACAGGTGACCCGCGCGCCCCGTGCGGTGAGTTCGGTGAGCAGATGCCCGCCGAGGTAACCGGTGGCTCCGGTGAGCAACACCCGTGCCGGCTCGCTGACCACGCTGCGGCGCCACCGGCGCCGAGTTGCTCCCGTGTACAGCAACTGGCCCGACGTCGACTCCGGCACCGCTACCGGCGCAGGAGCCTCGGCGCCCGCCGCGGCCGCGACGTCGCGGCCGAACGCGGCCATGATGCGCTCGGCGCTGCTGTGGGACAGGGCCGGAGCGGCGTAGACGAGGTCGGTGACCAGCCTGCCCTCGACAAGGCGTGCGGTGAGCCGCAACCGGTAGAGCGGATCCCCGCTCGGGCACCGCGCCACGCCGGGCGACTCGGTCGCCACGGTCCAGCCCAGCGCCGGCTCGTCCGGAAGCTGGAAGGCGCCGAGGAAGTTGAACCCGGCCTCGGGACGCATGCCCTCGGCGTCCATCGGCAGCAACGGCGCCTCGCGCACCCGCCGTTCCACTTCGTCGATCCGGTTTCTCCGACGGAGCGGCACCCGTTTCACCGCGGTGAACCAGCCGATGGTGTCCAGGTACTCGGCGGAGTCGACATCACGGCCGTGGGTCTCCACCTCCACCGTGATACCGGGTCGTCGGCTCCAGTCGGACACCGCGTCGGCGAAGGCCGCGAGCAGAATTGCTTCGAGCCGCTGGGCACGACCGTGGCGTGCGGAGAGATCGGCGGTGGCCGCCTCGTTCAGGGTCCAGCTGAGCGCGGCCGGCTCGGCTCCCCCGCTGGGACCGTCCAGCGGCAAAGGTGGCAGATCCGGTGATGCGTGCACGGGCCCGAGTGGCGGGCGGGTTGCGGCCCAGCGGTAGAAGTCGGAGGTCGGCGGCAGCTGTGCCCGTCCGTCGACCAGCATGGCGCGATAGGCGACGGCCAGGTCGTCGAGCAGGATGCGCCAGGACAAGCCGTCTATGGCCAGGTGATGCACGACAATGGCCAGCCGGTCGTCACTTCCGCCTTCGCCGCGGAACAGGTGGACGCGGACCAGCCGCCCTGATGCAGGGTTCATACTGCGTTGCAACTCGCCGCACACCCCCTCGACCACGGGGGCGATCCGGTCCGGCTCGGGCGGGAGCCGCGAGAACGTCACAGCCTCCAGGTCGGCCACCGCTCGGGCCTTGTCAGCTGGACCGTCCGGACCGACGGGCCGGCGCAACGCGGGATGGCGTTCGAGCACCGCGGCGACGGCACCACTGAGCGCTCCCGCGTCGACCGGCCGGCAACAGCGCAGCAACACCGCCTGGTTCCAGTGCCCGGCTTCCTCGACACCCTGGCTGAAGAACCAGCGCTGGGCCGGTGCGAGCACTCGCCGGCCCCGGTCGGTCCGCATCGGCTCCGCGGTGTCGTCCCGAACCGGTCGTGCCGCGGCGGCGAGTGAACGGGGCGTCGGACTGAGGTAGAAGTCCTCGAAGGTGATCTGGTAGCCATGCCGGCGCACGAGCGCGACCGTGCGCATCGCGAGGATCGAATCGCCGCCGAGCGCGAGCACGTCGGCATCAAAGGCAACCTCGGGCAGACCCAGGGCGCCCGCCCACAGACCAGCGATGTCTTCGACCAGCAGCGGATCGGCCGGAATCGGCCGGTCACCGGACGTGGAGCTCACGCGACCGGCCCGCTGCGCGATGACCTCGTCCAGGGCCTTGAGCAGGCAGGCACGGTCGAGCTTTCCGCTTGGTCCGGCGGGGAATTTCGACAGCGCCACGATCGGGGCCGGTATCGAGTAGCCGGGCAGCCGCTCGTGCAGGTGTGCGCGCAGTTCGTCTAGCGCGGTCTCGTCGGTGCCGGCGAGCCGTACCGCGGCCAGCAGCCGATCGCCGGCGGGTGCGGACCGGACGAGGACGGCCGAAGCAGCGACGCCCGGCCACGCGTCGATGATGCGCTCGACTTCCGCGGGATCGACCCGGAAGCCGCGTATCTTCACCTGCCGGTCGGAGCGGCCCAGGAAGACGAGGGTGCCGTCACGGCGACGGCGGCAGATGTCGCCGGTGCGGTACATGCGCTCACCGTCGTACGCGACGAAGCACCGCGCCGTCTCCTCCGTACGGCCGAAGTAGCCGGCGCTGACGCCGGGACCGCCGATCAGCAGCTGGCCGGGCTGTTCGTCGGCGACCGTTCGCCCGTCGTCGTCCACCAGCCGCAGCACCCCGTCACCAAGAGCGGTGCCGATCGGCACGGTCGCTTCGCCGGTCGGCAGATCGGCCACTGCGTTGGCGACGAAGCTGGTGGCGCCGATGGTCGTCTCCGTCGGCCCGTAGTGGTTGACCACCCGATGCGCGATGCCCTCGTCGAGCAACCGGACAGCGAAGGATCTCGACAGCACCTCGCCGCCGAGCAACACGGTGGCCAGGGTGGGGGCACCGGCGGGCCTCTCCTCCAGCAGCGCCGTCAGGTGCGTCGGCGTGGTCTTCATCATCGATACGCCCGCCTCGCGCACCGACGGCCAGAATGCTTCTGGGTCACGCGTGAGGTGATCCGGCACGACGTGGACCCGTCCCCCGGTCGCCAGTGCGAGCAGCCAGGACGTGTGGCCGAGATCGGCTGCCAACGTGGTCATGTGTGCGACGCACGGCACGTCGTCGTCGGTGAGCCCGAGACGGTCCCTTAGTGCTTGCGCATAGTGAACGACGTTGGCATGACTGACCGCTACGGCTTTCGGCTCACCGGCAGAGCCCGAGGTGAACGACAGGTAGGCCAGATCGGTGCCCTGCGGGGCGTCGGTCATCGGCGTCGCCTCCGGCGACGTTCCGCTCAGCGCATCGACGTCCACCACGTCGCCCTGCCACCCGGCGGGAACCCGCACGTCAGGTCCACTGGTCAGCATGCAACTGGCGGAGACGGCGGTCAGCCTCCGGCACAGGTCGGGCTCGCTCCATTCCTCGCCGGCGACCACCGCCGTCGCTCCAGAGCGCAGTACGCCGTACAGCATCGTGAAGAGGCGCACGTCGCGCGGCCCGAGGAGGGCCACGCGCTGACCCCGCCCGACGCCGCGCCCGGTCAGCCGCACTGCGATCCTCCGGGCCGACCGCTCAAGAGCGCGGTAGTCGAGAGAACGGGTGCCGTCACTGAGCGCGATCCGGTCGGGGTGCGCCTGCGCCTGCCGATGGAGCAGCTCGGGAACCGAAGTGATGTGCGTAGTCACGAGATCGGAGTTCTTTCTGCTTCGTGGGCGGCGGGCGATCATCGGACACCTTGGTGCCGGGCCGGCGGCGTCGAGCCGTACAACCGGGCGATTTCCGTGGCCGGGAACGCGTCAACGCACGTCGGGCATCACTCGGCACGCAGTGCGGAATGCGCCGCATAGAGCTCCCGTGCATCGTCGACCGGGCCGCCCTTGGCGCTGATTTCCGCGGCGCTGTCCAACAATTCCAGCTCGTCCGTACCGAGATCCTCGAACGGCGCGGTCATGATTCCCCAGGTGTCCCACGGGAATCCCTCGACCTTGTTCAGCGCGGCCAGGTCGCGCACCACGGTCTGGGCGATCATCGGCAGGCCGCCGCGGCGCAGGCCGCTGACGATGAACCGCTCGGCGTCGCGCGTGCCGGCGCGACTTTGCAGCCATGCCTGCCCGGCCACCACGAACCGGTCCCGAGGCACATCGACGGGGTCGAAGCCGACCTGATAGTCGGCTGCCGCCGGACTGGCGTACTGCCCGTCGGCCAGCCGCCAGCCGTGCTCGGCGTTCCAGTACTCGACCACCCAGTGGTCGTCGAACAACCGGGGAGCACCCAGAAACCGGTTGTAGTTGGCGAACCCGCCCCGGATGCGCGCGGGCACGCCACGGTGCCGCAGCATCGAGCACAACAGCACGCAGTAGTCCCGGCAGGTTCCCGCGAAGCGCTGCTCGGGCGGTCGCTCGTCGAGCCCGCCGAGCATCGCGAGGATGTCCCGGACGAGGCGCGTTTCGCCTTCCGCATAGCGTTCGTCGGACAACAGGACACTGAACCGCCACAACGCGGCGTCACGGTGCAGTACGGCGCCCTGGACAAGGGCGGCCAATTCCGCCACGCCATCGGGTATTCCTGTGAGCAGATCTACACGGTCACCGGGATCGGTTACTTCGGTTTGCTGTCGGTAGAAACCCACTTCATTCATGCTGCCGAGTTTATCGGATTCATGAATTTCCAGCACGCCCCCGAGGTGCCAATGGGGCTTACTCCACGGCGGTTTCGGGCTCCAATTCATAAAACCCTTCACCGTCGAGATAGTTGATCGTGCCGGCGTCGCGCAGCACCGTCTCCTCGTTGTCGTGTTCCAGAAGCACCAGCAGCGGAGTCATGTCGTCGACGGTGGGCACGATCTTCTCGCCCGGCTTGATGAAGACGATGACCTCGTGGAAGCTCTCCAGCCCACGGATACGGTCCAGATGCCGGTAGCCACGCAAGGTCCCTTCAACCGGGGAGATCATCGGCACGATCGCGAAGTGGCGCCCGATCGGATAGTCACCCCCGATGCGCTCGTGGAATCTTTCCGGGTTCAGGTAGGCGTCCACCGTCAGGTCGAGTTGGGACTCGCCCAGCAGCCGTTTGGTGAATGAGGGGATTCGTCCGCCGCACAGCCGCGGTCCGACCTCCACCAGCGCCGGTCCCGAATCCGTGATCTTGATGTCCAGGTGCGCCGGACCGTGCTGGATCTCCAGCGCGTCCAGAACTCGGCCTGCGTAGTCGGCGAGTTGGTCCTGCACCTCGCCTCGTCGCCGCATCAGGTGCACCTGGCTGGCGAAGTCGATGACACCGTTCACCGAGATCCGCGACGTACGCCACATGTCCGTGACATGGCGCCTGCCGTCGCGGCTGACCGTGTTGACCGAGTACTCCGTGCCGCGCAGGTATTCCTGCGCGACCACAGCGGCGTTGCGCTCGGAGAACAGGTTGACGGCGCCGACGACCTTGTCGTAGGCCACGACCGATTCCTGGGGCGTATCGCAGAAATAGACCCCGTCGTTGCCTGTCGAGCGCAACGGCTTGACGACGACCCGGCCCCCGATCGAGCGGTGCCATTCGAACAGTTCCTCGGACGAATCCGAACGGATCTGCCGCATCGTCGTCAGGCCGGCCTGCCGGATGGTCTCAATCATGGCGTACTTGTCCCGGCGGGCCGCGCTCAGTGCGACACCGTTGGACACCAACCCCAGCTCGGCGCCGAGCGCATCGGCCAGCTCGACGCCCGGCTCGCTGCCGACGACCACGGCGACCGGCTCGTACGCCCGGCACCGGGCCACCGTGGCGGCCAGATCACCGTCGTGGAGGATGTCGTCCACATAGTCGGCCAGGTCGACCTCGCCCGGGTACAGAGCGGGGACCACGGGGCTGCTCTGCACCCTGACCAATTCCACACCTGCCGCGCGGAATTCCTCCGCCAGCGGCTTCGTCGGTCCATATGCGTCGACGATGACGACGCGGCGTGCTGATGACATGGTTCGTTCCTCATTTTCCCGGATTCGGCTCGATGGCATCGGGCAATCCGACTGGGTCGGTGGTCAACAGGTTCTCGGCGCTGCCCCGTGGCGTCAGCTCGCTCAACGGGCGCCAGGCGAGCAATCCGGCGAGGACGCCGACGGTACCGATCACCAGAAAACTGATCTGATGCGAGCCGAGGTCGTAGACCACTCCGGCCAACGGCGGCCCCAGTGACCCGCTGGCCGTCATGAATGCTCCATAGACGCTCATGACCGTGGCTCGCATGTCGGGCGCGGCCAGCCTGGCCGCGGCATCAGCGGTGGCGGAGAACGCCGAGGAGACCAGCATCGCGGCGGGGACGAAGGCCACGATCATCCAGCGCCAGTCGGCCCAGATCCCGATGGGAATCATGAACAAGCCCACCAGCGCAACCACCGGTGCGGGTCGCCAACCGCGCTCGCGGCTGCCGTAGATGAATCCGCCGAGCATCGAACTGGCCGCACACACGGCCATCACCACACCGGCCCACGCGGTCTGATCCACCGACTTCAGGGTCGCCAGCAGCGCGACGTCACTGCCGGTTGTCATCACGCCCACCGCGGCAACGCAGGTGAACGTCATGGCCAGTTTGCCGCTCAGCACCGACCGGATACCCCCGGAGACACCGCCGGCCGGGCGACGCACCGACGGAAGCTCGCGGGTCGCCAACGACGCACACGACAGGACGAACACGGCTCCCACACCGAGCACCGCGACCGAGGTGCCCGCCTGGGTGGCGACCACCACCGTGACAGCCGGCGCCACCAGCAAGGGGACGCCGGTCAGCATCGAGTTGAGGGCGAACGCGGTGTGACTGCTGTCCTCTGGAACGATGGCGCTGATGGCCAGATGGGTGACGGTACGACCCGACACCACGAACAGCCCCGAGATGAATGCGGTCGCCGCGAAGACGGGGAAGGGCATGACCAGTACGCAGCCCCAGAACCCCGCCTGCACGAGGGTTGCCGCGACGAGGACCGGCCGGAAGCCCCGCCGGTCGATGAACCAGCCCTGCACAGGCGATCCGACCGCCATGCCTGTCGTCCACAGCGCGACCACCAAGCCGGCTGCCCCGAAACTCGCGCCGTGCGCCCCCGTGACGGTGTAAAGCGTGAGCACCGTCGGTGCCGCGACGTTGGGCACCCGCAGGAGAAGGCTGAGCCACAGGAAACCGGCAAAGTCGGGCAGCGACAGCACCCGGCGATATGCGCCGACGTTGAGCATCGATCTCCTACCAGAGTCGCGAAGCCAAGGCCACTGGGAACAGACGGGAAAGCCAACACAGGAGAACGGAGCCGACAAGGCAATTCCCGGTGGAACAAAAGCGGTCCGTCATGCTCAAGTGTCAAAATGGTCGGTCGACCACCGAACTCCTGAAGGTGTCCAATGTCGCTCCTCGGGTGAGACCTCACCACGACCGGAAACTGCCCCGCTGCCGCGGTCGCGGCGGCGGGCTCCATCCCAGAACCGCTTGCGCCGTGGCCCACCGGTCTCCACCCGACGAGGTAAACACACGCGGCGAGGAAAACACAGGTGCACCACGGCGTACGGGTTATGACTCCAACAGCGGTCGCCACGCATGGATTTGGCCGTGTACGGCGGGTGACGTGATCACCAAGTGGCGTGCTGTCGCTTTTCGATCGCGTGCGCAAAATGCGTCAGATCCTGCGCGTACTCCCGCGCGATCCGGGCCACCGCCTCGATCCAATGCTGGGGCACGCTCTCGGCGAGCCTCTCCCAGTCCTTCGCTTCCATCGGCCGCTCCCCCAGGAGACGGAGCAGATTCCTGCCGGCATCGGAGAAGCGCAGTGACGGGTCCTTCCGCAACCGCTGGAGAAAGACCTGGGACTGGTTCTCGGCAGGTGACGGAGCCACCTGAGCACCGGTCGCCGTGCCCCGCGTGCCGCTGGCCGCCGGGCTGTTCAGCTTCTGCGTGCGCCTCAATTGCGCGGGAATCGGATCCTCGCCGCGGCGTATCCGCTCCCGTACGTCCTTGGCGGTGGCGAGAGCTATACCGGACGCTTCGGCGATCTGCCGGAGCGAAGCGTCCGGCTGCGCGGACAGCAACCTGCAGGCGGCCTCGCGTCCTTGCCGCGGGTCGATGGGACGGGCCCGTCCGTCCTGGCCCACCCTTGCGTTCAACTGGGGAATTTCCCCGGTTGAACGCTCACGGATGGCGCCCACCGTCTTCGCGGAAAGCCCCGCCACAGAGGCAATCATCCGGTTCGACCACTGCGGGTGCGTAGAGACGATACGCGTCGCTGCGGCAGCACGGTCGGCTTGCGAGAGCGGAAGGCCATGGGTCGTGTTGAGCCGTACCGAGAGGACGAAGGCGTCCTCCTGACTGCCCTCGAAGAACCGAACTTCGACGTGGCTCTCGCCACGGAGCTCCGCTGCCCTCACACGGTGCCTACCATCGATGACTTGCATCGTCGAGTGGTGCACAACGATCGGGGGCAGCGGTGTCTCGGTCTCGGCCAGTAGCCGGACATGGTCCATGTCCGTACCCGCGCCTCTCGGGGAATCAGACACCGATAGGCGCGCAAGTGGAACCATCTCGATCCGCCGCTGCTCAGGACCACCGCCGTCCTCGCACGAACGATCCACGGGCACGTTGATCCGCTGGTCTTCCAGCAACGAATTCTCGATGGTAGTTGTCACGGCTGCGCTCCGACACTCAGATCGCAACACTCGTCGGAAGCCGGGCCGGCAAGCCTCTTACATATGCCCACGATTCTCCTGATGGGTTGTAGCCGAATTTCTGAGGATGCACTGTCATGTTTCGGGTGGCCGAAGTGACTGATCGTGACCACGATTTTCGATGGACCGGATCGAACTCAGAAGAGACCGCGCGCCAGTACACGGTGGCGGTCGTCGGCCTCCCCCTTGTTCCGCTTGTTCTGCCCGAAGCGAATGCGTACGCGCCGCACTACCGGCTCATTGAGGCAGTAGAGCATCCACCGCCCGGTGCTATCCAACCTTTCAATCTCTGTCGAAGGATGGGGCATTGTGACGGCCTGCGGCGCTCTGTGGCAGTGCACCGGCTACCAGGCAACGGGTCGGACAGCACGTGGGCTTACGACAGCAAAGTGGCTCCCTCGTGCATAGCCACGCAGCTCCGGACCTCATCGAACGAGCCCAGGCGCAACTCGGTACATCCGTCCATACAACAGTTCCGTCCTGAGGTACGTCGTTCCCCCGAGGTCGACCGGTCCCGCGTATTCCCCCTCTCGCATCCTCTGACTGCCACCCACGCCTTGCGTCATCGCCGGCAAGGCCCGGGCAATCTGCCGTGCACCGCACGCCGTGCTGTGTCCTCACCATCGTGCTGGTGCGCCAGGCGGTCCAACAGCTCACCAACCGTTCACGTATGACCGGTCCGGCTGGTCACAACCCGCGTGCCGGAGACCACTTGTACGTGATCGTGACGCGATTGTGGTTGAGGAGGGCCCACCCACGCGGCGCCTGCGGAGCGGACTGGCACTCAGGACGGCAGACGATGCCCCATGCGCGCCGCAACAGCGCCGAACCTGGTCCGCGCTCTCGGGAGCCAGCGGGTGTCTGCCCGGGCGCGCTCACTGTCGCTACTTGCCCCCTGAGCCAAGCCAGTCCGCCGCGCTGAGGTCGATGAGGTCCAGGCGGCAGTGGTCGTCAGCCTGGCGCAGGCCAGGTCGTGGATACGGCCCAGTGGCCATGAGCGGGACCACCTGGCGCGGGAGGTCACTCAACGTGCTGGCGTCCTAGGGGAGTTGAGCGGTTTTGGTGCCTGCCACTGCGCGTGATGTCACGGGGAGCTGCTTCGGTTGTCCTCGTCGCTGAGGCAGTCGAGCTCTCGCTCCACCTGCTCGGCTTCCTGATCGCGGTCTTGTTGTCGGTACAGATCCCGCGCTTCCCGCCACGCCGAACAGGCCTGGTCGTGGTGGCCCAAAGCGGCGTGGGAATGACCCAGCCGCTCGAGCGTGTCAGCGGTCTCGTAAGTGTTGTCGAGGTCGCGGTACAGACTGATGGCTTGGCGATAGCGCTGAAGGGCATCGTGGTGGCGGCCACTGTGGTGGTCGATGTAGCCAAGGCTGTCCAGGGTTTGCGCTTCACCGTTCACGTCATGGTGGTGCTGGTAGAGGGTCAGGGCGGACCGACAGTGCTCGCGGGCGGTGTCCAGCTCGCCGAGGCGCGCGGCGTACCAGCCCACGGCGTTGAGCGCATTGGCTTCCCCGATCGGCTGATCGAGACCGCGGTAGAGGTCCAGGGCACGTCTGGCATGCTCCAGCGCCTGCCGGCCGTCCGGGTGGATCGAGGCGAGCGTGTAGTGTGCCTGAGCCTGCAGGGCACGGTCCTCTTGCTGCTCACTCAGGGCGAGCGCCTGGTTCAGGGCTTTGATCGCCTCCTGATGGTGGCCGAGCACGACGTAGGCGCGGCCCAGGAGGCGATGGGTGAGGATCTGGGCGCCGGCATCGGGCAGGTGGCCCGCGCAGGCGACCGCGATCTGCCACACGGCCAGCTGATCGTGGCGGTGTCCTCGTCGGTAGTGGAAGTCGTTCAGCGTCCAGGCCAGCTGCCAGGCCGTTACGTGGAAAGCATGTGCGGCGGCGGCGCGTTGGGCGGCGAGCAGATTGCCATGTTCGGCATCGAACCAGTCCATCGCCGCCGGGATGTCGCCCACCGCCTGGGGGCTGCAGGTGGCAACCGGCGCAGCGAGCTCGATGGGGGCGCGGTGGGAATCCAGGAGACAGGCAGCGGCGTACGCGGTGTGGGTGTAGAAGTCGAGCACCCGCCGCAGCGCTGCCGTGCGTGTGCCCTCGGACAGATCGTGGGCGGTGGTGGCGTAACGGCGGATCAAATCGTGCATACGGTAGCGGCCCGCGGCGTCCTGGCCGATGAGCGATGCCTGCTCCAGCGTGCGCAGCACGCTCCTGGTCCGGCTTCGGCCGCGGCCTGTGAGGCTGCTGGCAGCAGCCAGGCCGATGTCGGGGCCGGGGGCGAGAGCGAGCAGGGCGAACACTTCGGCTTCTTCGTCGCTCAACGCATGATGGGACAACGAGAGCACCGCGGGCAGGCTCGCGGCAGGGTCGGCGTCGTCGAGGACGTCCAGTGCGCCCTCGCGCAGTTCATCGGCGAAGTCGGCCAGCTTCAGCTGCGGTTGGGTGTGGGCCCGACCGGCGACGATGCTCAGCGCCAGCGGGAACCCGCCGCACAAGTGGACGAGTTCGTCCACCGCCGCGGGCTCGGCTTCGATACGGGCACTACCGAGGCGGGCGGCAAGCAGAGTGCGGGCCTCGGTGTCGCTCATCGTGTCGACGCACAGGTGGTGGGCGCCGTGCCCGGTGATCAGGGCGGACAGCCGATTGCGGCTGGTGACGACCACGGTGCAGGTGCCGCCGCCCGGCAGCAAAGGGGCGACCTGGGCGCTGTCGGCGGCGTTGTCGAGTACCAGCAGCATCCGTTTGTCCGCCACCAGGCTGCGCAGCAACGCCGCTTGCGCGTGCGGGGCGAGGGGAATGCGGTTGGGCTCGACGCCCAGCGCGTCGAGGAATCCCCGGACCGCCACCGCCGGATCCATCGGGTCGCCGTCGGGGCTGAAACCCCGCAGATCGACAAAGAGCTGCCCGTCGGGAAATCGGTCGGCATTGCGGTGCGCCCAATGCAACACCAGCCACGACTTGCCGACCCCACCGGCGCCGGCGATCGCGGAAAGCACCACCGTTGCCGCCGCAGCCGAACCAGCCCGCAAAGCGGCGTCCAGCCGCTCAAGTTCGTGATGACGGCCCACGAACGGCACAGGCGGAGCAGGCAGCTGACGCGGGACCGGAATCGCCGGATGCTCGACGGCGCCCGCCGCCGCGGCCAGCAGCTCCTCCAGCTCGATCGGCCGCAGATCGCATGCGGCGGCCAGTCTGCGCACCGAGGCCAGCTGTGGGTTGCGTCGCCTGCCGCTCTCCATGCCGCGGATCGTGCTGACCGAAACACCGGAACGTTCCGCCAAGGCCTCCTGTGTCAGCCCCGCACGCAACCGATACCGCCGGATTGCCGCACCAAAATGATCTTCCACAGGTTCTCCCCCACCAGGACGATCGGCCCCAGGCGACCTGTTCGTCTGAGCAGTTCGCCGTGGTACCGCACGTCTTCGAGCAGCTGCCGGCGGCAAGCACCCTTTGCCGCACCGGCCGGCACTCACCAAGAGTGCCATCCGCCAGAAGACACGTAATCGTTCGGTTCAATCAGCGTTGAATCGACCACGCCATGTACTCCGGCGTGCGTGGTGCCCATGCCGCAAATTGACCAACGTCACCGGCAGCCGGTCGACGAAGACGAACGGGTGATTCGCAGCGGCGTCCACCGCCCGCCTGCGCTGACGAGCGTTGAGCTGCGCCTGATGTTGCGCGTGCAATTGGCTGGACGAGGGCCGGCCAGGCGCCGTATCGCGGGGTATTTTCAGCTCCGAACCGAACACTCCGCACGCTCGCTTCGACCGGCTGGGGCGGGCCCTGGCCGAGGCATCGGCGCCGATCCGGACCGCGCCGCGGCTCAGCCCGCCGCCAGTGCTCAGCCGCGCAGCCTGCCACCGTGGCACGCACAACCCGCAGCCGCCGGAATGTCGCCGGTCACCGGCCGGTCGGCGACTGCCTCGATCTCGGCGAGCATCCGCCGTCGCCCGTCGGAATCGATCAACCGCCCACGCACGAACACGCTGTTGATCCGGGTCGTGTTGCGGATGTCCCGCAGCGGGTCCGCCTCCAGCAGCACCAGGTCGGCGACGTTGCCGCGGGCGATCGTCCCCGCGTCGCTGTGGCCGAGGAAACGCGCCGGCTCCAGGGTGGCCGCACGCAGCGCCTGCGCCGGGCTCAAGCCGGCCTGCACCAGCAGCTCCAACTCGTCGTGCAGGCCGAAACCCGGTAGCAGGTACGACGTACCGAGATCAGTGCCTGTCATCAGCGGCACGCCCGCCTCGGCCAGCGCTCCGGCCAACATCCCGCGCAGACCGAAGAGTTCACGCCGCTCCTCGCTCTCCCGCGCAGTACGCCCCTTGAGGTAGATGTTCTCCGTCGTCCACTGCCAGTAGGCCAGCGTGTCCGCGCTGACGTACCGGAACCGGGGGTCGTCGTGTGCGACGTCCTGCGGTACGTCGGCGGTGCGGTGCACGGTCAGCGTCGGCGTCACCCGGGTGCCGTTGCGGGCCAGTCGCTCGAAGACTCGCCGCGCCTTGCCCGGATCGTAGGTGCGCGCAGCGGCGTACTCCAAAGGGTGCGTCTTGGTCATCCAGCCCGCGTAGTCGCCTCCGTCGACACGTACACGGGCGATCTCCCGGCGCAGCCGCTCCTCGTCCCGCGAGGTGTCGTACCAGAACTCGAAGAGGTGCTCGATGCTGGCCAGGCCGGCATTGCTGGCCTCAGTGACGGGGACAAGGTCCGGCACGTGCCCGGCGAACGGTATGCCCAGCCGTCGCGACTCGGCCGCGATCGCGTGGAACGACCCGCGACTCAACCGGGTGTACGTCTTGATGAAGTCCGCCCCGGCCTTCCGTTGCCGACGCACGGCTGTGCGGGCCTGCGCGGCGTCGGCCACCGACACGTAGGGCGCGCCGAGCCCCTCCCACAGCGATGGCGAGCCATCCACGATGGCGCTGCCGACGGTCCACCGAGGTCCCAGCCGGGCGCCCGCCTCGATTTCCCGGCGCCAGCCGCGGACCGCCTCGCTGGAACTCATCTGGCGAGTGGTGGTGACACCGTTGACCACATACATCTCGGGGTCGGTGGGGTCGATTTCGGTGGCGTGGGTGTGCATGTCGGCGAGCCCCGGAATGAGGAACTTGCCGTGACCGGTGACCACTCGCGCCCCACGCGGGACCGGCACGCGGTGGAGATGGCCGACGTCCATGATGCGGCCGTCGCGCACCAGCACGTTCTGGTCGCGCCGGGTACCGTCGGCCGCGTCGATCACGGTCACCCCCGTGACAGCGGTGACCTCCGCGTCCGCGGACCGCTGCGCCGCGCTCGCGGCTCCCGGCCAGGCTGTGCCCGTCACCGCGCCGGCGACTGCCCCCGCCAACACGGACCGCCGGGAAACTGTGTGTGCCATGTGCGTACTCCCTCGTCAAGGCGACCGGCCGTCGCTGTCGTCGACCACCATCGCCACCGGACGGCTGCGAGGCAGGAGTGCTGGACACCGTAAATGAAGTGCTGAAAAGTACACCCGCCTCCGACCGCTCAGGTCGACCACAGAGAGTCGTCGCGCACCCGCTGCAACGGCCGCCGACTACCGGTGGCAGGGAGAACCGCACAGCACGGTGCCCGTGCTGCGCACATCGGCCGTCTAGGTGGTGGTGTCGTGGGTGGTGGCCGTGGGAGTCCTACTGGTGTCCCAGGGCATGGGCAAGGCCATGCCCTGGGGAGCGGCCGTGGTGCTTACGAATTCGACGGCAACCGCTCGCTTGCGCAGACGCATCTGGACTCCTCGTTCGTCGACCGGCCAGTGAGGTTCGGTGGCCGGTGCGTTCCTCGGCCGGGCTCCGACGGGTGGCTTGCTTGGTGGCTCAACGTAGGTGTCACCGGACGCAGCCGCCAAGGTTTCGACGGTCTTCGAAACCTTGGCGGCTGCCTCCTGGTCGGGCCCCGGCCGTCCCGTCAGGCGAGGGGGTACCTCTGCTCCAGCACGGCGATGCCCAGGGACGTGACCGTGTGAACGACCGCCTTGCCCTCACGCCGGGTGGTGATCAGGCGGGCGTTGCGCAGCACCGTCGCGTGATAACTCGCCGCCGGCGGCGAGATGTCCAGGCGGCCGGCCAACTCCAAGGTTCCGCATCCGCCGACGCTCGCTCTCAGCACTGCGGCCCTGGTACGTCCCAGCAGTTGATCGAGCGAGTGGGTGACGGGATCGCCGGCATGTTGCCACAGGGCGGTGTCGAGTGAGGTGTCAATGACGGTGGGAACGGCCAGAACAGGTGGCCGGCCCGGGTCCAGTGGAGCTTGCAGAAAGCCGATCTGCTGTTGGGAGAACATGGTTGGCGCGATGACCAGACCTCGGCCGTTCAGGTGGATGTCCTCATCGCCTGTGTGGGCCAGTTCGAGCACGGGAGGCCGCCAGCGGATCGATGGACCGCAGAGTGTGGTGAGGAGTTGCTCGACTCCGCCGTCGGCCATTGTGCCGGCGTACGCGGCCCGGACCCTGCTCAGATGGGAGCGCACGCTGCTCCAGTACGGGGCGACGGCTGTGCTGTAACAGGCCCTGAGCGCCGCGGCCACCTGGAGACGAGCCTCCCCCTTACCGTCCACCAGATTCTGGGCCCAGGAACGGTGCGCGGGATGGAAGTCGATGTTCTCCAGTTCAAGGCGCATCAGGGCACGGGGCGCCGTCAGGAGATTGTCCACCGCCTCGTCGATGGATGCCGTGTCTCCGGCCAGGCTCATCAGGTCGACCAGCTGCCCGTTCAGGGGCATCAGCGCAGTGAGTGGGTGGACCTGTCCGTCAAGCCCTCCACGAACCGACACCCGCCAGCGGCGGAATGCGGGACTGGCGTCGCGGGCCTTCAACCGCCTCACGCTGTCGAAGGTCTCCGCCGCCACACCAATCGTCGTGACAACGCGGGTCCGCGCCAGGTCCTCCGCAGTGAAATGAATACGTTTCACCAAGCGCCCCGTCCTACACGTCACTGTTTCACCCACAACAGTCTCAATTCCCAACTGGCACCACGCAACGGCCTATCAAGCCACAGCCAGACGACGCCTTCGCCGAACAGCGGGCGGCGAAGGCAGGTCCGGCAGCGAACTCGTGGCAACCACGTTCGAACAGACAGCCCGGTAAAGGGGCGGCTTCTCAGATTCCGGTAGAGAGTGCCACGTGGCGCCATTGGTCAAGTTCACGTCGCACCAGATCCAGCTTTGCCTCCACGCGCTCGATTGCATCCGCGCCCAACTGCAGGCGCAACGGTGGCTCGGCGGCCTCGGTGATGTCGACGATGGCTTTCGCTGCCTTCACCGGATCGCCTGGCTGGCGGCCGTCGTTGTCGGCCAGGGCCTTGCGCACCGGCCCCGCGCCGGCGGCGTAGTCAGCGATGGAGGCTGGTTCGACCTGCATGCTCGAGCTGCTGAGGAAGTCGGTGCGAAACCCGCCCGGCTCCACGATCGTGACGCGTACGCCGAGCGGGGCCAGCTCGCCGTGCAGCGCCTCGGAGATACCCTCGAGGGCGAACTTGGACGCGCCGTACAAGCCCGCCGCCGCAACGGTAGCGAAGCCGCCCACGGAACCAATATTCAGAACATGTCCCAAGCGCTGGGCCCGCAACGTCGGCAGTGTCGCCCGCAACGTGTTGAGCGCGCCGAACACGTTGACGTCGAACAGTGCCCGGGCAGCCTTGTCGGAGACCTCCTCGATCGCACCGATGAGGCCGTAACCGGCATTGTTGGCGACCACGTCGATCCGGCCGAATTCTGCCAGGCCGGCCTCCACCGCAGCCATCAGCTGCTCCGGTTCGGTCACGTCCGCACTCACCGCCAGCAGTCCATTCGGCTCTTGCGGGTACGCCCGGCGCACCGCTGAGGCATCCCTCGCCGTAGCGATCACGCTGTGCCCTCGCTCCAGCGCCTCCCGCGTGATTTCCGCGCCGAGTCCACGCGATGCCCCGGTAACAAACCACACACTCATGTTCTCGTCCGTTTCATGGTCCGATGAGCCGACAACCCGACGCTAGAACCTAGAGTCGGGTCTACATCAACAGCTGTGCGAGGAAGGCGTTCATGGACCTGAGCATCGGCGAGGTGGCACAACGCAGTGGACTGAGCGTGCACGCCCTACGGTTCTACGAGCGGGAGGGCCTGTTCGCCAACCCAGTACGCCGCCTGTCCAACGGTCGCCGGATCTATCACGAGGAAGACCTGGAATGGCTGGCCATCTGCACAAAACTCCGCGCCTCCAACATGCCCCTGATGCTGATCCGCCGGTACATCGAGCTGGTCCGTCAGGGCCCGGGCAACGAACACGAACGCCTTGAGGTGCTACGCCGACACGAAGCCCACGTAGAGGCGCAGATCCGCGAACTACAAGACACCCTGGCCGTCATGCGGCACAAAGTGCACATCTACGAAGACCATGTCGCCCGCGGCGATGCCGACCAACTCTGGAACCCATCCCACCCAGCTGCCCCCAGAGGCAACACCCATCAGGAATGCCAACCACCCCAAGGCACATGATCGACCAGTGCGATTTGTGCGACACCAGCCACGACATGCCAGGCGACAGCCGCCGTCGCGGACCTCGCGGCGATAGGCGCCTTCGGGCCGACTTGCGCCCATCGCGGATCTCGCGGCGATGGGCACCTGCGGGTCGACTTGCGCGGAGAACAGACCATAGGTGCCCGTGTGCAGACGGTCTCGGTCCACACACTCAGCAGTGCCTCAGCCACGGTGGTATCGGAGTGGACGGGGCACCACCTTGGGGGTTGCCGGCCGGACGCCTGCGGCTAAGAGGTCGTTGCATTTGGCGAGGGGAGGGCTGCAGGGGCGTCGCGTTCAGGAGGGGGAACTTCAGTAAGGGGCCAAGCTGTCCCGCCGGCTCGCTCCGCACTGTGGGCGCCAGGTGGCAGTAGCGGGACTTGCATGCATGTATTGCAACGCTCGATCCAAAATGGCTAAGCTGGCAGCATGGCTCGACCACGGATGTTCGACGAGGAACGGGCCCTGGACGCGGCGATGCACACGTTCTGGGAGAAGGGCTACGAGGCCACTTCCACCCAGGACCTATGCGAAGCCACCGGGCTGGGGCGCAGCAGCATCTACAACACGTTCAAGAGCAAGCACGACCTGTTCGAGCGTGCGCTGGCCCACTACATCGACACCATGACCACCGCCCAGCTGGCCGTCCTGGAGGACACACGGCGCCGTGCCGCCGACCGCATCCGCAGCCTGTTCGCCATGGTCGTCGACGGCGAGACCGAGCACCGGGCCGGCGGCCGCAGCCTGGGCTGCCTGACCGTGAACACCACGGTCGAACTAGCCGCTCACGACAGCCGGGCGGCGGAACTGCTGGAGCGCGACACGGCCCGCAGGCTCGCGGTGCTGCGCGCGGTGATCGAGGAGGGTCGCCGGGACGGCAGCATCACCTCCCAGCGGGACGCCGGAGCACTAGCCCGCTTCATCAATGCGGCGATTGGCGGCATGCGCATCTCCAGCCAGGGCGGCGCCGACCGGACCGCACTGGAGTCGATCGCCGAAGTCACCCTCGACGCACTGACCCACTGACTCGCGCGCCGCCCGGGCAATGCCTACGCATGTCTACGTTTTGAACTGACCAATCTATAACCCTTCATCACCACGTCACCCGGCCCCCACGCCGGTCGGCGTCGACCTCCAAGGAGACAAGACCGTGCCCCGTGCCGTATACGTCCTGGCACTCGGCGTCTTTGCCATGGTGACCAGCGAGTTCGTGGTCGCCGGACTGATGCCACAGATGGCCGACGGCCTGAACGCCACCATCCCGCAGATCGGATACCTCATCACCGCGTTCGCGGTGGCCATGGCGGCCGGAGGGCCGTTCCTCACCGTGGCGCTCATGAAACTCCCGCCGCGGACGGCACTGATGGTGCTGTTCGTCATCTTCCTGGCGGGCAATGCCCTGGCTGCCACCGCGTCCGGCTACTCCACGATGATGGCCGCGCGGATCATCACCGGCATCGCCTCCCAGGCCTTCTTCGGTGTGGGTATCTCGATGTGCGCCCAGATCACCCGCCCCGAGGTCCGCGGCCGGGCGATCGCGGTCGCGATGAACGGCCTGATGCTCGGCACCCTGCTCGGGCTGCCCATCTCCACCCTGGTCGGCGAGCGCTTCGGCTGGCGCGCCGCGTTCTGGGCCATCGCCGCGATCACCGTGATCGCCGCCGTGGCCACCTGGTTCGGCGTGCCCCGCATCGAACATGCCGAAGGCGGCGGCGGCTTCCGTCAGGAGATCGGCGTCTTCAGGAAGCCCAAGCTGTGGCCCGTGCTGTCCACCAGCACGCTCATCATCGGCGCCACCTTCTCCGCCTTCAGCTACTTCAACCCCATCCTGACCGACCTCGTCGGTTTCTCCACCGGCACCGTCCCCCTCCTGCTGATCGCCTACGGCGCCGCCACCGTCGTCGGCAACAACATCGTCGGCCGCTTCGCCGACCGCTACACCGTCCCTGTCCTTGCCGTCGGACTCGTCCTCAACACCGTGTTCCTGACCGGCTTCGCCCTGCTCGCCGACCTGCCCGCACCGGCCGTCATCTGCATGATGGGCATCGGCCTGGTCGGCGTCACCATGAACCCGGCCATGGCAACCCGCGTCCAGCGAACCGGAAACGCCGGCCCGTTGGTCAACACCGTCCACTCCTCCTTCATCACCCTCGGCATCATCCTCGGCTCCTCCATCGGCGCCGTCGCGATCGACACCTGGGGTCTGCGCGCCCCGCTCTGGCTCGGCGCGATCATGGCACTGCTAGGCCTGGCCACCCTCCTGCCCGACCTCGCCCGCCGCTCCACCCCCGCAACCGGCCTTGGCTACCCGCGCCCTGCTGAACAGACAGAACGGGTGTGAGCCATTGCGTCACTCGGCAAGGCGGCGGTAGCAGATGACGGCGACGGCAATGCCGGTGAACGCAAGGAAGTGCTCGGCCTTGCGCTCGTAACGGCGGTGTAAACGACGGAGGCCGCCCAGCCAGCTCACGGTGCGCTCAACAGTCCACCGGTGTCTCCCCAGCCGAGTCGAAGGCTCGACGCCCTTACGGGCGATACGGGGTGTAATACGCCGACTGCGAAGCCACATCCGCAGGTGGTCGTAGTCGTATCCCTTGTCGGCGTGGAGTTTGGAGGGGCGGCGCCGACGAGGGCCGCGGCGGGAACGGATCGGTGGGATGCCGCGGATCAAAGGCTCGAGCCCCATGCTGTCGTGGGTGTTGGCAGCAGAAATACCAACCGAGAGGAGCAGACCGGTCCGCTCGGTAGCCAAGTGGATCTTTGAACCTTTCTTGCCCCGGTCTACCGGATTCGGACCCGTCAGCTCCCCCCCTTTCAGCGCCCGCATGTTCACCGAGTCGATCGCGCACCGCGACCAGTCCAACTCCCCCTTCCGGCCGAGTTCGTCCAACACCAGCCGGTGCAGCTTGGCCCAAACCCGAGCTCTGCTCCACTCGGTGAACCGTCGGTACACGGTCGACCAGGACGGTCCGAACGTCTCTGGAGTCTGCCGCCAGGTACAGCCGGAGGTAGCCGCGAACATGATTGCTGCCAAAACCTCCCGGTCGCCGTAGCGTCGACGGCACCGCCTTGTGGCCGGACAGGTGCTGCCGGCACCACGCGCTGGAACAACTCCCACAGCCCATCCGGGACCAAACGCTCCACGATCGTCACGGACACGCAGGCTACCGATCACACTAATTGCAACGACCTCTAAGAAGCCGTTGCCATACCGATCATGGAGTCTGTCGATCGAACGGGAGTCTCGATCGGATGTTCGCGGGCCCTGCTCGGCATGAGAGCAGTGCCTGGCGGTATACGGGGAAAATCCAGGGGAACGGACGGCCGCGCGCTGCTACGGTCGGGCGCCATGAGCTGGCTTCCCGATGACTTCGTCCACCCCGTCCTGGTACCGCTGCCGGGCGGTGGTCATCACCTGCGGCCGATCCGGGAAGCGGACACCCCGCTCGACTATCCGGCTGTGATGGGTTCGCGCGAGCGGCTGTGGACCAGCTTCGGCCCGGCCTGGGGCTGGCCCGCGGCCACCATGACCTACGAGGCCGACCAGGCCGACCTGTTGCGGCACGAGAAGGAGATCGCCGCACACCAGTCCTTCAACTACGCGCTGTTCGACGCGGCGGAGACAGCTTTGCTCGGCTGCGTCTACATCGACCCGCCGGAGAGGGCCGGCGCGGACGGCGAGATCTCCTGGTGGGTGGTGGACGAGTTGGTGGGCAGCAAGGTCGAGCAAGCCCTCGACGCGCTGGTGCCGCAGTGGATCACCGCCGACTGGCCGTTCGAGCAGCCGCGCTTCCTCGGCCGCGAGATCTCCTGGTCGGACTGGCTCGCCCTGCCGGAGCATCCCGACACATAAGACATCGTTTCTTTTGGCGCCTGTCCGTCGTCGACGTTGTCTTGGTATTGCGGTGTGAGAGCCTCCGGGCATGAGTTACGACTTGGCCGTCTGGGAAGGAGAGCGGCCGGCGGATGACAGGAGCGCCGGACGAGTCTTCACCGATCTCTTCGACCGCTACCTGGAGCCGGATGTGGACTCTCCTCCGACCGAGTGCATCGCGGCTTACGTTGCCGCGCTTGTTGAGCGGTGGGGTGACGTGACTGATGATGTGGAGGACGCATCGCCTTGGGCCGCAGGGCCGTTGATCGGCGGGGCCGCTGGCCCGCTCGTCTACTTCCCGATGAGTTGGAGCAGGGCTGAGGAGGTCTCTGCTTGGGCAGCGGCTCTCGCGGACTCGATGGGGCTGGTCTGCTTTGATCCTCAGCAGAATCGACTCAGGTCCTGACGGACTTCGTCAGACTGCGGTATCCGATCAGAAGGGCCGCCAGACCGACGAAGGCGAGGAAGTGCCCGGCCTTGCGTTCGTAGCGACGGTGCAGGGCGGCGGCATCCGGCGAGCCAGGACACCGTCCTCTCCACGACCCAGCGGTGACGGCCCAGCCTCGCAGTCCGTCAAGGCGGATGCCGTCGTCGGATTGGACAGCCGTGGCTTCGACGGCGGCAAGCTGGTCAACGGCCGCAAGCGGCACGTCGTGGTCGACTCGGCCTGCTGCTGGGCGTGATGGTCACCGCCGCGGACACCGGCGTCCGCGCCGCCGCACAGGTCCTGCTTGAGCCGGTGGCTGACGCGCACCTCCGCCTCGCCCTGGTCTGGGCCGACGGCGGCTAGACCGGCCCCCTCGTCGAATACTGCCTGGCCACGCTCGCCCTGGTCCTCTCGATCGTCAAACGCAGCGACGACATGCGCGGCTTCGTGGTCCTGCCGAAGCGATGGATCGCCGAGCGCCTCTTCGCCCGCCCACTCCTGCCATTCCCGCTCGGCCTGGATGCGGCCGGCCTCCTCCCGCAGCTCATCCACACGCCGACGAGCACCCAACTCACGCTGTTCCAACAGCCCAACCACCGACGGCATCCACGACCTCCCGGGAAGCGACAGCACGACAGGCCACTACTCCCACGGAACCGCCGCCTCTACGCCCGACCAGCGGAAACACAGTCTTCGACTCCGGAAAGACAACAGCCTCTAAGCGAGGGCGAACCGCATTGAGGTAGCCGACAACGAACCGACGAAGGTGATGGTGCGGGACACCAAGGAACCCAGTTGCGGAACCATGGCCGTGCAGCCGGTCACTTGGGGTAATTCGTGGAGTTCGCCGAGCAGGGACAGGGGTGTGGATCGCCCCGGCCGGTACCAGGGCAACGGAGCGATAGTGATAGTCAGCACGCCGGACGGCCCAGCTCCGCGACCCTTCGCGTGAAGGTCGTGGTGCGGAAGGCAAAGGGGCACACTGTGGGGTCAATCCTCCGCGGGGCGGTCGAGGGCGGCCAGCCCGGCCCGGGCATAGTTCTCCAGGCTCCGGTGGCACGACTGCACGGCGAAGGCGAGGGCTTCCTCCAGGTGATGCCGTGCCTCGTCGTGCCGGCCCAGCTGGACGTAGGCGTGGCCGAGGCCGTTCGCCGCACGTCCGCGAACCATGGCGTCGTCGGTCCGGCTCCCCACTTCCGCCGCCTCGGAGTAGTACCGCAGCGCCTTGCCGTAGTCGTGCAGGTCCCTGTGCACGCAGGCCAGCGCAATGAGGGCATAGCCCTGGAGGAGCAGGTCGTCGGCCCACCTGGCGTGCCGGAGCGCTTCGCGGGAGTGCTCCAACGCCTCGTCGTACCGACCCGAGTCCAGGTGCACGTGACCCAGGCCCGCGTGCGCATAGCCCTCCCCCAGTCGGTCGCCCGCCTTGCGGGCGAAGAGCAGTGACTCCTGCATCAGTTCGTACGCTTTCTCTCGATGGTCGAGCCACACGTGCACCCAGCCCAGGTGGTATGCGGCGAGGCTCTGGCCAGCGAAGTCGCTCTGCCGACGGCCGACTTCGAGTGCTGCCGCGTGCAGGGTGAGCGCGTCGTCGTAGCGGGCGCGCGTGTCGAGGTAACGGGCGAGCGTGGCGGAGAGCCCGGCGACGTGGCGCTGGCGACCTTGCTCGGCGGCGAGGCGCCCGGCGGCCATCAGGTTGGCCTGTTCGGCGCTGAGCCAGGCCAGGGCCGCGTCGGGGTCCCCGATGCCGGGGATCGGTCCAGGAACGGGCCCTGGCGGCGGCACGGGCGGACGCCGGGCCTTGTCGAAGGGACAGGCCGTGTCCATCGCGGCCGCAGCGACCGTGAGGTAGTGGTCCAGCAGCCCCGTCAGCGCCGCGTCGCGCACGCTCTCGGGCTCCTCGGTGCCGGCCAGTTGCTCGGCGTAGGCGCGCAGCAGGTCGTGGAAGCGGTAACGGCCGGCGACGGGCTGCTGCAGGAGGTGGACGTCGACGAGCTCCTCGAGCAGGTCCCGCACGCCGGAGACCGGACGGCCGACGAGGGCGGCCGCAGCGTATGCGTCGAAGTCGGGGCCGGGGTGTAGGGCGAGGAGGCAGAACAACTCCCTCTGCGGCGGCATGAGGTGCTGGTACGAGAGCGCGAACACCGCGGAGACGCTGCTGTGGTCGTCGCGCAGCTCGGCAAGCCGGCGTCCGCCGTCCCTCAGCCGCTCGGCAAGCTGGGAGACGGTCCAGGCGGGCCGGTGCCGCAGCCGGGCAGCTGCCAGCCGGACGGCGAGCGGGAGATGGCCGCAAAGGGCGAGGACCTCCGCCACGGTCCCGGGTTCGCGGTCCGGACGGCCGTCGCCGACGACACGCCGGAACAGCGAGCCGGCCTGGCCGGGCGTGAGGACGTCCAGGGAGACGAGGGCGGCGCTGTCGATACCGGCGAGCCTGCGGCGGCTGGTGATCAGGGTCAGACAACAGCGGGCCCCGGGCAGCAGGGGTCTGACCTGGGCACTGTCAACGGCGTTGTCGAGCACGACCAGCACACGGCGGCCCGCGAGGGTCGACCGCCACGCAGCGGCCCGGTCCTCGGTGCTCTCCGGGATCGCGTCACCCGGCACCCCCATCGCCCGGAGCAGCTTCTCCAACGCGACGGCCGCGGTGAGCGGCGGTTGTCCCGGGGTGTGCGCGTGCAGGTCGATGAAGAGCTGCCCGTCCGGATACTTCTCGGCCAGGTGATGGGCCAGCCGCACGGCGAGCGTCGTCTTTCCGATACCGGCCATGCCATCGATCGCGGAGATCGACACCGTGGTGAGCGCCGCGGTCCCGGCGGTGTCCCGCACCGCGAGAGCCAGCCCGTCCAGTTCCCCCTCCCGACCGGTGAAGTCGCCGATGTCGTACGGCAGATCACACCGGACCCGCGCCCGGCTCACCGGCCCGGGCGCCGCCGGCACGGGATCGCCACGCAGGATCCGCTGCCGCAGCTCGCGTACCTCGGCCGCCGGCTCGATCCCGAGCTCCTCGCTCAGGATGTGCGTCAGCCGGCCGTACGCAGCCAGGGCCTCGGCCTGCAAACCGGCCCGGTGGAGCACGAGCATCAGCAGCCCGTGCAGGCTCTCCCTGAGCGGATGTTCCAACGTCAGCCCCCGCAACTCGGCGAGGAGCTCGGCATGTCGGCCCAGGGCGAGCCGGGCCCGTACCGACTGCTCGCAGACCGTAAGCCGACGCTCCTGGAGCCGTACCAACTCCGCCTCGGCCGAGCCCGCGAGCTCCACGCCCTCCGCCACCTCACCGCGCCATAACGCCAGCGCGCCGTCGAACTCCCGGGCCGCACGGACGTGATCGCCCTCCTCCATGGCACGCTCACCCCTGCCCGCCAACGCCTCGAACCGCAGCAGGTCGAGCTCTTCGGGCGCCACGGTGATCACGTAACCACCGGGCCTGGTCGCCACCCGCGGGCCGCCGCCCGCGCGGCCCAGCACCCGGCGCAGCGCCCCTACATGAGTCCGGATGTTGATCACGGCGGACGCCGGCGGGTTCTCGCCCCACACAGCCGCCACCAGCCGGCCCAGCGTCACGATCTCATTGGCCGACAGCAGCAGCGTGGCGAGCAGGGCCTGCTGCCGCCTCGCGCTCAGTGGCAGCACCGCCCCCTGATCCAGCACTTCCAGCGGCCCCAGTAATCGGAAATCCACCATTCCCCCCACAGCCCGGCGATCCGCGCCTGGTCAGGACGCGTTTCTCCACACTAATCAGAACCGCCGTCAACGAATGTGCCTTGGCTGTACTAGGCGTGTTCGTGTTCTGTACGGGGCGGACGCCAAGCTCACGTCCATGACCTGGCGGGCCCGGGAACCAGCCCGGAACGCCAACCGTGACTTGGGAGTTGTCATGAGACTTCGTACGTGGATCCTCTCGACCGTCACCGCGCTCAGCGCGACCGCCGCATGTCTGACCGGCGCGGGGGCGGCGCAGGCGAAGACCACGGACTGGGCCGGCGACGGCACCTACCGCATCACGAACGTCTACGGCCACGGCTGCCTCGACGTCAGGGACGCGAACAGCACCAACGGGTTTCCGGTCGACCAGTGGGACTGCTACAACGTCGCCAACCAGAAGTGGACCTTCGTCCCCACCGGCGACGACTACTTCTACATCACGGCCCAACACAGCGGGAAGTGCCTGACGGTCGACACCAGCCACCCCAACGGTGACTTCGGCGGCGACGTCAACCAGTGGCAGTGCCTGGGCCAGACGAACCAGATGTGGAAGCTGGTGAACGCGGGCAACGGTCATTACGCCCTGCTCGCCCGGCACAACGGCAAGGCCCTCGACCTGGACACCCGCACCGGCGGAGGTCTCGGCGCCCCCGTGCACAACTGGACCTACTACAACGGCAACAACAACAACCAGCTCTGGAACCTCACCAAGGTCGGCTGACATCCGGCCGCCGTGGGGGCCGCCTCCCCCCGGGGGAGAGGGCCGCACGGCGGACCTAGCGGGGGGGGGGTTGTCGGAGGGGGGCGGGGGAGGGGGGGGGGGAGGGCCCCCCCCCTGAACCCCCCCCCCCCCCGAACGCCCCCCCCACAAAAGTTATTCTCTCTTCCCCTTCCCCCCCCCCCTTTTTTCCCCCCCCCCCCCCGGCGCCCTCGGCGTAGGCGGGTCTGCCGACGGGCGCAGAGGCGGGAGGCGGCGAAGGCCGCGGTCATTCGTGCCTACTGCTGCTTCCACTGTCCTTTGGTGACCTCGTACCGTACGCCTCCGTGTTCGGCGCCCTCGATCATCTCCATGTCGGAGGGAGTGGGCATAGTGTCCGCGAGCGTCATTCGGATCTTCTCCATGATGTTGCGCGAACCGTGGTTCACGGCCATCGTCTCGGCCCAGACCATGCGCACACCGAGCTCCGTGAACGCCTTGCCCAGCAAAGCCCGCGAGACTTCGGTGGCATACCCCTTGCCCCAAGCCGCCTGCCGCAGCCGGTAGCCGAGTTCGACTTCGTCCAGCGGGCCCTGCGGTTCGGGACGCAGGCAGAACCAGCCGATGAACGCGCCACCGTCCTTCTCGTACGCGGCAAACAGTCCGAGGTCTCCGCCCCACTTCTCGTAGCCGGCGATGATGTTTGGCAGATGGCGCTCGCGGACGATCTCCGGGGCGGTCGGATTGCCCCCGGTCAGATAGCGCATCACCGCCGGGTCGCTGTCCAGCTCGATCAGCAGGTCCGCGTCATCGCCAGTGAAGCGGCGCAGGGCCAGGCGCCCGGTCTCCAGGTAGGTGTCCACGATTCGATCATGCCTGAAGCAAGTCGGGCAGCCCAATGGTTTCCTCGGCAACTCGGAGGCCTTGCCATGACGTCGCAGGATATGGAGACGGGTGTGCCCCGGTGCCGGCCCGGTCCCCGTTGCCTCGGAGGACCGGTCGTCCTCCTCCCATCCCCCTCCCCTCCGATGTGCCGTGCGCGGGCCCAGTGGCCTGGCTGCGGGCAGTCGCTGGGCATCCCGCAGCGGGCGGCCCGCCCGCGACGTCGCATTGGGCGGCCCCGTCCAGCCGGTCCCCGTACCACCCCGCCTGCCTCGGCTTGGCCTCCGACGTTCCGGCATCAATCTTCGCCGAACTAGGGCTTCAACCGCCGGTTGCCTGAGACGCGGCACCGGCCGCATTGCCTGATGCGGGCCCTGCCCTGGGGTTTCTTGCAGACTTGGCGAGGTGCCTTCTCATGCCCGCGATCAGTCGCCATTACCCGATCGAGGCTCCGGGCAGGGCGGCCGGTAGCGCACGCCGGGGAGGTAGTGCTCCCATTCGGTGCGGGTGATGGGTGGGTGGGCGAGGGAGCAGACGCGTGCGGTGGCGCGGTCGATGTCGGTTTCCCACAGCCGCAGAGTGTGGTCGTTGCCGCCGGTAGCGAGGGTGTGGCCATCGGGGCTGAACACCAGCGTGGGGACGGCGAGTTCGTTCCCGGTGAGGGCGCCCAGTTGCTTGGGCTGCCGGGGGTCGCTCACGTCCCACACGCGGGCTTTCTGGCCGCCTTCGCCAGTGGCGAGGCGGCGGCCGTCCGGGGTGAATGCCACCGCGTATACGGGGCTGGTGTAGCCGGTCAGCAGCGCCAGTTGCCGCGGATGGCGAAGGTCGGTCATGTCCAGCAGCCGTACGGCGTTGCCGGCGGTGTTCACGGTGGCCAAGACGCGGCCGTCGGGGCTGAAGGCATTGGACGGGACGGAGTCGGAAGCGAAGGCGAAATCCAGTGCGCTCGGCCGTCGCGGATCGGCGATGTCCCACAGCGTGGACTTCCCCCTGCCGCCGGTAGCCAGCGTGCGGCCGTCCGGACTGAACACAACCGCTCCGCCATCTCCTTGGTACCCGCCGAGGCGAGCCAGCGCCTTGGGGTTCTTGCGGTCGGTCACATCCCACAACCGCACTGTCCGGAACCCGGAGGTGGCGAGGGTTCGGCCGTCCGGGCTGAACGATGCCGATGCCGCCTCACCCGCATGCGGCTCGATCACGGTCAGCCGCCGTGCGGTGCGGGGGTCCGCCACGTCCCACAGCCATACCGTGCCGTCGTTGCTGGCGCTCGCCAGTGTGTGCCCGTCCGGGCTGAACGCCACCGAGCGGATGAAGTCCCGCTGACCGGTCAGCGTTGCCAGCAGCAGCCGGGGGTGGCCGGCGGCGACGTCCCACAGCCGTATGGTGCGGTCCCAGCTTCCGGAGGCGAGGACCTTGCCGTCCGGGCTGAACGCCATCGTGTCGATGACATCGTCGTGGAAGAACAAGGGGAGTTCCCGCAGATCGTGCAGGGCTGAGCCGGCTGCCAGGGTGGTCCCGTCCGGGTTGAACGCGGCGGCGTAGACGCCGTCCGGAAGGTTGGTTTGCATGCTCGGATGCCGGGGATCGGACATGTCCCAGAGAAAAGTGCCGCCACCCGTGGAGGCCAGCGTGCGGCCGTCCGGGCTGAAGGCCACGGACCAGACCAGGGTGGTGTGGCCGGTCAGGGTGGCCACGCTGCGGGGAGCGCTCGGGCGGGTGATGTCCCAGACCCGGACTGTATGGTCCCAGCTGGCAGTGGCGAGCGTATGTCCGTCCGGGCTGAACGCTGCCGACCAGACCGCGCGGGTGTGTCCGGTCAACACCCCCAGCTTCCCAGGGGCGTGCGGGTCGCTGATGTCCCACAGCCGTGCGGTGGTGTCACCGGTCGTGGCCAGCATGCGTCCGTCGGGACTGAACGTCACCGACGTGAGACTGCCGGTGTGACCGCGCATCGTAGCCAGCCGCTCCGGCCGACGCGGATCGCTCACGTCCCACAATTCCGCTGTCTTGTCCCGGTTGGCCGTGGCCATGGTCCGGCCGTCCGGACTGAGCGCCACCCACATGACGTCGCCGATACCGTTAGTGATCGTGGCGAGCAAGCCGAGGTGCCGAGCATCGGTCACGTCCCACAGCACCACCTCGTTGCCGTCGGCCGCGGCGAGGACATCGCCCGTACGGTTGAAAGCCACCGCCTGAAACTCACCGGGCCGGCGGATGACGGTGAGCTGACGGGGATGGTGAGCGTCCCGCACGTCCCACAGCCGGACGGTTCGGTCCCATCCCGCCGTGGCGAGTAGCCGCCCGTTCGGGGAGAACGCCAGCGAGACCAGGTCCCTGGTGTGGCCGATCAGCGGGGCGGCGTATGGCGTTGCGGAGGCGCTGAGCAGGCCATCGCGGGTCTCCTGGTTCGGGGCCAGCTGATAGGCGGCCAGCCCCAGTTGGGCCGCGAGCGCCGGATTGCCCCCGCGTATGTCGTCGGCTGCTGCCGCCGCTCGCCGAGCGAGAGCGGCATCGCGCTCCTCGGTGGCGGTCTGCCGAGCCTGGACGGCGAGTACGGCAGACGTGACGGCGAGCATCAGGGCGGCCGTGAGCAGCGCAACGAGCTGCCACAGCTTGCGGGTACGACGACGGGCGGCGGCCTCGGCGGCCGCCTCGGCGGCGCGGCTCGCGGACAGGAAACGGCGTTCGCGATCGGTGAGCGAGCCCTCGTGGGCGTCGGCCCATTCCGTTGCCAGCGCCAGCCAGGTGCCTCGGAAGAGACTGTGCTCGTCGCGGTGCCCGCTCTCCCATGTATCGGTGGCGTCGGTGAGCCGGCGGTGGATCCGCAGGCCATTGCGATCCTCAGTGAGCCAGTCCCGTAACCGCGGCCAGTTGCCGATGAGGGCTTCGTGGGTGATGTCGATCCAGTCCCGGTCGAGAGTGACCAACCGACGCCGGGCCAGCGCTTCGACAACGACATCGGTGCCAGGATGCGCATCCAGCTCACGCCGCTGGATACGGCGCTTGGTGTCCTCGGTGCCCTCGCCCAGCGCGGTCAGGCGCAGGAAGATCCCGCGTGCCAGGTCCTGCTGGGCCGGGGACAGCGCGGTGTAGGCCGCCTCGGCACTGTGCGCAACCGCGTGCCGAATGCCACCGGCCGCTCGATAGCCGCCTACGGTGAGACGGTTGCCACTGCGCCGTCGCCAGGTCTCTGCCATGGCGTGCGAGACCAGCGGCAGCGCACCGGACTGACCTGTCGCGTCGGCGACCACAGCCGCCAGCAGCGGACCCTCCACACTGCACCCCGCGCTGACCGCAGGTCGCGCGATGGCTTCGCGCAGTTCCTCGCTGCTCATGGGCCCGACCATGATCTGCGCATCCCGCAACGCGTCGGCCAGGGCGGGGTTCTGGGCACAGTGGCCGTAGAAGTCGGCGCGGACGCCGAGCACAACACGGGCCCGGCTGGTCGCAGTTCCGACCGCGGCGAGCAGAGCCGCAATGAACCGGTCACGTTCGTCAAGGTCGGAGCACAGGGTGAAGACCTCCTCGAACTGATCGACCACGATCAGCAGGTCGACATCCGCGGGCCGGTCGGCCAAGGCGTGCCGGATACGCAGATGGAGATTGCTGGAATCGTCGAGGAACTCCGCCTTGAGCATGCCCGGGGAATCACCGGTGAGTTCCGCCATCCCAACGGCACACTCCTCCAGCGGGCTGGTCCCTGGCGAGAGCAGCAGAACGGGTAGGGGCGTGCCGCCCAGCCCCGTATTTTCCGCCACGGCGACCAGGCCCGCCCTCAATAGCGAGGATTTCCCGCACCCCGACGGGCCGAAAACGGCCGTGAGCCGCTGCCGGCTCGCCTTCGTCACCAGTTCGCTGACGAGCCTGTCCCGGCCGAAGAACCGATACGCGTCATCAGGCTGAAACGCAGCCAATCCCACGTATGGCGCGGCGGATTCGTCACGGTGAACCGCTCTGCGCATGCCGCCGTTCACCGAGGCGATATGGGCCGCGATGGCGTGCCATCGCTCTTCCCATTCCTCGCGATCCCCGTTACACGCCTCGGCGTACGCCAAGGTCACCGCAAGGCTTGGCAGAGAGCGACCTCCCGCAGCGTCCGAGAGTGTCGTTGCCGAGTAATGAGCACGCTTGGCCAGTTGCCGGTACGGAGGCGTGCCCGCAGCCTTCCTCAACCGCCGCAGCTCAGCCGCGAATCGCACGAGTGGACCATCCGCCTGGTCAAGCGGACTCTCGGAACGTGGCATGCCAGCTCTCCCCCGTGAGATGTCGACAGCACGGATTCTCCGGACCCTGCTGTCCGTTGTCCATCCCCTTTTCGCTGAGCCGACCAAATGCCTTACAGGGGCCCAGCGGTCAAGGAGCGCCCATTTCCAGCGGTATTCGAATTTCCGGCTTCGTAATCCCGATACTCGGCGTTACCGAAAAGGAGAACATCCATGCGAAGAATCGTCATGGGGCCGACGCGGGGACGCCCGGCGTCAACGCGGCATCCTGTTCCTGTGCACCCTGGGCCTGACCTGGATTGTCGTGATCCCCGGGATCTCCGCGGCGTCGGTCGAGGGCGTGGGCGCTCGACTGGTCGGCCGACGATCCGCGGATCGTCGAGGTCGCCGACATCCTGGAGCGCCTGATGATCCGCGCTGTGGAGGCCGGCGAGGTGAGGACCGACGGCTTCGATGACCGGTTCGTCGACCTGCTCGACACCACCATGGTCGAGTCCTCACGGGACGCCGAGCGAGTCTTGGCGATCCCGGAGGAGCGGGGTTGGAGGGGCTGGACCCGGATCGAAGGAGTGCCTGCCGACCGGATCAACACGCAGCTGCCGTCATCTTGAGGTAGCAGGTCAGGGGCCTGACGGCCAGGGCAGGTTCGGTCTGGCAGCCGAACTCGACCTGTTCGCACAACAGTTGACTACCGCAGGACCTTTCGCAGAGCCGACTGGCCTCCCATCCGCCCCGGGCAGCCGGACGTTGATCGCGTTCATTGTCCGGTGTTTGTTTGTCCGGCGTCCCGCCGCCGGAACCGGACAACGGCTACCCGGTAGACAACAGGCATGAGACAGCACACCGGACCCGGTAGCTCAGCGGGCTCCGCGTGCTCTCAGTGCAACGCCGTAATCCGCACGGAGAACAGGGAGAGAACGCATGATCAAGAACGCGCACAGCCTGCTTCGGCTGATCGCTGTCGCCACGGCCGCGGCGGTGACCGCAATCGGAATCGCGGTGCCGGCGCAGGCACAGGCGGCACCGATTTCCACCGTCACGTTCACCAACAGCTTCGAGGGGAACCCCTGGAACGACTGGCAGGGCCTCAAGAGCGGCGACGGCGTTGCGGGCGCTGACGTCAACGGGAACCCGGTCGTCGCCCGCACCGGCGTGAACAACGGGTGGCTCTACACCGGCACCGGCTGGGCCGCCGAGAAGATCGCGGTGTCGATCGGATCTTGGGGAGACCGATCCAACTGCTCAGCAAGCATCTGGGCCAATCCCGTCAGCTACGGTGCCGGAGTCGGCCTTGAAGTCTGGGACCCCAACGGGGCCAACGGGTGGGTGAAATTGACCAGCACCGCACCGGGGGTCAGCGCTGGCAAGTATCAGCAGATCACCACCCCGCCGCTGAACCTGAACGGACTCAGCACCGTGTACATCCAGGCGATCTACGGGAACAGCAAGGCAGTCGCGCAGTTCGTCCGTATCGACGATGTGAGTCTGACCTGCGTCTCCTGACCGCAGGCACCCGCCCAGGGCAGTTGCGTAGTCCTGGCAAGTGAACAAGCGTGCAGGTCCACGACGGTATGACGATGTCCGATGGACCTGGTCCATACGCAACGAAGCTCCGGTCATGCCGGTGACCTGACCAGTCGCCTGCACTGTCCGGAGCTTCGCCGTGCCTCCGGGGCCGGTGGAGGTCGCGCCTACGCATTCGGCGCAGATCCAGAAGTCGGGGCGGCGACACGGGGGAACGGCGGGCTCGATCCCCGCGAGCCCCTTCCGCCCGGGGTGAGCGGCTCCTCGAAGCCTCCGAACTCCCGCTCCCGGTTGACGAGATGGATCTCCAGAACCGAGTGACAGGCACGGCCCATCTCGGCCGGTACGGCGGAGTGTGGTGTCGTTGGCCGGGATGACGTACGACTCCATATCGGCGCCGTCGATCTTCCCGTGCGGTAACTCGGTGTGGCGGTGTGCCTTGCGCGAAGTGGGCGGGTCTATGTGCGTGCAGCGGGCGCTGCTGACGTCCCGACGCGCTGACGGAGTAGCGCCACTCCTGCCCGGTGCCGCTCATGACGACCTGCCAAGGCGCTTCGGGTGAGGGTGGTTGCGGATCTCGACGCTGCAGTCCGCCCGCGAGGCGCTGCCCGCAGCCCTGTACTCGAGCCTGTGACCGAGGCTCACCCAGCAAATATCGATGGCATACCCTCTGCCTCCCCTGCCACAGGACAACGAGCAGTGACCTGCTGAGAACCATCAGGGTTGCGTCCATGGAGATGGTGTACGGGTTCGACCTGATGCGGGGGTTTCCGGCGTCGGACGCGCCGCCGCGACCCTCGATGCCTACGTCAGGAGGGCTTCCCGCCCGACCCCGCCGTGGTGGAGACCCGCGCAGCGGTATCACCCTGACCCACCGGCTGGGCCTCCAGCTGACCTCGGGGCAGCACACCGCCAACGGTTGCAGTTTCGTGGGCGGGGGCGCCCCGGGCTTGCCGACCGGAGCGGGCACAGGATGTCGGGTCAGGCAGGGTGGGGTCTTCGTAGCGTGAGTGATCGAAAGGGAAGGAGGCCCGGGTGCTGGAGCGGCTGAACCAGGCCATGGAGCAAATCGAGCGGCGCCTTGATCAGCGGATCGAGGTGTCTGATCTGGCGCGGATCGCGCTGACGTCGGAGTACCACTTCCGGCGGATGTTCTCCGCGCTGGCGGGGATCCCGCTCTCGCAGTACATCCGGCGCAGGCGGCTGACGGTCGCGGGTGGCGAGGTGCTGGCCGGGGAACGGACGCTGCTGGATATCGCGGTGCGCTACGGCTACACCTCCGGGGAGGCGTTCGCCCGTGCGTTCCGCGCGATGCACGGCGTCGGTCCCGGCGAGGCCAGGCGGGCCGGTGCGCACCTACAGTCCCAGCCACGGATGTCCTTCCGCCTCATCGTCGAAGGGAGTAGCAGCATGCGGTACAGGATCGTGCAGAAGGAGGAGTTCCGTGTGGTCGGCAGGAAGGCACGCGTCCCCCTCGTGCACGAGGGGATGAACCCGGACATCGCCGCCTTCATCCGAGGCCTCGGCCAGGAGACGTTGCAGCGGATCCAGAGCCTGTCCGATCAGGAACCGGAGGGGATCGTCTCGGTGAGCGACAATCTGGACGACAGTCGCGCCGAGGGTACCGAACTCGACTACTACCACGGCGTGGTGAGCAGCGCCGTCGTTCCTGAGGACATGGAGGCGCTCACCGTCGCGGCCGGGACATGGGCCGTCTTCGAGAACTCCGGGCCGTTTCCGCAGGCGCTCCAGTACCTGTGGCGGGACGTGTTCACGCAGTGGTTCCCGTCCAATCCTTATCAGAGCCGGCCGGGACCCGAGATCCTGCGGACCCGGCTGTCACAGGACGCGGCACAGGCGGATGCGGAACTGTGGATCCCCGTGGAGCGGACTGCGCTCTGAGCGGTGGCGCGGCTACCGTGTGCCGGAGATGTTGATCAAAATGGTGGGCCGCCGTGGTCACCGCCGGACAGTGGCGGGATCGCTGTGCGCTGACGTCGATGCGATCGGCTCCGCGGGCCCGGCGGTGCGGCGGCGGGCGGCCGCTGTGCGCCGGCGGGCATCGGGCGGTGGTGCCCGTCGGGCAACAGGCCGTGGTGGTGGTGCATTGGCCGACCGGAGGTGATGGTGCGTTGGCCGACCATCGGTGATGGTGCGTTGGCCGACCGGCGTGGCGGGCAGGCGCTGTGCGCCGGCGCCCTCCGGTGGTGGTAGTGCGTTGGGCTGTGGTGTGGCGGGCTGTGTCCGGGCCGTCCCCTGTGCGGTCCGGACACAGCCAGGCCGGTGGCTCAGCTGTCGGTCGTGTGGCTACAGCCGGCCGGTGCCGCGGTTCGACCGGTGAGGGTCAGCGCGGCGTCTGGGTGGTGTGCCGGGGGTGCGGGTGGGGGGTCGCGCATGACACCTCAAGACGGGCAATCCCGCCGCAATCGATCTTTTGTCTGGCGTAAATGAATCATTGAGATTCGCGAGTGAATCGTCAACAACGCCAATCGAAAAGTGCCCTGCTTTCTCGGTAGTTGAGAAAGCAGGGCGCGTAGCCCCCCGAAGGGAACTCCCAGAAGTCCAAGAATCAACTTTCCTGGCCATGGGGAACTGTACGCCTGCCGGCTGCGGGCGTCCGCCCGTGGCAGGCCAACTCCGCCTCCAGGCGGTGTTGCAGGGGCCGCTACGCTGGCATCTCAGCTATTTCCGTCTGTGGAGGACACCCCTGTGCGTGCCATCGTCATGAAGTCATTCGGCGGACCTGAAGTCCTTCAGACGGCTGAGGCGCCCGATGTGACTCCACCGCGAGCGCATCGCGTCATCAGCGTCCGCAAAGCAGGGCTCAACTTCGCTGACGTACATGTCCGCACCGGCACCTACCTCGCGGATGTGGAACTGCCGTATATCCCGGGCAATGAGGTCATGGGCGTCGACGAGCAAGGGCAGCGGGTCGTCGCCCTGACCCGGGGCGGCGGGTACGCCGAGCAGGTCGCCGCGCACCGCATGACCACCTGGGCGGTACCGGACGAAGTCAGCGACGAGCAGGCACTCGCCCTGACCCTGCAGGGCAACACCGCCTGGCACCTGCTGCACACCTGCCTCAGCCTGACCGACTCGGACACCGTCGTCGTCTCCGCGGCGGCCGGAGGGGTCGGCTCCCTCGCGGTGCAGCTGGCCGCACAGTCCGGGGCGCGTGTCATCGGCCTGGCCTCCACCCCCGAACGCCGCGACCTGGCCGTACAGCTCGGGGCATCGGCCGTGGCCGACTCCCGGGCCGAGGACCTCACACAGGCCGTACTCGATGCGGCCGGCGGCCCGGTCACCGCCGTACTGGAAATGACGGGCGGGCGCGTGCACGAACAACTGCTCGCCACCCTCGCGCCGCTGGGCAGAATCGCCGTGTACGGCTACGCGGGCGGCACACCCGCCCCGGCCGCCGGCCGCATGATCCTGGAACGCTCCCTGACGGTCCGCGGTCTGTGGCTGCCGCACCTCTACGCCGTGCGCGGCGCACTCGCCCAGTCCATGACCGCCCTGTTCGAAGCAACCGTTGCTGGGACTCTGCGGCCCATCACCGGACAGCAGTGGCCACTTGAACAGGCGGCCGACGCGCACCGCGCGCTGCAATCGCGCACCGTCACGGGAAAGGCCATGCTCCATGTCTCCGGCTAAAATCCCAACCGGGGCAGCGCAGACGGCTCAGACCACACAGACAGCAGTGACGGCGGCGGCGATACGGGGGCAGTCCATGACCACCATTCCGGGCGGATCCAGCGTGGCGGCCCGCGCCTACTACGTGCAGGAGCGACTGGCCTCGCTGGGGCCCGGACCCCACTCGCTGCACGACATTGCGGAAGCCTGCCAGTACGACGACGCCACCACCTCACGCATCCTCACTGCCGGCATCTACCGCAAGGTCTACAAACGACCCTCCCGCGGCATGTACCAACTCGCCCGCCCCCTCTCCGATTTGGCCTACGCCCTCCCCCACGGCCCCACCCACGAACAAGCACAGCGAGCCCTGCAGGAACTCCGCGAAGCCACCGACCAAGGCCTCGCCTTCCTCTACATGAAGTCGCCCGGCATGACCGCGGGCCGCCAATGCGCGGACATGGCCGTCGGCGACTCCGACCTGGTCGAGCTGGGCATGACCCCCCGCGACGTCCTGTCCGTCACCCGCAGTCTGCGCACCGGAGCCAGCGGACGCGCCATCCTCGCCTACCTGCCCACACCCATCCAGGCCCACGTACTCGCCGAACCCGTACCCCAGGAAGCCGGACCCGGCGTCATCCGCGACAGAGACACCCTGGAAGCCTCCCTCGTCGACATCCGCGAGCAGGGCTACGCCCTCGGCTACCAAGAGTGCATGAAAAACTGGAACTCCATCGCCGCCCCCGTCTTCGACGGCGACTCCATCACCGCCTCCGTCCTCCTCCTCCGCCCCGCCCTACAAATGCAGCGCGCCCCCGCCCCCTACATCGACGCCACCAAACACGCCGCCGCCACCCTCAGCACCACCTGACCCCCACCATGGGGACTACCCGTGGACACGGGAAGGCGTCCCGTAGTTGGGAACGGGCATCGCTGGTCGTCAGGATGGAGCAGCATCTGTGGATCGCCGTGCCGTGACATGTCGATGAGCGTCGATGAAAACCGACAGGGCTCGGACCACCACATCATCTGCCGCCGCGACCACCAACCCCGCCGTCACCGCCCTCATCCGCCACCTAAGCAACGCCGGAACCTTCCACCGACCCCAACACCCCCAACCCGCACGCGAGTTGGAACATCCCCACCACAGCGCGGCCACCGACAACACCACGCCGGACCGACCGACGTGACCTCTTGCATGCAGACCCCCTACACGCCAAACGCCGGCCACCTCCCACAGCCGAACAGCCGACTCACGATCAGCCACACTCACCACATCCCACCCCGGCCCAACCCACGAGCAACCACGCTCAACCCCCGTTCCTGCCAGGCGAGTTCACCGACGCACTCCGCCGCCACCTACGCAGGAGACGCTCTGCGACGGCGGATCTGAGCAGATGTTTGCAACTCACCTCATGGGACCGAGTCCGACGGACCGGGAGACGGTTGATCTCTGTTCCGGAATCTGAGGCCCCCCGCCCAGCGGCGTGCGATAGCTTGCCCGCTATGACTGAGCTTGGACCCGACGCCTGGCCACCTGCCCCGATCAGGACCGAACGGCTCGTGCTCCGTCAGCCCCAGGCCCGAGACCGTACGGCGTTCATCGAACTGCACGCCTCACCGCAGGTGCATACCTACCTCGGTGATCCGCGACCGCGTGAGGAGCTCGAGCGCACCGTGCCCGAGATGTCCCGACCGCGGCCCGGCCTATTCGTAATCGATCTCGACGCAGCGATGATCGGCATGGTCAAGCTCGATCGCCACGACACCGAAAGTCCTGGACACGTCCGTCCAGATGTCGGGAAGACCGAACTCGGCTATCTCTTCCTGCCGCAAGCGTGGGGACACGGATACGCCACCGAAGCGTGCACAGCGGCACTCGACTGGTTCGCCCACACACATCCCCGCGAACCGGTGGTACTGCGCACCCAAACCGCCAACAAGCGCTCGATGCACCTCGCGACAAGGCTGGGCTTCACCGAAGTGGAACGGTTCAAGGACTACGGCGCCGAACAGTGGCTCGGCGTCTGGCCCTCGATCACGCCATCCGATTGAAATCCTGCACGCCAACCCGGACCCACAAAGCCACCAACCGGTCGCCATCAGCCCCCAAGCCCCACACCGCCCCGCTCTGCCGCCTCCCCCTCCTCCCCCACTACGGCCTCTGGGAGGACGACAGCGGCAGCGATCGTGCCGGCGCACGCCAGCAGCACGCTCCGGCCGTCCCACGAGTGGGCGACAAGGGCGGTGATGAGGTAGCCGAAGGGGATGGCGAGACGCTCCCCGGCGCCATTGAACGCGCTCATACGGCCCTGCTCGGCTTGAGGCACGTGCTGTTGAAAGGCGGTGGTCCAGGCGACGATCGCCCTCAGATCGGCCAGAATGCCGCTCGTGACGAGCGGGGCGTCAAGTCGCAGGCCGAGAAGCAGGAAGGCCGCGGCGGCGAACGTAAACGCGTCCCAGGCCAGAGCCCGTGCCGGGCCACTGGCAGCAACGATGAACCCGCCGACCACTGGGCCCAACACCCTGACCGCGTTGCTCGGTATCCGGAGCAAGGCGTTGGCCTGCTGCAGGTACTCCACAGGAACGATCTGAGCGACGACGCTCTGCGTGGCAGGCACCGTGAACGACGCTGCGGTCCCTGAAACGAACGCGCACACGGCGATCGACGACGTCGTCGCGTGACCATTGGCCACGGTAACCGCCACCGCACCCTGTGCGCCCGCCGCCAACAGATTGCCGAGGAACAGGATGAGGCTCCGGGACAGGCGGTCAGCGAGGAGACCGCCCGCCAGGAGGAACACGATCGTCGGAACAGTGTTCATGGCAAGCACCAGACCGAGAGATCCCGCTCCCCCGCCCTCCTCGATCACCGAGTAGGCCAGGGCCAATGGGGCCATGGCAGACCCGGTGGTGGAGATGAGATTGGCCGACACGAACCGTCGGAAGGCGGCGACTCTCAACGGCGCGCTGATGATCTTGGGTGAGTCAGCAGCGGTTTTCATGATCTCCCTTGTGCTCGACGCGGCGCAGCACCCTAGTCCAGGGAGCAGACCGTCCCGAGCGCCGGCGAACGATGTCGGCCGACAGCCATCCTCGGCTCCGGCAACGCGCCGCACGCGTACGCCCATGGTGACCTCGGGACCAGCGGCCTGAAGTCCGCGCGCGAACCCGTGCCCCACGACAGCGGAGGTTTCCCGACCCGCGTGCGCTCGGTTCGTTGAGACAGACAGTTCGCTATGCCGTCGAGGGGCGTTTGGGTTTTCGCGCCAGGAACGTGGCGATCGTCCTCTTCGCTCCCTGGTCAGGCACCTGTACCAATCGCGCGGTGATCACGAGTCCGGCTCGTTCCAACAGATCGACGGTCTGCTCCGGCGGCAGCAGGTGGGATTCATAGGACACCGGATGGCCGCCATACGCCTGCGTCGGACGGAGGTGCTCGTGGTCTCCCGCGTGGCCGGCCAGCATCAGAAGGCCGTCAGGCGCGAGTGTGCGGTGGAATTCGGCGAACACGACAGGCAACAGTTCCGGCGGGGTGTGATGGGTGGAGTAGTAGGCCAGGATGCCGCCGAGTTCGTCGTCCCGGAACGGGAGCGCGGTCATCGAGCCTACTTCGAAGTTCAGGCTCGGATAGGCCCGGCGGGCCAGCTCGATCATCTTCGGGGACAGGTCGATACCGAAGGCGGGCAACCCCAGGTGTGCCAGGTGTGCCGTGACTTTGCCGGGGCCGCATCCCACGTCTGCGACCGGTCCGCCATCGGTCACCTGCACGGCTTCGGCGAACGCGGCCAGCATCGCGCGGGACAACGGGTCCAACTCCGCAGGAGATTCGACGAGTTGTGCGTAGTCGACCGCGACAGTGTCGTACGACTTCCGGACCGCGGCAAGGTGGGAGGACTCAGTCACGCGGGCGACTTTAAAGGAGGCCGCTGACAGTCGGGCCGGTTGAGAACGCGACTCGATCCGGTGGGACCGAGCAGGTGAAGGCTCCGTTCGGACACGCTCGCGGGTGAGACCGCGCTTCCCCAGGTCGTCGGCCGCCCGGGCGCGTATGTCGGGCAGCACACGGCGAGTTCGAGGACGTGGCCATGCTTGGCCGCCTCCTTCTTCTCACGGATGGCGGCGTGGTACAGGCATGGGCGCCGGCTCGCGGAGGCGGTGCTCAAGTACGCCGACCGGATACCGGCTCAACCTCGCCGAGGATCAGGTCGGCACCTCCGCCCTGCTGCTGCAGGCCGGACGCATCCGGGTGTGGTTGCCCACCCAGTACGGCGTGCAACTCCTTGCCGAGTGGCCCGAGATGCGCGGGCGCCGCCACCTCACGGGCCGTGCCCGATCCGACCGCCGTACGCCTGCAGACCGCTCACGCGCCGGCCGTGACCGAGACCGCGCTCACCTTGCCAGAAACGCGGCTGCCGTGGCGCCCTTCTCGTCAGCGAGCGGCTCGGTGTAGGCGAGCCGGGAGAAGCCGTGGATGGCGGAGCGGAGGTATACGTAGCCACGCTTCGCGCCCGCTGACTTCGCGCGGCCTGCTGCCTTGGCCTGTTTGGAGTCGCAACCGTGGATACGCCGGCCGCCACCGTGGGGAATCCGTCCGACCTTCTTCACGTCCAGGTGCACCATGTGGCCGGGGGGCGACGGACGGTCGAGCAGACCGAGGTCACCATGACGGCGCCACCGGTTGACCCACTTCGCGGCGCACGCCCGAGAGATGCCCATCTCGGCGGCGACGTGAGCGATCGGGCGGGCGCGGCAGCGTTCGACGAGGCGACGTCGGCCTTCGATGGTCAGTGGTGCGTTGCGGTGCGGTGACGTCATCGGGTGATCGGGGCGGTGCCGGTCGCGGCGATGGACAGGTCCCACAGCCGTGCGGCTGCATCGGGGTCGATGGCGTAGGCGCGGACGCCGCCGTCGTCCATGGACGCCTCGCGGGCGGAGATGCCGGCGATGTCGCAGTCCTCCAGGTAGAGGCCGCCGCAGTCGGCGAGGAGAGGGGAGGTGGCGGCCCACAGGCCGGTGGCGGCGCCCTGGGAGGGGGTCTTGAAGTCGGTGGCGATCACGTTGCCGTGCTCGTCCACCCACCCGCGGTCGATTTGTTCTTGGATTGCCATTTCCCGCTGCAGCCCGGTGATGATCTTGCCTGGATGAAGTGAGAAGGCCCGGACGCCGTCGCCGCGCCCGAGCGTGTCGAGGTGTACGGCGAAGAGGGCGTTGGCGGTCTTGGCCTGGCCGTAGGCCAGCCACTTGTCGTAGTCGGTGCGGAAGTGCGGGTCGTGCCAGCGGATGTCGGTCAGGGTGTGGCCGGCGGAGCTGTTGACCACGACGCGTGCACCGTCGGCGGCGGCCAGGAGCGGGTAGAGCTCGCAGGCGAGGGCGAAGTGCCCGAAGTGGTTGGCGGTGAGCTGGCCCTCCCAGCCGGGTCCCACGCGCCGTTCGGGAGTGGCCATGACTCCGGCGACGGCCATGAGCAGGTCGAGCCTGGCCAGGGAGTCGCGGATGTGTGCGGCGGCGGCCCGCACGCTGGCGAGGTCGGTCAGGTCCATGGGGATGACCTCGCAGCCCTTCACATTCGCGAGTGCGGCCCGCGCGATGTCAGGCCGGCGCGCCGGAACGATGACGCGGGCTCCGGCGGCTGCGAGGGTACGAGTGGTTTCGAGGCCGAGCCCGGAGTAGCCCCCGGTCACCACGGCGTTCGTGCCGGACAGGTCGAGGCCCGCGGTGACGTCCTCGGCAGTGCTGGTGGGGGAGAAGGGCGAGCCGAGCGGCTGCTGATCAATGCTGGTCATGCCGTCGAAGCTACGATCTAGAGCGAGGTCTAGATCAAGTCCTAGACTGCGACGCATGGCTAGCACCGAGACTCCTGCAACACCACTGAGCATCGGCGACGTGGCCGAGCAGACCGGACTCAGCGTCCACGCGCTGCGCTTCTACGAGCGCGAGGGACTGCTCGTCGGACCGGTCCAGCGAACCTCCGGAGGCCGGCGACGGTACAGCGCGCTCGACGTCGACTGGCTGCTGATCTGCGTCAAGCTACGGGAATCCGGGATGCCGCTGGCCGACCTCAAGCAGTTCGCCGAGCTGGTGCGGCACGGTCCGGGAAACGAGGCGGAACGCCTGCAGCTTCTCGAAGCCCACCGGCGGCGCGTCGATGCACAGATCCAGGCACTGGAGGAGTGCCGGTCCGTCATCACCTGGAAGGTCGGCGTCTACGCCGACCACCTCGCCCGCGGCAAGGCCGAAGGACTCTGGGACCCCACGACCTGAAACCTCACGGCAGCGTCAGCAACCTTCTGCCACGCAACAACTGGAGATCACCACCAACACCACAGCTCAGGCCACCCACACCACACCAACTACGAACCTCGGAGGCACACTTGAGTCGTTGATCTTGCAGATCGGTAGACGATAGATCCGACAGGACGCCGGAGGACGACGATCAGTTCGCAGAGTTTCGCAGGTTGATCCGCGCAGCGTCCGCGTTCTCGGTGTGCCATTCGTCCATGCCCTGGCAGGTTCTGGTGCCGCAGACGACTGCGCCGGCCTCGTCGACCAGGCCGTAAGGAGGCTCCGGTGGCGTTGAGGACAATGTCGCCGTTCTCGTCGGTGGCGGCCCAGCGATCGGTAGACCGGTAGCGAGCACGACCGGGGTGCCGGGCTTGACCGTCTGCGCGTCGATCATTGTGGCGATATCCGTGCGGCGTCGGTCGGCCGTCGGCCTGCACCGCACCGCGGCCAAACGCTTCTGGGCGGCGGTCGACTCTTGGATAGGGTTGCGGGCCGCTCAGAGACCGCGCGGGAGTGGGCGGGTGGGACGAACAATCCGACCGGGCCCGGGAGGCACGTAGGGAGCGCCACGAGACACTTGGATCTCGTGGATCTCTTGGCGGCCACGACGTAACCCGAAGACGGAGGACCCGCATGAGTGACGGAATCGCCTGGATCGGTGCGCACAGCACGACAGGCAGTTCAGCCGCCCTTCCCGGCATGCTCGGACGGATATCCCTTACCTGCGCACGCGGCGTCGACGCGGACGAGTTCCTCATCGCACTGGGTGCCGATCTCGACGAGCTCGCCGACCGTACGCTGTGCAGGGATCTCGTCGTGCCTGCGAGGCGACGAGGCGACCAGTCACCGCACGTCAATCGCGCGATGTACGGGACGTATGGCGAGTGGGTGTACGTACTGGAGGATTGGGGCACGGCGACATGGGCCACCGGCTACCGGAAGGTGGAGTCCATGCGGCCCGCCCCGGACGAGGAGATCGTCTGCGTGACCTTGAACGCCTGGAGTCCGCCGCAAAGGATCATCCATGCGCCGGGTGACGGAAGTGCCCGTCAGGCCGAGTTCGGGCAGGACACCGGGGAGGACTCGGCCCTGGATGCGGCCCTGCACGCTGCCGGCGCGGTGTTCCCCTCCATTGGGGAAGTGGGTGAGGCCGCTGCCGTGGCGCACTTCGAGGAGCACGGGCCCCAGCTTCCCGAGGCGGTGTTCACGGCCGTGGGCGACTACTGCGGCCTGTCCATCGATCGAACAGTCGTGGAGGCCGGGGATCTTCCCGCGGTCCTGATTCCCATGGTCTGACCTACGCATATCAGTGTTGGTCCCCACCCCGTTCTCGGCGTGGGGACCAACACTGGTTGAGGGCGCCTGTTACTGGGCGGTCAGCTTGCAGATGACGGGGTCACCGTTGCCGGGTGTTCCGTACGTGCAGGTGCTGCCCGGGCTCATGCGGGTGTCCAGCCAGTACGCATCCTTGTCCATGATCCGCATGTCACGCATGAACGTCGCGAAGTGGTTGCCCATGGACTCCTGGTTGTGCATGCCGGAGATCGCGGAGCGGCCGCACACTTCCTTGAATGTCGGGTCGGTGCCGTTCAGGCTGAACAGGTGCACCGCGGAGCCCAGCTTCTTGGCGTAGGTGCCGATGCACGCCGCGCCGGTGGGAGTGGTGCTGCCGGTCTTCAGGGCGGGGTTCAGGCCGCCTTCCGCCGACGACATGCCGCCGCTGTTGTACGACGACGCGAACGCGAACTCATCGCAGTTCAGCGTGTCGGAGGCGTCCACCAGGGCGCTGGCGTCCCCGTTCTCGGCAGCCCATCCGGTGGGGCAGATCCGGCCCCGGCTGCGGGTGTTCTGCGCGCTGTCACCCATGTAGTACAGGGGCTTTTGTGCAGACTCGGAGCCGGGGTGGTTGGGGGTGGACTGCTGAATCAGCCAGCCGTGCGCGGCTGCTTGCGGGAATGCCTTGGCATTGAAGACATACGTCGGTGCGGAGTTGACGAACACGCAGCCCGTTCCCGGGCCGGCTGTGGTCGTGTCACACCGGATCTGGTCCAGGTCCTGGGTGCCTCCGCTGTAGCCCTTGGACCACTGGTAGCCGGTCAGGAAGGGGCGGATGTTCCCGTCGGACGGCAGAATGTCCGCGTCGATCTTCACGTCCGGCTTGAAGATGTACTTCTGGCCTGCGTTTGAGGCGTCCCAGGTGTAGGGCGTCGTCAGCGAGGTGGAGTGCATGTCGCCGGGCGTCCACCACGTCTTCTCGGTCCACGCGTCAGGACCCGGTTCGCTGGGCTTGCACGACCCCTGGCACAGGTGCTCGGCGAGCTTCATGTTGATCTCCGCGAAGTCCAGCGGGATCTGCTGCGCGGGCTCGATGACGAGGTGCTCGGTGAAGCTGTTCTGCCCATCGAGTTCGATCATGCGCAGGAACGTGAAGTAGGCGATCGCGTCCGGGACGCCGTCGGTGCGGATGATGACGGGCACGGCCCGTACGTCACACTCGGTGAATCGTGTCGCCAGAATGCTCGCGAACTCGGTGTTGCACCACGGGACTCCGGCGGTTGCCGCCGTAGCCCTCGCCGCCTGGGCCACCTTCCTGGGAGCCTTGTCCTTGGGGATCGGCTTGCCGAAGCAGACCTGCCGCCCGTCCTTGTTGACCGGGCTGCACTGCTCCACCGCCGGGCCGGACTTCGCGGCCGGCGCGGCCGAAGTGCCGAGTGGCTTCGTCTGGTACGGACTCGGAGGAACGTCGAACGAACTCGGGTCGGGCGCGCTGTAGTTCGGCGTGGGAAGGGTGAGGTCGACCGGCAGCTCCACACGGAATCGCGCCCACGGCGACCAGGTCGTCTCGTACAGCGAGCCGTCGTAGGCCGAGGTGTGGAACACGTAGTTCGTGTTCATGGCCAGCTTGCCCGCGGGGACGTCCACTGTCACGGTCGATCCCGATGCCACGAAGGGGGAGACGATGACGCCGTACTCGTTGTCGTCGATCTTGACCTTCGTCTTCGGGTTGCCGGCCGCATCGGCCGTCCACACCTCGAACGTCAGGTTCGCCTTGTCGCCGTCGGCGTCGGTCACCGTGTTCTTCAGCTGGATCTTCTGGGAGATGACCCGCTGGAACCCCGCGGCGTCCTTCTTCTTCGACGGAGCAGCGGTGGGGCTCTTGCCCGACACCGGGCGGGATCCAGCAGCCACGGCCGACTTCACTTCAGGTCCTGCGGCGGGACGGCTGGAGGGTGCGGCGTTCGGGTCGGGCTGGGCGGTGCGCCCCGAGTCGGCCGCGCTCGCCGGGCCGGTACCTATGAGCAGCAGTACGGCGACGCCGGCCACGATCCGGCCGCGCAGACCCGCTCTTGATGGCTTGTATAAATGCACGAGGCGATGAGTCCTTACCTTGTAGAAAATGCGACACGTGTGCGAACTGCACACAGTCGCAGGACGCTAGACACAACTGCGCCTCCGGTAAAGCGGATTACGGCGCGGGGTGGCTACCGGGTGGCAGACCGCGCGGAGTTGCTGGGGGGTGCACGTCACAAACGCGAGATAGGCCACACACACGACCGCGGCTCGATAGGCGCCCGCGGAGCGGGAAGAGGCAGTAGACGGCCAGTTCGGCGGCGGTCATGGTCGACCGCTGCCGGGCCGTCCCCATGGGCCTACAGACCGCCTCCGGCTTCTCACGGATGGCGGCGTGGTACAGGTATGGGCGCCGGCTCGCGGGGTCGGGGCCCATGGCCCGGAGTTGGCCCTTGGGGTCAGGGACAGCTCCACACGTCCTCACACGCGGGTGGGGCGACGAGCGCGGCCAGGGCCGGAGCCGTCCGTGCGGTGGGATGTCAGCCCACGGCGGGAGTTCAGCCGCACGGCGCCTTGGCTAATCTGCACGAATGACCATCGACCTGACCCTGCTGCCGCGTGTCGCCTATCGCGGGCAGGAGGTCACCGCGCCCCGGCTGCGCGGTCTTCTCGCGCTCCTCGCGGGCGACTTGCGCACGGGCTGCAGCGTCGAGCGGCTGGTGGCGGGGCTGTGGCCCGGCGAGTTGCCGGAGCGGCCGGGAAAGGCAGTGCAGGTCCTGGTGTCCCGGGCGCGGGCGCAGCTGGGCGCCGACGTCCTCGCAAGTACGCCGACCGGATACCGGCTCGACCTCACCGAGGATCAGGTCGACACCTCCGCCCTGCTGCTGCACGCCACCGCGACCGCGGACCGGGCCAGGGCCGGGGACCACGCGGGGTCGCTCGCCGCCGCCGAGGCCGGGCTCGCGCTGTGGGAGGGCACGTCTGACGAGTCCTGCGACACCGACGACCCCGTAGTGGCGTTGGCAATTGAGCGTGCCCCCGTCCGCGACACGCTCGTCCGCGCGCAGGCGCTCGCGCTCGCCCGGCTGGGGCGGCACGCGGAGGCGGCCGGGCCGCTGGCCGTGGCTGCCTCGGAGCATCCGCGCGACGAGGAGGTGCTCGCCGAGTTGCTGCGCGGCGAGGCGGCTACGGCGGGTCCGTCCGCGGCGCTGATGCGGTACGAGGCGTACCGCCGTGAGTTGCGCGAGACGCTCGGCACGGATCCCGGCGCCGGGCTCAAGGCCGTACAGCAGGAGTTGCTGCGCGGTGAGGCGCCTGTGGTCAGGCACGGTGTGCCGCACGAGCCGAATCCACTGCTCGGTCGGGACGAGGACATCGCCGAGGCGGAGCGGCTGCTGCGTCTGTCCCGCGCCGTCACCGTCGTCGGCCCCGGTGGCCTCGGCAAGACCCGGCTCGCGCACGCCGTCAGCCGCCGGGCCGAGCAGCGCGTCGTGTATTTCGTGCCGCTCGCCGGCGTCACCGCGGACGAGGACGTCGCCGCGGAAGTGGCCTCCGGGCTCGGGGCGGGCGAGGGGCGACACGGCGCTGTGAGCGGCCACGGTTCGGCCGACCCGGTGTCCGGCATCCTCGGCGTGCTCGGGTCCGGGCCCGCCCTGTTGGTGCTGGACAACTGCGAGCAGGTCATCCGGGGGGCCGCCGGACTCGTACAGGCCCTGGTCTCGTCCTCGAAGGATCTGCGGGTGCTCGCCACCAGCCGGGCCCCGCTGGGCCTCACGTCGGAGGCGGTGTACGCGCTGCCGGAGCTCGGTCTCGACACCTCCGTCGAGCTGTTCACGCAGCGGGCCCGGGCCGCACGGCCCGGCGTCGAGCTGCCGTCCGGCGCGGTGGCCGAGCTGTGCCGCCACCTCGACGGGCTGCCGCTCGCCGTGGAGTTGGCCGCGGCGCGGGTGCGAGTCCTTTCGGTGCCGGAGATCGCCCGCCGCCTCGGCGACCGGTTCGCGCTGCTGCGCGGCGGGGCGCGGGACGCGCCGGAGCGCCACCGTACGTTGCACGCGGTCGTGGAGTGGAGCTGGAATCTGCTCGCGGAGGACGCCAGGGCTGCGCTGCGCACGCTGTCCGTCTTCCCTGGCGGCTTCTCCGGCGAGGCGGCGGAGCAGGTGCTCGGCGAGGATGCGCTGCTTCTGCTGGAGCAGCTGGCCGATCAGTCGCTGATCACCGTCGCCGACACCCCGGCCGACGTACGGTTCCGGATGCTGGAGACCGTACGGGAGTTCAGTGCGGCCCGGCGCACGGAGGCGGGTGAGGAGGACGCGGCCGTCGGCCAGTTCCTCACCTGGGCGCGGGACTTCGGGGTCGCGTACCACGACTGGTTCTTCGGCTCGGAACCGCTGGTCGCCTGGGAGCGGATCAGGGCGGAGCAGGACAACCTCGTACTGGCCCTGCGGCACGCCCTGGCGCGGGCGGACGGCCCCACCACCGCCGCCCTCACCGCCGTTCTCGCCGCCCTGTGGTCCACCGGCTCCAGCTACCCCCGCCTCACCGCCCTCGCCGCGGACACCGGCCCGCCGCTGTCGCACTACTACCCCGAGCCCGAATACGTCGAAGTCGCCCGCGCCGCCGCGGTGTTGTGCACGGCGAGCCTGTTCATGGGCTACGGCCCGTACGTCGTACGCCAGCTCGTCACCCTCCGGCGGCTGCCCCCGGCCCCGCCGGACACACTGGTGCGCGCCATCGCGGTAGTGCTGAGCGCGGTCCCTGAGATGGTGCCTCCCGACTACGACGTGCTGCGGAAACTCTGCGACAGCGAGCAGCCACTGCTCGCCGGCATCGCCGAGTGCATCGCCACCTACGTCTGGGGGTACGAGCACGACATCGACCGCGCGCTCGCCTCGGCTCGGCGGAGCATCGCCGCCCTGGCGCCGGTCGACAACCCGTTCCTCCAGGTCATGGGCCACGCCCGGCTGAGCGAGATGTGCTTGCAGGTGGAGCAGGGCGAGGCCGCTTACGAGCACCTCAGGATGGCGCTCGAGGCGCTGCCGCGGCTCGGCGACGAGCACGACTCGATCGGCGTCCGCTGGGGCCTCACCCTCGCCTGCCTGCAGCGCGGCGACCCCGACGAGGCCGAGTACTGGATGCGGCAGGCGGAGGGTGGCAACGCCCCGCAGAAGGACGACGTCTACAGCCCGGACTTCGGGGGCCGCGCCGAGATCGCGCTCGCCCGCGGGTTGACGGAGGTCGGGCTCGGCCTGTGGCGCCGCAATGTGGAAGGGATGCTCGAGGCCGGTTCGATGCACAGCGACGACCCCTTCTTCGACCGGTGGGTACTGCAGATCGAGTCGGCCGCGGTAACGGCGCACGCGCACGCCGGCCGGCTCGGACTCGTCGCGGAGGTGGTCACTCGGCTGCGGCAGCGGTTGTGGTCCCTGCTCTCCGGCCCGGCCCGCACGCCCATGGAGCTCCCTGTGTTCGGGACGGTGCTGCACGCCCTTGGTATGGCGGGGCTCGCGTCCGGCGATGGTGGGGCGGCACGGATGATCGCGCTGGCCGAACGGCTGCGGGTGCTGCGCGATTTCCAGCCGACGATGTCGGCGGAGCGCGCCCGGAAGGCGGTCGGGGCCGCCGGGAACGCTGCCGGCGCGGCGTACGCCGACGCGGTGTCGGAGTACGCCGCTCTCGAGCGGGACGAGCTGCGGGAGGCAGCCCGCACGCTCATCGCGGGTCGCGGTTGAACAACGACGTCGACCAGCGGTAGCCGAGCGCGGCCAGGCCGACGCACCAGGCGATCGCGATCCACCCGTTGTTGCCGATCTCGGTGCCGAGCAGCAGGCCGCGCAGGGTCTCGATGGCCGGGGTGAAGGGCTGGTACTCGGCGATCGGCTGGAACCAGCCCGGCATCGTGTCGGCCGGAGTGAAGGCGCTGGAGATGAGCGGGAGGAGGATCAGCGGCGTTGCCATGTTGCTGGCGGCCTCTGGGTTCGGGCTGGCCATGCCCATCCCGACCGCGATCCAGGTGAGCGCCAGGGCGAACAGCGCAAGGAGTCCGAACGCCGCCAGCCACTCCAGGGCGGTCGCGTCAGTGGACCGGAAGCCGATGGCCACGGCGACGGCACCGACGAGGACCAGGCTGGCGAGTACCTGCAGCACACTGCCGACGACGTGTCCGATGAGCACGGAGCCGCGGTAGACGGCCATCGTGCGGAAGCGGGCGATGAGGCCCTCGGTCATGTCCATGGAGACGGATACCGCGGCCCCGATCACGGTGCTGCCGATGGTCATCACCAGGAGGCCCGGGACGATATAGGCGATGTAGTCGGCGCGGTCGGCGCCGCCGCCACCGATGCCCGCGCTCATCACGTCTCCGAAGATGTAGACGAAGAGCAGCAGCAGCATGATCGGCGTGAGCAGCAGGTTCAGGGTCATGGACGGGTAGCGCCGTACGTGCAGCAGGTTGCGGCGCAGCATCGTGGACGAGTCGCGTACGGCGAGGGAGAGGGCACTCATCGGACAGCCTCCTTCGGCTGGTCGGGCTGGGCGGTGACGACGGTTGTGCCGGTGAGGGCGAAGAACACGTCGTCGAGGTCGGGGGTGTGCACGGTCAGCTCGTCCGCCTCGATGCCGGCCGAGTCCAGCCAGTCGAGAATGGCGCGCAGTTCACGCTGGCTGCCGTCGCTGGGGATGCTCAGCGACAGCGCCTCGTCGTCCCGGGTGACCTCGCGCAGGGTGACGGCGGCGGACTGGTACGCGCCCGGGTCGGAGAACCGAAGCCGGATGTGGCCGCCCGGGATGAGCCGCTTCAGCTCGCCCGCGCTCCCCTCGGCGGCGATCTTGCCGTCGTTGAGCACGGCGATGCGGTCGGCGAGTTCGTCGGCCTCCTCGAGGTACTGGGTGGTGAGGAAGACGGTGACGCCGCCGGAGACCAGCTCGCGGATGATCCCCCACGTGTTGTGGCGGCTGCGCGGGTCGAGGCCCGTGGTCGGCTCGTCGAGGAAGATGATCCGCGGGTCGCCGACCAGCGTCATGGCGAGGTCGAGGCGGCGCTTCATGCCGCCGGAGTAGGTGGAGACGGGCTTCTTCGCGGCCTCCACCAGGTCGAAGCGCTCGAGCAGTTCGGCGGCGGTACGGCGGCCCTCGCTGCGGGAGAGGTGGTGCAGGTCCGCCATCAGGAGCATGTTCTCCTCGCCGGTGATCAGGCCGTCGACGGCGGAGAACTGCCCGGTGACGCCGATCGCGGCGCGCACGGCCTGCGGGTCGACGGCCAGGTCGTGGCCGCCGACGTGCAGGTCGCCGGCGTCGGCGGTGATGAGCGTGGAGAGGATCTTGACGGCGGTGGTCTTGCCGGCGCCGTTCGGGCCGAGCAGGGAGAAGACGGTGCCTGCCGGCACCGCCAAGTCGATGCCATCGAGGACCGTCTTGTCCCCGTAGGCCTTGCGCAGCCCCTTGGCCGCGATGGCGAGTGAGTGCGGTGTCGTGGTCGTCATGCCGCGAAGACTGCGGGAGGGCGCATTCAGCGCGGTTTCAACGTGGTTTCAGCGCTCTGGAACCAGGCCGGTCCAACCCTGCAGGAGCCAGCGCCGCGCACCCCATTTCGGGCCGTCACTACCGGCAAATGAGACCGGTCACGCCGTCGCGATCCGTTCGGCCCCACATCGGTCGCAGGCCGGGGGTCTCCGGGGTTTTTCGCGTCAGCCCCTCCCCCGCCCGATCACACGAAGCGCGGGCGGCGAGGCGCGCGACCCTCCCGATTCCTCCTAACGAGGTACCACCGCCCCGCGAAACACACATCCGTCACGAGGGGCCGCTTCGCCGTCGCAGCAGCCGGAGACGACGTCGGCCTGCGTTCCTTCCGGCGTCGGTGGGCAGCCGCGGGCCCTCATCCCGCGCCCGCCCTCGATGGCCGCCGACGGCACCGGCAGGTGCCCGGTGGCGCGTCGGCCCGTCGCGCGGTGGGATCAAAGATGTGCGAGACGCGCCCCCGGGGGCAGAGGAACCTGGGAGTCAGACAAGTCTGCAGCCGGTGAAGGGATGGACATCGTGGCACGACCGAGGATCTTGGTGGTGGGAGCGGGCTTCGCGGGAGTGGAGTGCGTACGGCGGCTGGAACGCAAACTCGGACCCGACGAGGCCGATCTTGCGCTGGTGACACCCTTCTCCTACCAGCTCTACCTGCCGCTGCTGCCACAGGTCGCCTCCGGCGTCCTGACCCCGCAGTCGGTCGCGGTGTCGTTGCGCCGCAGCCGCAAGTACCGCACCCGCATCATCCCGGGTGGCGCCATCGGAGTGGACCTTAAGGCCAAGGTCTGCGTCGTCCGCAAGATCTCCGGCGAGATCGTCAACGAACGCTACGACTCCATCGTGCTGGCACCGGGCAGCATCACCCGCACCTTCGACATCCCGGGCCTGGCCGAGCACGCCCGGGGAATGAAGACGCTCGCCGAGGCCGCGTACATCCGTGACCACGTCATCTCGCAGCTCGACATCGCCGATGCCAGTGAAGACGAGGCGGAGCGGGCGGCACGGCTTCAGTTCGTGGTGGTCGGCGGCGGTTACGCCGGTACCGAGACCGCCGCCTGCCTGCAGCGCCTGACCCACAACGCCGTGAAGCGCTACCCCAGGCTCGACCCGAAGCTGATCAAGTGGCATCTGATCGACATCGCGCCGAAGCTGATGCCCGAACTGGGCGACAAGCTCGGACGCAGCGCTCTGGAGGTCATGCGCAAGCGGGGCATCGACGTATCGCTGGGTGTGTCCATCGCGAAGGCCGGCGCCGAGGAGGTCACGTTCACCGACGGCCGGGTGATCCCGACCCACACGCTGATCTGGACAGCGGGCGTCGCGGCGAGCCCGCTCATCGCCACCCTGGGCGCCGAGACGGTCAAGGGGCGGCTGGCCGTCTCCTCGGAGATGTGCCTGCCCGGCCACGACGGCGTCTTCGCCCTCGGTGACGCCGCCGCCGTACCCGACGAGGCCAAGGACACGGAAGGCGCCGTCTGCCCGCCCACCGCCCAGCACGCGATGCGTCAGGGCAAGCACGTCGCCGACAACGTCATCGCCGTACTGCGCGGGAAGCAGATGACTCCCTACGTCCACAAGGACCTCGGGCTCGTCGTCGACCTCGGTGGCCTGGACGCCGTATCCAAACCGCTCGGTATTGAACTGCGCGGTCTGCCCGCCCTGATCGCCGCCCGCGGCTACCACTGGTCGGCACTGCGCACGAACGTCGCCAAGGTCCGCGTCGCCACGAACTGGGCACTCAACGCGGTGGCCGGCGACGACTTCGTCCGCACCGGCTTCCTCACCCGCACGCCCGCCACCCTCCGCGACTTCGAGTACACCAACGCCTACCTGACTCCCGAGCAGATCCGGGAGCACGTCGAAGGCTCGTGACGCCAGACCGGCCCCCGTCCGCTGCCTCCCCGGGGCGACTCCGACAGGAAGCGAGACGTATCCGTCAGGACGACACCTCAGCCGGGAGACCGGCTTCCGGAGCCGGGACGACCGGCTGGGAAGAATCGCTCGCCGGCCGTGGGACACCGCGCCGGCCGGCCAGTCGGCACCCGAAGCAGCCGGCGTGCCCCGCACGCGCCGAACGGTCGCGAACCCGAAGACTCCACTGATCGACGGGTCGGGGTCCGGACGGTTTCCCCCAGCCGGCGAGGTGCAGGACCCACGTGACAAGCACCGCCGAGGCCATGACGCCGAGCCCCAGCGCGATCCCCGGCCGCCAGCCGCACATGCCCACGCCGGTGACCGCGGTGCCGGCCGCCGCCACCGCGGTACCGACCCATCCGGCGACCGTGTGCCCTTCGTCGTACTGGTGTCCACTCATGTGCCGACCTCCTCGGGCCCGGCCGGTCGCGCCCGGGCATGCCGCTGTCACGCCACGACGCCGTATGATGCCTTAGCAAGTAAGGAATTTATCTTATGTACTAAGGGAACTTCAATGGAGGGCAAGCCCCGCCTCGCCGCCCAGGACGCGATCCGCGCCATGGACGACCTCATCGCGACAAGCGTCATCGGCCAACAGGAGTTCGCCCGCAAGCTCGGTGTGAGCGTCACGGATCTCATCTGCTTCGCGTACGTCCTGGAGGCGCGGGACGCCCCGCCGACGGCCGGTCAGCTGGCCGAACGCGCCCATGTCACGACGGGAGCCGTGACCGGCATCCTCAACCGTCTGGAGCGCGCCGGATTCGTCACCCGCTGCCCGGACCCGGCCGACCGCCGCAGAGTGCGCGTCACCGCCGTCCCGGACGCGGCGGCCCGCGTGGAGGCGCTGTATGTGCCGTACTACGTCCGCCTCACCGAACTCTTCACGCGCTACGCCCCCGACGAAACGGCCGTAATCGCCGACTGGTTCCAGCGCGCCGCAGCACTCGCACGCGACTACCTCGAAGAATCCTGCGCGGACCCAGCCACCGAGCCTCCCGAGTGAGCGCGGCCGAACCCCGGACGGCTCCCTGACCAGCGAGACTTCGCCACCACGGTGCACGCGCCTCGGTCTGCGGCCGGCGCCCGCATCAACCCCCCGGCGGCGGTGCGCGTCCGGGCACAGGTCACCGCACGGCCGGAGCAATACCCTGGACCAGGAAGTCCATTTTCAGAAGGGGTGCGGAATGCGCGGCGAGCTGACGGCGAAGGGGAAGGCGACGCGGAGCCGGATCGTCGAGGGGGCCGCGGCGGTGCTGCGGGAGAAGAACGTCGCGTCGGCGACGCTGGACGACATCATGGCGCGGACCAGCACCAGCAAGAGCCAGCTGTTCCACTACTTCCCGACCGGCAAGGACGAACTCCTGGTCGCAGTGGCCCAGTTCGAGGCGGACCAGGTCCTGGAGGACCAGCAGCCCTATCTGGGCCGCCTCGACTCGTGGGAAGCCTGGGGGCAGTGGCGGGACGTGGTGATCAAGCGCTACGAAATCCAGGGGGACGAGTGTCCGCTCGGGTCGCTGTTCCTGCAGATCGGGCGCTCGACTCCCGGCACGCGGGCGATCGTCATCGAGCTGATGCGCCACTGGCAGGAGAGCCTGGCGGCGGGCATCAGGTCAATGCAGGCGGCCGGCAGGCTTCCCGCCGAACTCGATGTCGACATGCGGGCCGCGGCGTTGCTGGCCGCGCTCCAAGGGGGCGTGTCGATCCTGCTGTCGACGGGTCAGTCCACTCACTTGCGCGCCGCCCTCGATCAGGGGATCGCGGATCTGCGGCGCGCGGGCGGCGCGGTGGCGTGAACGGGCGTGGCGCGGCCCGGGCCCGATCCCGCGCGTCAGCCGGCGATGACCGCGACGGCGGTACGGCCGCCGTCGACGTCGAGCACGATGCCGTGCACGAATGACGACTCGTCACCGGCCAGGTACACGGCGGCGTTCGCGACGGCGTCAGGGGTGCCCAGCCGCCCAGCGGGGGTGCCCTTCATCATGATCTCGCCGGGGTGGACTTCTCCCGGTGCGGGCGTCAGCACCACCCCCGGGGAAATCGCGTTCACCCGTACCCCGTGGGGCCCGAACTCCGCCGCCCACGCCCGGGTCAGTGTCTCCACGGCTCCCTTGGTGGAGCTGTAGAGGGCGCCGATCGGAACTCCGAGGCGCGCGACCCAGGAACCCAGGTTGATGATCGCCCCGCTGCCGGCCTCCACCATGGCGGGGGCGACGGCCGCGGTCAGGAAGAACGGGGCCTTCACGTTCACTGCGTAGACCTGGTCGAAGGTCTTCTCGTCGGTGGCCGCGGTGGCGTCACCGGGGTAGATGCCGGCGTTGTTGACCAGGACGTCGATACGGCCGCCGAGGATCGCCGTCGCCTCCTGGGCGAGTGCCTGCGAGGCGGCGGCGCTGCCGTCCAGGTCGGCCTGCACGAAGTCGGCACGGCCGCCACGTACGAGGATCCCGTCGACGACCTCCTTGCCCCGCTCGGCGTTACGGCCGGAGACGGCGACGTGCGCCCCCTCGGCGGCGAAGGCTTCCGCGACCGCCCGCCCGATGTTGCTGGTCGCTCCGGTCACCAGCGCGGTCCTGCCCGCGAGCCGCATCGACATGATCCACTCCGTTGTTCGATTCTCCACCGTGAACCCGTACGGCCGAGTCGCACACCGCCTTCGACCGGCCGGGGCCCTGGGCAACCAGGGCGCAGGTGCCACTGTGCGACGCAAAAAATGGACTGGCAAGTCCACAATTGGAGGCGGAGATCATACGGAGCCGATCGGCCCGGAGGGTCCCTTCGGGGCCGACGGCAGATCATCGAACTCCGGCACGCCGTGACGGGACATCAGCCGCAGCCGGTCGACACGCCGGCTCGCACCAGGGCTCTTGCCAGGTCAGTGCTTTCCGAAAGGGTGTCGAGCGGAAGCGGCTGCGTGGCGAGAGCACCCTCGTGCAGCACGAGGAGCTGTGCGGCGAGGGTGGCGGGGCCCGAGCAGTCCGCCGCGGTGGCGAGTTCCTTGAACAGGTTCAGCAGCCAGAGCTTCTGGTTCGCGGCGATGCGGTGCGCCGGATGCGAGGGGTCCGGGAGTTCGGCCAGTGCGTTGATGAACGCGCATCCGCGGGTGTTGGTACGGCTCCAGGTCCGCAGCGCGTCGAAGGGTGCGGTGACGGCCTGGACGGGGCCGTCGCAGGCGTCGACGGTTGCGCGGACGAGTGACCGCCAGCGCTGGTCTCGTTCCGCGAGACAGGCGGCTACGAGATGGTCCTTCGAACCGAACTGGTTGTACAGGGTCCGCTTGGTTACGCCCGAGTGCTCGGCGATCAGATCCACGCCGACCGCCGTGATCCCGCGGTTGTAGAACAACTCCTCGGCGGCCGCCACGATGCGGCGACCGGCCGGCGTCATGGGCCGTACTCCCTGCACCAGCACCCCTTCACTGATCGGTGTACCGTGGGTCGAAGTTCACAGATCAGTATACCTGCGAGGAGGATTGAGCGATGGGTGCGTCCGAGACCATGCGCGCGGTGCGGATCACGGCGCACGGAGGGCCGGAGGTTCTTGAGCTGACGGAGGTGGCCGTTCCTGCCCCGCAGGCAGGAGAGGTACTGGTCCAGGTCAGCGCGGTAGCCCTGAACAACACCGACCTGTGGACCCGGGAGGGTGCCTACGGCCGCCCGGGAGACCCGAAGGCGCTGTCGGGCTGGCGAGGCCCGGTCGACTTCCCGCGCGTCCAGGGCGCCGACGTGGCCGGCCGGGTCGTGGCGGTCGGCGCCGACGTGGGCGAGAGCCTCGTCGGTCGCCGAGTGGTCGTCGACCCGGCGATCTACGACCGCGAAGGGCCGGATGCGAACCCGGTGGGTCTGATGGGGAGCGAACGCGACGGCGGTTACGCCGAGTACGTGACCGCGCCGGCGGAGCGCGTACATGACGTGACGGAATCCCCGCTCACGGACGATCAGCTCGCGACCTTGCCGACGGCCTACGGCACGGCGCTGGGCATGATCGAGCGAGGTCGGTTGCGGCCGGGAGAGACCGTCCTGGTCTCGGGGGCGTCCGGCGGTGTCGGCGTCGCGCTGATGCAGCTCGCCCGTGCGCGCGGTGCGAGGGTGCTCGCCATCAGCAGCGGATCAAAGATCGATTCGGTGCGTGAGGCGGGCGCACACGAAGTCGTCGACCGCGCACGAGACGTGCGCGATCAGCTCCGCGCCGCCGCCCCGGAGGGCATCGACGTCGCACTCGACGTCGTCGCCGGCGACCTGGTGAGTGCGGGACTGCCGCTGCTGCGCGAGGGCGGCCGATGGGTTGTCGCGGGCGCACTGGGCGGGTACGAAGTGACTTTTGATGTGCGCCGTCTCTACCTGCACAACGCGCAGGTGATCGGCTCTTCGATGCACACGCCCACGCACTTCGGGCTCCTCATGGACCTGGCTCGTCAGGGCGAGATCCAGCCCGTCATCGCCGCGACGTTCCCACTGGACCAGGCCGCCCAGGCGCAGGAACAACTCGCCAACAGGGGTCACGTGGGAAAGATCGTCATGCACCCCTTCTAGGCGACGATCGCTATCGTTGCTTCGCATGCCCGACACCGAGATCGAGATCACCGCCGAGTTGATCCGGGATCTGCTGCGCGACCAGCACCCCGACCTGGCCGACCGCCCTGTACGGCTCGGGGCGCGTGGCTGGGACAACCAGCTGTGGCGGCTGGGCGACGACCTCGCCGTCCGGTTGCCCTGGGCGACGCAGTCCGCGGACGCGCTGCTGCGCAAGGAGCACGCCTGGCTGCCCGCCCTCGCTCCGGGCCTTCCCCTTCAAGTCCCCGTTCCACAGCGCCTCGGTGAGCCCTCCGAGAGGTTTCCGCGGCCCTGGCTCGTCACCACCTGGGTACCCGGCGAGCCCGCCGACCGCGCCCCCGCTACGCGCGCCGCGGAAGCGGCCGTCACCTTGGCCGGCTTCCTGACCGCCCTTCACCGCCCCGCCCCCGACGGGGCGCCCGCAGGGCGAGACCGCGGTGGTCCGCTGGCCGACACCGCCGAAAGCTTCACCCACGGACTCGCCTCGGCCACCGAACTGGGGCTGATTCCCGACCCGGACGCCGTCCGCGCGGTCTGGGAGGACGCCGCCGCCGCACCCGACTGGGCGGGCCCAGGACTCTGGCTCCATGGCGACCTGCACCCGGCCAACATCCTGACCGCGAACGGCACCTTCTGCGGCGTGATCGACTTCGGCGACCTCTTCGCCGGTGACCCGGCCTGCGACCTCGCCGCCGCCTGGATCCTGCTGCCGGACGGCGCCGCCGACCTCTTCCACGAGACCTACCGGCCGAGCCCGGACGCCGCGACCCTGCGCCGCGCCCGCGGCTGGGCAGCGCTGCGCGCCCTCGGCGGCATCCACATCGGAGACGCCGGCGTCCACGGCCGCCCCGGCGGCAAGCCCACGTGGGGTCCACCCGCCCAGGCCGCACTGCGACGCCTCGTCGCGACGGCCCACTGAACGAGCGGGGACGTACAGGCCAAGCGGGTCCGCCCGGCACGCTCTGGAGAGGGCGCACCGTGGCGGATCGAAGCCGTGGAGTACGACAGCGTCCACGAAGAGGCGGCATCCCGTGCGGAGGTGCCGCCTCTTGTTGAGTACGTCAGCTACCGCCCCCGTACGGCGGCCGCTGTCGTCGTCAGAGGGTGACGGCGTTGGCGCTGAACGTCGTGTCAGGCGTCTGGGGGCTGGTGAAGCGGGCGTTGACGAGATAGAGGCGGTCGCCGAAGACAGCGCCGGTGGTGGGGACGTCGAAGCGCGGGTCGGTGATCGTGCGGCTCAGGGTGGCCGTGGTCACCTCGGAGTCGAGCGTGAACACGCTGACGGTGTTCAGCCGGTTCTGTACGACGTACAGCGTGCGGCCGATGCGGACGAGACCGTCGCCGGTGGAGACGTCGGCCGCGCCATTCAGCACGATCTCGGTGGCCGCACCGGACGTCAGGGCCACCCGGTAGAGCTTGCCGGAGCTGACGACGATCAGGTTCCGCCCGTCGGGAGTGCCGACGAGTCCGTTGGCGTTCAGCGTATTCGGCGTCTGCACCCAGTCGCCGCTGAGCGGCAGGGCGCGCACCTCACCCGTACCGCCGCGCGGTACGCCGTAGAGCACCGCAGCCCGGGAGTCGGTGAACCAGGCCCGGTCGCCGAGCAGCACGACGTCGTTGATGAACTGATCCGGGGCGGTCAACTGGTACGTGGTGACGAGCCTGCCCGTCCGGGAGTCGACGACTCTCGCGGTCCCTCCCGCGGCTCCGGCCAGGTAGAGCAGGCCGTCGTGGTCCAGCTTCAGCCCGTTGGTGACGGTGCCGGTCTCGCCCGCGTAGATCACCGAGCCGGTGCCCGTACGCAGGTCGGCGCGGTAGACGGCGCCGTTGGCGCGGGAACCCATGAACGCGTACGGCTCTCTGCCGATGGTGATCCCCTCGCAGAGGAAGCCGTTCGGGAGCGGGATTTCGGTCGGCCATGCGGAAGTCGCCTTGGAGGACGCGGCGTTCGCCGAACCGGCGCCGGCGGCCACGGTGAGCGTGGCGAGGGCGGCACCGCCGAGGAAGGCGCGTCGGGACGGCGTGGAGTGGTTCCGGACCATGGGTCGGGCCTCCGAGAAGGGTGGGGGGTGGGACATGGTGAGCACAGCGAATCAGCGAACCCTGTGAGACGCCTGAGACTTGCTCTACTTCGCGACGTGGCCCACCGGCCAAGGACGCCTGAGTCCCGCGCGACATCGCTGAGAGCACGACTGAGTGTCAACTCCCTTGACGGGACAGGAATCTGACGTCTCCACAGACGTCGAAGCCACCTGCTGAACTTCCGCGACCGGTTCGCTCGACCCTACGAGGGAAGCCTGGGTCGGCATCGTCAAACCGGTGGTCGTCCGGCACCGGTCACCCGACGGGTCGTCGGCACCGGTCACCCGACGTCGGCATCGCTCGACCCGACAAAGGGAAGCCGGCGTCGGCAAGGATCTCCGCCGCCGGGACGTAGCGTGTGTCCCCAGGCGACGCATCCAACGGCACGAGGACGAGTATGAGCAACCCGCTCCAGGGACCGGAGTTCCATCACAACCCCTACCCGGCGTACGCCCAGCTGCGAAGTTCTGGCCCGGTGCAGAAGGTCCCCACCGGCAACGGGCGGTACAGCTATCTGATCACCGGCTACGCCGAGGCCCGCGCGGCCTTCGTCGATCCGCGCCTGTCGAAGAACACCGCACGCTTCTTCGCCGACCAGCCCTCTCAGCGCAATCTGCACCCCGCCGTCTCCCGGACCATGCTGGCCACCGACCCGCCCCAACACGCCCGGCTCCGCCGTCTGGTGACCCAGGCCTTCACGCGAGGCACCGTCGACCGGCTTCGCCCCTACATCCAACAGGTCACCACCGAGCTGGTGGACGCCTTCCTGCCCGACGGCCGTGCAGATCTCGTCGAGGACCTCGCCGTCCCCCTGCCTGTGACCGTGATCTGCCACATGCTGGGGGTACCCGAAGCCGACCGGCCCGCCGTGCGTCGATGGTCGAACGACCTGTTCGCGGCCGGGCAGCCGGCGCGGATCGACGCCGCCTCGCACGACCTCGCCGAGTTCATGGCCGGCCTCGTCGAGACCAAGCGTCGGGCGCCGGACGACAGCCTCCTCACGGATCTGATCGCCGCCCGCGACGGCCGGGACGCACTCGACGAGTCCGAACTGGTATCGCTCGCCGTCCTCCTGCTCGTCGCCGGTCACGAGACCACGACCAACCTCATCGGCAACGCCACCCTCGCCCTGCTCCAACACCCGGATTCCCTGGCCCAGTTGCGTGAAGCTCCCGAGCTGATGGGCACCGTCCTCGACGAGTTGCTGCGGTTCGACTCCCCGGTCGGCATCGCGACCTTCCGCTACTCCACGGAGTCGCTCACCCTCGGCGGCACCGACATCCCGCCCGGCGTCCCCGTGCTCATCGCCCCCGGCGCCGCCAACCGCGACCCGGCGCACTTCCCCGACCCCGACCGACTCGACCTCGATCGCGAGGCCAAGGACCACCTCGCCTTCGGCCACGGCATCCACCGATGCCTCGGCGCGCCCCTCGCCCGAGCGGAAGCCGAGATCGCTCTGGACACCCTTCTCACCCGCTGCGGCCGGCTTCGACTCGCCGTTCCGGCCGAGGACCTCCAGTGGCGGCATACGCGCCTGATGCGAGGCCTCGAGTCGCTGCCGGTGGTGTTCTGGCACGGCCGGTCTCCCGGCGGTCACGCGGATGCGGACTTGCGGGCCAACTCGTAGGCGAAGCAGACCATTTCGGTGAGGCGGCCCTCGGCCGCGTAGGGGCCGAGTTGGGCAGCGAGGTCGGCGTCGAACTCGTCGGCGTGGTCCGCGAGGACCGGAGGCGGGAGGAACGACGTCGACCGGACGTACCCGGCGAGTTCGGGAATCGTCCAGTGGTGCTCGACGGAGAACTCGGGGCGCCCGGCGGGCTCGAACCCGGCACGGGACAAGACGTCGTGGTCCGGGTTCTGCATCCTCGCCCGGTCCCAGCCGAAGGGAACGCGTCCGGACACGCCGAGGGTGTTCTGCCAGGTGCGCAGCAGACCGTCGAGCACCCGCTGCCAGTCCTGGGGCCCGGGGGAAGAGGAGGGGGGGGGGGACGAGGGGGGGGGGGGGAGGAGGGGGGGGAAGAGGGGGGGAGGGGGGGGAGGAAGAGACCGGGCAAACCCCTTCGTATTGTCTGGGCCCCCCGTCGAGGTTTTCCGCACCCCCCCGGTTCCCCGGGCAGCCGCCGGGCCCGAGCCAGGCGTAGGCGCGCTCGGCGACCCGCTCGCGGCGGAGCCGGTGGAAGGCATTGCCGATGACGATCAGCTCGAAACTCCCCGATCCGGCGTGAAGACCCTCGGCGTCGGCGGTGACCGCTCGAATGTTGGCTGCGCCGGCAGCGTTCGCCTTGGCGCGGACCACTTCGGTCATGCCGGGTTCGGCGTCCACGGCCCATACGTTCGCGAACCGGTCCCGCAGCGGGAAGGCGAGCTGACCGGTGCCGCAAGCCAGGTCGAGCAGGGCCCCGCGCCCCGACGGGGCTGTCCGGCGTACGAGATCGGCGATCATCGCGTCGGGGTAGGAGAGTCGGAACCGGTCGTAGTACTCGGCAGTGCTGCGGTAGAGGTCGGGCTCGAACCTGATCTCGCTGGTCATGCGATCACCCTCGCACGGGCCTCGCGCCGATGGCAGGGGACGATCCCGGTGACGTCGTCCCCTGCCGCCCACCTGGCACCGACGTCGAAGTAACGCTCCGGTTCACCGCGGCCGTGAGGGCCGTAGGCCGGCGGTGGTCGGAGATGGCCGAGCCCGGGGGAACTCGAGGCCTAGTCGGCGGACATGGCCTCCCGCACCGCCTTTGCGCTCACAGCAGGGTCGTAGCCCTCAGGGACGCCTTCGACCAGGATGATGTCGCCCTCGATGTGCCGCGAGCGCAGTGGTGCGATCTCTTTGTATGCGGGTGAGTCCCACCATGCCCGCGCCTCGGCGATCCCGGGGAAGCCGATCACCACGACGTGCCCGGGCCAGCTGCCCTCCTTCACCTCGTGCTGCGTGACGTGAACGAGGAAGCGGCCGCCGTACGGCGCGAAGGTGGCGGGGATGCGCTCCATGTACTCGGCGATCTCCGGGTGCGGGGCTGCGTCCCGCAGGTGAGCTATGGCGTAGGCAGTCATGGTGTCCTTCCGGTCAGTCGGGGCTCCGTACGCCGCTGATCGTGGCATGCGGCCCGCGCCGGGGTCGATTACCTGGCAGGTAGGCCGCCGGGACCTTACGGCCCGTCAAGTGGCCTCTGCCCGTGTCCAGCCGGAGCGCTTCGCACAGCTTGTCAGCGAGGTCCTCGGCACGACGGAACCGCTCGCCCCCAACACCGCTGAAGCGCCGTGGTCGTCCTCCGAGCGCGCTCTGCGAAGGGCGGTCGGTTCCACGACGGCCGCGGGTACTACGTGGCGAGGGGACGCCTCTGGGCGTACGCCCTTTCGGTCTGAACTTGCCGACAAGGCACAACCATTCATGTGAGTCGCAGGTCACACCAGGCAGGAGCAAACGACTCCAACACTCACAAGGGGGAAATATGCGATTCACCCGTTCCGCCCTGGGCGCCACCGCAGTAGCGGCTCTGTCGCTGGGGGCCACGACCGCCTTGGCGGCACCCGCCTCCGCCGCACCCAACACCACACCGCAGAAGGTCTGTGGAAGCAGCTACAAGACCGTGAACTCGGCACCCATCGGCTCGCGGGGCACCGTCTACCTGACCTACAACTCCTCGAACGGCAAGAACTGCGTCACGACCATCCGGAACACCCCGGGCACCGCCGTGGACATGTCCGCCTGGATCTACGTCGCCGACACCGACCAGGGCGACGAGGACTACGGGACGTACACGTCGTACGCGGGTCCGACGTACGTCTACGGCAAGGGGCACTGCGTCGACTGGGGCGGCAGCATCGGAAACGTGTACGTGCAGGTGTCCGGCTCCAACTGCGCCGCCCTGAAGGAGAGCCGGGTCACCTACACCCGCTGACCCGGCCTCCGCCCGGTCACCACGTCCGGCATGCCGCCGTCCTGCGGCCCGACCGTCCCGAAGCGCCGGCTGACGGTCATCGGGGCGGCGCCCCCGCCAATGGCCCGGCAACGTTCACGCCCGCCCTGGCGGAAACCCGCGCGGTCTCCGCCAGGGCGAGCGCGCGTGTCGGACGACGGCCGTTCGGCGGGTGCGGATCCCCGAGACGGCCGACACACCCGTATCGTCGACATGCATATATCGGAATCCGAGATATCCTGTCTTCATGGCACCACGGAACATGACGCAGGCCGCATTCTTCGTCCTGACCGCGCTGGCCGACCAGCCGCGGCACGGTTACGGCATTTTGCAGGAGGTCGAGCAGCTGTCCAACGGCTCCCTGCAACTGCGGGTCGGCACGCTGTACGGCGTACTGGACCGGCTCTCCACGGACGGGCTGATCGTCCTGGACCGAGAGGAAGTGCAGCAGGGCAGACTGAGGCGGTACTACCGGCTGACCGATGAGGGCATCCGCGCCCTCAACACCGAAGCGGAGCTGATGGCCGCCGGCGCCACCGCCGCGATGGAACGCATCGCCGCGGGCCGGCACCACCCGACGGCCGACACCACCCCTCCCCCCTTCCCTGGGCACGGACTGACCGGAGGCGCCGCATGACCACGCTCCTCGAATCCCGCTACCGCACGGTCATGCGCCTGCTCCCCCGCTACTACCGCCAGGCACGTGAGGAGGAGATGCTCGAGGTCTATCTCTGGGACGCCGACGAAGAGCAGCAGGATCAGTCACGTCCCACCATCGGAGAAGTGGCGAGCATCGCCGCACTCGCCGTACGCAGCCGTCTCGCCACCGACAAGGCGCCTGGGCCGTACGCGCTCCTGGGCTCCTCCGCCCGCTTCTTCGCTCTCTGCGCGCTGCTGCTGCAGGCGGCGTCCACGCTCACCGACCGGGTGCTCAGTGCGACCTGGCTCGGGACGACCAGTACGCCTCATCAGGCGATGTCCCTGATGGGCTGGTCGGGACACGGTCCGCTCATCGCCGTAAGGACCAGCACCGAGTGGATCCTTCCCCTCTTGTGGACCGTCGGCTACTTCGCCCTCGTGGGCGGACACCGTCGCCCGGCCCGCGTCTGCGTGGTCCTCGCCGCGCTCCCGACCGTGAGCACGCTCATCATCCAACTCTCCGAGGGGAGCGTCCCGCCCGAGCCCGCCTACACCATCACCACCATGCTCTTCGCCTGGCTGACGGTCCTCGCGGTCTGCGCCGCCTTCCACCGTGACGCCGCGCCGGCCCGCTTCCCCGCCGGCTCCCCCGGACTCGTCTACATGGCCTGCTGCACTCTCATCGGTGCCTCCATCACGCTGGTGCCTGCCGCGGCCGATGCCGCCTGGGGACCCGCGACAGGCTTCCTCGTCCTGGGCGTCGGATGGCTCATCTCACGCAACCGGGAAGCCCAGCAGAGCGACACCATGGGCAGCGCCATCGGCCTCGCCGCACTCGGTCTGGTCATCCTGGCCAACCGCCTCAGCGGCTTGCTGTTCTGGCGGGGCCTCAGCATCTCAACGCCCGTCCTGGGCAGCACGCTGGCCCAGGCAACCGCGGTCACAGTGACGGTCCTCGCCCTGGCCGTCATGGGCATCCGAGGCCGGAAACACACCACGTCGCTCCAACACCCTGCCGCCTGACGGGACGCACGGGAGGCTGCGGGGACCTGCGCGGCAAGCACGGGAGGCTGCGCAGGACCTTCCGGGGCGAGCTGGGACACCCTGACCGGTCGAGATCAATCGGACGTACGGCGCAGGACCAGAGAGACGAACCCCCAAGTGTCCCGGTACACCCGCAGCCATTCGGAGCGTCGGATGGTGGCTGTCTCGAGAACGTGTGAGCTGTCAGGATCCGCCGGGTGGTCAAGGGCCCAGGAGGCCGTCGACCCCCAGCAGGCCCATTCGTAGTCGTCCAGTTCACGGCGCGTGCTGACATGCCCGTCGACAGGCGTCCAGCCGGCGGCGACGACGCGGTCCACGGTGGTCACCAAGTCGGTGAAGTTCCCCAGCATTTCTACGGCCTCCTGGGAGGGCTCGCGGTCCCAGAACCCATCACCGATGAGCACCCGGCCGCCGGGGGCCAGGTGCTTGCGCGCCGCGGAGAGCGTGGCGAGCAGACCGCCGAAGGCATGAGCCGCCCCAACGCTGAGCACCAGGTCGAACGAGTGGGGGGAATCGAAGTCCACGGCGTCCTGGTGGTGGAGGACCAGCCGCTCACGGACGCCGAGGTGGTCGGCAGTCCGGCCCGCCTGCGCCAAGTCGTCCTTGGAGAGGTCGACACCCTCGGCCCGCAGGTGCGGCCACGTGGCCAAGGCGCGCAGGAGCCATTCCCCGCCACCACAACCAAGGTCGAGGACCCGCTCGTCACCGCTCGGAACACCGCGTTCCAGGAGCCGTCGCACCGAGTTGTCGTCGAGCGGAGCCTTGATCGGGTGATCAGCATGGGCGATCTTGGAGAACTGTTCGCGGTTCACCGGCGCATCTTGTCAGCGCCGCCGACCAGGTGCACCTCGATTTGTGGTCGGTGCCAAGCCGAACCGGCGCTCACCTCCGGTCCGCCGCCTACGCCGTCCAGGCGTCCTGCGCGTTGCGCAACGCCCTCGTGGCGCTCTGCTTGCCCTCGATGGCCAGGGCGAGTTGGTCGACGAGACGCTGCAGGTTGTCGGGGTCGGCGGGGCCGTGGGGCCAGACCATCGGCGTGCCGTTGAGGCCGGCGCGGATCAGGTCGACGGCGGACGGGGTGTTCGCGGCGTACGCGGTGGAGTGCAGCACGCTCATGCGGTTGGGGTCGATGGCGCTGTTCTTCCGGGTGGTCTCCAGCAGCATCTCGTCGGTGCTGGTCAGCCACTTGAGGAACTCCAGCGCCGCGTCCCGGTTCTTGGACGCGGCGGAGACACCGACGCCGTAGCCCCCGTTGAGCGGTGTGCGGCGACGCGTGTTGCCTCCGCCGAGCGGCAGCGCCGTTACGCCCCACTTGCCGACGATCTTCGACAGCGTGGGGTCGGCGGCCCGCTGCGCCACACCCGTCCAGGTCTCCACGAGCGCGGCCTGACCCGCCATGAAGGCGTCGGTGGCGGCGCCCAAGCCGGTCTCGGTGGGCTTGGGCAGCGCGTACGGCGCGATGTCGATCAGGTGCTGGGCGGCGGCGAGCGCGGCGGGCCTGGTGAGGATCGGCCGGCCGGAGCCGTCGACGAGATCGCCGCCGTAGCCGACGAGCCGGTTGATGAAAGCGGGGCCCAGTACCAGGGGGTCCGGCTGGCCCGTCACGACAGCCCCGTAGTAGGCGCCGGCGCCGCCCTCGGTGATCTTCTTGGCGGCCGCGTCGTAGGCGGCCCAGGTCTTCGGGGGCGTGAGCCCATACCTGTCGAGAAGTTCCTGGTTGTAGAAGATCAGGTGCTGGTCGCCGTCGTACGGCAGTCCGTAGCGTCGGCTCCGGTACACGGTGTACGGGTCGTAGACGCTCGGCAGGAAGTCGCTGGTGTTCAGGTCACCCTGCGCGGCGATCCAACTGGTCAGGTCGACCAGCGCTCCGGCATCCGCGATCGTCCCCAACAGGTAGTAGTAATAGTCGAAACAGTCGAACTCGCCGGTCCCGCTCTGCACGTCCTGGATGATCGTGTCCGCCAACTGGGTGTAGTCGACGGCCGTCGCCTGCAGCGTGCCACCGGTCAACTGCTGCCAGGCCGGGGCCAGGAAGTTCCTGTACATCGACAGGTGCGGGGTGTTGCAGAGGACCTTGAGGGTGACTCCTTCGAAGTCCGGCGACGAACCGGCCTTCGTGGCGGCGGCTGCCGCACTCGTGCCGCCGAGGGCCGTCAGCGCGGGACCGAGGAGGGCCAGTGAGGCCGCTTGGCGCAGGACGCTGCGGCGCGAAGGTACGACAGCGGGCGGGCGAGCGTACGACGAGGACATCGGGCTCCTTTGGCTGGGCAGGGTGGCAAAGGCTCACTTGCCGAAACACCCGCAACAGCCCATAGGTCTACTCGTGCGCGACGAAGGACTTCAAGCAGAAGGACCGACTTATGGGCGAACGCAAAGGTTTCCCAGCCGTTGAATCGGGTTCACACAGGAATCCCCCAGCGACGCGGCGCTGCCGAACACCCCCTCGCCGCATGCGGGTTCAACATTGGCCTCAGGACGGCTGCGGTCGCTGCAGTCCCTTGAGGAGCAGTTCGACCAAGCGGCGGGGGTCATAACGGGGGTCGCTTTCACGTCCGATGCAGAGATTTCCGATTCCTCGCATCAGTTCATAGGCGTGCGTGCCAGGACTGATTTCGCCGGCGTCGACCGCGGCGTCGAGCAATTGCGCGCAGACGGGCACCAAGCGGTCGAGGAAATAGGTGTGCAGCGCGTCGAATCCGCTGCTGTCCGATTGCATCGCGTTGGCGAGTCCGTGCTTGGTGACCAGGAAATCAACGAAGAGGTCGACCCACTGACGGAGGGCCATGAGCGGGGAGTCGGCGCCGGCCAGCAGGGTCGGGCCGGCCTCGGCGCAGGCGTCGACCTGGTGGCGGTAGACGGCGACGACGAGATCCGCACGGTTCGGGAAGTGTCGGTAGATCGTCCCCATCCCGACGCCGGCTCTGGCCGCGATCTCACGGATCGGCGCGTCGACGCCGGAGGTGACGAACACCGCGGCGGCGGCGTCGAGCAGCGTCTGCTGGTTGCGCAGCGCGTCGGCCCGCTTGCTGCGGGCCGGCACCTCCCCGGACCGGCCTGTACTGGGCAACGCGCCTCCCTTTCGATGATCATTGACAAAGCGGAACAGCGCTCCGTATATTAAACGGAACGACGCTCCGCTTTGAGTTTAGCCGAAGCGGGTCGCCCCTGAGCGCCTGACCCGCCGCCGGCCGATCGAGGCCCACGTTCGAGGCCATGGAAGGGAATACGCATCATGAGTGATCCGACTTACCCAGCCGACGCCGCCAGTTCGCTCTACACACACGACGCGATCAGTCCGCCCGCTGCCGTCCTTTCGGTCGGCCCGGTGGTGCTGCCGGCTCCCGGCCGAGCCGTGGACCTGGAGGTGCGGGTCTCCGCACCAGTGACCGGGAGCGATCTGCCGGTCATCCTCCTCTCGCACGGCCAGGGCTTCTCGAACCACCTCTCCTCACTGAACGGTTACGCCCCTCTCGTCAACTTCTGGGCGGCGCACGGCTTTGTCGTGATCCAGCCCACCCATCTGAGCTCGCGGACGCTGAGCCTGGACCCCGGCGATCCCGAGGCGCCTCTGTACTGGCGGTCCCGGGCCGAGGACATGACACGCATCCTCGACGAGCTCGACGCGGTCGAGGCCGCCGTCCCGCAGCTCCTCGGGCGCCTGGACCGGAGCAAGGTCGCCGTTGCCGGGCACTCGATGGGCGGGCACACCGCGAGCCTGCTGCTGGGCGCCCGGCTCACCGATCCGCTCGACGGCAAGGAAGTGAACCTGGCCGAGCAGCGGATCAAGGGGGGTGTGCTGCTTGCCGCGCCCGGCAGAGGGGGCGATGCCCTCAGCGAATTCACGGCCGAGAACTACTCCTTCTTCTCGACCACGGACTTCTCCGAAATGACGACGCCCACGCTCGTGGTCGCCGGCGACAAGGACGCCTCCGCCCACCTGACGGTCCGGGGACCGGAATGGCACGCCGATCCCTACGTCCTCTCCCCCGGTCCCAAATCCCTGCTCACCCTCTTCGACGCGGAGCACGGGCTGGGCGGCATCTCCGGATACGACGTCGCCGAGACCACGGACGAGAACCCCGAGCGAGTGGCTGCGGTCCAGCGGCTCACCTGGGCGTACCTCCGCAGCGAGCTGTACCCCGGCGATTCCGCGTGGCAGGCGGCACTTGACGCACTGGCGGCGGGGCCCAGCCCACTCGGGCGGGTCGAGTCCAAGTAGGCCCGCAGAGGCTCCGGTTCGCCGGCAGTGTCCTGCGTTCCGCCACCTCGTACAGGACCTGCATGGCGCCGCCCGGCTGCTAGCGGAAGGCCTCGGGCCTGGGCCATGTCCGGCGGAGTTGGCCGTCGGACATGGCGGAGGTGTGGGCCGGCGGGGACTGCTCCAGGCCGAAGCCCATCAGCAGGACCTCGGCGTAGCGGCGCCAGGCGTCGGGCGCGATGTCGTGGGTCCGGTCGGCGATGGCGCCGACCATGTGCAGGAAGGCGTACACGTCGGCGCCGGCGAAGTCCTCACGAGCGGCGCCTGCCGCCACCGCACGCTCCACCAGGCCGTCCACGAGGCCGCCCAGGTCGTCGCGCATCTGGGCGATCGGCCGCGCGTCCATGCTCGCGTTGGCGAGGATGACGTCCAGTGCCCGGTCCCGGGCTCTCCATTGCGCCGCGTCGAGCAGGTACTGGCGAAGCGCCTGCCCCGGATCCGAGTGCTGATCGGCCGCTGCCGCCGCCAGCTCCAGGAACACGGTGAACCGTTCGGTGAACAGGGCGTCGATCAGCGACTGCAGGTCCGGGAAGCGCCGGTAGACCGTGCCGACTCCGACGCCTGCCTCGCGCGCGATCTCGTTGAGAGTGACCGAGGCACCCCCCTGCGCGAACATGCGTTCAGCCGTCCGCATGATCAGTCGGCGGTTTCGTGCCGCGTCCGCTCGCAGCGGGCGTTCGCTATCCCGGGTCACACCGACACATCCTCCACCATCGCGGCGCGGCGCCGGTTTCTCACCAGGAGAACGATGCCCGTCACGACGCTCCACAGCAGCCAGGAGTAGACACCGCCGCGCTCGAACACCCCTGCCGTGCTTGCCGACAAGCTCACCAGCGCCTCACTCAGCAGACCCAGGGCGCCGACCGCGATGCTGAAGACGCGGTACGCCGGCGACTGTCCCAGGCTCCGCAGGGACCCCGCGACGATCGCCACCGTGTTCGCGCACAAGATGCCGACTCCCGCCCCCGCTACGTGGAGGACCAGACCGGAGCTCGGGCCGTCCGCGGAGCCGTGGAACAGCCCGACCAGCACCATCCCCACACCGTGCGCGACGCCGAGGGCGACGATGACGCGACGCGCGCGGCCCTCGACCAGGCGGGCCAGCAGCACCACCGCGACCGCGAACAAGATCCCTTCGACCATGAACGACGCGTTCATCAGCGAATGCGCCGGCGAGCAGATGTCGCGGCCCTGGAACTGCGTGCCGCAGTCGGGTACACCGAGGTCGCTGATGTAGTTCGCGGCGTAGCTGTAGGGCGGATCGGTCCAGGCTGCCGCGGTGACGGCTTCGGCGACCACCCACTGCAACGCGTTCACCACCAGGACCACCGCTCCCAGCGGAAGCCAAACCCTGCGCGACATTCGGACTCCTCTCGTGGCGTGATGGGCAACGCCGACGGAAACAACCCTAACAGCAAGTGGATACATCTATCCGCTTAGCTGCTGCGGTGACCTGCATCGCATCGGTCACTGGACGGCTTCGGAACAGCGCCCCTCCGCGGCCATCCACTCCATGCACCAAGGACCAATCAATGGGTTATCTACGCGGATTCATCCCCTGGATCGTCGCGGGCGTCGTCTCGTCCTTCGACTGGCGCTGGGGCGCGGCAGGCGGACTTGTCACGGGCCTGCTGCTCCTGCTGCAGGACCGTCGGCACGGGGTCGACCTCGAGGCTCTGATCCTGGAGATCAGCACGGTCGTGTACTTCGTCGTCGTCGATGCCGTGGCCGTGGCCAGGCCCGAATCGGCCCTGGCGGACCACGCCGAAGGGAAGCCCAACAGGTCACGGACACCCAGGCGGGCAACGCCTCAGCAGCCCTGGAACAGCTCGCCCGCGCATACGCACTGGTGGCCGCGCCCGCCATCGGTGCCCCTTCGCCGGCCGGACCGGCTGAGGGGCTCGCACCGCAGGGCAGGAGCGCCTCGTACGACAATGTCCGCTACGTATTCGGGTACGAGTTCAACCCCGACCAGGACCTGAGCGGCCGGTAGGGGCCTGCCTCGCCCGTCGACCCGGTGCGGGTGCGGTACGCGAAGGCCGGTTCTTGTAGCGGTCGTTGCGGTTGGCCGGGGCGTGACGCTACTGCGAGGGCGCCTTGGCCCGCTTCGCTCCGCCCCAGAGGGAGCCGGGGTTGGCTCGGTTCGGGTACAGCTCGAGCATCGCCTCGTACAGTTCGGCCGCGGTGTGGGTCTCGGTGTCGAGCCGGTTGAAGTCCGCCAGGTACTTCTTGGTCTCTGCCAGGATCTTCGGGTCGTCGGGCAGGTCAGGGTTCTTATGGCCGGCGACGACGAAGGCGGGGTCCAGTGCGGCAAGCGTGTCGGTGGCGCGCATCCACTCCTCGCGCGAGCCGGTAGTGGTCTCGCCCAGGTACTGGTGGATGCCGTTGTAGGCAACATCGCCGGCCACGACGAGCCGTAAGTCCGCCACCCACAGCGCGGTGCTGCCCTCGCAGTCGGTGAAGCCGGTCTCGACCGCCCGCAGCGGGTGCCCTTCGAGGGTGAAGGTGTCGCCGTCCAGGGCCTCCGGGAACACCTGCGGCAGCGGGACCTGTCCCGGAAAGCGCGAGGCCCAGAAGGTATCGACGTAGGGCGGTGTGCCCTCGAACCTCGCCTTGGCCACGGCTGCGGCAGTCGAGACCGCCTTGGCCTCGGGAAATGCCTCAAGGAGCTGCTTCACGCCGAAGCCGTGGTCGCCATGGCCGTGCGTGATGTAGACGTAGGTGAGATTGCGGTCGTGCGCCTTCACCCAGTCGACGAGCTGCTGGTTCTGTTCGACCGTGAGGAACGTGTCGACCAGCACGGCGTCCCGCTCCCCCAGGATCAACGTGGCGGTGTTGACCACCCACTGGAGCTCTTCCGTGCCGGGCGGCAGATCGCGGGTCAGACCCGACCGGCGCATGCACAAAGTCTCGTACTGCAGAGCCGATGTGGCTTCCGCCATGTCGTGGTTTCCTTCCACTCTCGTTGAGAGATCCAGGCCGGCCCACGGGGCTGGCCGGGCGTAAGGGCCGCCGAACCCAGGGGCTGGGGACTCGATGAGCCGCCCACCCGATTTCCAAGACCCATCCTCCGGGCCCGCATCGGATCCGCAACCCGACGACCGGCTTGGTCGGCCTCAGCCCGACGCCCGGATTTCGTTATCGCACCTTGTGGCGGATCGGCTTTGCTCAGCGCGTCTCCGGCCGACTGGCCCGGGCGCGCGCAGAGAGTTCAAGAGGCGCTTGTGACCAGCAGCGATACCCAGGACACGGCAATCGTCGCCGACCAGGGTCCCCAGCAGATCCCGGCGCAGAGCCATGTGACCGAGGTACCGACCGCGGCCGAGGCCCACGACGCACTGCTGCGAGCCACGGGTCGAGTGGCTCCGATGCCTGCCTACCGCAGTACATGCCGGATTTACTGCGGCGGAGCCTCTACCGGCCTGAGCCCACCCCCGGGCGGGCAGCAGGCAGGAGACCGGGCCTGGCCCGCAGTGAGCCCGTCCGGGATCACTTTCCTATCCAAAAAGATCGTCAAGGCTGCCACAGGTACAGGCCGTGCTTGCCAGCGTCGCTCGAACCACCCCTCCGAGCAAGGAGTTTGACCGGTGAGACGACTGCTGGCCGCACTGGCCACGGGCACGTTTCTGGTGCTGGCGATACCGGCCGCGCCATTAGCCACCGCAGCGACCGCAGCAACCGCCCCTAGTGCTCCCACGATCGCTTGGGGCGCGTGCACGGACCCAACCCTGGTCGCGGGCAACGCCGAATGCGGCACGCTCGAAGTGCCGCTCGACTACGCCGATTCCGACGGCAGAAAGATCACACTCGCGCTGTCCCGAATCAGGCACACGGTCCCGGACAGCCAGTACCAGGGCGTTGTACTCGCCGCTCCCAACCCGCTTGGAGGCTCCGGATACACCGACCCGCTCCAGGGCGCCCGGCTGCCGGACGACGCCGGGGCGGCGTACGACTGGGTGGGGTTCGCCCGCCGCGGTCTCGCGCCCAGCGTCCCTGCCCTGACCTGCGAGCCCGACTACTTCACCTACAACCGTCCGCCGTACGAACCGGCCTCGAAGGCTGACGAGCAGGCCTGGTTGAGCCGGACTCAGGGGTACGCGCAGGCCTGCGAAACGGAAAGCCAGTCGGCACTGCTGGACCACATGAAGACCACCGACACCGCCGCGGACATGGAAAGCGTGCGTGCAGCACTCGGTGTCTCGCAGGTGAGCGTGTACGCGCACTCCTACGGCACGTACGTCGCCCAGGTCTACGCAACACTCCACCCGCAGCGCATCCGCCGGATGGTTCTGGACAGCAACGTCGATCCTCGCCGTGTCTGGTACTACGCCGGATCCTTCGACCAGGACGCCCCGTTGGAACGCAATCTCGGGATCTGGTTCGACTGGCTCGCCGCACACGACGACGTCTACCACCTCGGCGCCACCCGCACGGCCGTGGCAGACACATGGGACAAGACTGTGGCCGCACTGGCTACGGAGCCCGCCGCCGGACTGATCGGACCGGACGAGTGGATCGACCTCTTCCTGACAGCCCCCTACTTCCAGGCCACCTGGCCAATCCTGGGGTCAGCGTTCTCGGGCTGGGTGGGCGACGGTGACGGCGCGACGGTGAAGACGCTGTTCGACCAGTTCCTCCAACGCGGAAACGACAACGTCTACGCGGCCCTGCTCGCCGAAGTGTGCACCGACGCACCCTGGCCGTCGGACCCGGCGCGCTGGAAGGCGGACTCCGAGGCCGCGGCCGTACAGGCACCGACCACGACCTGGGGCAACACCTGGTTCAACGCGCCGTGCCGGACCTGGGGTGCCGAGGCCGGTACGCCCGTTGACGTGGACGGTTCGCGGGTCACCGGCGCCCTTCTGCTCGACGAGACACTGGACGGCGCCACGCCCTTTGAGGGGAGCCTCGAAGTGCGGGCACGCTTCCCCCGCTCCTCGCTGATCAGCGTGCCGGGAGGCATCAACAACGGTGCCACGCCGGGCAGTAACACCTGCGTGGACGCGCACATCGCCGCGTACCTCACCACCGGTGAGCTGCCCACGCGCACACGCGGTCGCCATGCGGACCTGGAGTGCGCCGCGTCGCCCCTGCCCGAGCCGGCCGGCTGACCACGGGCGGGGGCCCACCGCGTCACCACCGGCCCCCGCCACGCCCACCACCGCACAGGAAGCCGGCGGACACTGCACGAGGCCGACTTCGGGCGGACATTCGTGCGACGCCACACTGGTCGTCCTCGCCGATGACCCGGTCCGGCGGGTTCTCCCGGTAGGGCAGCAAGGCGTTTGGCCCGACCGCACGATCCGCTTGTGCCAGTAGTGCGTGGTCCGTTCGCAGCAGTCCCAACTCCGCCTGCCGGGTGGGGAAACCGTCGTCGCTGTACGCCGACATCGGCCCGCCCGGCACCACCAGCGCCTCGACCCCGGACAGGTCACGCGGCAGCACGTCGCCCGCCCACACTCGGTACACCCGCAGCTCCAGCCCGGCCGCCTCCAGCGCCACGCCGATCGCGCACGGACCCTCCGTCGGCACGTGCTGCACGACCAGAACGGCCACCACCGGGCTCCTCTCGATCCGCAGATGCCACCCCAGGGGCCGGCCGGCTTCCGCCGAGGGACTCACCTCGCGAAGGAGAAGTGGCCTTGTGGGGCAACGTCCGCGGTGCCGGGTTCCTGACGAGGCCAGAGGTCCCAACTTTCAGGGCCACGGGGGCCGAAGGACTCGTGGCCTTCGGGCAGCCCGTAACTGCGAGCTCCCCCCGCCCCCGCGCCTGGCGGATGCGGCAGGTCGCGAAACGGCTGCGACCTGTCGGGCTACGGTAGGCCGCACAGCAGGCCCAAATCTAGACAATCCGCAACTTTCCCAGTGAGGCCGTACGTCATGAGCTTGAGCATCCGTAACCAGATCCCCGGCACCGTCACCTCCGTCACGCCGGGCGAGGTCATGGCGACCGTCAAGGTCCGACTCGACGGCGGTCAGGACATCACCGCGGCCATCACGCTGGAAGCCGTCAAGGAACTCGGCCTCGCCGAGGGCTCCGCCGTCCGCGCCCTGGTCAAGTCGACCGAGATCTCGCTCGCCACCGCCGCGGTCAAGGGCCTGTCCATCCGCAACCAGCTCCCCGGCACCGTCAGCGACATCGCCACCGGCGGCGCCATGGCCTCCGTCAAGGTCACCATCCCGGGCGGCGAACTGACGTCCGCGATCACGAAGGACGCCGTCACCGACCTCGGCCTGACCACCGGTTCTTCCGTCGTGGCCCTGATCAAGTCGACCGAGGTCTCCCTCGCGGCCGTCTGACCCGACCATGCGGGCCCGACCCGCACGGCACGAGTGCAGTCCCGCACGACGGGACTGCACTTCTCCCTGTCGCCGCGTACGTCAGGCGTTGATCGGCCCGTCGCCTTCGCGGAGCGTGGCGGCCGGGCGCCGGTCGAGCGCGGCGAGGTTCTCGGCGCAGATGGTCAGGGCCGTCTCTACCGGGTGCGGGCGTCGAGGTCGAGTCCGATCGGGCCGTGAATACGCCCCAGTTCCGCCTCGTCGAGCCCCGCCTGCACCAGGGCCGAGGCGCGGCGGGCCTGGGTACGTCGTGAACCGAGCGCGCTGACGTGCGGGATGCCACCGGCCACGGCAGCGCGCAGCGAGGGGACGTCGAGGTCGGGCTCAGGGCTGAGCACGGGGCATGTCGAGGTCGGGCTCACGGCTGAGCACGGCAGGACAGGCGACAGCGGGGCGGCCCGCCAGCAGTTCGCCGGCACCCTGCGCGGCGTACGCGAACCGTTCAAGGAGCAGCATCCGACCCGAAATCACCAGGTCAGCGGCTCCTCCCGGATAGGGATATCCCCACGTTCCGAACAAAGTACTGAAGACTTCAAGTATTTGCCCTACGCTCCCCTCTCGTACCCCCCACGAGCATTGGAGCCAGGTCAACATGTCGCCCTCAGTCGACTTTTCGAACTTATCGGACGAGCACTGTTGCGCTCCCCCAACAGTTCTGATGGACCATCAGGCGCTCGACGCGTTCCTCACCGCGGCGGTCGGTGAGTATCAGCTCATCACCCCTGAGGCCCCCCTCCCCTGCTTCGCGCTGCTCATGGGCAGCGCCGACCGCAGCACGCTGCACGTCGAGCGCGTCGCCTTCGGCCGTAACGCCCGCACCACGGATCCGGCGGCCCGCGTCGAGTTCAGCGAGACGATCGTGCCCCGCTTCGGACCGGCCTACGAGAACGAGCACCGGGCCTGGTGGATCGACTCGCGCGACCTCCTCACGGCCTCAAGGGAAGCCGACGCCCTCGGCCTGGACCTGCTGGGCTCCATCCATATGCACCCCGACTGGCACCGCATAGGCCCCCCGCACGAACGCGACTTCGTCCTCAGCGAGCGCCCGACCCCCATGGACCACCACATGTTCGGCAACACGACCTGGCCGATCAACATCATCTGCTACCTGGAACGCAGGGCCGACGCCTACTACCACTCACTGGCGGCATGGGCCCCACCCCGTGCGGCGTCCCCCGGAAGTCCCTGCACCGAACTCCCCCTGCGCGTCCGCACCAGAACCACGGCGGGGGTGTGACCGGCATGACGACGACCGATGACGCCGCCCTCCGCGCCCTGTGGGCGACGATGTCCCGCGCGTGGGCGGCGGGCGACGCCGCCCTTTTCGCCTCGAACTTCTCCCCCGACTGCGACTTCACGACCGTACGAGGAGACAAGCCGCCGGGACGCGCGGGCATCGAGGCGGGCCACGACCGCCTGTTCCGCACCCTGTACGCGTCAACTCGCCTGGACGCCCAGGTCGTTGCCGTCCGTCACCTGCGTCCCGGCCTCGCGACGGTCGAGGCGACGTCGACGATCCGGACCCCCGACGGCGCGACTCTGGCCACGACGCATGCCCTGGCGGTGGTGGAACGGACCGACACCGGCGACTGGCGGATCACCGCGTTCCACAACATGATCCCGGCCATCCCGAAGGAGAGCGCCGACGTGCCGGAGCCCACCACGCCCGAGCCGGCCCGCCCCGCCCTGCGCCACCTGGCGATAGTCGCCCGAGACCCCGAGAAACTGGCCGACTTCTACACCTCGGTCTTCGCGATGGAACTCTTCCACCGTGACCCCGACGGCAGTTGCTTCCTCTCCGACGGCTACCTCTCCCTCGCCCTGATCAAGCATCAGCTCGACGGCGACACCCCGGTGGGCATGAACCACTTCGGCTTCCACATCGCCGATACGGCGGCCACATCGGAGTCCCTGGTCGCTGCGGGCACCCCGAAGCCGGCCGAACGCTTCACCAACCGTCCCTTCGCCGAATACCGGGCCATGGACCCCGAGGGCAACTGGTTCGACCTCTCGGAACACGGCTTCGGCGGCCCCAAGCCCCCGCCCGCCACGGCCAGCAGCTGACCCCGCCCCGGTCCCCGGCCCGTGCCCGGTTCACCGCCCGGGCACGGGCGCGGGACACCGCGGAGTGGCATCTTCCGACGACCACGGCGAACACGGCGAGCACGGTTCAAGTCGGCGGCGCCCGGACCACCCCGACTCCGTCGACAGTTGGGACACGCCGGCCGGCGTACTCCGGGGCCAGGGCCGCCACGACGAGGCCGACCCGGTCGGCTGACCTTCCGAACTGCGGCCCACGTGCACACCGAGCCGGACCGATCCCGCGGCGCAGCCGCGCGGGAGGCCACGGAGCGCGGTGGATCAGGAGCCATTAGTCATGATCAACAGGGTTACCATATGGTCATGACCGAGAGTTCGCGGGCTGAGAGCGCGGCGGAGGGTGGACGCCCGTTGAGGCGCGATGCCGCTCTCAACCGGGAGCGCGTACTGCGTGCGGCACGTGAGGTCTTCGGCGAGCGGGGGCTGAATGTCACCCTCGACGATGTGGCCCGGCATGCCGGGGTCGGCGTCGGCACCCTGTATCGCCGCTTCCCCACCAAGGAAGCTCTGATCCGTGCCGTCTTCGAGCAGGACGCGGAGGGGCGCATGGAGTCCGCGCAACGGGCTCTCACCCACCCCGATCCATGGCAGGGGCTCGTCGACTTCCTCATGGAAATGTCCGCTGACCTGGCCGAGAACCGGGGACTGCACGAAGCGGTCATGCTCGGCAGTCACAGCTCGGGCCCCATCGAGACGACCCGCGCCGGAATGATCCCCTTCCTTGAGGCGCTGGTCCGGCGAGCACAGGAAAGCGGCCAACTGCGGCCGGAAGTCACGGCTTCCGACATCCCGGTGATCCAGCACATGCTCAGCAGCGCGGCGCAGTTCACCCGGGGGACGCGTCCGGAAATCTGGCGGCGCTACATCGAGGTCCTTCTCAACGGTCTGCGTGAACGCCCCGACAATCCGCCGCTGACGACGCCGAGCCTGAGCAACGAGAACGTCGAGCAGCTGATGGGACTGGTCAGGCCCGAGCCGGGGCCGGAGTAGCCAGCCGGGGTCTCCCAGCAGGCCAACAACAGAGTCCCGCCTTCCCACCACACCACCGACATCACGCCGAGTCAGCCGCAGGCGATGTTCGCGCCGATGGTGACGTGCAGGATCAGGGTCTTCCGCGGCAGCAGCACGAGGTGTTCGCGCAGGAAGGCCACCTTCGCCCCACGGCCCTCGTGAACAGACGGCTTGGCGACGGACGCGGAGGCCCGAGCGGCGGGGCAGCAGTTGCGCCTCAAGTGATGAGCCCCGAGGGGACAGTGGCCAAGGCAGCGTCGTCTCGGTGCAGGGGTGTGCAGCAGGTAGGAGTGACTGCCCAGACGGCGAGCGCGCGGGCGGACGGATCACCGATTCGGGCGCGCCACCCCTCTAGTGGAGAACTTACCTCCATTTAAAGGGCCGGGAAAGCCTCGCGCAATCGACAGCTCCCGTACGGGTACTTGATGCGGCATCCGAGGCCCCTCCTGCCATGGCGGACCCCCGCCCGCATGGCGGTGCGGAGCATCCGCGGCCCCTCTTGACAGGCGCTGGTGATGCTGGGTTACTTGGCCGCACGCTAACCGAATGTTCGGTCAGTACACGGGCGGTGACGACTGACGCAGAACTTCGGCGTGACGGTGGAGTTGTTGTTCACCGCCGTCCAGGCGCCTCAGGGGCTCGCAGTCCAGCTGCGCGAAAACGTTGCAGCACCGGCGCGCTCCGGGTGACCGTGCCCCACAAAGGTCAACGGACATCGAATCGCCCCTCGGATACATGCACGCGTGCGGACCGTGCCTTGGTCTGTGCGTTCAACAGCCATGAGCCCGGAAGAGCCGTCGTGCGTGGCACATCGCGGGCTCAGCCTCAGCAGCCCAACGACGACGAAGGAGTCGCAATGAGCAGCGAGCCGACGGCCGGCGTGGCCATGGGTTCCCGCAGGGGGCAGCCGCTCCCCCAGGAACTGCTGGACGACGGTGAGCAACTCGACTCCAAGCAGCTCAAGGAACTCCAACTGGACCGCCTGCGGGCCACGCTCCACCATGCGTACGCCCAAGTGGAGCTCTACCGGCGGAAGTTCGACGAGGCCGGCGTACGGCCCGACGACTGCCGTTCGCTCGAGGACCTGGTCCGGTTCCCTTTCACCACCAAGGCGGATCTGCGCGAGACGTATCCGTTCGGCATGTTCGCGGTCCCGATGGCGGACGTCCGGCGCATCCACGCCTCCAGCGGCACCACCGGCCGGCCCACGGTGGTGGGGTACACCGAGAACGACCTGTCGATGTGGGCCGACGTGGTCGCCCGGTCGATACGGGCCGCCGGCGGCCGCCCCGGGCACAAGGTGCACATCTCCTACGGCTACGGCCTGTTCACCGGCGGACTCGGTGCGCACTACGGTGCCGAGCGGGCGGGATGCACGGTCGTTCCGGCTTCGGGCGGCATGACGGCACGGCAGGTCCAGATCATCCAGGACTTCAAGCCGGAGATCATCATGGTCACACCGTCGTACATGCTCACCCTCCTCGACGACTTCGAGAAGCAGGGCATCGATCCGCGCTCCACGTCACTGAAGGTGGGGATCTTCGGAGCGGAACCGTGGACGGAGGCGATGCGCCGCGAGCTCGAGGAGCGCATGGACCTGCACGCGGTCGACATCTACGGCCTGTCCGAAGTGATCGGCCCGGGCGTGGCACAGGAATGTGTCGAGACCAAGGACGGGCTGCATGTGTGGGAGGACCACTTCTACCCCGAGGTCGTCGACCCGCTCACGGACACCGTGATGGCCCCGGGAGATGAAGGTGAGCTGGTGTTCACCTCCCTGACCAAGGAAGCGCTGCCGATCATCCGCTACCGCACCCGCGACCTCACACGGTTGCTGCCCGGTACGGCACGGCCCGCCTTCCGCCGTATCCAGAAGATCACCGGCCGCTGCGACGACATGATCATTCTGCGCGGGGTGAACATCTTCCCCAGCCAGATCGAGGAAATCGTGCTGCGGATCCCGGGCGTCGCTCCGCACTTCCAGATCGAGCTGGCCAAGCGTGGCCGGATGGACCACATGACCGTCCGCGTCGAGGCGCGTCCTGGCACCGACGTGGTGCAGCGGGAGAACGCCGCCCGGTCGATCGCACAAGGGGTCAAGGACGGCGTCGGCGTGACCGTCGACGTGATGATCGTCGACCCGGAAACCCTGGAGCGCTCCGTGGGCAAGATTCAGCGGGTGAGGGATCTTCGCCGCCTGTGAATGCAGACCTTGTCAGAATGGAGGCATGAGTAGAACATCCGTGCAGCGCTCCACTGGGCCTCGTAGCCGCCCTGCCTATGACCGTGACTCCGTACTACAGGTCGCTGTCACCGTCTTCAATGAGCGCGGTTACGACGGCACCAGCATGGAAGAGCTGGCCAAGCGCCTGGGTCTGAGCAAGTCCAGCATCTATCACCACGTCTCGGGCAAGGACGAGTTGCTCGATCTCGCGGTGGGCCGTGCGCTGGACGCCCTGTTCGCCACCCTCGACGACGAGGACCGCTCCCCCGCGCTCACCGCCACCGCACGCCTCGAGCACATCGTGCACCGCAGCGTCGAGGTCCTGGTGGCCGAGCTGCCGTTCGTCACCCTCCTGCTGCGCGTGCGCGGCAACAGCGCAGTCGAACAGCGGGCGCTGGAGCGCCGCCGCGAGCTGGACCACCGGGTGGCCGAACTCGTGGCTCAGGCCGCCGCCGAGGGCGGTGTGCGCAGCGACATCGATCCACACCTGGCCAGTCGTCTGCTGTTCGGCACGGTCAACTCGCTCATCGAGTGGTACCGGCCCGAGGGCGGACTGCCGGCTGCCGCGCTGGCGGACGCGCTGACCGCGGTGGTGTTCGACGGGTTGCGTGACCGTTCGCCGCGCTGACCGGACCACTCCCCCTTCGACCCCACCGGGGCGCACCCCGATGCCCTGCTGCCTCGGTGCGCAGCAGACGAACGCCGGAAGTACGGTGACGCGCTCTCGCGTGCACCGTCAGTCGCGGTTGCCCAATAGCTGGACGGCCAGCGGGGCAGCCGCGTGACGTGACCCGTTGAAGAACCCAGGGCCGACCGAGCGCACGAACGGCGGACACCGCATACGTCACCGGCTCCCAGCGCAGAGTCGTCCCGGGCGGTGGGCGTTCTCCGCGGTGAGTGAGCGTCGGCGGCAGTGGATGAGCGTCGGCGGCGGCTCCCGAGGACACCACCGCCCCCCGTTATGGAGAATATATCTCCAGTTTCTGCCGCGCGTGAAGCCCTGCGACACCGCTCTCCCGGGCGGCCGGGCCATCGTCCGCTTCGCCACTCCGGCCGGGACGGCGGAACCCCGCCCCACCAGGGACGATGCCCATAGATCCGCATCCAGGGGGCCGGCGTAGAAGCCCTTCCCCTCCCCGCCACTCGGCCGTCGACGGCCTGGGTCGAGGCGGCATCAACCCCGTTTTCCACTTCGGTTCGATCCCTTGACAGCCCTAACCGCCCTCCACAAACTACCGACCATTCGGTTGACCAAAGGGGCCGGATGCACCCGCTGTCGACATTTCTGAAGGGTGATCACTGTGACTGAAGTGACGCTTTCCGACGCCCAAAAACTGCCGGTCGCGACTGGCACCACGTCCCATATCGGTCACGCAACAGCGGTAGGAGCAGCTGGGTTCGCCTGGTGCTCGCTCATCCTGGGCCTGCACACCGCCGGCATCGTCGACGCGGCCGACGGCACGATCGTGCTGGCCGGCACCTTCTTCTACGGCGGCATCGTCCAACTCGTCGCGGGCTTCTTCGCCCTGGCCGCCGGCGCGACGTTCGCGGCCGCCTTCCTGACGGCCTACGGGGCGTTCTGGCTCGGCTACACCGTCATCGAGTTCTGGGCAGCACCCCACATCGCAGGAGCTGCGGCGGCCGCGGCAAAGGCCGGCGGAGCGTCAGCGGAGGCCGCGGCGGCTCAGGGCGGACATGCGGTGATGCAGTCACTGGGGCTGTTCCTCGTCGCGTGGCTCGTCGTCACGGTGGTCTTCGCCGTCGCCAGTCTGGGCACGAACGCGGTGACCGTGACTGCGTTCGCCTTGCTGACGCTGACGATCGTTCTGCTGGTGATCGCCTATCTGGGCGCTTCGAGCGGGGGTGTTCCGAGCGAGTCGGTGCTGCACACCGCGGGCTACATCGAGATCCTGCTGGCCGCTGTCGCCTTCTATCTGGTCATGGCGGAGCTGACCAACGAGGTGCGCGGACGCACGGTGTTCCCGCTCTTCGCCCTGAACCGCGCCCAGCAGACCGGTCCTGTTCCTCACGCAGCGTGACGCGAAACCGTCACCAACCTCAAGGAACCCGCATGAAGAAGCCCAAGACCAGAGCCCGCTTCAGACTGCCCCACACGGCCTCCGTACTGAGCAGCGCTTCCGCCGTGCTCCTGCTCGTGGCCGCAGGACAGACGACAAGCACGGCCCTCCCCGCAGGAGCCACCACCTGGCAGCCGCCGACGGCCTCCTACGCGCCGAGCCGGCCTGTCCACACCACCGTCGTCATGGATGACGGCGTGAAGATCGCCGTCGAAGTCGTCTATCCGACCGATCCGAGCACCGGCGCGCGCGCACCGGGCACCTTCCCCGTGCTCGTGACGCAGAGTCCCTACGGCACGGGGCGCTCCGACCCTGCCGACAATGGCACGTACTTCGTGCAGCGCGGCTACATCTACGTGGCCTCCGCGGTCCGCGGCACCGGTGAATCCGGGGGCCAGGTCGACTGGTTCGGCGACCGGCAGGGCAAGGACGGAGCCGACCTCGTCGACTGGGCGGCGCGCACTCTGTCCGGGTCCAACGGCAAGGTGGGGCTCGAGGGTTGTTCCTACCTCGGGGTGAACCAGTGGTTCACCGCGGCGGCCGTGGAAAGGAACTCCGCGCTGAAAGCCATCGCGCCGTTCTGCACCGACTCGGACTTCTACAACGACCTCACCGCCAATGGCGGCATCCCCACCACCTTCGTGGCCAACATCGCCCAGGCCGAGCCGCGTGGCCCCGAGGACGACCCTGCCACCGACCCGCAGTCCGTGACCATCGCCCAGCAGGCCTCGGGCGGTTCACGCTTGTACAACGATGCGTACTGGCAGTCCCTGAACGTCCAGAAGCTCATGCCGCGGATCGTGAACAACGACATTCCCGCGCTGACCGAGGCCGGCTGGAACGATCTCTTTCCCGGCGGAAACCTCGGCGCCTACCTGGCTGCGCAGAACTCCTACTTCCACCGGCCGCTGACCGCTCCGATCACTGCGGGTGAACCCGTCACCGGCCGGTACCAGGCGATCGTCGGGCCCTGGACGCACGGAGAGCATGTCGACGAGGCAACGCTGCAGGCCATCCGCCTGGAGTGGTTCGACACCTGGCTCAAGAACGCGCCGACCGGCATGGCCGCCACGAAAGCACCGCTGCACCTGTTCGAGAACGGCGCGAACGCCTGGGCCGACAGCGCCGCATGGCCGCTGTCCTCGGACGCCCGGACCTACTACCTCGGCAACGGCTCCCTCACCTCCGCCAAACCGGCAGATCAAGGAAGCGACACTCTCTCCTGGAGTACGGCGACCGCGGCGAACACACTGACGTACACCACCGCCCCACTCACCAACGCGGCCCTGCTCGACGGGCCGACCGACGTCACCCTCTACGCCAAGTCGACGACCACGGAGGCCGAACTGACCGCCACGCTGAACATCGTGGCCCCGGACGGGACGGTGACCAAGCAAGCCGACGGAATCCTCCTGGGCAGCCAACGCGCCGTGGACACCAAGGAGAGCTGGTACGGCGGGAACACTGCCCTGCTCAAGCCCAGTCACCCCTTCACCCAGGCGTCACAGCACTCGGTGACACCTGGCCAGACCACCCGGTACGACATCTCCCTGCTGTCCAACTTCACCAAGATCCCGGCCGGTTACAGGCTCCAGATCACCGTCAACAGCCAGCCGCCGGCCAACTTCCATTTCCCCGTCGCCCCCACCCCGCAGCAACGGGCCGACCTGGCCGGTGGCATCTACACCATCGAACGCTCCCCACAGGCAGCGTCATTCGTCAACCTGCCGCTGACGGCGCCCAGTTCGGCCACTCCGAGCCGTGACGACTGGGGACCGTCCTCCTGAACACGGTGCCGAGACCGGCAGCTGATCGGCCGGTCCGGCTCCGGGTGCTTTTTCAGCGGTAGTCGTCGAGGAGGGCCTCCAGGCCGGCGGAGAGTCCTGCGGGGCCGCCCCGCTCGGCCATGGAGGGGGCGACGGTCCGGAGTCGGGGCAGTTCCTGGGCGGAGATGCGGTGCAGCCCCAGCCGGAACGCCGGGTCCGGCTCGTCGGGCTCGTCGTCCATGGCCCGCAGTTCCACCAGGAGGTACCCGAGCAGCCAGGCGGTGAACGCGCGGTGCACGGCCACTGTGCGGCCGTTCTCGAACCCCGCGTCGTGCAGCAGGGCCAACACGCGTTCATCGCTGCGCAGCACGGCCGCGGGACGGCGGGCCAGCGGTGTGGACAGCAGCCGGGTAGCCAGCAGCGGCACCACGTGCGGGTGACGCAGCGCGACCTGGTAGGTGGCAAGGGCGACGCGGTGCAGTTCCTGCGCCCAGTCGTCCGTCGCCCCCTTCCCGGAGGCCACCGCCAGGTCCCCTTCCAGTTCCAGACAGAACGCCTCGACCAGTCCGTCCAGCAGGGCGCCCTTCCCGCGGGCGTACCGATAGAGGGCCATCGCCTCGACCCCCAGTTCCGCCCCGAGCTTGCGCATGCTCAGCCCGGACAGCCCGTCGCGGTCGACCACCTCCAGTGCGGAGGCCAGTACGCGCTCCCTGCTCAGCCTGCCGTACCGGCCGCGGTCACTGGCCCGGCGTCCTCCGGTGCCTTCGGACTCACTCGGCATGTTTGCCGTCACCTCGCTCAGCCGGCCCGCCTTGACGTAAGGAAACAATAGGCGCAAGGTCGTATATATACGTCGTAAACGTACGACGTCAGCGTACAGCATTCAGCTGTATCTCAGGGTGGAGGCGTCATCCCATGGCGCACAGCGAGCAGGCTTCGGCCCAAGCGGACCGGATCCAGGTGGAACGCCACCTCGCGAGGATCTCGGACGGCAACGTCATCCGGGTGACCGCCGGCGGTCCTGAATTCGGCCCCCGGAGCCCGGCCCGCGCTGTCCGCCCCACCACGTTTGTTCACGTGCTGCCCCGCCGGTATCGGGCCCTGCTCGTGGCCATTGCCCTGGGTTGGGCGGCGAGCTTCGTCTGGTTCTGGTCCTGGTGGCTGCAGCCGGAACACCGGGCCGGCTGGGCGGGCCTGATCGTCAACAGCGCTCTGCTGCTCTACCTCACGGTCCTGCCCGCCTACTTCTTCGTCGCGGCCCTCAGACTGCGCCGGGTCGATCCGACGCTGGCGATCCCCTTGCTGCCGGTCGCCTTCGCCGTGACCCGCGCACCGTCGGAGCCCTGGGCGACCGTCCGGCGCACGCTTCAAGCGATGCTCGCCCAGGACTTCCCCCACCCGTACGACGTCTGGCTGTGCGAGGAGGTCCCCACCGAAGAGGCCACGCTCTGGTGCCGCACCCACCGCGTCCGGACGTCCTCACGGTGGGGCGACACCGCGTACCAGCGAGCCGACTGGCCGCGCCGTACGCGCTGCAAGGAAGGCAACCTCGCCTATTTCTACGACCATTGGGGCTACGCGGACTATGCGGTGGTTTCACAGCTCGACTGCGATCACGTACCTGCCGCCGGCTACCTGACCGAGATGGTCCGGCCCTTCGCCGACCCTGCGATCGGCTATGTCGCCGCCCCCAGCGTGTGTGACGCGAACGGCGCCTCCTCATGGGCGGCCCGAGGTCGGCTGCATCGTGAGGCGGTGTGGCACGGTGCCGTCCAGCTCGGTCACAGCGACGGCCTGGCACCGATGTGCATCGGGTCGCACTACGCCGTACGCACCCGCGCCCTGCGGGACATCGGAGGCCTCGGGCCCGAACTGGCCGAGGACTTCTCCACCACGTACCTGCTCAACTCCGCGGGCTGGCGCGGCGCGTTCGCCATCGACGCCGAGGCGCACGGCGACGGACCGCTGACGTTCGCCGACATGGTGACGCAGGAGTATCAGTGGTCCAGGAGCCTGACCACCATGATGCTTGGCCTGCTGCCGCGCCACCTGCGGCGACTGCCCTTCGTGCTGCGGCTCCGGTTCACCTACGCGCTGGGGTACTACCCCCTCCTGGGCCTGATGATCGTCGGGGGCCTGACGCTCCCACCGGTGGCGGTGCTCACCGGGCTGCCGTGGATGAACGTCAACTACTTCGACTTCCTCCTCCACTTCTGGGCCATGCCCGTCTGGCTGGTGCTGACCCTCCTGCTGATGCGCAGACGCGGACTGCTGCGCCCGCGAGCAGCACCGCTCGTCAGCTGGGAGACCTGGCTGTTCGCACTGTCCCGCTGGCCTTTTGTGATCTTGGGTCTGTTCGGCGCGGCAGCCCAGAAGGTGAACCACCGCCAGGTCACGTTCAAGGTCACCCCCAAGAGTTCCGACCGGCGGCGGCCGCTGCAGTGCAGGCTGATCGTCCCGTTCGCGGTACTCGCTGCCGCCCTCGCCTCCATCGCCCTGCTGGGCGAACTCACCAGTCCTTCGGCCGGATATGTCTTCCTGTGCCTGCTCGCCGCGGTGACCTACGCGGTGGTCGCCGTCGCCATACCTCTGCTGCACATCCACGAGACGGCCCGCGCCACCGGTCTGCGCTTCTCCTTCGCCCTGTCCTCCGCGCGCCTCCCGTTGGCCATCGGCCTGCTCTCGTCCCTGCCGGTCGCCGTGGCGGTCTTGTTCTATCCGGCGTACGCCGCCGCCGTGCTGGGCTGGTGAGTACGGTGAACACGCGGCCGGCAGAGCGAGTGGCCAAGCCGACGAGCGCCCCGTCGACGGTCCTCGTCACCGGTGGGGCGGGCTTCATCGGCAGCCATGCCTGCGTCGAACTCCTCGACCACGGCTACGAGGTGATCGTGGTCGACGACCACTCCAACAGCACCCCGCAAGTGTTCTCCCGGATGGAAAGAATCGCCGGACGCTTCGTCGGTGCCGTCTATGAACTGGACATCCGTGATCGGCCCGCCCTCTCGGCCGTCTTCGACCGACACTCTGTGGACGCCGTCGTGCACTTTGCCGCGCACAAGGCCGTGGGCGAGTCGACACGGATGCCCATCGACTACTACGACATCAACGTCGGCGGAACGACCGCGCTGCTGTCTGCCATGCATGCCCACGGCGTGCACCAGCTGGTGTTCTCATCATCCTGTTCCCTTTACGGCGATGCAGGCCACGGTCCGCTGGACGAGGCGACTCCCGTGGCGCCCACCAATCCGTACGCCAACTCCAAGTGGCTCTGCGAGCAGATCCTCTCCGACGTCTGCCACCGCCGGCCGGATTTCACGGTGCTCTGCCTGCGCTACTTCAACCCGGCCGGTGCGCACCCCAGCGGCCTGCTGGGCGAGGACCCCTGCGGCACCCCGGACAACCTGATGCCGTACGTGGCGCAGGTGGCCATCGGCCGCCAGGAACGGCTGCGGGTCTTCGGCGACGACTACCCGACGCCCGACGGAACTGCGATCCGCGACTACCTCCACGTCATGGACACCGTCGAGGCGCACCGCGTCGCCCTCGACCATCTCGCCGACGGGCCGGGTATGCGGGTCTTCAACCTCGGCGCGGGAAAGGGAAGTTCGGTCCTCGAAGTGATCGCCGCGTTCAGTGCGGCGTGCGGCAGACCCATTCCGTACGACGTCGTCGGGCGCCGGTCGGGCGATGTGCCCGAGCTCGTCGCCGATGCGCGTGCGGTGGCCCGCGCCTGGGATTGGCACCCCACCCGGGACCTCGCCGCGATGTGCCGGGACGCCTGGCACTTCCAGCAGCTCAATCCCCATGGGTACGCCGGCTCCGCCCGGCGGCCGGGCACGAAGGAGTGACGTCATGCGGTTGACAGTCATCGGCACCGGATACGTGGGAACAGTGCACGCAGCCTGTATGGCGGACATCGGCCACGAGGTCCTCGGCATCGATATCGACGCCGAACGGATCGCGTCCCTGTCAGCCGGTCGTGCCCCCATCCACGAGGCAGGTCTGAGCGAACTGCTCGCCCGGACCGTCGCATCGGGACGGCTGCGGTTCTCCACGTCACTCGCGGCGGGCGCCCTGTTCGCCACCACGCACTTCGTGTGCGTGGGCACACCGCAGCGTTCCGACAGCGATGCAGCCGACCTGCGTTTCGTCGACGCCGTCATCGACGGGCTTGCGCCGCATCTGCGTCACGGCAGTCTGGTCGTGGGGAAGTCCACGGTGCCGGTGGGTACGGCGGAACGCCTCGCCCGGCGACTTGCCGGCGCGGCCACGGGCGCCGAGGTCGCGTGGAACCCCGAGTTCCTGCGCGAGGGTTCGGCGGTTCAGGACACCATGCACCCCGAGCGACTCGTCGTGGGCGTCACCTCCGAGCGGGCCGACGCGGTGCTGCGAGAGGTGTACGAGCCCATGCTGCGGGCGGGAGTTCCGTACGTCAGCACCGATCCGGCCACGGCGGAACTGGTGAAGGTGGCGGCGAACTCCTTCCTCGCGACCAAGATCTCGTTCATCAACGCCATGTCCGAGGTGTGCGAGGCAGCCGGGGCCGACGCGACGGTTCTCGCCCGGGCCATCGGCGCGGACTCCCGGATCGGCCCCCTCTTCCTGGAACCAGGTCTCGGCTTCGGCGGAAGCTGCTTCCCCAAGGACATCCGCGCCTTCGCTGCCCGGGCCGAAGAGCTCGGGGCCGGTGCGGCGGTGGTGTTCCTTCATGAGGTGGACCGGATCAACACCCGCCAGCGGCTGCGCACGGTCGAGACGTCGAGACGACTTCTCGGCGGCTCTGTCATGGCCCGCCGGATCGGCGTGCTGGGTGCCGCCTTCAAGCCCGGCAGCGACGACGTACGCGACTCGCCGGCCCTCGCCGTCGCGATGGCCCTCCAGGAGCAGGGCGCGTTCGTGCGCGTGCACGACCCGGAGGCCCTGGACAACGCGCGTGCCGCCTGCCCCGAGCTCGCGTACGCCCTCGACATCCCCAAGGCATGCGAGGACGCGGACCTGGTGCTCCACCTCACGTCCTGGCCCGAGTACCGGCGGATCGACCCCGTGGCCCTGGCCGCCGTCGTGCGGGAACCGCTGCTTCTGGACGCCCGCACCGGCCTCGACGAACCATCCTGGCGAGCGGCCGGGTGGACAGTGCACGCCCTGGGCCGCCCGATGCGCCGCACGCCCGAGCTCGCCAGCGGAGGTGCGTCATGAGGGTCGTGGTGACCGGCGGCAGCGGGTTCCTGGGCTCCCATCTGTGCGAAGCCTTGGTGGGCAGGGGCGACACGGTCTGGTGCCTGGACAACTACTGCACCGGTGAATCCCTCAATGTGGCCCCCCTCCGCGGCCACCCCCGCTTCCGGCTCGTCCGCGCCGACGTGACCACGGCGTTCGAAGTACCCGGCCCCTTGGATGCGGTGGCCCACCTCGCGAGCCCCGCATCGCCCCCCGACTACGGAAGGCTGCCGCTCGAAACCCTGTCGGTGGGCAGCCGGGGCACGGAGAACGCCCTCCAACTGGCAATGCGGCGCGGCGCCCGCTTCCTCCTGGCCTCCACCAGCGAGGTCTACGGCGACCCGGCGCTGCACCCTCAGCCCGAGGAGTACTGGGGGAACGTCAATCCGGTGGGACCGCGCAGCGTCTACGACGAGGCCAAGCGGTACGCGGAGGCGCTCACCATGGCCTACCGTCGCAGCATCGGCGTCAACACGGGCATCGTAAGGATCTTCAACACGTACGGCCCCCGGATGCGTCCCCACGACGGCCGGGTGGTGTCCACCTTCGTACGGCAGGCGCTGGAGGGCAGCCCGCTGACGCTCTACGGGGACGGCAGTCAGACACGCAGCTTCTGCTACGTCGATGATCTCGTCCGCGGTCTTCTCGCGATGCTCGACAGCGGCCACAGCGGGCCGGTGAACCTGGGCAATCCGGCCGAGTGCACGGTCCGGGAACTGGCCCGGCTCGTGATCGAGGCGACGGACTCCCCCTCGACCATCGCATTCGGTCCGCTGCCCGTGGACGATCCGGGCCGCCGCCGGCCGGTCGTCACCCGCGCTCGTGACCTTCTCGGCTGGACCGCACGGGTCCCCCTCGACGTGGGCCTGCGCAAAACGGTGGACTGGTTCATGGCTCAGCCGCACCCGGCACACCGCACCCTCGGGCAGCCCTTGGAGGCTTGATTCCGATGCCGCGCACAACCCTTGTCGCCGTCACCGTGACGTTCCTCGTGGCCGTCGGCGGCGCCTGCGCCGCCACCCCGCACTACGCCCCAGCCGCCGCCACGTACTACGTCAGCCCCCATGGTGATGACGGCGCAAGCGGCTCCTCGGCCGACGAGGCCTGGCGGTCCCTGGCCCGCGCCGAGCGAGTGACACTGCACCCGGGCGACCGGCTGCTGCTGGAGGGCGGTACCCGGATCCCCGGAAATGTGACCGTAGACAGCAAGGAGGCGGGCGACGCGAACCGTCCGGTGGTCATCGGGTCGTACGGCTCCGGACACGCCACCATCGACGCCACGGACACCCCCGGCATCTCCGTGCACGACACGGCCGGCGTGGAAATCCGGGACCTCACCCTGACGGGACAGGGCGCCGCCCGGACCGACGAAGCGGGCGTCAACCTCTACAACGACCTTCCGGCCGGCGGCAGGCAGGATCACGTGACCGTCTCGGATGTGGACGTCTCCGGGTTCCGCGTGGGCATCGCGGTCGGCTCCACGACCGGCACCGCCGGATTCAAGGACGTGACGATCCGACAGGCCGTACTGCACGACAACAAAGACGTCGGACTGCTGACCTACGGCCCAGACTTCGACCCCGCGCGACGCACCTATCCCCACGAGAACATCGACATCAAGGGCGTCGAGGCGTACGACAACCACGGTGACCCGGCGGCGCACGACCGTCACACCGGCAACGGAATCATCCTGGGCGGCGTGCGCCACGCCACCCTGCGCGACTCCAGCGCCCACGACAACGGGGACCGCTCCGCGACCAACGCGACGGCCGGGCCGGTGGGCCTGTGGACCTACGACTCCACTGACGTGCTGATCGAGCACAGCGCGTCCTACCGCAACCACACCGGATCCGGCGTGGACGGCGCCGGCTTCGGCCTCGACTCGAATGTCTCGGACTCGAGGGTTCAGTACAACCTGTCGTTCCAGAACGACGGTTCGGGCTACTACGTCTTCACGCGCTACCGGAACGGCGCCCACACCGGCAACACGATCCGTTACAACATCAGTGTCGACGACGCCCGCAAACTGCCGCGCCACGGTGCACTGACCGTTTACGGCCAGGCTGTCCGGGACCTGGACGTCTACCAGAACACGGTGGTCCTGTCCCATTCCCCCGCCGGCCGCGGCCCCGCGGTGCTCCTGCGAGACGGCAACACCGGCGTGAGGATCCGCAACAACCTCCTGGTCACCGACGGTGAGCCCTTCGTCTCAGCGGATTCCGAACTGGCCGCGAGCAAGGTCTCCTTGCAGGGCAATGACTACTACGCGCCCAAGGGAAGGTGGACCGTGAACTGGGGCGGCCGCTCCTATACGGATCTGCCGACCTGGCGGGCCGGCACCGGGCAGGAGCGCGTGGGCCAGGAGGCGACCGGTCTGACGGCAGATCCCTGCTTCGAGGGAGACCGGCTGCCCGAGCTGGGTTCACCCCAAGACGCGCACCTGGTCACCCCCGGCTGCTCACTCGACGGCCTCGACCTGCGGGCGCTCGGCATCGACCCGGGCACCGTCGACTACTTCGGCCGGGACGTCGGAGATCTGCCCAACGTCGGGGCGGTCCAGCCCTGAGCCCGCCCACAAGGTGCACCGGGCCGCCGCCCGTGCCTACGATCGAAGGAGCCCCAGAGCCAGGCGGAGGGCCCGGCGTCCTGCGACGCAGGGAGGCGTTTGCCATTGCTGCGGGCACATCGTCTGATGGCCGTCTACCTCGTGCTGGTCGTGGCCGCCACGAGCGTCTACATGACCGTCGAGGCGACACGTACTCCTCTGTGGGCCCTCATCGGCCTCGGCGGTGTCACTGCAATCCTCACCGGCACAGGCGTCCATCGCCCCGCACACCGGTGGCCCTGGCTGCTGCTTGCCGCCGGGCTGCTGGCCTCGGCCACGGGCGACACGTACTACAACGTCATGGAAGCGTACTTTCACGCGTCCAACCCGTTCCCCTCCCCGGCGGACGCCTGCTACCTCGCGACGTACCCGCTCCTCGCCTCCGGGCTGTTCGGCCTCGTCCGGTACCGATGGGCCGGCCGCGATCTGCCGAGCCTGCTCGATGCGCTGATCTTCACCGCGGGACTCGCGCTGCCTGTGTGGGTCTTCCTGGTCCAGCCGCTGACCCAGGTGGATGGCCTGTCCTGGCAGGAGCGCGCCATCAGCATCGCCTACCCCCTGGGCGACGTGCTGGTGCTCGCTCTGCTCGTCCGACTGCTCGCGCCCAGCCCGGTGTCAGGGCGTAACCGCGCTGTGCAGCTCCTCGTCCTCGGCACCCTCACCCTGCTCGGCTTCGACATCGCCTACGGGGTCCTGCAGCTCAACGGGACATGGCAGGCCGGAACACTGCTCGATTCCGGCTGGATCGTCTTCTACACGGCCTGGGGACTGGCCGCACTCCAACCGTCCATGGTGGAGCTCACCGCGTCCGTACCCCAGCGGGAGTCCCTGCTCCCGCATCCGAGCCGGCTGTTGCTGCTTGCCGTGGCCACCCTGGTCGCGCCGGGAATACTGCTGTACGAGGGGCTGACGGGCAACGCCGAGGACGCGGCCGCGATCGCCGGCTTCTCCGGTGTGCTGTTCCTGCTCGTGATCCTCAGGCTCACGGGCATGGTCGTGGCCCACCGCAGGGCCGTGGCGCGGGAGCTGGCGTTGCGGACAGCGGCTGCCTCGATGGTGGAAGCGGTCCGGCCGCAGGACATCGCCGAGTCGTGCGACAGGGCGGTCAGCACGCTGTTCGGGCCGAAGGTCCCGCACGGCACCCTGCTGCTGCCGACGGAGCGTGCGCACGACCTGGCGACACGCCGAACGCGTCTGGTGCCCACCGCGGAGCTCGGACCGGACATCCCCAACGTTCTCGGCGGTCTGCCGTTCGTCATGGTGTGCCCCATGATCCCGCCCGACCGGCCCGCCGCGAAGCTGCCGGGCGTGCTGTTGGCGGCCGGCCCGGAGCAGCAACTCGGCGAGATGCGCGGCTCGCTGGAGATCCTGGCCTCACACGCGGGACTCGCCATGGACCGCACAGCACTGCGCGAGGAGGTCATCCGGAAGGAGAGCGAGGCGTACTTCCGCACTCTGGTGCGCAATGCCTCCGACGTCATCCTCATCGTCGACGACGACGACACAGTGCGGTACGCGAGCCCGTCCGCACAAGCCGTGTTCGGCGAGGCTCCGCTGGCCGGCACGGTGCTGCCGGATCTGGTCGACTTCCCGGAACGGCACCGAGTGGCCGGAGCACTTTCGACGATCCGGATCGGCGGGTCGCCCAAGACCCTTGACCACTGGTGGGTGCTGCGCGGCGACGGTCGCATCGAGGTCGAGGTGCGCTGCAGCGATCTGCGCGACGATCCCACGGTGCGGGGTCTGGTCGTCACTCTGCGGGACGTGACCGAGCAGCGCCGCCTGGAACACGAACTGACGGAGCGGGCCTTCCACGACCCGTTGACGGGACTGCCCAACCGGGTTCTGCTGCTCGAACGCATCGAGCGCGCGTTGCTTCGCGGCCGTCGTGCGTCGGCGCTCACGTGTCTGCTCTTCATCGACCTGGACGACTTCAAGATGGTCAACGACACGATGGGGCACACGACCGGGGACCATCTCTTGACGGCCGTCGGCGAGCGCCTGTCGGGAGCGCTGCGCCGCAGCGACACGGCGGCCCGGCTCGGCGGTGACGAGTTCGCCGTTCTCATGGAGGACGCAAAGGCACCGGTCGACGCGGAACTGCTGGCAGCGCAGGTGATCCAGACACTGGGCAGGCCCTTCAGCCTGCCGGGGGGCTCCATGAGCGTCTCCGCCAGTGTGGGCGTGGCCACCGCCAGGGACAGCACGGACGCGGAGGAACTGCTCAGCCATGCCGACCTGGCCCTCTATTCGGCGAAGGCGGCCGGCAAACGCCAGTGGCGCGGTTTCCAGCCCAGGCTGCGAGTACGGATGGTGGAGCGGCACGACATGCAGGCCCGCCTCGACAACGCCGTCGCCGGCGCGGAGTTCGCGCTGCGCTACCAGCCCGTCGTGGACATCACCGCGGGTGAGATCGTCGGCTTCGAGGCACTGGCCCGCTGGCCACAGCCCCGGCACGCGTCGGTCCCGCCGGAGCGGTTCATCGCGTTGGCCGAGGAGACGGGACACATCACACCCCTGGGCGCCTGGATCATGGAGAACGCCGCCTCCGACATCGCGGGCCTGCAACGCCTGGCGGGGCAGGGCGATCCGCCGTACGTCAGCGTCAACGTGTCCGCCCATCAGTTCGGGGACAAGGGCTTCCTGGACGAGGTGCGCAAAGTACTGGGGACGCCCGGCCTCGCCCCGGGGTCGCTGCAGCTGGAGCTCACCGAGACGGTGTTGATGCGCCAGGACCCGCAGGTCCAGTCGGCAATGTGGGCTCTGAAGGAATTGGGTGTGCACATCGCGGTCGACGACTTCGGCACCGGCTTCTCCTCGCTGCGCTATCTGCGGGAGTTCCCGGTCGACGTGCTGAAGATCGACAAGACGTTCATCGACGACATCGCATGGGACCGTCGGCAGGAAGCGCTCGTCGAGGGCATCGTCAACCTGGCCGGCACACTCGGCCTGGGAGTGATCGCCGAGGGAGTCGAAGACTACGCACAGCGGGACCTGCTGGCCGGGATGGGGTGCCGGTTCGGCCAGGGCTTTCTGTTCGCGCGGCCGATGACGGTGGAACAGAGCGGGTTGCTGCTGCGGCAGCCGAAGGAGGAACGAGCCCCGCACCGGACGAACGGCACGCCGGTGGGCGGGGATCGGAACGCCCGCCTGGCGCAGGTGCCTCCCTCCGTCCTGCGGCAGGAGCGTCCGTCCTCACCCAGGGCCGAGCGCGAAACCCCGCGGGCTCGGCGCGAACGGCGCTCGGTCGACCTCGAACACCTCAGGCGGACCAGCCCCATGAGCGACGCTGTCCTCGACGAGGTGCGTGGCCGCCACATCCGCAGCGGAGACCACTGGCTGATCGACTTCGCCTCCTGCAACTACCTGGGCTTCGACTGCGATCCCGAGATCATCGACGCGATCGAGCCCGCCGTACGCCAGTGGGGTACGCACCCGAGCTGGTCCAGACTGCTCGGCAGCCAGCGCCTGTACCCCGACATCGAGGAGCGGCTCGCCACCCTGCTCGGCGCGCCGGACACGCTGCTGCTCCCCACGGCGACCCTCATCCACGCCTCGGTGATCCCCGTCCTGGCCGACCAGGGCCATGTCTTCATCGAGGCGACCGCCCACCGGACCGTGTACGACGGCTGTGCGGTGGCCCGCGGACAGGGTGCGACACTGCGCAGCTTCCGTGCCGAGCGGCCCGACCAACTGGACGCCATGCTGCGCGGCGCGCCGGGGTGCGCACCCCGTCTGGTCTGTGTCGACGGTGTCAACAGCATGAGCGGGAACGTTCCCGACCTGCCGACGCTGGCAGGGATCTGCCGCCGCCGGGGTGCGACGTTGTACGTCGACGACTGCCACGGTTTCGGTGTCATCGGGGAGCGTACTCCGCAGGAGCCGTGTCCTTATGGTGTGCGCGGCAACAGCGTCGTCCGGCACACGGGAGAGACGTACGACGGAATCGTGCTCGTCGGTGGCTTCTCCAAGGCGTACTCATCGCTGCTGGCCTTCCTCGCGCTGCCCTCCGATCTCAAGGACCGTCTCAAGACGGCTGCGGCGCCCTACCTCTACTCGGGTCCGTCGCCGACGGCCTCACTCGCCACGGCTTCGGCCGGCCTCGAAGTCAACGACCGGCGCGGCGACGCCATCCGGGCCGAGCTGCACCGCAAGACCACCCGCGTGCTCGATCACCTGCACGGCCTCGGCGCACAGACGCTCAACACGGACTGCCTGCCGATCGTGGAGATCCCCCTGGCCCATGCGGCCCACCTCGACGCGGTCGCCGCACTCCTGTGGGAGCAGGGCATCTATGTGACGCTGGCAGCCCATCCCCTCGTGCCCCGCGAACAGGTCGGGTTCCGTGTCCAGATCACCGCGCTCAACTCCGACGCCGACATCAGCCGGCTCGCCGACACCCTGACCCTGCTCTCCGAGCGCCACCTGCTGCGATCCAGGGACTGAGCCCGTATGCCGATCCTCAACGACGATGTCGATTGGGACTGTTGGCCCGTCGATGACTACCTCGCGGAGAACTACCGCGAGTTGCACCCCTGTGACGCGGCTGTCATCGCCCACCACTCCGCGGTCTACCGCCGGTTCACACCGGGAAGCATCGGCCGCTCCGTGGAGTTCGGCGCCGGCCCCAACCTCTACCCGCTGATGCTGGCGTCCGCCGCGAGCCGCCACATCGACGCGGTCGAGGCAGGAGCGGCGAACATCGCCTACCTGAAGAGGCAGCTCGACGAGGGGCCCGACGAGGGCTGGGAGCCCTTTCACGCACTGTCCCGACACTTCAACCCGATGGTTGTCGCGCCCATGTCGAAGGCACTCTCACCCGTGCACGTCATCCACGGCGACGTCCGCCTGCTGGCCCCGGGTACCTACGACCTCGCCTCCATGAACTTCGTCGCCGAAGGAATCACGGAGGACTTCGCTGAGTTCACGGACTTCTGCCGGCTCTTCGTGGGCTCCGTGGTGCCGGGCGGGTACCTGGTTGCCGCCTTCATGGAGAACATGCCGACCTACCGCATCGGCCCCGCGTCACGGTGGCCGGGCTGCCCGGTCGACCCGGACCTCGTCGAGGCGGTGTTCACCCCTCTCACCCAGCACCTCACGGTCACGCGCATCGACACCGACCCCACCCTGCCGGACTACGGCGACTCCGGAATGGTCCTGCTCTCGGCGGTCTCGGCGCCGCGCGCCTGAAGTGCGAGCGCCGTCTCCACCAGGGCGATATGACTGAACGCCTGTGGGGCGTTGCCCAGTTGGCGGCGCTGGTCCGGGTCCCACTGCTCGGAAAGCAGGCCGACATCGTTGCGGATCGAGAGGACCCTCTCGAAGACGTCGTACGCCTCCCCGGTCTCGCCGGTGGCCGCCAGGGCGTTGGCGTACCACAGCGAACACGACACGAACGCGCCTTCGGCGCCGGGCACACCGTCCCCCGCGTAGCGGCGCACGAACCCGCCGCGCATCAGCGTCCGCATGGCCCGTACGGTGTCGCGCACCCGTGTGTCGTCCGCGGGCAGGAAGCCGAGCCCGGGCATCAGCAGGGCCGACGCGTCGAGGTCCGGTGAACCGTAGACCTGGACGAACGAGCGCTGTCGCGGGTCCCATCCGTCCCGGCACACCTGGCGCCCCACCGCGTCGCGCATGGCCCACCAGACGTCCGGCACCTCGACGCCGAGCAGCCCACCGAGGCGCAGCGCACGGTCGGCGGCGACCCACGCCATGACCTTGGAATGGACGAACTGCCGAGCAGGGCCACGTACTTGCCACAGCCCCTGGTCGGGATCGCGCCAGTGGACCTGGAGGAAGCGCATGAGGGATCTCACCAGGCTCCACACATGCGCCGGCAGCTCGATCCCCGCCCGCAGGGACAGCCACAGGGCGTCCAGGACCTCGCCGTACACGTCGAGCTGGAACTGACCCATCGCGGCATTCCCGAACCGCACAGGCCGCGACCCCTCGTAACCGGGCAGCCAGGGGGCCTCCGTCTCCGGGAGGAGCCGTTGCCCGGCGACACCGTACACAGCCTGCAGTTCGGCGGGGTCACCCGCGATGGCGCGGACGAGCCATTCGAGCCAGGCAGCCGCCTCCTCGTGGTAGCCGCTGCGCAGCAGGCAGGACAGAGTGAGGGTGGAATCGCGCAGCCAGCAGAAGCGGTGGTCCCAGTTGCGCTCTCCGCCGATGTGTCCGGGCAGCGAGGTGGTGGGGGCGGCGATGATGCCGCCTGTGGGCGCGTAGGTGAGCGCTTTGAGCGTGATCAGGGAGCGCACCACGGCCTCGCGCCACGGACCTTGATAACGGCACTTGGCGCTCCAGTGCCGCCAGAAGTCTCCGGTCTCCTTCAGCGCCGTTTCCGCAGGCACGCAGAGCGGAGCGGGCAGGCCGTCTCTGTGCGAGGGCGCCCAGACCAGTGTCAGGGACAGCCGACGACCTGCCGTGAGGGTGAAGTCGACGACCGTCGACATCTCGTCGTCGAGAAGCTCGACCGGACCGTCGGCGCTCAGCCAGACGGCGTCCGGTCCGGCTACCGCGACGGTGCAGCCGTCGGTGAGACGGGTCCAGGGAACGACCCGCCCGTGGTGGAAACGCAGCCTGAGTTCGCTGCGCAGAGACACGACGCCGGACAGGCATTCGACCATGCGCACCAGGCACGGAAGCTTTGTGCGAGGAGGCATGAAGTCTGTGACACGCACCGTCCCCGTACCGGTCTCCCACTCCGAGTCCAGGACCAGCGTGTCCTTGCGGTACCTCCGGCGCGTGCATGTCCTGCCACCTGCGGGAGCGACACGCCAGAACCCGTTGTCCGACCCGCCCAGCAAAGCGGCCAGACAGGAAGGGGAGTCGAAGCGCGGCAGACACAGCCAGTCGACGGAACCGTCCCTGCCGATCATGGCGGCGGTTTCCAGGTCGCTCAGAAGTGCGTAGTCCTCGATGGGTCTGTTCATGTCGGTACTACGCCGAGGTGCACATTGCCGTAATCCCAGACTACGCCGCCCGTCGGTCTCCCGTACTCCTGCCTGCGACCGCGGCTCCCTGCCCTGCCACTGCCCGTGCCGCCTTCAGACGGGCGTTCTCGCGGTCTGGCGCTTCGGCCGTCGCGGCCGGGCACGCGATTTCGGACGCCGGCCGGGCACTCGGTTCCTGACGCCGGCCGGCCCATGCCTGCCCCAGGTCCTGAAGGATCTTCACAGTGCGGCACGTCGTGCCGACCGCATCCATGGCGTCACCGTTGAGGCCGTCGGCGCCGATCCCGGCCATGCTCTTGGGTAGTACCGCCGACCAGGGCTGATCCGGGTCACGGGTGCCGACGTCCCACGGGTGGACCGGAAGCAGGACCTTGACCCCCGCGCGGTGGAAGTCGGCGACTATCTGCCGTGGCCGCCTCGCCAACCGTCTCCCGTCCGCGGCCTAGCCGGCACCGGGGCGGGTTGCGACGATGTCGCCGCCTCACAGAGCTCCTCGAGACTCACTTGCTCGAAGGAGCGACTGGCTTCGCGTGCGTGGACGTCGGCGCGATGAGGGGCCTATGCCTCGGTCGCGCTCAACCATGTGCTGATGCCGGCCAGCGCGCCAGGACCGTAGTCGGATTTGACGCCGCGGGCCAAGTCGGCCACTGATGTCGATCGCAGGGCGTCGCGCCATGCGCTCTCGGCGCCGGCCATGGCGCGCGTGATGGCGCAGGGTGCGGTGCAGGACTCCGGCGGGGTGGCCATCGGTCCCCGCTGGCGGATCTCGGTGCAGACGAAGGCCGGGCCGGGCCCGTCGACAGCCTCTACGACGTCCAGCACCGTGATCAGCTCGGCGGAGCGGGTGAGGACGTAGCCCCCCGCCTTGCCCTGGACCGACCGTACGAGTCCGGCGCGCGAGAGAGCCTGGAGCTGCTTGGCGAGATAGCTGGGCGAGACGTCGTGCAGCTCCGCCAGCCGCGCGGCCGGCACCGGTTCGTCCACCGCCGTCAGCACGACACAGCAGTGCAACGCCCACTCGACCCCTCCTGACATCTTCACTTCTCCACTCTAATCCACCCTCCCCTTGACTCGGACATGCGATGTCCGAGTATTATCTCGGATAAGAAGTATCCGAGTTGGATCGGCGTGCACCCAAAACACGCAACGGCACCCACAGCGGGCACAGATCATTCAAGAAGGGCAGGACATGCCATGAAGTTCGCAGTCATCGGCGGCACGGGACTGATCGGCTCAAAGGTCGTGGAGAACCTGAACGCGGCCGGGCACGAGGCGACGCCGCACGCGCTGTCCACCGGGATCGACGTCCTCACCGGTCAGGGGCTCGACGCGGCACTCGCCAACACCGACGTGGTCGTCAACCTGACCAACTCGCCGACTTTCGACGAGGCGTCCCCCGCGTTCTTCCAGACCTCGATGGACAACCTCCTGTCCGCCGCCCAGCGGGCGGGAGTCGGGCACTTCGTCATCCTGTCCATCGTCGGCGTGGACCAGGTACCGGAGCTCGACTACTACCGGGCCAAGACCCTCCAGGAAGACCTCCTCAAGGCCGGGTCCCTCCCCTACTCCATCGTCCGCGCCACGCAGTTCATGGAGTTCATCGAGGCCGTCCTCTCCTGGACCGCCGACGACAACACGGTCCGCCTGCCCCGCACTCGGCTCCAGCCGATCGCCGCGGCCGACGTGGCCGCCGCCGTCGCCGACATCGCGGCCGGGGCGCCGCTCGACGGCACCCTCGACGTCGCGGGTCCCGACGCCTACCCGCTCGACGAACTGGGCCGGATCACCCTCTCCTTCAAGGGCGACAAGCGGTCGGTGACCACCGATGACACCGCCGGCATGTTCGCCGCCGTCCAGGGCGACGTCCTCACCCCCAAGAACGGCGCCCGCATCGCCCCCACCCACTACACCGACTGGCTGAAGTAGGCGCATCAGTCGGGGCCTTGAGGGTGATGTCGCTGCCGAGGCCTTGAAGGCGATGTCGTCGCAGTATTCGCGCGGGCCGGACAGGATCGCCTCCCGCCGCTCGACGATCGAACGCCGCCACGCTCACCGCCGCCCCGCCGCCCCGGCGGCAGTCGGCCTGCCTTGCGCCGCCCGACTGCCTGAGCCACCCCTCGACATGGAGCCGCCCCACCGGAGGCGGGGCGTGTGCGTGTGTCAACCACTCCTGGGCGGAGGGTGGTTGACCAACCACCCTCGAGGGGCGACGGCCCCCGGCTCGCCCCGCGCTCACTCGCCGGCAGCCACCGCTCTGAGCTCGTCGACGGACTCCCGCAGGAAGTCGGCCAGAGTGCGCTCCCCGCCCTCACCGACCCAGCGCTCGAACCCGACCTTGAACACGGCGATGCCCGCCTCCGCGGTGAGGCTCGCGGCCGGTTCCCTGACGCCGCGCAGGCGCAGCGTGGCGGCGAGCGCCGAGGACAGCGACGCCAGTTTGATCAGCTCGCGCTCGCGCAGTTCCGCGTTCGCCATGATGACGGCCTGGCGCTGCCGGGCGAACTCGTGGCGCTCCAGGAAGTAGGCGGCGATGGTCTCCAGCGTCGAGGCCATCGCGTCGAGCGGCGCGGCCGTGTCCGGGGTGCCGGCGAGGGTCTCCACGAAGGCCTCCTCCAGCGCATGGGCGTTCCCGAACAGCACCTCGCGCTTGTCGGCGTAGTGACGGAAGAACGTGCGCTCCGTGAGCCCGGCGCGTTCGGCGATCTGCGCGGCGGTGGTCTGCTCGAACCCACGCTCGCTGTAGAGGTCCAGCGCCGCCTGCTCGAGACGCCCGCGCGCGTTCGGTTCCCATCGACCCATGGCCCCGATCCTACGCGATGACAGGGACTGACATCAGGTGCTACGGTTGATGACAGTTACTGACATCGGTTCGACCGTCACATACGACACCTGCTGCTCGGGGCGCGGACGGTCGACATACCCGGAGGTCCTCCTCATGCGTGTGTTCATCACCGGCGCTTCCGGCTGGATCGGTTCAGCCGTCGTTCCGGAGCTCATCGGCGCCGGCCACCAGGTCGTCGGGCTCGCCCGCTCGGACGCCGCGGCCGCCGCTCTCACCGAGGCAGGCGCCGAGGTCCGCCGCGGCACGCTGGACGATCTCGACACCCTGCACACAGCGGCCGCCGAATCCGACGGCGTGATCCACCTCGCCTTCAAGCACGACATCGCGTTCAGCGGCGGCTTCGGCGCCGCCGCCGACGCGGACCGACGTGCCATCGACACGTTCGGCGAGGCGCTCGCCGGCTCCGACCGTCCGTTCCTCATCGCCTCCGGGACGCTCGGGCTGGCACCGGGGCAGGTGGCGACCGAGCGGGACGGACAGGCGTCCGGCTCGGCCACCGCCCCCCGCGCGTCCGGCGGCCTGGTCAAGCGGCTGGCCAACGCGCACGCGACGGCCTCCCTCGCGGACCGCGGCGTGCGTTCGTCGGTGGTCCGGCTCCCTCCCACCGTGCACGGCGACGGGGACCACGGCTTCATGGCCACCCTGGTCGCCATCGCCCGCGAGAAGGGCGTCTCCGGCTACATCGGCGACGGCGCCAACCGCTGGCCCGCCGTGCATCGGTCCGACGCCGCGCATCTCTTCCGCCTCGCCCTGGAGAGCGCTCCGGCCGGCTCCACGCTGCACGCGGTCGCGGACGAAGGTGTGCCGATCCGCACGGTCGCAGAAGTGATCGGGCGGCACCTCGGCCTCCCCGTGACCTCGGTCCACCCCGACGACGCGACCGCGCACTTCACCTGGCTGGCCGGCTTCCTCGGCGTCGACAGTGCCGCCTCCAGCGCGTACACCCGCGAACTGCTGGGGTGGCAGCCGGCTTCGCCCGGCCTCATCGACGACCTCGACAAGGGCCACTACTTCGCCGCCCCGTCCGCCTGACCCCACACCGGTCGACCGCCGGGCCCGGTCCCGTCGTCTCGCATTCCGGCCGACCGTGTGTGCTCCAGGATGGAGCCTCTCGGCAGGTGGAGGGCAACCTTCGTGCCGTTCGGGTGTCTCCGTTCCGGGGGGGGGCCGCCATGACGGCGGAGCGTCACATCGCCTTCCTCTTACGGGAGTTGGGCGGAGCGGATCCGGTGCGGCGTGCGGCGGCGGCGAAGGGCCTGGGCGGGCCGGCGTCAGGAATCCGCTCGCGGACCCTGCGCTGATGAAGGGCAGTTGCACGTGGCTTCGTCGCGTCCGTACACCGACGCCGACCTGGACGCTGCGCGGGTCAGTCCCTTGCGGGAGGCGGCCTATCCTCGCCGGGCACGGCCGGGCACACTGAGGTGTTGGCGAGCGTCCATCGGGCGTCGCGGGCCAGGTCGTGGGCGTGTCCCGCCGTAGTCGGGCCATCGCGTGTCGGCCGTAGGAACGCCGGGGCACGGGCGCACGTCTCGTAGCGCACCGAACCAGCACCAGCACCAGCACCAGCACCACGAAAACACGGCACGGAAGCTCGGCACGGAAGCACGGAAGCACGGCCGCCCGGTGACCAGTCGGGCGTTCCCGAACCTGACCGACCGTCCACGGGGAGACTTCGGTGATTAGAGCGCGCTGTGCCGGCATCAAACGTTCCCGGCTGATCGCCTCCGCGTTGAGCATGCTCGTCGTGGCCGCCCTCGCGGGCTCGGGAACCAGCGCGGCCGCAGCGACTTCGGCCGGCGTCGCGCCATCGGCCTCCTCGTTGTCCAGCGCGGCCTCAGCCGTCGAGGCCCTGGGGATCGCCGGGACGACCTCGGCCGTGGACGAACACACCGGGAAGCTGCGGGTTCTCGCCGACTCCTCGGTCGCGGACGCGGACCTGGTCAGACTCCGCCGAGCCACCGCGCGTACTCCCGGCGCCCTCACCCTTGGACGGCTCGACGGCCGGCTGCGCACTCTGATGTCGGGCGGCGACGGCATTTACGCCCCCGCCGGGCGCTGCTCGGCAGGGGTCAACGTGCAAAGCGGCTCGACCTACTACTTCGTCACCGCCGGCCACTGCACCACCAGCATGCCGACCTGGTACACCAGTTCCGCCATGACCACCGCGGTCGGTCCCACCACGGGCACCAGCTTCCCCGGCGACGACTTCGGTGTCGTCCGGTACTCCAACCCGGCGGTGCCACACCCCGGCACCATCGGAACCGTCGACGTCACCGGGACCGCGACCGCCTACGTCGGCCAGAGTGTCTGCCGCCGGGGAGCGACCACCGGCATCCGATGCGGCGTAGTCACCGCGTTGAACGTGACCGTCAACTACGCAGGCGGAACCGCGGTCAACGGGTTGATCCAGACCAACATCTGCGCCGAGCCGGGCGACAGCGGCGGCCCGCTCTACGCAGGAGACAAGGTCATCGGCATCCTCTCCGGCGGCTCCGGGAACTGCACCTCGGGAGGGACCAGTTACTACCAGCCGATCCAGGAAGTGCTGAACACCTACGAACTGTCCGTCTACTGACGACGCGTCAGACGTGCTCAGTGCCAGTTTCCGCCGCGCCAGGCCGCCACTGACGCAACGCGGCCAACCGCCCGGGGCCCCAGCATCATGCCGGCCGGTCCGACAGCCATGCAGGCCGGTCCGACGGCGATGCGGCAAGGTTCGACGGCCACACAGCCCGGTCCGACGGCATCGATCTTGACGAAGGCGAGACCCTCAAACACAGCCCCCGAGCGCCCCCTCCGCGGTCAGCCTTCCGCTTGGACGCGTCGACACCAAACGCCAGACACCAGACACCAGACACAAGCGCCGGCGTACCTTTTGCTCAGTTTTGCGAAGAAAGGTCGAGATCCCTCGTTCCTGCCAGCCAGAGCGATCCCCTCCCCCGCCGCCCGGACACGCCCCACCCCGACATCGTGTGACCTGCTGTGACTTCACCCACCTCCTCTTGCCTCAAGAAGAAAGGGTTGCCTAAGTTCGGTCCCATGTCCCCGCACCACTCGAATCCCTCCAGCGGACCAGACGGGCCGCCATCCAAGCGTCCGGCAGACCCCGGTCACGAGACCGACCCCGCGCTGGTCGAGTTCGCCGTCGATCTCGCCGATCACGAGGTGAGACGACGGGCCCACATCCTGGAAGCCCTCGGGCAGGACTGGGACCCGATCGAAGTGCTGAGCGGCGAGGAAGCGGCGTACGACCTGCTGTATTCCGGGCTCGACGAGGAGCAGCAGCGACTCTACGAGAACCTGGTCAAAGCGGGCGTGCTCCCCGAACGAGGGAGCGGCCGTGCTGCCTCTTGATCCGCAGGCCGAAATCGGACGCCGCGCCTGGGTGGCCTGCCCGAGCTGCGCCGACAGCCAGGACTGCACGCCATGCGCGCAGCGCCGGTCGTGCTCCGATCATTGGCGCTACCTGCTCTCCCACACCGGCAGCCTGCTCCATCTGCAGTGCCCCTCGTGCCGGCACGTCTGGACGCACGAGACCGGCTTCGGCGCCACTCGCTCCCGATGGAACCGCATCACCAGCGGTCTGCGCCGCCTCTAGCCTCCACCTACAACCGGCCACCCAACTCGACCCGTCCTCCAGATGGCCATGCCGGTCGTCATGACCGGTCCTCGAGGATGTCTTGGGCCTTACGGGCCGCGTCGCGGTTCCAGTCACGCTGTCCCTCCAGCTTCGTCCGGTTCTTGGCAATGAGCTGGTTCTGTATGCGTACGTCGATGGCGTGCACGGTGCGGACGTAGTCGGTCCGCTGCTTGCAGCGGGCGTCGGCGGTGGCGGTCTTCTTCTCCGGAGCGGACGGCTCGGTGTGGTCGCGTCGTGGCTCTTTCAGTCTTTGCTCCAGCTCCTCGCGCTGCCGGTCGCTGCCGGTCTCGGCGTCCTTGTGGGTGGCGTAGTGGTAACCCGCTTTCCGCATGCAGGCCGACCAGGCCTTGTCCGCCTTGTGCCAGGCGGGGTCCTCCATCCCCTGCCGGAGGCTCTGGGTCTCCAGGTCCAGGACCGGATCCTTCCGGTCCTGGCGGTACCCGCCGAAGATCGTTCGGTCCGCTTCGCCGAGACAGCCGCGCTTCGGGATCAGGTGCCCGTGGACGGTCTTCGGATCATCCCCGGCGAACTGGCCCGTGAGCGCGAGGTATTCGGGGAGAGTCCACTTCCCCTTCGGGGAGCGGCGTTCGTACTCGGCCTGCGCGGCCTGATAGCCGTATCGCGCGGCCTGTTGGGGGTCCTGGACGCCGTAGCGGAAGTCGTCCGAGTACAGGACGGTCAGTACTACGCCCGTACCGGCGGGGCGTTGGGGCCAGGCCGGTGGGGGGTCGGTGACGAGGTCCTTCAGGCCGTCGAATCCGAGACGGTCCATGCACTCCTTGGCAAGCGTCCACCGGGCCGTGCCGACCGTACGGACGTCGTCGTCCGGCATGTCGTACGCGTCGAGGGGCAGGAATGCCGGGTCGTCCGACGAGAGGGGCGGCTCGTGGGACGCGGTCGGGTCGGTCTGCTGCTCACACGCCGCGAGCGTGAGGCCCGAGGCGAGGACAAGGATGAGGACGGCGGCTCTGCGCATCGGGCCAGCTGATCAGCGCCCCCCACACGCGACCGTGGTGGAGGCCACAGTTCCGGGTCACAGCCGCATCACAGATCCGAACACCGTTCGCCGAGCTGTAAGCAGGCTCCTTTGGGCCGCCGCAAGGCAAGTGGGCACCACATGCTCGAGCGAGCCCCCCCTCGCTCAGATCATGGACCAGTCCCGCTCGCCGGCACGATGTGCGAGGCGCTCAAGCGCCGCCTGCCAAGGCCGTGTTGGAGTAGCCCGCACGGCGCTACTCCGAGTCAGGGATCGCTCGCCGCTTCAACGCAAGCAATCACGTGGTCGCGAGACAGGAGTACGGACCGCCCGCACCACCGACGGGAAACTGTTTCGTTCTGCCACGCCACATCTGAGAGCGTGTCTGAGATCTGGTGTATCGGCTGTACGGGTGAGTCGTTGAGTGGTGTGCGAGTGCTGCTGGATGGCTAACCGTCGGATCTGAGCGATGAGCAGTGGGCGTTGGTGGAGCCGTTGCTGCCTGCTCCGAGGGCGGGGTGCAGGAACGGGCGGCGGGAGAAGCACCCGCGTCGGCGGATCGCAGACGCGCTCTCAGCGCGGCTGCTCTCTCCGAGCAGGGGCGGGTCAGTCCGGAGTGATGCCGGTGAGGACAGCGAGAACGGCGAGACGGATGCGGTTGTCTCGGCCCGTCTTCGCCATCAGGCTCGCCACGTGCGTCTTCACCGTGGTGACCCCGAGATGCAGCCGCTCGGCGATCTCCTTGTTGGACAGGCCCACGCCGAGCAGGCCGAGTACCTCCCGCTCGCGCGGGGTGATGGCCGGTATCGGGAGGTCCGTAGGGGTGTCGGAGGAGGGACGGGCGTGGAGAGCCTGGGCGACGAGGCGGTCAAGGATGTCCCGGCTGAAGGGGGCCTCTCCGTTGGCGGCCCGGCGTACAGCGTCCAGGAGTTCGGTCGGTGGGGTGTCCTTGACGAGGAAACCGCAGGCTCCAGCCGCGAGCACCGGATACAGATGGTCGTCGTCGTCGAACGTGGTGAGGGCGACGATCCGGGTGGCAGGGCGCGCTGCCTGGATGCGGCGGGTGGCCGTGATGCCGTCCATGCCGGGCATTCTCAGGTCCATGAGGACGACGTCGGGATTGAGGCGTTCAGCCAGTCGTACCGCCTCCGCTCCGTTGTCCGCCTCGCCCTGGATCTCGATGTCCTGAGCCTGCTCGAAGAGCATGCGCAGCCCCATGCGGACGAGCTGCTGGTCGTCGACGACGAGGATGCGGATCACAGTTGAGGCTCCATGCCGGTCGCGAGGGCGGGCAGTTCGGCCGTGAGCCGCCAGCCCCGAGCCGCGGGGCCCGCATCCAGCCAGCCGCCGAGCAGGTGCACGCGTTCGCGCATGCCGATCAAGCCGTGTCCGGGTGGGCCCGGGGCCGACGGCCGGGTTCGTCCGGCCCCGTCGTCGTGGATCGTCACGTGTACGGCGTCATCGGCCACGCGCACGGCCAACTCCGCGTGTGCGCCGGGCCCGCCGTGCTTGGCCGCGTTGGCCAAGCCCTCCTGGGCCAGGCGGAGGACCGCGAGGCCACGTACCGCGTCGAGTCGTGCGACACGGGGATCCACGGAAGCGGTTACAGCCAGGCCGGTCTGGCGGCTGTGTTCCACCGCCGACACCAATGCCGCCGACAGCGCCCCGGGCGAGACCAGAGAACCGGTGTCGGGACCGGTACGGTCCGGGGCGCGCAGTACTGCCACCAGGCGCCGCAGATCAGTCAGTGCCGCGCCGGCACTGGAGTGCAGGTCGTCGAGGACGTCGGTGATCCGCGGGTCGGTGGTGCTGGTGGCGGCGATGACATGCCGGGCGACACCAACGCGCAGCACCATGGAGGAGACATGGTGGGCCACAAGGTCATGCAACTCGCGCGCGATGTTGGTGCGCTCCGCTGCCCGGGCGGCCAGCAGCTGTTGTTCGGCACGGAGTTCCTGCTGTTCTGTGTGCTGACGGGCCTGCACTGCGGCGTCGCGGGTCACGCGTACGTACGCGCCCAGGAGCAGTGGCAGGCCTGCGACGATGCCCATCTTGTAGAGCACCGGGAGAAGGTCGCCGGGCAGGTCCTCAAGACGGTTCACAGCGACGGCAAGCGCCAGTGCCGTCGTCCCAGCGGCCAGGCGGCGCCCGCACTGCCGAACCGCCAGTTCGAAGAGAGTCACAGCGGCCAGCACCTTCAACGAAGAAACGGTGCTGGCGCCCAGCGCGTGTGCGACAACGAGCAGGACCGACTGCGCCAGGAGTGCGCCGAACGCCCACTTACCCACTGCCAGGCACAGCACGAGCCCCGCTGCGGCAAAGACCCAGTCCTGTGCTCCGGACGGCCGCTGCAGCAGCAGGAAATCGCCGATCAGGACGCCGGCGAGCGCAAAGACCCGTATGACGGCGAATCTCCTGTCGAACGCAAGCTCGATCCAAGATCGGTTCACGCGGCCCACGATAGGCGGACGCCCGTGCGCCTGGGGTCCTGCCATGGGAGGAGGGCCACTCCTCCTACCGGCCGCGATCTCCGGCCCGAGGATGGAGTCGCGTACCCGGGGCGGGCTGCCAGTGTGCTCGTCATGGATACGAATGCGAACACGGACACGAGCGCCAACACGACTGCGGATTCCGCGGCCACGGGGCGGCGGTCCCTCCTCGGTGGTGCTGCCGCCCTGGGCCTGGCGAGCGCGGCCTTCGGCACCACCGCCCATGCGGTCGGCGCCCGGGTCCCGCACCAAGGCCGGCCGCTTCCAGGGAAAGTCGGTGCTCATCACGGGTGCCACATCGGGTATCGGCAGGGCGGCGGCGAAGGCGTTTGCCGGGGAGGGTGCCCATGTCGGATTCTGTGGCAGGCGCGCCGACTTGGGGCGCCAGGTGGAACGGGAGATACGGGACGCGGGCGGCGAAGCCACGTACATCCAGGCCGATGTCCGGATAGCCGCCCAGGTGCAGAGCTTCGTGGACGGGGTCGCGAGCCGTTACGGCGGCATCGACGCGGCCTTCAACAACGCCGGCATCGGCGGCGGCAAACTGCCCCATGAGATGAGCGTCGAGGAATGGGATGACGTCCAGGCCACCAACGCCCGAGGCGTGTTCCTCGCGATCAAGTACGAGATCCCGCACATGCTCAGGGCGCAGCGCGGCGTCATCATCTGTACCTCGTCGTCAGCGGCCGAACAGGCGCGGCCGAACGGCGCCGCCTACACGGCAAGCAAGCGGGCGGTGCAGGGCATAGTGAAGTCCGCGGCGCTCGCGTACGGGCCCAAGGGAATCAGACTCAACGCCCTGCTGCCCGGCACCACCGACACCCCCTTCGTCCGACCGCCGGGAATCCCGGACGCGGAATGGGCCAAGTACAAGCAGGCATGGGGGCCGCTCAACGTCGACGGTCTCGAACGGATGGCCGACGCCGAGGAGATCGCGCGGGCAGTGCTCGGGCTCGCGTCCGACGACTTCCCATATATGACGGGTGCGTCGGTCACCGTGGACGGCGGAAGCACCACGGGCCGGAAAATGATCCAGCCGAGCGGTACCTGAGAGCGTGTCTTCGATCGGGCTACGGGGTGGTTTTCCGTACGGGTCGGGGTCCTTGGCGGGTCGCGGGGCGGCCTCGGGTGAGTCGGCGGATTGTCACGTCGGCCATGGCCCAGCGGATCATGGTTTCGGAGTGTGCGCGGTCGCGTTCGTAGTCGCAGGCCAGGCGGCGCATGGTGATCCAGGCGAACGTCCGCTCGGACAGCGTGTCCACACCGGAGGCAGTAATTCCATCGCCCCACGAGCCATTTTTGGCCGGCTCAACTATGTGACGGGAAAATCGAAATAGGTGTCCGGATAGGGTTCGCCTTTGAGAGTGTAATGCCACCACTCGCAATCGTACGCGCTGAAACCGCACGTCTCCATGATGGACTGAAGGTATTGACGGTTCTGCGCTTCGAATTGCGTGACACCTTTTGCTCCATGATGCGAGATGGAATCCATCAGGTCGTGGTCGCCGCCCATGGGGACGAGCTCACCCGTGGCCAAGTCGTAGAGTGTCAGGTCAACGGTGCTGCCCCGGCTGTGGCCCGACCTGGCGGCCACGTATCCCATTTCGAACATATCGGCTCTGCCGATGTTCGGATAGTGCCGTGACTTCGTCCTGCCGTCCTCCGGCTGTTCCGACCAGCGCAGAAAACAGTCGACAGCGCGCTGTGGGCGATATCCGTCCCAGAGCAGCAAACCGAAGCCGAGAGCTTCGGCTTTCTCTACCGCTCGATCCAGGGCGGTGCACAGGGCCCTCGTGCCGACGATTCGATTGGCCTGATATCCGTCCACCGGCTTGCCGGTGAAGTTGTCCCACGTGGCGTACTTGGCGTCCCAGCGTATTCCGGATGCCAGCTCGTCCACAAAGACGAAGTCCTCCTTCATCGCTTTTTTCCTGTCAATGCCAGCGACACCATCCGGTCGATCACTTCGCCTAGCGGCACCCCTGCGGCGGCCATCATCCTCGGATAGCGACTGTATGACGTCATACCGGGAAACGTATTCACCTCGTTGAGGACCACTGCTCCATCCTCCTTGAGGAACAGGTCCACCCGTGCCAGTCCCCGGCACCCCAAGGCGCGGTATACGGCCATGGCAGTATCCTGAACGAGCAAACGGGACTCGGCCGGAATGTCGGCGGGTACGATTGCCGCTGAGTTGTCGGAACCGGCTTCAGGCTCATCCTCCTGATGGATTCGGAAGAAGCCGTGGGAGAGCGCGATTCGATCCACCTCGCCCGCCATAAGGTCCAGTTCGTCACCCAGGATGGCGCATCCGATCTCGCTGCCGGCGACAGCCTCTTCGATCAGCACCTTCGAGTCGTACTGTCTTGCGGTTTCCACCGCGCTCGGCAGATCCGCTTCGCGGGATACCTTGGTGACGCCGAAAGATGACCCCGAACGAGCCGGCTTCACGAAGACCGGATAGGTGAGCGGGTCGGGGTCAATTTTCTCGTCCGCCGCGACGGTCCAGAAATTCGGCGTAGCGATTCCTGCGCTGCCGGCGACGATGTAGGCAAGGGATTTGTCCATGCACAGAGCGGAACTCTGCACATCGCAGCCCACGTAGGGGATGCCGGAGAGCTCCAGCAACCCCTGCATCGCACCATCCTCCCCGAGCCTGCCGTGCAGCACGGGGAGTACGACGTCCAGAGGGATCGATTCATACCGCCCCTGCCCCTGCCCCTGGACAAGTAGTCCGCGCACAGTGCTGTCTGGCGAAAGCACAGCCGGACGGCAATTTCCGTCCTCCCAATCCGCTTCAGGGCCGTCACAGAGCTTCCAGGCGCCGTCCCTCGTAATGCCGATATAGAACGGTGCGTACTTCTCGACATCGAGGTTCCTGGCGACCTCTTGCGCAGACTTGACGGATATGGGGTGCTCTTCGGAACGGCCCCCGAATATCATCCCGACCTTCAGCCTATCCATGTCGCTTCCCGCTTTCGAATTTCAGGCAGTTGGTGATGGAGTTTTCGACCATGTCACTCAGGGCGTGGTCCGTGTAGTAGGCGGTGTGCGGACTGATGAAAACATTCGGCAGCTCTTGCAACCGCAGGAGCACTTTGCTTTCAATGGGCCTGTTTCGGCAGTCGGCGTAGAAGATGCCTTCCTCGCCTTCGAGGACATCCAGCGCCGCACCGCCCAGCCTGCCGCTTTCCAACGCGGAAACAAGGGCCTCAGTGTCGATGAGCGCGCCACGTCCCGTGTTGACGATGAGCGCACCGGGCTTCATCCGTTCCATGCGCCGCCTATTCAGCAGATGGCGTGTATCCGCTGTAAGCGGTGCGTGGAGCGTGACAATGTCGCTCTGCCGCAGCAGTTCACCGAGCGGAAGGTAGTCGACAGCGGCCTTGGGACGACTGTCATGGGCGAGTATTCGACAGCCGAAACCCCGCAACCTGTCGATGACCGCAGTGCCGATGCGACCGGTTCCGATCACCCCGACGGTCAGATCGCGCAGCTCTTTTCCTCGCGCATCACTCAGACTGTAATTGTGAACTTCCGCACGACGGATGATGGATTTCGCATCTCGCACTGCCATCAACATCATCATCAGCGTGTAGTCGGCCACGCTGTCCGGCGAATAGTCGACGTTTCCAACCGAAATGCCGACGCTGTCGGCGTATTCCACATCGATATGGTTGTACCCGATGCTTCGCGTGGAGATATACGCCACGCCGGCTTGACCAAGCGCAAGAAGGGTGGTGTTGGTGATGGGAGCCTTGTGGCCGACACTGATGCATCGACTTCCGGATGCCAGCTCAATATTGGCCTCGGATACCGGTGCGTCCGTGAGGGTCGGCGTCACGCCGAAGCGATGCGCCAGCTCTCGAAACAAGAAGGCCTCATCCGGGCCGCACCCATAGATGGTGATCCGGGGCGCTTCGCTGTGGGTCATGCCTACAGTCAAGGCGGCGTGGTGTTGTCGGAACGTATGCGCTTTTCGATATGCCGGCGATACACCGCGGCGCCTTCACTGAGGGCATGACCTCCAGGGAAACAGCATGATCCCGCTCAGCCTCACCGAAATCGCCGAGGTCGTCGGCGGGAAGGTCGAGGGCGACGGCTCCGTGACCGTGACCGCGCCGGCCGTGCTCGACGGCCGGCTGGCCGAGCCGGGTGGCCTCTTCGTCGCCTTCGCCGGTGAGCAGGTGGACGGCCACGACTACGCCGGCCAGGCCGGCCGGGCCGGCGCGGTGGCCGTGCTCGGCTCCCGGCCCACGCTGCTGCCCACCGTCGTCGTCGAGGACGCCCAGGCAGGCCTGCAGGCGCTCGCGGCCCACGTCGTGGCCCTGCTGCGCGACGGACTGACCGTCGTCGGGCTGACCGGATCCCAAGGCAAGACCAGCACCAAAGACCTGTTGGCGGCCGTGCTTTCGAGCACCGCGCCGACGGTCGCCACGATCGGCTCGCTCAACAACGAGCTCGGCGTGCCGCTCACCATGCTGCGCGCCGACGCGGCCACCCGGTTCCTCGTTCTTGAGATGGGGGCCCGCCACATCGGCGACATTGCCGAGCTCACGGGCTTGGTCGCGCCCGACATCGCCGTCGTACTCAGCGTCGGCCAGGCCCACCTCGGCGAGTTCGGGTCGCGCGCGGCCATCGCCAAGGCCAAGGGCGAGTTGGTGCAGGGGCTGGCGCCCGGCGGCACCGCCGTCCTCAACGGCGACGATCCCCGGGTGGTCGCGATGCGCTCGCTCACCGACGGTCCGGTGCTGACCTTCGGCCGGGCAGAGCACGCCGACGTGCGGGCGCTCGGCCTGGCGCTTGACCGGCTCGGCCGGCCGTCGTTCACGCTGCGGACCCTCGACGCCTCGGTTCCCGTCGCACTGCCGCTCGTGGGCGCCCACCAGGCGCTCAACGCGTCGGCCGCCGCAGCGGCGGGGCTGGCGGCCGGCGTACCCCTCGGCGTGGCCACGGCGTTGCTGGCCACCGCTTCGCTGTCGAAGTGGCGCCTGGAGCTGCGTGACCTCGCCTGCGGCGCGACGCTGCTCAACGACTCCTACAACGCCAACCCTGACTCGGCCCGCGCTGCCCTGGACGCGCTGGCGGCGATCGAGGGCGGGCGCCGCATCGCCGTCCTCGGCGAGATGCTCGAGCTCGGTGACGACAGTGAGGCCGAGCACCGTGCTGTCGGGGCGTACGCCGCCTCCCGGGCCGACGTGGTGGTCGCGGTCGGCGAGGCCGCCCGGCCGATCGCCGACGGCGCGGGCGCGCAGTCGGTGGCGCCGGCCGATAGGGACGCGGCCGTCGACTGGCTGCGCGGCCACCTCACCGCCGGCGACGTGGTGCTCGTCAAAGCCTCCCGCGGGGCGCGTCTCGACGAGGTCGCCGCCGCGCTCGCGTAGCCGGCCAGGCCGAAGTCCACCTCGAGACTCAGCGCCGGCGCCGCCTCATGTAGAGGTCGAAAGCCCGGTAGATCCTCGGCCGCAGCGGCAGGTCCCACTCCCCGACGTACCGCACCGCCTGGCCGCCGGTGCCGACCTTGAACCGGATCAGTCCGACGTGCGAGTCGTCGGCGTCGAGGGTCGGGGTGATACCGCGCAGGTCGTAGACGTCGCAGCCGGCCGCAAGGGAGTCGCGGATCATCGCCCACTGGCAGGAGTTGGAGCCGCGCACCTCGCGCTTCTCGGTGGAGGAGGCACCGTAGGCGTACACCGCGTGAGCGCCGACGCGGACCAGGATGGTGGCGGCGACCAAGTCGCCCTGATGGTGGGCCAGGTAGACCTTGATCCGCTCGGGATCCTCGGCACGCAGCGCCGCGAACATGGTCTCGAAGTAGTGCAGCGGCCGGGGCGTGAAGAGGTCGCGCTCGGCGGTGTGGACGTAGAGGTCGTGAAACGCCTTCACGTCCTCGCCGACCGTGACCTCGACTCCCTCCTTGGCCGCCTTCTTGATGTTGCGGCGCCACTGCTGGTTCATCCCCCTGAGCAGGTCCTCCTCGGTCCTGCCGGCCAGCGCAACCTCGTATTTGAACTGCGGATGCCCGACCCCGAAGCCGTCCTCCGGGTTCTGCGGCAGCCAGCCGGCGTCCCTGAGGCGGCTGGTCACGCGGGCGCCGACCGAGTCGTCCCATTGCCCTGGCATCTCGGTGAGCCGCTTGATGCCCCGATCGGCGATGCCCTCCTTGACCTGGGCGGCGCTCCAGATGTTCGTGTACACCGGCGGGCCGAGCCGGATCGCGAACGCGCCGTGTGCCTTGAGATACGCCGCAAGCGGATCGAGCCACGCGTCGATCTCGCCGGTCCAGTCGATGACCGGGCCCTCCGGCAGATAGGCCAGCGTGAAGCGCTCGAACCGCGGCACCGGGCGGTGCAGGACGAGCCCGGCACCGACCAGGCGCCGGCCGTCGAACCAACCGAGGGACACGCTGCGCCACTCGGTCTTGACGCGGGCCCATGCCGGGGTCTGCAGGAAGCTGACCGACCGCTGTGTCCGCACGAATGCCAAGTGCTCGGCGGCGCTGATCGGTTCGACGGTCAGGCTCACGCCGGCTGTTCGTGCTGGTTCGCTGGAGGACATGCCTTCAGTCAAGGCGGCGTGGTGTTGTCCGCGCGTATGTGGTTTTCGATATGCCGACGATATGTACCGGCGTTCACCAGCTGTGCACCGGAGTTCATTAGCTGCGCACCTGCCCCGGAGTTCACCAGCTGCGTACCTGCCCGGAGTGGGCCAGCTCTGTACCTGTCCTGGTGTTCACCAGCTGATCCCGGCCGCCACCGGCAGGTGATCGCTGCCGGTCTCCGGCAGCAGCCACGAACTCTCCGGCTCTACGCCGCGGACCAGGATCTGGTCGATCCGCGCCACCGGGAACTTCGCCGGCCAGCTGAAGCCGAAGCCGTCCCCGGCCGCGTCCTGGACCGAGCTCAGTTGCGAGGTGATGCCGTCGAACGCACGGTCGTCCGTCGTGCCGTTCAGGTCACCGAGCAGCACCACCCGCTCGTTCTGCTCGGCGGCGACCGCCTCGCCGAGCGCCCGCGCGTTTCTGTCCCGCGAGTCCGTCCAGAAGCCTGTCCTGGGATTTACTCGTACGGACCCGAGGTGGGCCACATACACCGCCAGCGGCCCCTGGTCCGTGGCCACCGTGGTGCGCAGCGCCCGGTTGTCGGCCATCCTGACCTCGGCCGGCTTGGTGTCCCCCAGCGGCCCGACGTCCTGCTGGGTGTCGACCGGCCGGGTGTCGGACAGCGGAAGCTTGCTCCACAGCCCGACCGTGCCCTGCACCGTGTGGTACGGGTACGCCTTCGCCAGCCCCTTCTCGTACGTTCCCGTGGCCTCGTCGGTCAGCTCCTCCAGGGCCAGCACCTCCGCCCCGGACGCGGCCAGGTCACGGGCGGTACCGGCCGGGTCGCGATTCTCGGCGCCGACATTGTGGCTGACCACGGTGAGGTCACCGCCCGACTGGGACTTGTCGCCGAGCAGCCCGCCGAAGAGGCTCAGCCATACCAAGGCCGGCAGCAGCAGCGCGACCACCGCGGAGGCGGAGCGGCGCCACAGCGCGGCGGCGAGCAGCACCGGGATGCACAGGCCGAACCACGGCAGGAAGGTCTCCACCAGACTGCCGAGGCCACCATGGTCGGTGATCTGCGCGTGCAAGAGCATGAGCAGGCCCAGCAAGAGCGCCGGCGCCGCGAGCACCAGGCCACGTTTCCATGGCCCCGGCCCGGAGAGGGCGCGGATCGCCTGATCAATGCGTGCACGCCAAGTCCCGTCGGCCCCGGGCTCCGGCGCATCGGCTCCGGCACCTGGCGCACCGGTATCCGCCGGGCTGCCCTGCCCGGTATCCACCGTGTCCACCTGCGTCATCGTCTGTCCTCGCTCACTGCTGTTCACTGGTCTCTCGCTGCCGTTCACTGCTGCGTCCTCGGGGTCCTGTGCGGAGTCGGCACACATCCGGGGGCAGCCGCGGTCGATCGCATGGGTGCGGAATTCGTCATGCCAGGGGCCGTTCCCGCAGCTCCGGCACAGCCCGTACTCGGCACCGTGCCTGTGCAGCCACGCCGTCGCGTCAGAGCGTCCGACCGTCTCCCCCGGCACGTGAGGAGACGTCGTCGCGGTGGCCACCGTCAGGCGGCCTCGCGTTCGGACCCGTTCTTGGGGACCGCATCGCGAAGAAGCTGATTCGGGTATTCCGGGGAACGCCGGCCACTGTTGACGTGGAAATCGACTTCGCCGTCCGCGGCAGCCATCACAGCCTGAGGGGCGTTGTTCGTGCTGATGCTGGGTCTCGGGTCATGCCACCAGTGAAAACAACGTGATGTTGCCGGCACGTATGCCGTTTTCGATACACCGACGATATGTTCCGACTCGTAGCCTGAAGAGCATGCGTGTCTTGATCGTCGAGGACGAGCCCTATCTGGCAGAAGCCATCCGCGATGGCCTACGCCTGGAAGCGATCGCGGCCGACATCGCCGGTGACGGCGACACCGCTCTGGAACTGCTCGGCATCAACACCTACGACATCGCCGTCCTCGACCGCGACATCCCCGGCCCCTCCGGCGACGAGATCGCCAAACGCATCGTCGCCTCAGGCAGCGGCATGCCGATCCTCATGCTCACCGCCGCCGACCGTCTCGACGACAAGGCCTCCGGGTTCGAGCTCGGCGCCGACGACTACCTCACCAAACCCTTCGCGCTCCAGGAACTCGCGCTCAGGCTGAGAGCCCTCGACCGCAGACGCGCCCACAGCAGGCCCCCCGTACGAGAGATCGCGGGCCTGCGCCTGGACCCCTTCCGCCGCGAGGTCTACCGCGACGACCGCTACGTCGCACTGACCAGGAAACAGTTCGCCGTGCTCGAAGTCCTCGTCGCCGCCGAAGGCGGTGTCGTCAGCGCCGAAGAACTCCTGGAACGCGCGTGGGACGAGAACGCCGACCCGTTCACCAACGCCGTACGCATCACGGTCTCGGCCCTGCGCAAGCGCCTCGGCGAACCCTGGCTCATCGCCACCGTGCCAGGCGTCGGCTACCGCATCGACACGCAACCAGTGGCCGGACACGAGGGAGACGAGCGTGGATAGGTCACCTGGGGTGAGCGTTCGCCTCAAACTCACCCTCAGCTACGCCGGGTTCCTCATGGTCGCCGGTGCCTTGCTGCTCGCGGCGGTGTGGGTGTTCCTCCTCCGTTATGTCCCCGACCGTGCGATGCTCATCAATCCCGATGACGGGCCCACGAATGGTGTTTTTCCCATCCGGTCCGTCCTCCTGAACGTCTTCGCTCCGAGGGCAGCCGCAGTACTGGCGTTCCTGCTGGTGTTCGGCCTCGTAGGAGGATGGATCCTCGCCGGCCGCATGCTCGCCCCCCTGACCCGGATCACCAGCGCCACACGCATGGCCACGAATGGATCACTCGCCCACCGGATCCGGCTACCGGGCCGCAGAGATGAGTTCCGCGAACTCGCCGACGCCTTCGACACGATGCTCGTCCAGCTCGAAGCACACGTCGCCGAACAGCAGAGATTCGCAGCCAACGCCTCTCACGAGCTGCGCACCCCGCTGGCCATCTCGAAGTCACTTCTCGACGTGGCCCGCGCGGATCCGAACCACGACACCGACGAACTCATCCGCCGCCTCCACGCCGTCAACACCCGAGCCATCGACCTCACCGAGGCACTGCTCCTGCTCAGCCGCGCCGAGCGGAGGTCCTTTACGCGAGAACACGTCGACCTGTCGCTCATGGCCGAAGAAGCCACCGAGTCACTCCTCCCCCTCGCGGAAATGCACGGCGTCACCCTCGAAACCAGCGGCGACATCGCCCGGACGCTCGGATCACCGGCGCTCCTGCTCCAACTGACCACGAATCTCGTACAGAACGCGATCGTGCACAACCTGTCCGAACACGGCAACGTATGGGTCCACACCAGCGTCCGCCCCAACACCGTGGTGCTCTCGGTCGAAAACACCGGCGAGCAGCTGACCCCACGGCTGGTCTCGACCCTCACCGAACCCTTCCAGCGCGGCACCGAGCGCATCCACACCGAACAGGCAGGCGTCGGCCTGGGCCTGGCCATCGTCAAAACCATCACCCAGGCACACGACGGAACCCTCACCCTCGCCGCGCGCTCCGCCGGCGGGCTCCGCATCACTGTGGAACTACCCGCGGTGTCCCCGGACGCCGACAGGTGATGAATCGGGAGACCGAGGCGCGGCCGGCACAGTTGATCGGCGACCATCGCCGGCATCCTTCTCCGGGCCCATGTACGACCGATGTGGCTTCGACTCCGACGCAACTCGCCGATGTCTCCCTCTCCGACAACCTGCGGACCGGCGCCGACCTGGCCCGCGCCCCGGCGCCGGCGATCCGAGCCTTGCTTGCCCTGAGCACCGGCGCACCGGAGAGCTCCACCGCCGAGTGACCCGACAGTCGGCGGGCTCAGCCCCTCCGAGAATCACAAGCGGTGGGAAAGTCCGCGTCCTTGGGCCTGTTGCACGCGCGCCTGTGGTGGACATGTAGGAGCAGGCGCTACGGAAGGAAGCCATGCCCATCGATACCGAGGCCCAGTTCACCGACGTGTACCGGGCTCATTACGAGGACGTGCTGCGGTTCGTACGTCGTCGTGCGCACCCGATGAACGTCGATGACATCGTGGGAGAGACCTTTCTCGCTGCGTGGCGCCGTCGGCGCGAGCTTCCCGAGAACCCGCGGCCGTGGCTGTTCGGTGCGGCCCGCAACGTGATGCTGAACGCGAACCGCGGCATGCGGAGGCAGGCCGCCCTCGTGGTGCACATCCAGCAGGCGGCCGCAACAGCCGACGTGGACGACCCGGCGGTCGATGCCACGGCCGAAGTGGACAGCCGGATCGACCTCGTCGCCGCCTGGCGGTCGCTCCCCCCGGCCGATCAGGAAGTCCTCGCGCTGCACGTCTGGGAGGAACTCGACGCCCGCGACGCGGCAACGGTCCTCGGCTGCACCCGCGCCGCCTACGCCATGCGTCTGACCCGCGCCAAACGGCGCCTGGCCGGCCGTCTCAGCCCCACTGCCCCCGCATCGTCCGTTCTCTCCCTGACGCACTGACAGGAGCCCTCATGAACAACGACCTCCTCTCCCGTCTTGCCGCGCTCGACGCCGCACCGCGTACCGAGCCCTCCGCCGCCGAACTGGACCGCGAGGAGCAGCTGCTGCGGACCGTGCTGAGCGACACGGAGCAGCCCAGTCGCCCGGTCCTCACCTCATTCCGCCGTCCGCTCGTGCGACGCGCGGCATTCACGGTGGTCGGCGTCCTGGCCGCGGGCGCCGCTCTGGTGACCGTAACGGCCGATCCGCCCAAGCCGGGCGGCTCGGGACCCCTGTCATCGGCGCAGGTGGCCACCTGGACCGGCACTCCCGGTGCCTTGACCGATGCCGGCAACGTGCAGCATTCCCCTCTGGTGTGGTGTGTCAGAGCGACGAAGGAGGCCTCCGGAGAAGGGGGTCCCGGCACGCTCAGTAATGCGGACAGTCGCGGAACCATCGCCTCCATGATCATCACTCGGCACGAACGGACCATGTACTGCCTCGCCGGTTCGGACGGCTCCGGCGTCACGATTCCCATCGACCCGGTGGCGAAGGTCGACGTAGCGGCGGACGGCATCACGCTGGACGCGCGTGGTGCCGTTGGCAGCGGCTCAGCTCGATTCAGCTACGCCGTCGGGTCGATGGGCGCCGACGTGGAAGCAATCACCGTGTACGACCACGGACGCACCGTCCACGCCACGGTGCGGCAAATCCGCTCACTGCCGTACGGCCGGTGGACCGCCTGGTGGCCCAGCGAGGGCTCCCCGACCGCGCAGTCCAGCACCCTCACCATCACCTTCAGCGACGGCACCACCCGGACCGTCAGCGCGGACTCACTGAAGCAGTAACAGGAACCTCACTGCAGAGATCACCACCCACGACTGCCGTCCACAGCCCACGACCTGGAGCCGGCCGTTGCGAAGTCCCGTCCGACAGAGGCATCAAGCCTCTGGGAGGAGCCGGACGACGCTCACCCACGGAAATTCGCCCGTCTTGTGAAACGCGCGGACGCTCCGGCGTCCCGCAGGGAACGGCTAGGCACGATCGAACCCCCGCCGCCGGTCCACATCCGTGACCTCGCGGCGGTGGAAGTCGACTTCGGCGTGGGCCGCGTGGGCGTAGTGGCGTACCAGGTCGGCGCCCAGCGCATCCTCCGCGAAGTCGTTCCTTTCGAAATGGGCGAGAGCCTCCGTGAGGTCGCGGTGGACGGGCACGGCTTCGCGATCCGCGTAGGGGTCACCGACGGTGGGCTCACTCGGTGTGAGCTTGTGGGTGAGACCGTGGACGATGGCGGCGCACGCGGCGGTGACGACCAGATACGGGTTGGCGTCGGCACCGGGCAGGCGTACCTCCAGGTGGGTGCCGTCGCCGTGGCCGGTGACCCGTACCGCGCATCCGCGGTTGTCGTACCCCCAGTTCATGCGCTGCGGAGCGAAGGCATGCGAAGTGGCGTACCGCCGGTACGAGTTGACGTGGGGTGCGTACAGCGGGCCGAGGTGCGGCAGGCCGGCGATCAGGCCGCCGATGGCGTGCAGCATTGTCTCCGGCGCCGCTTCGCCGGCTCGGGTCGCGAAGGCCGGTTCACCGTCCCGCCACAGGGACAGGTGCAGGTGCAGACCGCTGCCGACCCCGGTGAACGGTGCGGCCATGAACGTCGCGACCATGTCGCGCCGCTCGGCCAGGTGTTTCGTGGCGTGCTTGTACACGGTGTACGAGTCACAGGCCGCCAGGGCAGGACCGTACGGGAACGTCACCTCGATCTGGCCCGCGGCCCCTTCCGTCTTCACTGCCTCGGCAGGGGTTCCGCTACCCTGGAGGACCTCCTCCAGATCGCGGAAGAAGTCCGCCATCGCGGGCGGATGGTTGAGGGAGTAGTCCAGGTTGTGATTCGAGACGGGCTCCTCGCCGCGGCACAGCACGAACTCGCTCTCCAGACCGACACGTACCTCCAGGCCGAGCTCTTCGAGACTGTCGAGCTGCCGTTGGAGCATGCGCCGCGGTGCGACCTCGACGGCAACGTTGTCGCGGTATACGGCGTCACTGTGCACGAGGGCGGTACCGGGCAGGTAGGGAAGGACACGGATGGTGTCGAGGTCGGCGACGACACCTATGTCCTGGAAGCCGTCCTTCCAGCCCGTGAGTTCGAACCGGTCCAACGGCGCCATGTCCACATCGGTGGCGAGGATGTAGGCGCAGGCCTCCGACGCCGCGGCACCGGAGTCGACGCGGTCGAGGAAGTGGCGGGCGGCGATGCGCTTGCCCTGCAGGCGGCCCATCATGTCCGGGACGGCAGGCATCACTACGGCGATGCGCTCGTGCTTCACCGCGTTGCGGAGCTCGTCGAGGGAGATGAGCCCGGCGGGGCGCTCCCGATCCGCAGCGGACTGGTCAATGCCCGTAGCGGTCATCAGATCACGCCCTCGGCCAGGACATCGTTCTCGGCCGCGCTTCCGAGCGGAGGGATGCGGTACGTGCGCCGCCCCTTCGTGATCCACATGGCCCACGCGAGGACGAGGACGACTGCCAGGGCGACGCCCGCGTAGTTGAAGGACTCGGCGGTGATCGGCGAGGCTTGCGGCAGACAGAACACCACGGTCAGGACGGCCACATAGGCAACGGAGATGATGGCCAGCGGACGGCTCCAACGCCCCAGGTTCCACGGTCCCGGCTGGAAGTCCTTGCCGGCCCGCAGGCGGAGGTAGACGGGGATGGCGTAGGCGGGCGTGATCCCGATGACGTTGATGGCGGTCACGGCGGCGTATGCGGTGGGCGAGTACAGGCTGGGCAGCGCGAGGACCAGGGCAGCGCCCACGGACAGCCAGACGGCCGGTATGGGGGTACGGGTCCGGCGGCTGACCCGCCGCCAGGTGGACGAGAACGGCAGCGCCCCGTCACGCGAGAAGGCGTAGACCATGCGGGAGGCGGCGGCCGTCTCGGCGTTGCCGCAGAACAACTGCGCCACGATCACCACGAGCAGCAGAAGCTTGGCCATGCCGACGCCCAGGACGTCGATGAAGATCTGCGCGGGCGGGACACCGGTGCTGCTCCCCTGCGTGTCCGCGTAGTTCTGGAGGGCGAAGAGGAGACCGGCCAGAAGGACGAAGCCGGCGGCCCATGACCAGGCGATGGCGCGGACGATGCCGAGGGGCGCCGCTGTCTGCGCCTGGGTGGTCTCCTCGGACAGGTGCGAGGAGGCGTCGTAGCCGCAGAAGGTGTACGCGGCGAGCAGGCAGCCGAGCGCACACACGTACACGGGGTTGGAGAAACCGGTCCCGTTGTTGAAGTGCCCGAACACGAAGCTGACGCTCTGGTGCTCGGTCGGGGCGAGCGTGAGGGAGCCGACGATCAGCAGGACGCCGAGGAATTGCCACCACACGGAGATGCTGTTCAGGACGTTGGCCAGACGTACGCCGAGGGCGTTGAGCGTGCCGTGCAGCAGCAGGATGCCCGCGAAGATGACCATGGTGTTTTGGGGCGTCGGAACGAAGCCCCACTGGAGGTTGGCGAAGGCGCCGACGAACAGCGCGGCTCCGTAGTCGATACCGGCGATGGCCCCCAGCAGCCCGAGCAGGTTGAGCCAACCGGTCACCCAGCCCCAGCGGGGACCGCCGAGGCGGTCGGCCATGTAGTAGAGGCCGCCGGAGGTGGGATAGGCGCTGGTGACCTCTGCGAGGCACATGCCGAGCATCAGGGTCATGAAGCCGATGCCGACCCAGCCCCACATCATCACGGCGGGCCCACCTGTGTTCAGGCCGTAGCCGAACAGCGTCATCCCGCCGGCGAGGATGCAGATGACGCTGAAGCTGATCGCGAAGTTGCCGAACCCACCCATGCGGCGGGCGAGTTCGGGCTTGTAGCCGTGCGCTCTCAGAGCAGCGTCATCGTCGATGGGCGGAGCGGTTTGCGGATACAACGTAAGTCCTTGGATCGAAGTGGATGAGCGACAGCGGAAGGAACACGTGCGGCGGGGGCGCCCGTTCGCTCATCTCCGGCTCCTCTTGCCCAGAGCGCGTCGGCGCGCCACATGGAAGTCGTCCTGCCAGTGATTGCGGTCGTGGTTGACGAGAGACCACGGCGCCGGCGTGGCGTAGGGGCCGATCGCCTCGAACACGTCCGCGGCCTTCCCCACGCCCGTCACGGTCAGCACGTAGGCCAGGTAGTTCAGGTCGAGCGGCGAGCATGTCCTGGCGGGGTCGGGATGGTGCGCGAACCACCCATAGAGGGCGGTCTCGACGTAGTGGGCCTTGTCCGCGGTGCTCCAGAACGCGATGACGCCACCGGACTGGTTCTTGAGCTGGAGCCGGTACGACTCGACGTACGCGTAGAGCGGCAGGAGCAGCAGCGGCGATCCCGGTTGGGCGGCGGCCGCGACGGCCCGCGCGAAGTCGATGCCTCCGCGGCCGCGGGCTTCGAAAACCTGCAGCATACGGATGTGCGCCTCGCGATTGCGCGGGTGCCGCTTGTTCACGCTGTCCAGCAGGGGCCACGGTCCAGGAGGCAGCATGGGTTCCGGGGCGGCGGCCCAATGGGACGAGTCGTGCGGGGCGCGTTGGTCGATGTCGAGCCGCGCAAGAGTCAGCAGGCACACCCACGGCACGGGGTCCGCGGGCCACCGTTGCGCGCCGGCGTGGCACGCCACCCGCGCGACACGGATCGAGTCGATGAGTTCCGCCCCGAACAGTCCGCGGCGGCCGGCAGCGACCGCGCGCTCCGTCAGGACCCTCGCCCGCATCATCAACGCGTCCGGATCGTCAGGTGTTTCAGAGCACCAGGCGTTGATCGCCCCACTCTGCGCTGCCACAGCGCCCATGACCTGGCTGCGGAACGTACGCAACGCCCAGTCGCCGTAGGAGTCGTGCAGAAGTTGCTGCGCGGTACGCCATCGGTCCATGCGGAGGTCTTCGACGGCGTAGCGCAGAGCCTCGTCCCGCCCCGCTATGTGAACGACCAGCGCTATGTCACTTCTCGCCATCGGTATGCCCCGGTGGTGACGAGAGACGGCAGGCCGCGGTGCCTGGGGCATGTCTGTTGTTGATTCCTAAGCGGGACATGGGGCGCCTCAAAACGGTGGGGGGTGGATGGCTTTCTGGGCCGGCAGTGATGTGACCGACGGGGTCAACCGCTAGGCGGGAGAGGGCCTCCGCGCATGAATCGCGGGCGCCATGGACACGCTCCGGGGATCCAGGTCACGCCGACGCCTTCGACGGACTGACGCTCAGATCGAGCGAGGTGACCCTTGTGTCCTCGCGCCCCAACTCACCGATCCCGGCGCTCGGTCCGAGAGCCGCAGCGGCCGGCTCCCGAGCGGGAACAGCAGAGTGCGCACTCGGGTGTGCGTGGCGCGTCACGATGCCTCCCCCCTAGTGCCGCCACAGGGGGCTGACGACGCCTGCCTGCCCCCTGCGATGCGCTCCTGAAACCCGGCCGGTCTGCACATATGACTCTCTGTGCGGATCACCTTGCTGGAGTGATCACCTACGGTAACTCAGTTATAACCAAGCATAGTTGGAACGAGACTCACGTTAGGGCTCCTGTGCGATTCCGCGCATGACAAAGATGTGCCGTCGCTGGGGAATTGCTCTTGAGTTGCACCATGTGAAGGTGTTTTGCCCTCACCTGCACTCCTCGGCAACCGTGCTTCTCGGCACCTGTGCTACTCGGCGGAGCACAAGGATCCCGTTGCCCAAAGGCGGGCAACGGGGCAGGCGTTGGGTCGGGGCCGCCCTCGTCGTCCCCGGCGATGGCCCGCGGCTCGTCGGCTTCTACAAGGCCCTCGATACAGGCGGAACCGTCCGCTCCCCCGCCACAGGAAACCCCGCCGTACGCAGCACCCCTCGATCGGCGCCCACCGCGAAGACCTCGCAGCCCGTCAGGCCGGCGGCCCACTCGACGCCCTCTGTGCCCATCGCGAAGGCCGCTGTGGCGACGGAGTCGGCTTCGGTGAGTGTCGGTGCCACGACGGTGAGGCTCAGCAGTCCGGTCGCCGGATGGCCGGTGCGGCCGTCGATGATGTGGTCGCCGCGCTCGTAGCGGGCGGAGGTCGCGACCGCGCCGTCGGTGAGGTCCAGCACCGCGCACAGCCGGTCGGCGTGTTCGGGATGCCGTACGCCCACGCGCCAAGGCCCGCCGGCGACGACCACGTCGCCGCCGGCGTTCAGACAGAAACTCCGCGTCCCGGACGCCGTCAGCAGTTGCGCGGCCCGCTGCACGGACCAGCCCTTCACCACGGCGCAGGGGTCGAGGCCCCGACCCGGCAGCCGTACGTCGAAGGCGCCGCCGGTCGCCTTCCGGTAGTGCTCGCAGAGGGCGAGGATCTCGGCGAGATCCGCGCTCACCCCGTCCACCTCACCCCGGTCCAGCCGCGACACCTCGCTGTCGGGTTTGAAGGGGCTGAACCGCGCGTCCACGTCACGCAGCCAGGCGAAGACGGAGTCGGCGGCCGCGTCGAGGTCCACCACGTCCCCCTCGTCATCGATGCGCAGCGAGACCGGGAACCCCATCACGTGTTCGACGCGCCGCATTTCAGGCGCCCTTGGCATCCAAGGCGGCCTGCAGGGACTCCTTGTAACCGTCGCTGGTGATCGTCGCACCGGACACCGTGTCGATGTCCGCGCTCTGCGCCTCCAGCGTCTCCGCGACCAGCTTCGGTACGGCGGCCGTCGTCTGCGGATGGTTCGGTTGCTGAAGCATCCGGACCGAGCTGATCTTCTCGCCCTGGAAGGTCAACTCGACCTGCACAGGGCCCTTTTCGGTCTTCACCGTCGATCCGGCGACGACCTGCTCGGCGTTTCCCGACGACAAGGAGGACGAAGAGGAGGACGGAGACGGACTTGGGGCCACCTGGGCGGTGGACGTCGTATCGCTCGACGGTGCGTAGCGCCACAGCGGAATCAGACCCGCGACGCTCAGGACCAGGACAGGCAGTGCTCGTTTCACTGGGATTTCCTCGTCTCCCTCATCCCGCCAGGCTGAAGCGCTCGAAGTGGATCTGCTGCTTGGGCACGTCCAGCTCGCGCAGGCTGCGCAGCACCGCGTTCATCATGGGCGGCGGTCCGCACAGGAAGACGTCCCGGTCCGCGATGTCCGGCACCAGGCGGGCGAGCGCGCCCGGCGCCAGTCTGTCGGGGCTGACCGGGCCGGTGACCAGGTGCAGCTCGGCGCCCTTGGCGTGGGCGAGGTCGCGCAGTTCGTCGTAGAGGACGGCGTCGCGGTCGGCGGCAACCCGGTACAGGACGACCGCGTGGCCGTGCAGCTCCTCCAGCAGTGCGCGGATGGGTGTGACGCCGACACCGCCGGCGATGAGCAGCGCCTCGGGCCGGGTGCGGTGCATCGCGGTGAAGGCGCCGTAGGGTCCCTCGGCGAAGACGCGCGTGCCGACCTGCACGTGCCGCAGGGCCGCGGTGCCGTCGCCGGCCGTCTTGGCGGTGAGGCGCAGCGTGCGGCCGTCGGGTGCGGCCGACAGCGAGAACGGGTTGGCCTGCCACCAGCGGTCCCTGGTCAGGAAGCGCCACAGGAAGAACTGGCCTGCCCGCGCGGGCAGCCGGTCGAGGTCGCGCCCGGTCATGTAGATGGAGACGACGTTGTCGGACTCGGGGACGACGGCCGTGACACGGAGCTGGTGGCGCCAGTTCCGCCACAGCGGCAGCACCAGCCGGCCGACGAGCACCGCGCCGAGCGCGACGCCCCATACGGCGTACCAGTACGTCGTGGCGGCGGACGACGAGGTGAACGTCGTACCGGCCGCGACCTGGTGGGTGAACGCCAGCAGTACGGCGACGTAGGTGTAGAGGTGGATGAAGTGCCAGGTCTCGTAGGCGAGTCGGCGCCGCGCGGAGCGGCCCGAGACGGCGCCCACGACGATGATGACGGCCAGCGCGACGATCGCGCGCAGCACGCCCTCGACGGTCTCGGCGAGGTCCACCAGCTGGTTGAGCGGGTCGAGCGAGGACGATTCGGCGTAGCCGAAGGTGATGAAGACGGCGTGGGCGAGCAGCGTCCACAGGATGCCGAAGCCGGTCCGGCGGTGCCAGGAAGTCAGCCGGTCCATGCCGATGCGGCGGTCCAGCCACGGCAGCCGGGCCACCAGCAAGAGCTGGAAGGCCATCAGGAGGGCTGCGTACAGGCCGGCGAGGCGGCCGAGCACGATGAGGGTGTTCGACGCGAACCCGGCCTCGACGAAGAAGAAGGCCACCACGACCGCGTTCGCGGCCAGTACGGCGTACAGCCCGGTGCGGGCCACCACCCTGGGCCGTATCGCCGTGGGGGGCGTGGGTGGCGATTGGAGGGTCGTCACGGACGGCAGCTCCTTGATCGGGTCCTGGGTACCCGAGCTTCGCTGGCGGGAGCTGTCGAATTGCTGTCGTTCATCTTTCAAGTGCTTATCGATGTGGTCGCGGCCGGTGGCCGGCTCTGGTGTCACCGGGCGCGTGAAGCACTATGAGCGGGTGGAAAAAGTACGCCTCCTCGTCGTGGACGACGATCCGCCCATCGCCGACCTCGTCGCGACCGTCGCCCGCTACGAGGGCTGGGAAGCCGCCACCGCGAACTCCGGTGAGGAGGCGCTGCGGCTGGCCGCCGAGTTCCACCCGGACATCGTGGTGCTCGACCTGATGCTGCCCGACGTGGACGGCTTCGGTGTCCTGGACCGGCTGCGCCGCTCGGGGACGATGGTGCCCGTGGTGTTCCTCACCGCGCGGGACACCGTCGCCGACCGGGTGGCGGGGCTGACCCGGGGCGGCGACGACTACCTGGTCAAACCGTTCGCGGTGGAGGAACTGATGGCCCGCCTGCGGACCGTGCTGCGGCGCAGCGCCGGGCCCGGCTTCCAGCGCTCCGTGCTGCGGGTGGCGGACCTGACGATGGACGAGGACACCCATGAGGTGCGCCGCGGCGAGCGGCTGCTGACGCTCACCCCGACCGAGTACGAGGTGCTGCGCTACCTGATGCGCAAGTCCCCCACCGTGCTGACCAAGGCGCAGATCCTCGACCACGTCTGGGAGTACGGCTTCGGCGGCCGCTCCAACGTCGTCGAACTTGCCGTCAGCCGGCTGCGCCGCAAGCTCGACGAGTCGGGCGCACCCCTGATCCACACGGTGCGGGGCTTCGGATATGTGGTCCGGCAGGCCGCCGAATGATCCGCCGGTTCCGGGAGACGTACCGGCGGCTGCGCCTGGGCACCCGGCTCGCCCTCGGCCTCGGCGCGCTCTCCCTGGGTGTGTTCGCCATCGTCGGCGCGGCGCTGACGATGTACATGCGCGGCTACCTGGACACCCAGCTGGTCGACCAGCTCCAGCTCGTCCAGGTCGTGCAGTCCAAGGACGCCGAGGCGCACGGCACGGTGACCCGGCAGCCGTACTACGGCTGGTACACGGCGGTGTACGACGTCTCGGACGGCTCGGCCGCCCTGCGCACCCCCGCCGAAGTACCGTCCGACACCCAGGCGCTCACCGCGCTCGCCCGGACCATGGCGGCCTCGACCACCGAGATCACTCGCACGGTGACGATCGACGGCAAGGGCACTTACAAGCTGCGGGCCTGCGAGGTCGAACCGGGCGTCGTCCTGGTCAGCGCCGCTCCCATGGAGAGCATCAACGCCATCATGCGGCAGCTGATCACCGTGCAGGTCGTCGCCTTCGTCCTCGCGGTGCTCGCCCTGGTGGTGTTCGGCCGGAAGATGCTGCGGCGCGGTCTGAAACCGCTGAGCGACATGGCACTCACCGCGCACGGGATCGCCTCGCACGACCTGACCGAGTCCGCGGCCCGGCTGCCCCTGCGCGCCGACGGTCGGGACGGCGGCCCGGAAGTGGCGGAACTGCGCACGGCGTTCAACACCATGCTGGAGCACATCGACGACTCCCTCGCCGTCCGCGCGAAGGCCGAACAGCGACTGCGCCGCTTCGTCGCGGACGCCTCGCACGAGCTGCGCACACCGTTGATGTCGGTACGGGGCTACGCAGACCTCTTCCAGTACGCGGCCGCGAATGTCCCCGAGGAACGGGACAAGCACCTCGCCCGGCTGCGTGCCGAGGCCGCGCGGATGGGCTTCCTGCTCGACGACCTGCTGTTGCTGGCCCGGCTGGACGCGGCCGAGGTGGACACGCCGTTGCGCCCGGCGGACGCGGACCTGGTCGAGCTGGTCCAGGAGGCCGCCGACGCGTTCCGCGTGAGCCACCGCGACCATCCGCTGACGGTCGCGGACGGCCCGGACACGCTGAAACTGCGGCTGGACCCGCAGCGCATCCGGCAGGTGCTCGACAACCTGCTGACCAACGCGGCCGTGCACACCCCGTCCGGCACGGACGTGTCGGTGGCCGTGTCCGTCGCGGACGACCGCGCGCTGATACGGGTCACCGACGCGGGACCCGGCATCCCGGCCGCCGACCGGGAGCGGGTCTTCGACCGCTTCTACCGCGTCGACAAGGCCCGCAGCCGCGATCGCGGCGGCAGCGGCCTCGGCCTCGCGGTCGCCCGATCGCTGGTCCGGGCGCACGGCGGCACGATCGGGCTGAGCGGTGAGGCGGGGGCCACGGTCTTCACCGTCTCGCTGCCCTGCGGCCGGGAAGCGACCTACGGGCCGATCTGACCTACAGTGCAGTTTCCCGTCCTCGCGTCGGAGTCGCCTCTCCACGTCGCCGCCGGGCGGGCGACGGGCATCAGCCGGAACGTGGGACCACGGGGGATCATCACATGCGTCAACTCAGCCGACTCGCTGCGCCGCTCGCGGCTCTTCCCCTGCTCCTGGCCTCGACCGCCTGCAGCAACGAGAAGGCCGAGCCGCCGCCTCCCGGCGCCAAGCTCTGCGGCGTCACCATGGCGAGCTGGTGGTACGACGCCACGGGCGCGAACGATCTGTCGGGCAAACTCACCGGCGACGGACTGCCGCTCACGAACCCCGACCAGAGCGAGTACTCCACCCACACCGCGGTCTGCTCCGTGTCCTCGGGAGGGAAGAGAGTCGGAAGCTTCCGGGCCGAGGTCGCCACCGCCGACAAGGTCATGAACGCCGCCGGCCAGATCGCCGAGCGACCGGCGAAGAACCGGTTCGCTGTCGCCGGGGGCACGGGCATGGTCGACGAGAACCTCAACGACGACGGCGCGGAAGCGTGGTGGACCTGCAAGAGCGCTCTGCTCAATGTCTCGCTCCAGCGCCCCAAAGACGTCAAAAAGCGCGCTGAGCTGGCCAAAGCCCTGGGAAAGCGGGTGGCAGGCGTCGTGGGCTGTCCCGGGCCCGTCCCTGCGCGTGCCTCCGGCTGACAGCGGGCCGGCCGGCCCGGGCAACTGCCCGCATGAGCGCAACAGTTGATATGGGAAGCTGTCGTCGGCCGGTCGCGGGCAATGGGGCCGCGGTGGTCATCGAGAGGAGTGCAGGGTGAGAGAGGGTGGCTTCCGCGCCGAGGAGATAGACACCAGCAGGCCGCACCCCGCGCGGATCTACGACTACCTGCTGGGCGGCAAGGACAACTACCAGGTGGACCAGCAGGCCGGCGACGCACTCGCCGCCGCGGCACCCGAAGTGCGGATCGGCGTGCGGGCCAACCGCGCCTTCCTGCAGCGCGCCGTCCGTTTCGCGGTCCGCAGCGGGGTCCGCCAGATCCTCGACATCGGCACCGGTTTGCCGACCTCCCCGAACGTGCACGAGACCGCCCACGAAGTGGCTCCCGACGTGCGCGTCGCGTACGTCGACAACGATCCGATCGTGAAGACGCACGCCGACGCCCTGCTCAGCCGCTCCGGCACGACCAGCATCGTGCTGGGTGACGTGCGCGAGCCGCGGGCCGTCGTGGATCACCCCGACGTCCGCCGCGTCATCGACTTCGGCGAGCCCGTGGCCCTGCTCCTCGTCGCCGTCCTCCACTTCCTCACCGACGCGGAGAAGCCCGAACAGGTCGTCGCCACGCTGCGCGATGCCCTGCCGGCCGGCAGCTTCCTCGTGCTCTCGCACGCCACGGACGACTTCGCCGACCGCAGTGCCGCCGAGGCCGTCTACACCAACGCCACCGCCACGCTGAACCTGCGCCCGCGCGCCGCGGTCGAGCGGTTCTTCGACGGATTCGAACTGGTCGATCCCGGCCTGGCCCAGGTCCCGTTCTGGCGCCCGGACACCCCGCCGCCGGAGCGGTCCGGCGAGATCGGTTTCTACGGAGGCGTGGCCCGCAAGGTTCGGTGAGGCACCGATTCTGGCGTGGCCCGCAGGAGGCGGTGAAGCACCGGCTCGGCCCGCCGCGGCACGTGTCTCGCGCTCGACGCGGTGTGTCAGGACCCTGGGCCGGCTGACCGGGTGGGGCCGCCCGGACGAGCCCAAACGGGAGACTGGAAGGCGCAGTTGAGGGCACCCCTCCAGAGCCGCGGGTCGAGCTCTGGAAGCGCCGAGGCAGGACGGAGTTATGATTTTGGCGGTTCTGGACCCCTGACGTCCCTAGGAGCACCGCGTGCCGCAGGTCGCTGCATGACCGGGAGCAGCGCTGCGACGCAGTCCGCGGAGTTCGCCCACTCCGCCTTCCTCTACCGCGACTCGGTGCAGTACTTGTCAGGGGTGGTCGGCTTCGTCCATACCGCGCTCAAGCACGACGAGCCGGTGTTCGTCGCCGTGCCGGGCCAGCGCCTCGACGCTCTGCGCCAGGCCCTGGGTCGGGACCTCCCGCACGACTCCTGGGCAGACATGAGGGAGTTGGGCCGTAACCCGGGCCGCATTCTCGCCGCACTGCTGAGTTTCGCCGAACGGCATGCGGGCCGCGCGATTCGTGTGGTCCAGGAGTCGATGTGGGCCGGCCGTTCAGCGGCCGAGATGCTGGAAGCCACCCGCCACGAGGCGCTGACGAACACGGCTTTCGCCGGCTCCCCGGTGACCCTTCTGTGTCCGTACGATGCCGAAGCGCTGCCCTCCGACGTGTTGACGCAGGCCAGGCGTACGCATGCTCGGCTGGTCGTCGACGGTGAGGTCTCCGTCAGCGGTGCATACACCGATCCGCTTTCCGTGTACGCCGACTGCGACCTGCCGCTGCCCGAACCCACCGCGGCGACATCTGCCCTCGAGTTCACCTCGGGCCAGACCGCGAACGCTCGGCAGTTCACGGAGAACTGGGCACGGGACACTCCGCTGAGCGCCGCCCGCCGTGGGGACCTCGTGCTCGCGGTCGGCGAGGCGATCGCGAATTCCATCGCGCACGGCGGCGGCAGGGGCACACTCCGGCTGTGGACGTCGGAGGACCGCGGTGTCGTCGCCGAGGTCCGGGACAGCGGAAGACTCGTGAACCCGTTGGCCGGACGGTCCCGCCCGCATCCCGCGTCGGCCAACGGAGGCCGAGGTCTGTGGATGATGCACCAGCTGTGCGACCTGGTGGAAATCCGTGCGGCCGAGGACGGACTCACCCTGCGCCTGCACGTGGCAACGGGCTGACCGCCGAGATCCGTTCGGCCCCGGCGGCGCGGCGACTGGCACAGGTTGACTTCCACATCTAGTGCAGATTCACTAGACGGGTGCTGGTGTCCTCGCACTATCTCCAGGGATGCGCGCAAGAGGGGGCCCGTCCCCAGGAGGCTCGCGGAATGAAGCTGTGCTGCTGTGCGGAGCGCGTGGTCGCGGGGAGGTGCGGGGCGCCGTGACCGTTCGACCGTTCGTCTCTCACGCCGTCGTGCACTCGGGCGTCGCCCGGGTGACGCTCGTCGGCGAACTCGACGTGGACAGTGCCCCTCACGTGCAGAAGGCGATGGCCACCTGCCTGGCGGACCGGCCGAAGCGCCTGTGCCTCGATCTCACCGGCGTCGGATTCTGCGACTGCGCCGGTCTCAATGCCCTGCTCGGCGCGCGGATGTCCGTCCTTCTCGCGGGCGTCGAGCTCGTCGTCGAAGGCATCGGACCGCAGTTGGCCCGGCTGATCGAGCTGATCGGGGCCACGGACATCCTGACCGAGGGACGCGTGGGGACGGACACGGTGCCGGTTCGCCGCGAATGAGGAACACCAGCCCCTTGCGGGCCCACCGCTCCGTGCAGCCCTTCTGGCATGATCGTGCAGCCGCCACCAGCAAGGATGCCCCGATGTCTTCATCGACCACGCACAGTCGACCGGTCCGCGTCCTGGTGGTCGAGGACCACGACATGGTGGCCGAAGCGATCTGCCTCGCCCTGCAGCGCTCACCCGGTCTGGAGATCGTGGGGCGCTCGGCCACCGTTGCCACGGCACTGTCCGACGCAGGACGGTACAAACCGGATGTCGTGCTGATGGACAGGCGGCTGCCCGACGGCGACGGGATCTCTGCCATCGCCGCCCTGGAGGCGCTCGTACCGGACGCGCGCGTACTCATCCTGGCCGGTGAGGGCAACGCATCGATCGCAGCACGTGTTGCGGAGGCCGGTGGAGCCGGCTTGATCCTCAAGGCCAGCGGTCTGGACGAGCTGGAGGACGCCGTACGGCGGGTGGCCGCGGGCGAGGTGGTGGTCAGCCGGAGTCTGCTGGGTGGCGTACTGGACCAGCTGACCGGCAGGACACCGGTGCCCGGTGCCAAGCTGACTCCACGGGAGCGGGAGGCCCTCGATCTGCTGGGCGAGGGCTTGACCACCACGGAAATCAGCGACCGGCTCGGGGTCGCCCTCAACACCGGCCGCAATCACGTGCAGCGGGTACTGGAGAAGCTGGGAGCCAGATCCCAGCTGGAGGCAGTGACCATCGCCCGACGCGAAGGGCTCATCAAGTGACCGGGAACCCGGAAGACGAGGAGCCCCCCCGGATCGAGACTGCCCCGCTGTCCGAGGCGGCCTTCACACTCCTCGTCCAGGGCGTGCTGGACTACGGCATCTTCATGCTCGATCCGCAGGGCAACGTGATCAGCTGGAACGCGGGAGCGGCGCGGATCAAGGGATACAGCGCGGCGGAGATCGTCGGACGGCACTTCTCGGTCTTCTACCCCACCGAGGACAAGGTGTCCGGCAAACCGCAGTGGGAGCTGGAAACCGCCGTGGCCGAAGGCCGGCTCGAGGACGAGGGCTGGCGCATCCGCAAGGACGGCTCCCGGTTCTGGGCCAACGTCGTCATCACCGCCTTGTGGGACGACGAGGGCCGGCTGCGCGGTTTCGGCAAGGTCACCCGCGACATGTCCGAACAGCGGGCCGCGCAGCATGCGCTCAGCGAACGACGGCGGCTCTTCGACCATCTGGTCCAGGCCCAGGAAACGGAGCGTCGCCGCATCGCGTGGGACGTCCATGACGACTCCATCCAGGCCATGGTCGCCGTCGGAATGCGGCTCCAACTGCTGGCCGAACGAGTGCCGGAAGCGTGCTCAGCGGAACTGGAGAGCCTCGACACCACGGTGCGCGCGGCGATCAGCCGGCTCCGCAACCTCACGTTCCGCCTTCATCCCCCGGGCATCGACCGGCACGGGCTGGTCGATGCGCTCGCCAACCATCTGGCTGATGTCGTGGGCCCCTGGGAGATGACCTACTCGTTCGAGCACCACCTGGACCGTGAGCCGACGCCCGAGACGGCCACCACCATCTTCCGAATCGTCCAAGAGGCTCTGCTGAACGTCCACAAGCACGCACGCGCGACCACCGTCGCACTCCGTGTCCATTCGGCGGACAGAGGCATCCTGACGCAGGTCATCGACGACGGCACCGGCGAGCCGATGTCCAAGGACGGCCTGCACGATCACTTCGGAATCATCGAGATGCGGGAGCGGGCCGAGACAGCGGCGGGCTGGTGGTCCATGCGCAGCGACTCCGGGAAGGGGACGACGGTCGAGTTCTGGGTGCCGAACCCGGAGGCGATGCCTTCATCGCCTGCGCCTGCGTCATCGCCATTGCCATCGCCGTCGCCGGGCGGTCCGTCGTGACCACGTCGGCGGCGGGCGACGACTGCGCCGATACGCCGCTGGGTGTCATCCTGTGCGATGACAACGCGATGCTCCTGGACGCCTTGCGCGATGTCGTGCAGGCGCAGCCCGACCTGGAGGTCCTCGGCACCGCGTCCAACGCCGAGCAGGCGATTCGCCTCGTTCGCCGTCATCAGCCGGACCTGGTCGTCCTGGACGTCCGCTTCCCCGGCGGCGGCCACACCCTCGCCAGGGAGATCGCACGGTGCTCGCCGGACAGCGGCATCGTGGCGTTCTCCGCATACGACGACAAGGGCTCGGTCGAGGAGATGAAGCGTGCCGGCGCTTCCGAGTACGTACTCAAAGGCGCCAGCAACCAGGACCTCCTCGCCGTACTGCGCCGAGTGGGAAGGAGCGGGGCGACGTTCTCCTGACCGGGGCCGTGCGGTCGTACGACCGTGGAGCCGTGCGGGGTGCGGCTTGCGGCTTGCGGCTTGCGGCTTGCGGCTTGCGGCTTGCGGCTTGCGGCTTGCGGCTTGCGGCCGGGTGTCCGGTTGGAGCCGGCATCCTGGATCGAAGAACCGCAGCCGGGCGCCCCGCGATCCCCAGGATCCGGGGCCCGACCGCGGAGGTAACCGCCGACCGTCCTTACTGGCCCACCCTTCCGTCGATGCACTCGCGCAACAGGTCGGCGTGCCCGCAGTGCCGGGCGTACTCCTCGACCCGGTGCACCATCAGCTCCCGAACCGCGACCCCGTCCTTCCCCAGACGCTCGCCCAGATCCGGGTGTTCGGCCAGCGCGGCGTCGGTCGCGGCCTGCTCGCGCTCCAGGTCGTGGTACGCGGCGTCGACCTCGGCCTGCTCGGCGACAGCTCCGTCGAAGTCCGCGCCGCCCTCGCCGTACAGCTTCGGCACCGGATCACCGTCACTGATCCAGTTGCGCCAGTCCCGTTCCACCTCGACGAGGTGCCGAAGGAGACCGAGCAGCGACATCGTCGACGGCGGAACCGACCGACGGGCCAGTTGCTCCGCGTCCAGACCTTCGCACTTCATCCGCAGGGTGATGCGGTAGTTCGTCAGGAAGTCCAGCAGCGTCGCAAGTTCGCCGTCCGGACTGACACCTTCGCTGTTGCGGGGGTCGTCGTCCGGGTCGGCCCACATGTCGGGGTAGACGGTTGCCCGGCTCCATCGTTCGGGTTGGTCACTCATGCGGTTCATGTTCGTCCGTGAGGACTCGGGCTCGCTAGTGCGCCGCGATTGAAGTTCGCGCACTCCAGCGGATGCAGGCAACGCCCGATCACGTCGGTGAACTTCCCGACCAGCTCCGGGGGTTGGTGGAGCACCGGACGCTCTCGGCCCTCCGCTAGCCTGACGGGATGCCTGATCAAGGGGATTACAGCCGCCGGTCCGCCCGGGTAGTGCTGGTCGACGAGGCGGACCGAGTGTTGCTGCTCAAGTTCCACATTGACCCCGAGGACCCGGGGGGCGAACACGGCTGGTGCACCCCAGGCGGGGGCGTGGAGGAAGGCGAGACGCCGGCCGAGGCGGCGGCCCGGGAGCTGCGCGAGGAAACCGGTCTGTCGCTCGATGCGGGCGCCCTTGGCTCAAGCATCGCCCAGACATCCGGGTACGCCGACCTCGGCTGGGCAGCGGGTGTGTTCCAGGACACCTTCTTCTACTACCGGGTCACGTCCCATCAGGTCGATATCAGCGGGCAGGGAGCGGACGAGCTCAAATACCATGCGGGCCACCACTGGTGGACTCCGGCGGAGCTCGCTGCGACCAACGACACGGTCCATCCGTCCGGTCTGGCCGAGTTGGTCGCTGACCTGGTGGTCGGACGCATCCCGGCTCAGCCGGTCCGACTCCCCTGGCACCACTGACAACGGCTGACACGATGATCCGGGTGGTCAGTGGCCGACCAAGCGGCAGTCAGGTCGAGGGGCGACGCGGCGAGCGTTGGGCAGAATATTGGGGGCGAGTCTCTGTGCGTTCAGGACCGCTCGTTGCAGTCCGGTCCGGCGGGGCTCTCGGCGAAGCGTGCCCCCACTAGGACCATGAGAAGCGCGGTGCAACCGCCCAGCAGCATGACCGTGGAGGGAGAGGTGCGGTCCAGGATGACTCCCCCTACGAGTGCACCAATCGAGATCGTTGCCTGAAAGGAGGCGGTGAACAAGACCGACGCCGCTTCCGGGGCATGCGGTGCCGCGATGGAGAACCACGCCTGCGACGCGACTGGTACGGCGCCGTACGCGATGCCCCACACGACCAGCAGTATCACCGCGCCGGTCTCCCAGCGGCCCAATGCTGGAAGCAGGAGGGTCACCGCGGAGATCAGGGCGGCCGCGAGCCCGATGACGGTCCGCGGATACCGGGCCACCCAGGCGCCGCCCAGGAAGTTGCCGAGGATGCCGGCGGCACCGTAGAGCAGCAGGAATGCAGTGATCAGACCACCGCCGGCGTGGGTGACCTGTTCCAGGAACGGTGTCACGTAGGTGTAGGTGCCGAAGTGGGCCAGCACGACAAGGAAAGTCAGCAGGAGTGCGAAGCGAGTGTTTACGTTGCGGAGCATGCCGTTGAGGTCGCCCAGCCGCGTGGCGTGGACCGGAGGAAGCGGCGGCACGAGCAAGAACACCATGGCCAGGACGCCGACCGTCAGAGCTCCCATGATGATGAAGGCCGTTCGCCATCCAGTGAGATGTCCGATGAGGGTGCCCGTCGGCACGCCGAGGACGGATCCCAGCGGGACGGCGGAGAAGATCACAGCAGTTGCCCTCCCGACCGAGGCCGGCGGCACCAGTCGTTCCGCCAGCCCGGCTCCGATCGACCAGAAGCCGCCGATCGTGATCCCGACCATGATCCGGGACGTCAGTACGAGCCAGTAGTTGGGTGCCGCGGCGGCAAGGAAGTTCGCCAGTGCCAGCAGGAACATGAAGACGCACAGCATCAGTCGGCGGTCGAAGCGTCTCGTGGCCGCGGTGACCAGTGGTGCGGAGATGGCAGCCAGGAAGCCCGGCATGGTCATCATCAGCCCAGCCATCCCGTCCGAGACGGTGAAACTGGATCCGATCGACGTCAGCAGACCGATCGGCAGGATCTCAGTGGTGACGATGACGAAGATTCCCAGCATCACCGAGACCACGGCCAGCCACCCCATCAGCGGGGATCGAGAGGCTAAGAGGTTGACTGAAGTGGTGGTGCTTGCCGGCATGGCGTTCCGTCCTGTGAAAGGCAGCGTGCTTCGCGATCAGTCCAGCAGCTCTCATCGAGAACGGGCTGGCAGATCTGCGACTGCACCGTTGCCCTTCAAGGGTGGTGACGCATTCCGGCTGACAACGGCCAACGCAATGAGGTGCCTTGGCCGTAGCGGTGGTGTCGGTAGGGCGGCCTGAGCATGCTCTCGCTGGTGGCGGCCGGCTCCGACACCGGACACCAGTAATGGCCGTAGCGGGCCTCGCTTGTGATCCTCGCTTGGAGCGATTGCCAATTCCAGCGGATCGCTGGGTCAGCGCAACGGGTTGGCGCCTTGGATTACCTGCCATCCGGAGGCCAAGGTGCCCGACATGAGACGTGGGACGCCATCCCCTCGGAGAGACACGAAGGCGGTGAGACCAGTGTCGAGTTCTGCCACCCGATGCCCGTAGACAACGGCCTGTGTCAGCGTCAGGTCAATCGCGTGTGCTGAACCGCTGAGCCAGTTGAAGCGGGCACCGCGACGGACCGGCCCTCGCAGGCAGCGCACGGTGACAGCGGCCTTTTCGAAGGACGCGACGATGACCCGGTCAATCTGCAGTTCCACGCTGTGACGACGGCTGCCGGGGCCAAGGGCCTCGCTCACGCGGCTGTCTCCTCTTGCTCGACCAGGACGCCGTTCTTGGACCGGGACCCGCGCGGACCAGGCGCAATCGCCAGGCGGCCCCTGGGGCAAGATCAAGTCTTGCGGCGGAACACTAGTAGATACCGGTACTACCGTCGATGCCCTCTCGAATGATGTCCGCGTGACCGGCGTGCCGGGCAGTCTCCTCGATCATGTGGAGCAGGACCCATCGCAGATTCCGGTCCGCGAGGTCGGGGCGCCCGCACGGAGCTTCCAGCGCCAGGCCTGCGGTGATTTCCCGCGAGATGGCCACCTGCTCCTCGAAGAAGGCCGTCCCATACCGGTTCCCGTCCCCACCCCTGCCCAGGCGTCACGAACAAGATCACCTGGGGACACAAAGCAGTAAGGTGATGAACCGTGACAACACAACGATGGTCATTGGGCGGCGACTTGAGCGTCGCGCGAATCGGGTACGGCGCGATGAAGCTGACCGGCTGGCCGAAAGGCGACCGGCCCGACCGGGGGACGGCGCTGGCGGTCCTGCGCCGGGCCGTGGAGCTCGGCGTGAACCACATCGACACCTCGCACTACTACTCGCGTGACGGGGTGGCCGCCAATGAACTGATCCGAGAGGCACTGCACCCCTATCCGGACGACCTGGTGATCGTGACCAAGGTGGGCGCGCTGGTCGAGGGCTCCGACATCGCCCTGCCGGACGTGGAGAAGACCGGCCTCTCCCCCGACAACCTGCGCCGTGGCATCGAGGCGAACCTGCGCTCGCTCGGTGTGGACCGACTGGACGTGGTGAATCTTCGGATGGGCGACCTCGACCCGGCCGACACGTCCCTGACCGCGCCACTGGAAACCCTGCTCGCACTGCGGGAGGAGGGCCTGATCCGCCATATCGGCATCTCCAACATCACAGCCGCCGATTTCGACGAGGCTCGTAAGATCGCCCCGATCGCGTGCGTCCAGAACCTCTACAACCTCGCCCGACGCGACGACGACCCGCTCATCGACGCCTGCGCCGACGCCGGCATCGCGTACGTCCCCTTCTTCCCGGTCGGCGGTTTCCAGCCCATCGTGGCCGAGCAGCTGGACGCTGTCGCCGCCCGCCACGGCGCGACCGTGCCGCAGGTGGCCCTGGCCTGGCTGCTGGCCCGTTCGCCGAACATCCTCCTCATCCCTGGCACCGGCTCACCGGACCACCTCGAGGAGAACATCGCCGCTGGTGCGGTGAAGTTGAGCCCGGAGGACATCGCCGAACTCGGGTAGCCGCGATGGACCTCCCGGCGTACGCCCCCGGACTGACACCCCTCTCGTATATCCGCCGAGGGCCCGATGCCGCCCGTCGGTCGGCCCTGCAAGGTGGGGCCATGAGTCAATCCGGATTGGTGACGAAGCGTCATAGAACTTCCGTATTAGGCAAGTTGACCGCGGTCGCGGCCGCCCTCTGCCTCACCTCGGCCGCCGTGGCCCTGGTCCCCGCGCCCTCGTCCGCCGCGACCGCGCCGGACGGCGAGACGATGGCCGAGGGCGGCCTCTCGGCCCGGATCAGCCGGACCGAGTACGGCATCCCGCACATCCTGGCGCGGGACTTCGACGGGCTCGGATACGGCTACGGCTACGCGTTCGCGCAGGACAACGTCTGTGAACTCGCCGACCAGGTGGTGACGTTGCGGGGCCAGCGGTCCCTGTTCTTCGGGCCCGACGGCGAGCCCGGCGAGGGTGGTGAGGGTGGCGACGGCGCCAACCTGGCGAGCGACACGTACTACAGCGGGCTGCAGCGGGCGGGCACGGTCCAACGGCTGCTCGACCGAAAGGCGCCGTTGGGTCCGACGGCGGAACTGCGGCGCATGGTCGAGGGGTACGCCGCCGGGTACAACCGCTATCTGCGGGACACCGGCGTCGAGAAGCTGCCCGACCCGCGCTGCAAGGGCAAACCCTGGGTGCGGCCGGTCACCGCCCTCGATCTGTGGAGCGTCGTGTACGAGGTCAACGGCGTGACCGGGGCCGCCTCGCTGGCGCCGGAGATCGGCGACGCGAAGCCTCCGGCGGCCGGTGGCAACAGCGGCACCGGCGCCGTCACCAGCACCAGCACCAGCACCAGCACCAGCACCAGCACCAGCACCAGCACCAGCACGATGGGCCCCGGAACCTCCGGCAAGACAACCACAACGCCCTTCGCCCCAAGCAAGCACAGCCCTCCCACCGCCGACTTCGGCAGCAACGGCTGGGCGTTGGGCCAGGACGCCACCCGTACGGACAACGCGATGGTCCTCGCCAACCCGCACCTGCCGTGGACCGGGGGCAACTTGCGCTTCTACCAGGTCCAGTTGACGATCCCCGGCACCCTCGACGTGTCGGGCGCCGGTCTGTACGGCACGCCCCTGGTCCTGATCGGCCACAACCGGAACCTCGCCTGGACACACACCGCGAGCGACGCACAGCACGCCTCCTTCTACGCCCTGAAGCTCACCCCCGGCGACCCGACCGGCTACGTCGTCGACGGCAGGACCGAGCAGATGAAACGCCGTACGGTCCCGGTCACCGTCCGCGACAAGAACGGCAAGCTGTCGACCGTCGACCGCACCCTCTACACCTCACGCTTCGGCCCCGTCCTCTCGAACGGCTGGACCACGGAGACCGCCTACGCCGTCCGTGACGCCAACGCCGACAACCTGCGTTCCATGAACACCTGGCTGGCCATGGGCAAGGCCCGGAACCTCGACCAGCTGCGCGCCGCGCAGGACACCTATCAGGGCATCCCGTGGACCTACACCCTCGCGGCCGACACCAGCGGTGGCACGTACTTCACCGACTCCTCGGTCGTCGCCCACCTCAGCGATGACCAACTCAAGAGCTGCACGCTCCCGGAGAGCGGGGAGGCCCCCGACACCCTGGACGGTTCCACATCGGCGTGCGCCTGGGGCAGCGATCCCGACGCACTCGTGAAGGGCATCTACGGGCCGTCCCACCAGCCGAAGCTGAGCCGCTCCGACTACGTCGCCAACTCCAACAACGGGCCCCGGCACACCAATCCCGCGGCACCTCTGACCGGCTTTCCGGCCGCGTACGACAGCAGTTCCGGTCTCGGCCCGCGCGCCCAGCTCGGACTGCGCATGATCGCGGAACGGGTGGACGGCACCGACGGACTCGGCGCTCCGGGCTTCACCGAGAGCACCCTGCGCGCGTCGATGCTGGGCAACCGCGTCCTGTCGGCCGAGACGGGCCGCGACGACGTGGTCGCCATGTGCCGTGCCAACCCACGCCTGGAGACCACGGACGGCGAGCAGGTCGACGTACGGCAAGCCTGCGCGACCCTCGCCCGTTGGGACACCCGCGCCGACACCGACAGCCGGGGAGCCGCGCTCTGGGTCGCCTTCTTCGACCATCTCCTCCGCTCCGGGCCCGACGACGGCTGGCGCCGCGTCCCCTACGACCCGGCCCAGCCCGTCACCACACCGCGCGGCATCAAGGGCGACGACGTACGGGTCCAACGCGCCCTTGCCGACGCCGTCCAGGACTTCGCCGCCCGTGACCTCCCGGTCGACACCGAGCTGGGCGCCGTACAGAAGTGGGCCGGAATTCCACTCCCCGGCTGCAGCGGCGACAAGGGCTGCTTCGACGTCGTGGACGCGAGCCCCGTCTCGGGCACCGGGACGCCGACCGCCGGCGCCTTCGGCACCAGCTTCCTCATGGCCGTCGAACTGACCCCCGACGGCCCCCGCACCCACACGCTCCTCACCTACGGCCAGTCGGCGAACCCGGCCTCACCCCACTTCACGGACCAGACCCGCCTCTTCTCCCGCAAACAGTGGGTCATCGAACGCTTCGCGAAAGCCGAGATCGCGGCCGACCCGGCCCTGGAGGTGACGGTCCTGCGCAGCTGACACGGCACCCCGTAAGCGTCGCGTTACGGGTGGGGGGTTCTCGTCAAGCATCCGTCAGTGGGGGGACCGGCCCCCGGCCGGGGGCATAACCTCAAGGCGCTGCCCGGCCGGTCCGGTCGGGCAGCGCACGCCGTCTTCTGCGAGGAGCAGCAGCATGTCTGCGATCGACCACTCCGAGGATCCCGAGCCTTCCGAACGTTTCCCGGCCGGACTTCTCCACATCCCTGTCCGGTCGGGGCCCGCGGTCTGTGCGGCCCGGTTCTTCCGCACACCCCTGGGCGGCCGTACGGCCATCGGATTCACGTCGGCAGCGAAGCTCACCGCCACCCTGGGCGCGGACCAGGCGAGTATCAGGCTCTCCGAACCCGCGCTGCGTGCGCTCGCCGCACTCCTCGGCGTCACCACCCTCACCGTCGACCCGGAGCTCTCCGCTCTCCGAACCGCGTCCGTGTCCGCCGCCCCATCGGTCTCCTCCGCGCTCGCCGCGGAAAGCGAACGCGAGCGTTCGCGGCAGGGACGGCGTCCCGAGCCGGCGACCGGCGGCGCTGCCGTCACCGCCCGTTCGCACCTGCTGATCGGCTGAGGAGGCGCCTGCCATGACCGTTTCCCTTCCTTCGTCCCCGCCGTCCTCCCTGCCGTCGGATCCCCAGGCGCTGTCCCGGCTTCTCGCAGGCACCGACGGCCTGTCCGTCTGGCCCCGCTCGGCGCGCCCCGAGCCCGACGGCGACGTCTCCGTCGGCGGGGTCTCCGTCACCGAGGCCGCCGACCGCTTCGGCACCCCCGTGTACGTCCTCGACGAGCAGGAGGTCCGGGAGCGCTGCCGTACATACCGCACGGCGTTCCCCGAGGCCGACGTCGTCTACGCCGCCAAGGCGTTCCTGTGCCGGGCGATGGCGCGCTGGGTCCAGGAGGAGGGCCTGGGGCTTGACGTGTGCTCCGCCGGGGAGTTGCTGTTCGCCGTGTCCGCCGGCTTTCCGCCGGAGAGGATCGTCATGCACGGCAATGCCAAGAGCCCCGAGGACCTGAGCACCGCGCTGCGCCTCGGAGTCGGCCGCATCGTCGTGGACAGCACTTCGGAGATCGCCCGCATCGCCGCGCTCACGCCTTCCGGCACCCGCCAGGGGGTCATGGTGCGCGTGGTGCCGGGCGTCGCGGCCGGAGCACACGCGAAGGTGCGCACCGGCACGGACGACCAGAAGTTCGGCCTGTCGCTCGCGGACGGCTCCGCACAGCACGCGGTCACCCGGATACTCGACCAGCCGCACCTGGAACTCCTCGGCCTGCACTGCCACATCGGTTCACAGATCGACTCCGTGAAGCCCTACGTCACCGCGGTGCGGCGCATGGTCGGACTGCTGGCCCTGATCCGGGACCAGCACGGCGTCGTCCTCCCCCAGCTGAACATCGGCGGGGGCCACGCCATCGCCTACCGGCCCGGTGACGAGAGCCTCGACGTGGGCGTGCTCGCCGGCCGGGTACGTGCCGAACTGGAGGACGGCTGCGCACTTACCGGCCTGCCCGTGCCCCGGCTGACCCTGGAGCCGGGCCGGGCGATCGTCGGACCGGCGGGCGTCGTCGTCTACAGGGTCCTCGCCGTGAAGCGCACCGGGCGGCGCGTCTTCGTCGCCGTCGACGGCGGCATGAGCGACAACCCCAGGCCCGCGCTGTACGGGGTGCGGTACGCGCCTCGCCTCATCGGCCGCCCGTCGACGGAGCCGCCCCGCCTGGTCACGGTCGTGGGCCGGCACTGCGAGGCGGGCGACGTTCTCGCGGACGAGGTGGCACTGCCGGGTGACGTACGGGCCGGCGACCTCCTCGCCGTTCCCGCGGCCGGCGCCTACCACCTGTCCATGGCGTCCGGCTACAACCTGGTGGGCCGGCCTCCGGTGGTCGCGGTGGCCGGCGGGATCGCTCGGGTTGTCGTACGCCGGGAGTCGCTGGACGACATCAGCCGCCGGGACATCGGCCTGTAGCACCGTGTTCTGTCCCCGTCCGGGGCGTACCGGCTGGGCCTACCTGACCTCACGGGCCCAGCCGGTGCGGCACGCACACACGACGGCCGATACGGGCGCTCATCGCGACCGCCGGCAAGTAGATCTCCTGGCGACGGGACTCAGGGCGCGACAGGCAACTGGCGCTTGTGCTCGGTGAGGCGATAGCGGCGGGTGATCGACTCGTAGGCCTGCTCGCCCACGGGCTTGCCCTCCAGGAAGTCGTCGATCGCGTCGTACGTCACTCCGAGGGCGTCCTCGTCGGGCTTGCCCGGATCCAGCGTCTCCAGGTCCGCGGTCGGCGTCTTCCACACGAGTTCCGCCGGGGCACCCAGCGTCTGTGCCAGGGCCCGCACCCGGCGCTTCGTGAGCCCCGTCAGCGGTACGACGTCGGCCGCGCCGTCTCCGTACTTGGTGAAGAACCCCGAGACCGCCTCGGCCGCGTGGTCGGTGCCCACGACCAGACCGTGGTGCGCGCCCGCCACCGCGTACTGGGCGATCATCCGCTGCCGGGCCTTGATGTTGCCCTGGACGAAGTCCTGGTGGTGCGCGTCCCGGAAGGTCACTCCGCCGGCCAGCAGGGCGGCCATTGCGGCATCGCTGGCGGACTTCACGTCCACGGTCAGGACCTGATCGGCGTTGATGAACCCCACGGCGAGCTGGGCGTCCTTCTCGTCCGCCTGGACCCCGTACGGCAGGCGCATGGCGTAGAAGGTCGCGTCGTGTCCGGCGGCACGGGCCCGCTCCACCGCGAGTTGGCACAGCCGCCCCGTGGTCGTGGAGTCCACACCACCGCTGATGCCGAGCACCAGCGACCGCAGCCCCACCGAGGTCAGCTGCTCGGCGAGGAAGGCCACCCGGCGCTCGATCTCCAGCTCCGGGTCGAAACTCTCGGACACCTGGAGATCCCGGGCTATCTCCTGCTGCAGGGTGTCGGACGCCGGGTCGGTCACGGCTGCTCCTTCTGATCGGTCGTGGTGACAAAGGCGGAGGGCGGTGGGCCGTCGCTTTCCCGACTCTATGCCGCGCGGCGATCAGGCCGACGTCGGCCTCCGCCCTGGAGCATCCCCGGCTTCGCCATCGCCCGCGCCCGTGCCGACCCCCGGGTTCCCGCTGCACGAGAGCGAGTTCTCCGGTGGCCGGCAGGGGAATTCGCTCGCAGCGGAGACCTCGCGCTGTTAGCTTGCGGCAGTGGATCTCTTCTCGCGCTCGTGGACAGCGTTGCGCACAGCGGTCGCCGAACTCCCGGACGAGGAATTCACGCGGCCGTCCGGCTGCTCCGGCTGGCTGGTGCAGGACCTGGTGTGTCACCTGATCATCGACGCTCAGGACGTCCTGATCACCCTCGTCACCCCCGCCGACGCGGAACCGACCGTCGACGCGGTCACGTATTGGAACGTCGACGACCGGCCGCCGACCGGCGAGGACCCGCTCGACGCGCTGATCGTCCGGCTGGCCGCGGCCTACGAAGACCCGGGGCTGCTCAAGTTCCACCTCGACGACGTCGGTTCCGCGGCCGGTCGCGCCGCTCAGCTCGCGGATCCCGCGCTGCGGGTCGGCACCCAGGACGAGGTGCTCACCGTGGAGGACTACCTCACCGCCTACGTCCTGGAATGGACGCTGCACCACCTCGACCTGATCGCCCACCTCACGGAGGCGGCGGAACCGCCGGCCGAGGCGCTCGCCCGGTCGCGAGAGCTCCTGGAGAAGATCGCCGGTGCGGCGTTCCCCCCGTCGTTCTCCGACAGGGACGCACTGCTGATCGGCACCGGACGGCGTGCACCGAACGAAGCGGAAAAGGACGACCTGGGTGAGCTGGCCGCGAAACTGCCGCTCGTCCTCGGCTGATCGGTGCTCCGGGGTTCGTCACGTTCTGCGCATGCGGTGAAGAACGCCGGTCGGCGGGCCCGGCACCTGCCGAGCCCGCCGACCGTCCACACAGGGGCGCTGGGCCGCTCGTTCAGCTCTGCGGCGGGTTCTGGTCGCCACGAGCTGGCGGCTCGCCGATCTGCTGGTTGAGCTTGTCCTGCGCCGTGTCGACCTGGCTTTGGTACTTGTTCCCCGTCCTCGCGTCGAAGGCGTCTCCCGCCTTTTCCACGCCTTGGCGGGCCTGGTCGGGGTGCCCCTTGAGCATTCCCTTGAGCTTGTCGAGCATGGACATGAGGACTCCTGTCTACGGAAGACGTCTCTTCCCACTCTCACCGCAACACCCTCCATCCGCACCTGGAGCGCCCTCGGGTTGCGATCTTGCTTGATGGGGTGTGCGGGGTGGGCTGCGAGCCCTCCCTCTACCTGGTCCGGCACAGTACGGCCAGGGTCGCTCCCTGTCTGATTTGGATATGTTCCTCGAACACCTGTTGGTGGCACTCTGACGAGCGCCCGAGATCGGCCCACGGCGCTGCTGCGCGGACCGAGCAAGGCGATCACGATCCCGAGCGTGAGACATCGCGCGACGAGCGCGGCGACGTCTCACGCTCCTCTTCGCCGGGCGCCGAGCAGGACCGAAAGGAAACCGTCAGCGTGATCGAGTGGGTGACTGTCAGTGCCGGGGCCAGGCCTGTTCCCCGGCCCGTCGCTACGCCGCTGGTGTGGGGCGCTGCCTTCGGCGGCGCCCTGTCGCTCGTGGCACTCCTCAACGCCCTCGCGGGGCCCGGCCGGCCCGGCCTCGCACTGACGGCCCTGTCTCTGCTGGCCGCCCTGTCGGGACTGTGCGCACGCTTCACGGCGGCCCCCGGAACGGCCGTGCTGTGCTGGCTGATCCTCAACGCCTTCGCCGTCCCGCCCGCGGGCACCCTCACCTGGGCCGGCCACCGCGACACCTTCTGGCTCGCCTGTCTGTGTACCGCGGCCCTCATCGGGACGGCGATGGCTCGGTGCATCCAGGCCCGCGCCGCCTACCGCCGTATCAGCACCGTGACGTCGGAGCCGGCGGACGGGCCGCGCGACCTCTGACCCACGGGCCCTGAAACCCACGGTCTGACGGCCGGGCTGCCGGGCTGTTCGCCGACCAGCGAACGCAGAACCAGCCACACCCACCCCGTCTGCCCGTCACCGCCGGCCTGCCCGTCCCGTCGGCGGCTGCCGGTCTCTCGACGCAGGCACGCGAAGCCCGTCGGGTGACCGAGCGGCCGGACCCTGTCAGTCAGCGGCAACGGCACGATCAGCGCGCCGCAGCGCCTCCCGGCGACTTACTGGGCCAACCGGATCAAAGGCCTTCTGTACATCGACGGATGTTCGGCCGCGGTCCCCACACTTTGGACAGCGTTGAAATGTTTCCGTCTCGGCCGCCGTCCGCGCACACTGGCGCCAGCCTTCGGCTCGGGGTGCGGGGCGCACCTGCGCTCTCGTCGGCACGTGAAGTCTTTTACCTGGGGGACCACTTGAAGAATCTGGTACGTATGTCCGTCATCGGTGCCGCATCGCTGGCCCTGAGCGGGCTGACCCTGGCGGGCACCGCCGCCCAGGCCGCACCGCGCCCGTGTCCCGGCTCCGGAGCAGGTGATCCGGCCCGCTGCGCCCAAGTCGTCGGCATCAACGCGGGCTCGTCCTTGGTGATGCGCACCGCACCGCGGTACAGCGCCGGAGCCGTGGCCCGCTTCGGCAACGGACAGTGGCTGGAGGTCGACTGCTGGACCACCGGTGATCCGGACGCGGACGGCCACAACTACCGCTACTGGATGCAGGTCTCCACCGGCAGCGCCAGCGGCTATGTGAACGACTGGTACCTGGACACCGGCGGCCCGGGCACCTGGAAGTCGCTGATCCGGCAGTGCTGAGGGGCCGTTCCTCCGGAACTCGGCCTCTGAAGGACGGAAAGGACGCGAAGGGCGGGAAGAGCCACCGGACTTCCCGCCCTTCAGGCATGCCCTCCGGAAGATGAGGCCCCAGCGCCCGCTATCTTTCGTCCGGAAGATCGGACGAGCGGAGCCGCATGCAGAAGACAGATGAACTGGCCGAGAGGGTGGACACGGCCGTCGCGATCCCCGCGACAGCCGAGGATCCCCCGTCACCCGGCCGGGCGAGGCCCTGGCCGCTGCTGCCGCTGGGAGCGGCCGCCGCCGTCGGTACGGCGCTTTTCGTCCTCGGCCCCTGGTCGGACGAACCCGCCGTACTGGCCTGGCGGACCGTCTGCCTCGCCGTCACCATCCAGGCACTCCCCTTCCTGCTCCTCGGAACGGCCCTGTCCGGCGCGATCAACGCGTTCGTGCCGGCACAGGTGTTCAGCCGGATCCTGCCCCGGCGTCCCGCGCTCGCCGTGCCGGTCGCCGGAATCGCCGGAGTCGTCCTGCCCGGCTGCGAATGTGCCTCGGTGCCCGTCGCCAACAGCCTGATCGGCCGAGGTGTCCCCCCGGCCGCCGCCTTCGCCTTCCTGCTGTCGGCGCCCGCGGTCAACCCGGTCGTGCTGACCGCCACGGCCATCGCCTTCCCCGGCAGTCCCGCCATGGTGCTGGCCCGGCTGCTGGCCTCGCTCGCCACCGCCGCGGTGATGGGCTGGCTCTGGCTCTTCCTGGGCCGCGACGAATGGCTGCGGCCTGCCGTGCGGCACACCGGACACCGGCCCGGGCACAGCCGCCTGACGGAGTTCCGGCGCGGCTTCCAGCACGACTTTCTGCACGCCGGCGGTTTCCTCGTCCTGGGGGCGATGGCCGCGGCCACCTTCAACGTGACGGTCCCGCGCTCCGTACTCGACACGTTCTCCGGCTCGCCGTGGCTCTCGGTGCTGTTCCTGGCCGGGCTCGCCATCCTGCTCGCGGTGTGCTCCGAGGCGGACGCGTTCGTCGCGGCCTCCCTCACCGGTTTCTCGCCCCTCGCCCGGCTGACCTTCATGGTGGTCGGGCCGATGGTCGACCTGAAGCTGATCGCCCTTCAGGCGGGCACCTTCGGGCGGGCCTTCGCCGTTCGCTTCTCTTCGGCCACCACCCTCGTCGCGGTCCTGTGCAGCGTGCTGATCGGAGGCGTCCTGCTGTGAAGCGCCCACTCCAGGTCATCCTTCTCGCGCTCAGCGGCCTCGGCCTGCTGCACTCCTCGCTCTTCACCGACCTGTGCCTGCGCTACGTGAAGCCGGGGATGCGGCCCCTGCTGATCGTCTCGGGGGCGCTGCTGCTCGTACTCGCCGTGGCGGAGGCGTGGTCGCATCACGGCTCGGACGGGACCGACGAGCACGCGGAACACCAGGCATCACCCGACGACGACAGCCATGACGGTCACGACCACTCCGCCGTACCCCGGGTCGCCTGGCTGTTGTTCCTCCCCGCGCTGAGTCTCCTCTTCTGGGCCCCTCCGGCCCTCGGCGCCTACACCGCCTCCCGACAGCCGCCGAAGGCCGTGGCGCAGCAGCGGCACTTCGACCCGCTGCCCGCGGCCTCGCCGCTCCCGATGACCCTCACCGACTTCACCACCCGCGTACAGCAGGACCGCAGGCAGGTCATCAAGGGGCGCAGTATCCAGATGACGGGCTTTGTCACGCCCGACAAGCGGGGTGACGGCTGGTACCTGACGCGGATCATCTTCACCTGCTGCGCGGCGGACGCCCAGTCCGTACAGGTGCGCGTCCACGGCACCCCGGCGCCGGCCGCCGACACCTGGGTGTCCGTCACGGGAACCTGGCATCCCGGCGGAACCCTGGGCACGAGGTCCGCCCCGGTCGCACTCGACGTTCGTACGGTCGAGAAGGTCCCCAAACCGTGGAACGCGTACAAGGACGCCCTGCCGCTCATCCCCTCCCGCTGACGGTTCGGCTCACCCGCTCCACTCCGGTGGAGGGTGCGGACCGGCTCTCGGCCCGCTGCGCAGGTGTCGCGGGACGCCGGCTTCCCCGAAGTGATGACTCCGCCGGGGCCGGCCATGGCGTGGGCCTCACTCCGCGTCCGGTGCGGGCGGCCGGCCCCATGGCGCCTCCAGCGTCGCCCGCAAGTCGTCGACCGCCTCCTGGCCGATGCGTTCGGCGAGCCGCGCTTCCAGTCGTTCCAGGACGGCGCCCGCCCGGCGATGCGCGCGCTCCCCCTGCTGCGTACGGCGGATCAGTCGTTGGCGGGCGGAGGAGGGGTCCGGGACCTGTTCGAGGAGACCGGCGGACACCAGGCCGTGCACGGCCTGGTGCGCGGTCTGCCGGGTGACTCCCATGCGGCGGGCGAGCTCGGAGACCGTCGTGCCCTCGTGGTCCAGCACGGCGAAGAGCTGCACCTGCGTCGGGGACACCGGCGCGCCTCCGGCCGCCGCCATGGCCGCCGACAACCCCTCGTCGAACCAGCGCCGGGCGTCACCGAGCAACTGAGGGAGATTACGGCGGCTGGACTGCATCTGTTCCTCACGAGAGGGCCGAGCGCCGGGCCGACGCTTGCTTGCCGACAGCGTCTCATGTCAGGCTACCTGACATTCCTGGTGGAGGCCGAGCAGAGGACCGCGCATGACCATCGAGTACGCCACCCGCTACCGGCAGGCCTCACGCATACCCGCCGACCCCGGCAAGCCCTACTTCATCGAGAAGGGCGAAGGTGACCGCGCCCGTCTCTTCGGCGACCTGATCACCATCTACGCCGGCGGCGAGCAGACCGAGAACACCTTCAACTTCTTCACCGTCGAAGGCCCCAAGGGAGACCTCATCCCGGCCCACCTGCACACGGACACCCACGAGGTCTTCTACGTCACCCAGGGCGCCGTCCGCCTGTTCGTCGAGGACACCGAAGGGGACCAGCAGGAAAGGCTGCTCACGCCGGGCGATTTCGGCTTCGTACCCAAGAACTGCCGGCACGCCTACCGCATGGAACGCCACCACAGCCAGGTGGTCGGCGTCGCCGCCGGCCCCAGCGGCACCTTCGAGCGGTTCTTCGAGAGCCTCGGCGCTCCCACGGAGCAACTCGGCCTGCCGCAGCGGCCTGTCGTCCCCGAGCCACAGAAGTTCGCCGGTGTCCCCGAGCAGTACGACGTGCGCTTCCTGCCCGACCACGAGTGGCGCATCCGATGACGGACCGGGCGCCGTCGCTTCGCGAGTTGATCGCCGCACCTCACCCCGACCGCGCCCCCTGCCGGCCGGCGCCCGGCACGAGTCCGGCGTCCGCGAACTACGCGGAGTCCCCTACGCCGACGTCGAGGGCAGCCGTCCACTCGAACTCGACCTGTGGTTGCCCGATGCCGGCCGAGACGTACTCCGCCCCCTGTTGCTGTTCGTGCACGGCGGCGCCTGGCGCCGGGGGCGGCGCGGCGACATGGGTCCGCGCACGCGGGACTGGAGTCCTCCGCCCTTCGCGCGCATCGCGGCCGCAGGCTTCGCCGTCGCCTGCGTCGACTACCGGCTCAGCGGCGAGGCCACCTTCCCGGCACCGCTCGACGATCTGCGTGCTGCGCTGCACTGGCTCGGCCGCCGCTCCGCAGAGCTCGGCATCGACACCCAACGGACGGTGGTCTGGGGAGAGTCGGCCGGCGGCCATCTCGCCTCCCTCCTCGCCCTGACCCACGCCGAACCGCCACTGGCCGGTGCGGTCATCTGGTACGCGCCCAGCGACCTCACCACCGCACGCGGTCCCTTCGCTCCCGACGACGCGGACAGTCCCGAGGCCCTCCTGCTCGGTGCGGCCCCGGCCACCGTCCCGGAGCGCGCCCGCGCTGCCAGCCCCCTCGCCCAAGTCCGCCCGGGCGCGCCGCCGTTCCTCCTGGTCCACGGCGACGAAGACACCATGGTGGCCCGCTCGCACAGCCAGTCCCTCGCCGAGGCGCTGGAGACGGCCCCCTCCCCGGTGGAGCTGTGCACGGTGAAGGGAGCCGACCACGGCTGGCACGGCCTGCCCGATTCCCGCGTGGAGGAAGTCTTCACCCACTCCCTCGCCTTCGCCCAGGGCCTCGTGTCCTGAGGACGACCTGCGCAACCCGGGGCCGATCCATAGCAGCCTGCGCTGCCCGGCCGACACCCGCCGCGTCGGCGACGCGCGCCGGCCGGTTCGGGTAGCGGGGACTACCTGACCGGATTCGCTCCCTGCGGGTTCCCGTCACCGGGCCCGGGGTCAGGGCACCAGATCGTCATCACGGCAAGCGGCAGCGACGGGTTGGCGGCCGCTGCCTGCGCATGGCTGAGGTCCGCGCGACCGGCGACGCCCTCGGCGACATCGTCGTCCGCGACCGCGATCAGCCGGTCGACCAGCTCGGACGGCAGGGCCGCGTTGGCGGCGAGCCCGCACAGGACGTGGTTCACAGAGGGCATCCTGCCTGGGCTCTGGGTGAAAGGCTCGCGGATTTTCGAGGCCTACGAGTTGCTGACCGCAGCCCATCAACTTGCAGGCGGAGGAAGGGTGTCGTCGAGCCCGCGTCCGGCCCGACCGGACCGGAACAGACCGGAACGGACCGAACCGGAACGCACCGGACCGGACCGGACCGGACCGGACCACTGAGCCTCACGCCTGTTGCCGCCCGCGGCACATGCGCGTGTACCGCAGGCCCCAGGAAGGGATGAGCGTCAGCGGACCCACGCGCGCCTTGCGCCCGCCCGCACCATGCGCCCCCGGCACCGACCGCGGCACCCGTGCGCAGGCCCCGCGCTACACGGCCGCGTCCAGGTTGCTCGGATGGACGGCGGCCGCCACCCGCACGGCCGGCCGGAACGCCGCCGCGCGTCGCTCCCGGTCCCCGACCTCGTCGCCGTACCGGAAGTCGACGACACCGGTGACTCTCCGCGCGGCGGCGGCATGACAGGCATCCGCGACCCGGCCGTAGCCACCTCGGCCGGCACCTCGGAAAGCGCGGACAGCACTTCGTGGGATTCGTGTTCCCGGAACAGCCCGGTGGGATGGTCACCACGGCGGACGAGGGCGAGACGGGCTGAGTTCGGCCACACAGCCTGCAGACCGGCGCTGCCCGAAGCGACCGGCCGGTCGGGCAGGACCTTGCGATGCCGGGCAGGAGCTTGCCATGCCGGGCGGGCCGGTCGGTGCCGCGCGACGACCTCCTCGCCCCGCCAGAGGGCAGGCCGAGACACACCTCCGGCAGCCGACCGCCCGCTCGAACTCACCTTAGGCGTGCCTTCCGTCAGCGATCACGCCCGCCCTGGTGGCTGCCGTGGCGCGCGGTCTCGGGGCCAGCGCCGCGCGCAGCGCCGGGGTGAGGATGCGGCGGATCTCGGACGGGGTGAGGGCGGCGGGGGTGGGGAGGGGGTTGAGGTAGCGGGTGTAGATGAGGCCGCCGAGAACCGTCACCACGGCCGTGGCGCGGGCGGTCGCGTCCCGGCCGCCGAGAAATTCAACAAGCCGGTCCAGCAGCTCGCGTTCCAGGTACTCGCGGATCACTTCGGCGGCCTCGTCGCCGCCGGCGGTGAGCCGGCGGAAGTCGGCGTCCTCCCACAGGTTCGTCACCGCGTCGATCAGGCGGTCGGGGAGGGTGGCCGGATCGCCGCCGAGGACGTCCTCCACCGTCAGTGCATTGGCGCACTGGAACTGCATCACATCCGCGAACAGGCCCTTCTTCGAGCCGAAGTGGTAGGCGATCAGTGCCGGGTCGACCCCGGCGGCCCCGGCCACCGCGCGCAAGGTGGTGCGCCGGTAGCCGCGCTCCAGGAACAGCGCACGGGCCACCGAGACGATCGACTCGCGGGTCGGCGGGTTGCCGCGGGGGCGGCCCCGGGTGCGGACGGGGGCAGGAGCGGCGTTATTCATCAGCGTTGAGCCTGGGTTCGATGATCGGCACAGTCAAGGGCGTTCCGGAAACCACACCAAAGGGATGCCCCGACATCATGCGTATCGCAGTCTTCGGCGCCAACGGACCGACCGGCCGCCACCTCACCGACCAGGCCCTCGCAGCCGGCCACGAGGTCGTCGCCGTGACCCGCCGCCCCGGCTCCCTCTCCGCGCGGCCCGGCCTCGCCGTGGCCGTCGCCGACGCCACCGATCCGGCCGCGGTCGACGCCGCGATCGGCGGGACGGACGCCGTCCTCTCCGCGCTGGGCGCGCGCTTCAGCAAGGAGGCCGTCACCACGTACTCGGCGAGCGCCACGGTCATCACCGAGGCCATGGCCAACCACGGCATCAAGCGACTGCTCGCCGTCAGCTCCAGCATCGCCGACCCGAACTGGCGCCCCACCGGCGCCCACTTCTTCAACTGGGTCCTCGACCCGCTGGTGAACCGACGCCTGGGCCGCACCCTCCATGAGGACATGCGCCGTATGGAGGCCGTGATCCGTCACACGGACCTCGACTGGACCCTCGTACGGCCCTCGGGCCTCTTCGAGCACTCCGTCGTCACGGACTACCACACCGCCGAAACCAGCGCCGACGGCGTCTTCACCGCCCGTGCCGACCTCGCCGCGAGCATGCTGCACGAACTGGAAGAGCAGCGGTACGTCCGCACGGCCATGGGCGTCATCACCACGGCCGAGAAGCCGAACATCGCCAAACTGATCTGGAACGAGGGCGTGATGAAGAAGTGAGACGGGCGACCGTCGAACTCCCTTCCACCACGCGGGCGTTCCTCACCCGGCCCCACCCGGCCACCCTCACCACCCTCCGCCCCGACGGCACTCCGCACGTCACCCCCGTCCGCTTCACCTACGACACGGCCACCGGCCTGGCCCGGGTGACCACCCGGGCGGGGACCCGCAAGGCCCGGAACGTGGCGACGGGCGGCCCGACAGCCCGTGTCGCGCTCTGTCAGGCGGACGGCTTCCGCTGGGTCACCCTCGAAGGCCGGGCCACGGTGACCGATGATCCCGCACGCCTGGCCGAGGCGGTCCGCCGCTACTCCGTCCGCTACCGCGCGGCCCCGCCTGCCCCACGGGACCTGGTCGTCGTCGAGATCACCGTCGACCGCGTCCTGAGCCTCAACCTCTGAATCCCCGTACCGAAAGCGAAGTGAGACCACCGTGCCGACCGTCTCCGTCCTCGACTCCACCATCCACTACCGCGAGTCCGGCGATCCCGATGGGGTGCCGTTCGTCTTCCTCCATGGCAACCCCACCTCCTCCCATCTGTGGCGGAACGTTCTGCCGGGGGTGGTCGCGCCCGGCCGCCGCCTGCTGGCCCCCGATCTCATCGGCATGGGCGACTCCGGCAAGCCCGACCTCGCCTACTCCTTCGACGACCACGCCCGCTACCTCGACGCCTGGTTCGACGCCCTCGGGCTTGTCGACGCCGTCCTCGTCGGCCACGACTGGGGCGGCGCGCTGGCCTTCGACCGCTCCGCCCGCCTCCCGGGCCGCGTCCGCGGCCTCGCCTTCACCGAGACGATCATCAAGCCGCTGGTCGGCGACGAATTCCCGGCAGCCGGAAGGGAGTTGTTCACCCTGCTCCGCACTCCCGGGGTGGGCGAGGAGATGATCCTTGAGAAGTCGCTGTTCATAGAGGGGCTCCCGGGCACACTCGCCACTGCGCTCGACCCTGCCGACCTGGAGGTGTACCGCCGCCCCTTCCCGACTCCACGGAGCCGCCGTCCGGTGCTGGCGTGGACGCGCATGATGCCGCTGGACGGCGAGCCCGCCGACGTCGTGGCCCGCGTCGAACGCTACGACGCCTGGCTGGCCGCCAGCCCCGAAGTCCCCAAACTGCTCGCCGCGTTCGAGCCCGGCCCGGGAGCGATGACCGACCGAGGGGCCGCGGCCTGGTGCGAGGAGCACATTGCGGGTTTGGAGGTCTCCCGCCATGGTCTGGCCGGCCACCACTCGCCGGAGGACCGACCCGAGGAGCTGGCCGCAGCGATCAACGCCTGGGCCGACCGCCACGGGCTGGCGCACCAGTAGGTCCCTCGATCACGGCTGTGCCGATCACCCCCGGGGGCCGACAACCGGCCGCCGACACTCGCGCACGCCGTTCGCCGGCAGCCCGCGGTCTCCGCTCAGACCGCCTCGGCATCGACGCGCTGCCCGCGGAACGCCTCCACCACGGAGTCGGTGACCGCGACCGCCGCGCAGGTGGCGGCCAGCCACTGCAAGGCCATCGCGTGATCGGCGGCCGTCCTGTCGACCACGGCGTCGCCGACGACGAAGGGCTCCAGGTCCTGCATCCAGGCGTCCGCCGCGGTGAGCAGCACCTCCGTCCGCGCGCCCACGCCGACGACCACGAGTTGGTCCCGCCCCAGCTCCTTCAGACGCGCCCGCAGCCGGGTGCCGACGAACGTGCTGTACCGCTTGGCGGTGAGCACGCTGTCACCGGCCTGCGGCTCAACGACGTCCGCGACGGCACGGGCCTCGGTCTCGGCGGGCGGCTCCAGAACGACGTGACCCGCTCCGCCGGCCCGCTGCCCCGGAGCCCCCACCGCGTACACGACGGGCACACCCGCGCACCGGGCGGATCGCGTCAACCGGCCTGCGTTGGAGAGGAGTTCACCGATGGGCGCATTCTCACGCAGGGAGCGCAGGAGGTATTTCTGCACGTGCTGCACCAGGATCGCCGACCGACGCGGGTCGATGCTCCACGAGGGACCGTCGGCGGGCAGCGACGCCGCGGTGGGCATGGGGTACGGGGCGATACGGGACTGCGTCATGGACTTCGGCCTTTCTCGGCTCAGGTCAGCAGGTGACCCGTGTGGGAGAGGCGGCGTGCCGCGGCCAGGAGGGCGTGGATCTGGGGACCGACGTGATCGATGTGGTCCACGGGCGTCTTGAACGGCAGCCGGGCGTCGCGGTGGGTGTGCCGGTATTCGAGACGCAGGGTCAGGCCGTAGCGGTCGATGCCCACCGGAAGCACACGCTGCACGCCGATGTCCGGGACCGGACGGGCGAGACGCAGAAGCAGCGGTACGAGTTCGCCGTGTTCGTCGATGAGATGGCTCAGCATGCCGGCCTCGACCGTGGCCAGCGGGTCGAGTTCGGTCGCCTCCAGTTCGTGGAGGGTCACGTACGCGCGCCCCTCGGCGTCCTCCAGCACCCCCTGCCCGAACTCCACGCACGTGCTCTCCTCGGCCTCGGGGTCGTACGGCGCCGCCAGCAGGCCGGTCAGGGTGACCCGGGCGCGCAGCCGGTCGCGTACGGGCGTGGGGGCAATGTCGGTGAGTTCCAAGCGGACGGGGATCCGCTCGCCCGACGGCGCGCCGGCGCCTTCGAACGGAGCGTGCAGGTGGAAGTGCCCCATGGTCCCGGTGTCTTCGAGACGGCGGACTTCAGTGTGCCGGCCATCGCTCACCACTGTCAGCGAATGAGCGGCGGCAAGGATCGAGCGGACGCGCTCAACTGCTGTCGGCGCGCTGGGACGTGTGGGGTTACGTCGCATCCGGGCCCTCCATGACAGACGGACACTTAGGTTTGCCTAACCTAACTTACTCCTCCTCTCGATGACCAGCCCGGACGCGGGTGCGCCGATCACATCCAGGCCCGCGACCTTCGCGAACCGGGCAGCCACATCACGAGGAGAGACCGGCGCGCGGCGCGCGAACGCCCCGACGGTCAGTCGCGGCCGAGCAGCACCATGGCCATCCGCTGGAGGGAACGGGTGAAGCGCCGCGGGTCGCCGGGCGGTGTCATGTGGCGGATCAGGTCGCCCTCGAAAACGGCGAGTACGGCGTGAGCCAGGAAGTCGGCGTCGAGATCGGGGCGACCGTCGGCGAACAGGCCGCTGAGGTGGCGGTGCCAGAACTGGTAACTGGGATCGGCGTACTTGCCTTCGGCGCAGGCCTGCCCGTGCGCGGACAGCAGGGCGGCGTTGCCTTCGGCGATCGCGCCGAGCCCGTCGAGGAAGGCGAGCAGTCGCTCCGGAGCGGGCGCCCCGGCACCCAGGGGCGGCGGTCCGTTCCGGACCGCGTCACGCAGTTGCCGGGACCTCTACCGGATACGGCACGAACGCGCCGCTGTTGGGGGCGATCCGCAGCGGGCGGCCGAGGGGTGGCACCGCGCGCCGGGGCGGTCGAGGCGTTCGCAGAGGCGGCACCCCTTGCCGATCGGGGTGACGGTGAGGGCGCGCGTGCGGCGCTTCCCGCCCGGTGGCGGCTGCGCCTTCCGTGGTCCAGCTCACCATCCGGATCCTGGACTCCGTGAGGCGCCGGATTGCCCCACCCTCTAGGCTGGCTGGTGCAGCTGGTTCGCCCCGTCCGCCAGGCGGGACGCGTCGCAAGAGGGAACCTGGTGGGAATCCGGGACTGCCCCGCAGCGGTGAGTGGGAACGACCGCCGTCATACGCACTGGACTCCGACGAACAGGGTCTGGGAAGCGACGGCCAGTAGGTGTCCTGTACGACGAGACGCGCCCACGAGTCCGAAGACCTGCCAACTGCCCACGTACGAACGATGCGTACGCGGACATCCCGGTGACCTCGTGGGCGGGTCGGCGTACATCTCAGACGGACGACCGCGCCTTGCCGCGCGGGGTTGTCTCCGTCGGGTTCGTCACCCCTTCGCGCTCGCGTCCTGTCGCCGGGATCTCAGGGATCCATCTCGCGAAGGAGATCTCCGTGACCACCAGGACCGCAGCCGCGGCAGCACAGGCCACCGTGTACGGCTACCCCCGCCAGGGCCCGAACCGGGAACTGAAGAAGGCGATCGAGGGCTACTGGAAGGGCCGCGTCAGCGCCGACACCCTCCGCGCGACCGCCGCCGAACTGCGCAGCACGAACTGGCAGCAGCTGGACGAGGCCGGCATCCACGAGGTGCCCACCGGCGACTTCTCGTACTACGACCACGTCCTCGACACCACCGTCATGGTGGGAGCCGTCCCCGCGCGCCACCGCGCCGCCGTCGAGGCGGACGCCCTGGACGGCTACTTCGCCATGGCCCGCGGCACCCAGGACGTGGCGCCGCTGGAGATGACGAAGTGGTTCGACACGAACTACCACTACCTCGTGCCCGAGTTGGGTCCGGACACGGTGTTCACGACCGACTCGACCAAGCAGGTCGCGGAGCTGAGCGAGGCCCTCGCCCTTGGCCTGACCGCCCGGCCCGTCCTGGTCGGCCCGGTCACCTATCTCCTGCTCGCCAAGCCCGCCCCGGGCGTGCCCGCGGACTTCGACCCGCTCGCCCTTCTCGACCGACTGCTGCCGGTGTACGCCGAGGTCCTCGCCGACCTGAGCGCCGCGGGCGCGCGGTGGGTACAGCTGGACGAGCCCGCCCTCGTCCAGGACCGCACCCCGGGCGAGCTGAACGCCGCCGCGCGTGCCTACCGCGACCTCGGTGCCCTCACCGACCGGCCGAAGCTGCTGGTCGCCTCGTACTTCGACCGGCTCGGTGACGCGCTCCCGGTGCTGGCCAAGGCTCCGGTCGACGGTCTCGCCCTCGACTTCACCGAGGCCGCCGCCGGCAACCTGGACGCCCTGGCCGCGGTGGGCGGCCTCCCCGGCAAGCGCCTCGTCGCGGGAGTGGTCAACGGCCGCAACATCTGGGTGAACGACCTGGAGAGGTCGCTGGCCACCCTCGCCACCCTGCTCGGACTGGCGGAACGGGTCGACGTGGCGGCCTCCTGCTCCCTCCTCCACGTGCCGCTCGACTCCGCCCTGGAGCGGGACATCGACCCGCAGGTGCTGAGCTGGCTCGCCTTCGCCCGCCAGAAGACGGCCGAGATCGTCACCCTCGCCAAGGGCCTCGCTGAGGGCACCGAGCCGATCACCACCGAACTCGCCGCCAACCGCGCGGCCTTGGCCTCCCGCGCGAGCTCGCCGATCACCCGCGACCCTGCCGTGCGGGCCCGCGCGGCCGCCGTCACGGAGGCCGAGGGGCGCCGCTCCCAGCCGTACGCCGAGCGGACCGCGGCCCAGCGCGCTCACCTCGGCCTGCCCCTGCTGCCGACCACCACCATCGGCTCCTTCCCCCAGACCGGCGAACTGCGTACCGCCCGCGCCGATCTCCGCGCACACCGGATCGACACGGCGGGCTACGAGGAGCGGATCAAGGCGGAGATCCAGGAAGTGATCTCCTTCCAGGAGAAGACCGGCCTGGACGTCCTCGTGCACGGCGAGGCCGAACGCAACGACATGGTCCAGTACTTCGCCGAACAGCTCACCGGCTACCTCGCCACCCAGCAGGGGTGGGTGCAGTCCTACGGCACCCGTTACGTCCGTCCGCCGGTCCTGGTCGGGGACATCTCCCGCCCCGAGCCGATGACGGTGCGCTGGACGACGTACGCCCAGTCCCTCACCTCACGCCCCGTCAAGGGCATGCTCACCGGTCCCGTCACCATGCTCGCCTGGTCCTTCGTCCGCGACGACCAGCCCCTCGGCGACACCGCCCGCCAGGTCGCCCTCGCGCTGCGCGACGAGGTGAACGACCTTGAGGCGGCCGGGAGTTCCGTGATCCAGGTCGACGAGCCCGCGCTGCGCGAGACGCTCCCGCTGCGAGCGGCCGACCACCCGGCTTACCTTGCGTGGGCCACGGAGGCCTTCCGGCTCAGCACGAGCGGCGTGCGCCCGGACACGCAGATCCACACCCACATGTGCTACGCCGAGTTCGGTGACATCGTGCAGGCCATCGACGACCTCGACGCCGACGTCATCAGCCTGGAGGCCGCCCGCTCCCACATGCAGGTCGCCCGCGAACTGGCCGCCCACAGCTACCCGCGCGAGGCCGGACCCGGCGTGTACGACATCCACTCCCCGCGCGTCCCGAGCTCCGAGGAGGCGGCCGAACTGCTCCGCAAGGGCCTTGCGGCCATCCCCGCCGAGCGGCTGTGGGTCAACCCCGACTGCGGCCTGAAGACCCGCGGCTGGCCCGAGACCCGCGCGTCACTGGAGAACCTGGTCACCGCGGCCCGCACCGTCCGCGAGGAACTCTCCGCGTCCTGACACGGCGACCGTTGGACCGGGAAGGGCGCGTTCGGCTCGGAGGTCGTCCGGATCGCCGTGCCGCACGTGCCCTTGGGCTTCAGGAGGCGTCGCGCACTGTCGCGTGCCCCTGGGCGGTGAACCCGCGCACGGCGAGAGGGCCCGCGGATGGTTCCGTGGGCCCTCTCGCCGTGCCGGTCGTGTCACTGCGGGGCGGCCACCGCCGTGCCCGCGGTCACCGTGGCCGGCTTCGGGTGCAGCAGCCGTTCGGCCAGATCGCCGAAGACGAGGCCGAAGCCTCCCCACAGGGTGATCTGCATGGCGAGGGCGGACAGCCGGAACCGCCACAGCAAGGTGGCCGGGAAGTCGCTCGGCACCTCGTTGACGGCGGGCAGGAACTCGTACGCGAGGCCGATCACGACGGCGAAGCCGAGGACGGCGACGACGGTGGCGTACCAGGTGCCCAGCTTCGGCGCGAGCCGCTTGCCCGCGATCACCGCGGCGATCGCGAGGAGCACGCTCAACAGCATCATCAGGAGGTAGAGCGTGGTCCGCTTGCCGATGGTGTCGGGGTCGCCGACCGCGGGCGGATTGGCCGGGTACTTCAGGAACGGCACGACGTACACGGCGAGCAGCGCTGTTCCCGACAGGAGCAGTGCCGTGGCCCGTGGACCGAAGCGGCCCACGCGGCCGAGCGCGAAGCAGAAGGCGAGGGCTGCGATGCCGCCGAACGCCACCCCGTAGATCAGGACACCGGTGGCGAGGCCGGCGGTGGACTGCAGGCTGCGCGAGACGAGTTCGACCTCGTGCTCGTGGGCGGGGGCGTGGGCCTCCTCGAAGCCGATCGCGCTGTCGACGTTCGGTTCGCCGAGGAAGTAGGCGACGATCAGGGCGAGCACGCCGGCGCCGAGACCGGCGAGCATGCCCCGAACGAGCAGGTTTCTCACTGTTGCGGAGTTCATGGGGTGTGCGGCGTCCCTCAGGTCAGTGGCAGGGGAAGCCGAGGAGGTGGCGGGCGTCGTGGACCCACTCGTGGACGTTCTCGCCGGAGACGACCGAGGTGGCGCCCTGCTCGGCGCCGACGAAGTAGAGCAGGACCAGCATCAGGATGCCGAAGAAGACCGCCCAGGGGGCGATCGCGCTGATCGGCAGCTTGGCGGGAATGACCGGCGTGTTCGCTGTCGGCTGGGCGACATGCTGCGCCATGGCAGGGCCTCCTCTGGGAGTTCGCGTCCCATCTCGGTGGTGCACAGGACGACGGCCCCGGGTCTGACTCGCGGTGCGCCCCCTTCCGGGGGGCACCGTCCACAGTGGCGCGACCGTGCCGGATTCTCACCGGCTTCCGTGGCTCCGTCGTCGATATCAGAGTGACCGTACCGTGTGCCGGGTGCATGGCCAATACCGCGTCACCTGGCGTGATCCCGCTCTCGCACGCCGGGTGGCCCGGATCACCTGCCACTCTCCGGTTACCGGCGGCGGAACTCGGGCGACCGCTTGTCGGCGAAGGCCGCCATGCGCTCCTTCTCCGGCGGCGTGCCCGCGCCGACCGGGCCGGGACCAGGTGGCCGGACCCCAACCGCCCTCCAGCCGCGCCTCTTCCGGGTCGCTTCGGTTCACCCCCCACAGCCCCGGACCAGGGTGAGATCCCGGAAACGAGCCGTTCACCACGCAAGAGACATCCGGGAAACACGCGGTTTCTACCGTGGCCGCCCATGGATTCGAAGTTGTATACGCAGCCGGACAGAGCCGCCGCACCGGAGTCGCCGCCTGCGCCCTCCCTGCGCGGGACTCCGTGCGCCGTGCTGCGTGCCGTCGGGCCGCGTGCCGCCGTGCTCGACCTCGACGGCGAGTTCGGACCGCGTGAATGACTTCCTCGCCCAGGGCCGGGGCGAGACGGCCGTCACCGAGCGCATCGAGATCCTGCAACCGGTCCGCGGCCGCGGCCTCGACGACGGCTGCCCGGCCGCCCCGCACGCCCGCCTCGGCGACTCGATGGCCGTAGCGCCGGGACGCGCCCGGCATGCCCTGACGCAGAAGGCCCCGCACCCCAACCGCCGCTGAAACCCCGGGACTCCGCCCCGCCCCACGACGCCCGCCCCACGACTCCCCGGATCACGAATCCCCGCCCCGCGACTCCCCGGATCACGACTCCCCGGCTGCCGACGACGCCACCGGGGGATGCCCACCGCTCACCGCATCGCACTCAGCGCCTCGCATCCCGCACCCCCGAAGGGCTGACCATGAGCGCCACACAGTCACCGCAGACGGCCGTAGAGCCCAACTCCCCGACCAGCCAGGCGACCAAGGAGACGCTGGAGGACTACACCCTCCGCTTCGCGCCGCGCAGTTACCGCCGCTGGACCCCGATGATCGTGGCGACCACCGCGCTCGGCGGCATCGCCTACATGGCCGACTTCTCCATCGGCGCCGGCATCGGTCTGGCCCACGGCACCGGCAACGCGCTCGTGGCGATCGCCGTGGCCGCGGTCGTCATTTTCGTCACCGGCTTCCCGCTGGCGTTCTACGGCGCCCGCTACAACATCGACCTGGACCTGATCACCCGCGGCTCGGGCTTCGGCTACTACGGCTCGGTCCTCACCAGCGTCATCTTCGCCAGCTTCACGTTCATCTTCTTCGCCCTCGAGGGCTCGATCATGGCCCAGGGCCTCAAGCTCGGCCTCGGACTCCCCCTGTGGCTGGGCTACGCCGTCTCCACACTGATGGTGATCCCGCTGGTCATCTACGGGATGAAGGCGCTGAGCAAACTCCAGGTGTGGACGACCCCGGTCTGGCTGCTTCTGATGGTCGCCCCGCTGGTCTACCTCATCTCCGACGACCCCGGCACCGTCGACCGCTTCCTCGCCTACGCCGGCACGGACGGCGACGGCGGCGTCAACACCGCCTCCGTCCTCCTCGGTGCCGGCGTCTGTCTCTCCCTCATCGCGCAGATCGGGGAACAGATCGACTACTTGCGCTTCATGCCGCCCAAGACCGAGGCGAACAAGCGCAGTTGGTGGACCGCGGTGGTCATGGCCGGCCCCGGCTGGGTCGTACTCGGCGCGCTCAAGCAGGCGATCGGCGTCTTCCTCGCCGTGTACATCCTGGCCAAGGTCGGACCGGACTCGGCCACCGAGCCCATCCAGCAGTTCCGTGGGGCCTTCGACACGATGATGCCGTCCTGGATGGTCATCCCCCTGGCCGTGGCACTCGTCGTGATCAGCCAGATCAAGATCAACGTGACGAACGCGTACTCCGGCTCGCTCGCGTGGACCAACTCCTTCACACGCGTCACCAGGACCTACCCCGGCCGCATGGTGTTCGTCCTGGTCAACCTGGGCTTCGCGCTGGTCCTGATGGAAGCCGACATGTTCAGCTTCCTCAACAGCATCCTGGGCTTCTACTCGAACTGCGCCATCGCCTGGGTCGTCACCGTCGCCACCGACATCGGCGTCAACAAGTACCTGCTGAAGCTCTCCCCGCTGGTCCCCGAGTTCCGTCGCGGGATGCTCCACGCGGTCAACCCGGTCGGCGTCGTCGCCTTCGTCGCCGCCTCCGGCCTGTCCATCGCCATGTACTTCCACGCCCTGGGCGACACCCTGCAGCCGTACTCCCCCGTCGCCGCGGCTGCCATCGCCTTCGTCCTCACCCCGGTGATGGCGATCGTCACCAAGGGCAAGTACTACCTGCGCCGCACCGACGACGGCATCGATGAGCCGCTGCTCGACGCGGAGGGCAACCCGAGCGCGACGACGTACGACTGCCACGTCTGCCACCAGCCGTACGAGCGCCCCGACCTGGCCGCCTGCCAGACCCACGGCTCGGTCATCTGCTCCCTGTGCCTGAGCACCGACAAGATCGGCGACCACATGCTGCCCGCGCAGCCGTCGACGGTCTGAGGCCGGCCGCCGGGCGGGGGGAACACCACCGCCCGGCCGTCCCTTCCACGATCCACCTGCTACGGGCGCGTCGGCGCCTCGACCGATCAGGGACGCCAGTACAGCGAGGGGTCGGGGTGGTCGGTGAAACCGAGTTCGCGATACAGGCCCTCGCCTTCCGCGGAGGCATACAGGTCCACTCGGGCGACGTCGCTGTCCCCGAACCAGTCGAGCAGGCCCCGCATGATCGAGCGGCTGTGACCGCGCCGCCGGTACGCGGGGTCGGTGACCACGCCGATCACGTGCCCGATCCGGCCGTTGCGCAGGTGGGGGCCGGGCAGCCGTTGCTCGATCGTGCCGATGCCACAGGCGGCGAGGCAGTCGTCGTGGTCGCCGTCCACGACGAGGATGCGCACGCCGTCCTCGGTCAGCTGTTTCCTGAGCACCACGGCCAGGGTGTCCAGCCAGTCGTCCTCCGTCGACGCGGGGTTGAAGAAGTCACCGCCGAGGTCGTCGAACAGCAGCGCCCGCAGCCGTACGAGCTCCACGAGGTCGTACTCCACCGCCTGCCGCACGGGGGATGGGTTTCCAATGCGTTGTTGCATGCCGACCAGGCTGATGTAATGACCTTGTGCACCTCAACCCTTACGGCGCGGATGCCGTGAACCTGGCCGCGGACCTGGCCAACCGGCCCCCTGTCGACGCCGAGGAACTCGCGGACCGCTGCCGTGCCGCCGGACTCGTGCTGGAGCGGCCGGTCACCTCGGGGGACCTCGCTCGCACCCTGGACGCGCTGGAGGCATGGGAAAAGGTCGTCGACGCCGCCGACGAACACGAGCGCGCCGAGTTGCTCAACCGGATGCTGGCGGAGGCCGCCGCCTTCCCGCGGATGACCAACCACTCCGGCAGCGGCTGGCACCTCCACTACCGCGACGACCGGAAACCGCTCGCCGCCGTGCTGTTCTCGCTGATCTCCGTAGGCACGGCGCTGCACCTCGCGGGCCGCGGAATGCACCGCCTCCGGCGTTGCGCCGTGACCGAGTGCACCACGATCTTCGCCGACACCTCCCGCACGGGGCGACAGCGCTACTGCTCCCAACTCTGCGCGAACCGTGACGCGGTCCGCCGCCATCGCGCGCGCAGCACGGCAACCGCCTCCTGAACCACGCTTCCCGGGCCGGTCGGCTGAGCCGGCCCTCCTGAGCCGCCCCTGCCGACCGGCCCGGTTCGCCCGGGAAGGGAGCGGGCGGCGGGGTCCAGGCACCCGCCGGGGTTACAGGTCAGGACGGGGGCGCCGGGTCCGACGCACCTGCTCCCAGCCGTCAACACGTGGTCGGCTCAGGCGAACCGTGCCGGAAACCTTGACAGGGGCCAGAGGAGACAGCAGCCTTTGGCAACGTTGTCATCCCATCAATCTCAGAGGTCACTTCATCCCCTCTGGTCTGGATTGGACCCACCGCACATGTCGACTCAGCCGCCCCGCCCTTCCCGTCGCCTGGTCCTGACCGGCGGTTCAACTCTGCTGGCAGGTTTCGGACTCGGCGTCACGCTCCCCCTGAGCAGCTACGCGGCCACAGAGTCGGGGTCCACCGGCGCACGGGGTGAACTCGCCGCCTACCGCCCGATATCCGTGTCGTCCACCGACTACGCGCCCACGCCGGGCGAGTTCGTCGTGGACAAGGTCAGCTCCGTGGGCGTGAAGGGCACCGGCTGGCGTGCCGCCGACGGTGATCCGCAGTGGATCGCGGTGGATCTTCAAGCCGACTGTACGGTCGACTCCGTACGGCTCACCTTCGAGGCGAAGTTGGACGACCCGGTCTTCGTGCCGTCCACCGGCGGCAATCCCCGGGACCGCACAACAGGGCAGGAGATCCTGTCCAGTTGCGCGGTGGACTTCGTCGTCGAGACCTCCCGGGATCACCACGCGTGGATCACCGTCCACCGGACCACGTCCGGCAAGGGCGGCGTCGTGGAGATCACTCTGGACGAACCGGTCACGGCGCGCTGGGTGCGGATGACGGTGACCAAGCGCTCCAACGCCAACCCGCTGGGCCTCAACGGCTTCGAGGTCTACGGCTCCGCACCGGGACATCGCCCGTCGGCCACCGGCTGGACCGACTGGGGCACCCACGACCACCGGGCGCCCGCGCTCAGGACGGCCGCCGACGGCACGGTCCCGCTGGAGTCCGGCTGGACGCTGACCATGGACGACTGGGCCGGCGGGGAAGGCGCGCAGCTGTCCCGGCCGGACGTGGACACGAGCCGCTGGCTGCCGGCGACCGTCCCGGGGACGGTACTGGCCTCCCTGGTGGACCAGGGCCATCTGCCGGACCCCGTCGCCGGGCTCAACAACCTGCACATTCCGGAGGCTCTGTCCCGGCACTCGTGGTGGTACCGGCGCGGTTTCGCGCTGCCGCGCGGTCTGCGGACGGGTGCGGGCCGGCACGTCTGGCTGGAGTTCGACGGCGTCAACCACACCGCGGAGATCTGGCTCAACGGGCAGAAGGTGGGCGGTCTGACGTACCCCTTCGCTCGTTCCTCCCACGACGTGACGAAGGTGCTCACCAGCAGCGGCGAGCAGGCCCTGGCCGTCAGGATCACCCCCATGCCCTTCCCCGGCAGCCCGGGCGACAAGGGCCCGGCCGGGCTCGCCTTCGTGGACGCCGGCGCCACCATGATGAACCAGAACTCGCCGACGTATCTGGCCGCTTCCGGCTGGGACTGGATGCCGGCGGTGCGCGACCGCGTCTCCGGCATCTGGAACCACGTGCGGCTGCGCTCGACCGGCCACGCGGTGATCGGCGACCCCCGGGTGGACACGAAGCTCCCCGATCTGCCGGACACCTCCAGCGCCGAGGTGACGATCGTGGTGCCGGTGCGCAACGCCGACTCGGCGAGCAGACGCGTCACCGTCTCGGCGGCCTTCGACGGCGTACGGGTCTCCCGGACGGTCACGATCGCCGGCGGCGAGAACGTCGACGTCACCTTCGCGCCGTCCACATATGCCTCGTTGCGGCTGCGCGACCCCAAGTTGTGGTGGCCCAACGGCTACGGCAGGCCTGACCTGCACGACCTCACGCTGACCGCCTCGGTCGAGGGCCAGGAGAGCGATCGCCGCACCACGCGCTTCGGGATCAGGCAGTTCGGCTACGAGTACGCGGTGCCGCTGCCGTTCGGCGGGAGCAGTGACCGGTACACGCAGCCGGTGCCCCTCGGTGCACAGAAGGCGCGGTATGTGCGCGTCAAGTGCCGGACCAGGGCCACGGATTGGGGGTTCTCGTTGTGGAGCCTCGCGGTGGTCGACAGCACCTCGGCGGGTACGGACCTGGCCCTGCACAAGACGGCCACCGCCTCCACCGAGGACTCCTCGAACAGCGCGGCCAAGGCCACCGACGGCGACGCCGGGTCCCGTTGGTCCTCCGCCTTCGAGGACGACCAGTGGATCCAGGTGGACCTCGGGTCCGTCGTCTCCTTCGACCGGGTCGACCTGACCTGGGAGCAGGCGTACGCCAAGACGTTCGTCGTGCAGGTCTCCAGTGACGGCTCGGCCTGGACCGACACCGGGACGGTGGACAACGGCGCGGTTCCGCTGCCGTTCAACAGCGGTGCCGCGAGCCTGCAGACGGTGGACTTCACTGCCCGCACCGCCCGGTACGTACGGCTCAACTGCGGTGCCCGGGCCACCAGTTGGGGCACCTCACTGTGGACCCTTTCGGTGGTCGACAGCTCCTCCCCCGGTACCGACCTGGCCCTGCACAAGACGGCCACCGCCTCCACGCAGGATTCCGGGAACCCCGCCTCCCATGCCACCGACGGCAACCCCAACTCCCGTTGGTCCTCGGAGTATCAGGACGACCAGTGGATCCGGGTGGACCTGGGCTCGTCCGTCTCCTTCGACCGGGTCGCGGTCGTCTGGGAGCAGGCGTACCCGAAGACGTACGTCATCCAGGTGTCCGACGACGGCGACACCTGGACCGATGTGAAGTCGGTGGACAACACTCCGGAACCGCTGAAGATCAGCGTCAACGGCGTCCGCGTCTTCTGCCGCGGCGGCAACTGGGGCTGGGACGAGCTGCTGCGCCGGATGCCGGCCGCCCGGATGGACGCGGCGGTGCGGATGCACCGCGACATGAACTTCACCATGATCCGTAACTGGGTGGCGTCCAGCAACCGGGAGGAGTTCTTCGCCAGTTGCGACGAGCACGGCCTGCTGGTGTGGAACGACTTCCCCAACGCCTGGGCGATGGACCCGCCGGACCACAAGGCGTACAACGACCTGGCCCGGGACACCGTACGGCGCTATCGCATCCATCCCAGCGTCGTCATCTGGTGCGGGGCCAACGAGGGCAATCCGCCCGAGGCGATCAACACCGGTATGGGCGAGGCGGTCCGGGCCGAGGCACCCGACGTCTTCTACCAGAACAACTCTGCGGGCGGCATCGTCACCGGCGGCGGGCCCTACGGCTGGACGGAGCCCGACCGATACTTCTCCGCTTCCACCTACGGGAGCGGCAACTTCGGCTTCCACACAGAGATCGGCATGCCCGTGGTGTCCACGGCGGAGAGCATGCGCAACCTGGTCGGCGACGAGCCGGAGTGGCCGATCGGCGGCGCCTGGCTCTACCACGACTGGAGCACGCGGGGTAACCAGGCTCCCCAGAACTACCGGGCCGCCATCGAGACCCGGCTCGGCACCGCCAAGGACCTCGACGACTTCACGCGCAAGGCGCAGTTCGTCAACTATGAGAACGCCCGCGCCATGTTCGAGGCGTGGAACCAGCACCTGTGGAAGGACGCCAGCGGCCTCATGCTCTGGATGTCCCACCCGGCGTGGCACAGCACCGTGTGGCAGACCTACGACTACGACTTCGACGTCAACGGCATGTACTACGGGTCCCGTGCGGCGTGCGAACCCGTGCACGTCCAGGCCGACGCGCAGAACTGGCGGGTCATCGCGGTCAACCACACCCCGCGAGCGCTCAAGGCCGTGACGGTCACCGCGCGCGCGTACGACCTGGGCGGGAAGCAGCTCGGCTCCACGCGGCGCACCACGGTGGACGTCGCCTCCTCCACCACCGAGGAGGCGTTCACCGCCGCGTTCACGGACTCGCTGCCGGACTTCCACCTGCTGCGCCTCAGCCTGAAGGACAGCCGGGGCGTACTTCTGTCGGAGAACACGTACTGGCGCTATCGGCAGGCCTCCGACATGAAGGCTCTCAACACGGCCAGGTCCGTGAAGGTCTCCGCCGACATCGGCCCGGTGCGGCGCCAGGGAACGCGCCGCACGGCTACCGCGAGGATCCACAACCGCGGCTCCGCCGTCGCGGCGATGGTGCGGCTGTCCCTGCGCGACGGCAAGAGCGGCGACCGGGTGCTGCCGACGCTGTACGGCGACAACTATCTGTGGCTGCTCCCTGACGAGTCACGCGAGGTCACCCTCTCCTGGCCGGCCGAGGCTCTCCCTTCGGGCAGGCCCGGGCTACGGGTCGAGGGCCACAACGTGCCGCGGGTGGTGGCCCGTTCGTAGCGATGACGGCAGGACTGACCAGCGGCGGCTCGCCCATCGGCGGCTGCCGCTGCCCAGCGAGGTTCAGCTCCCGGTCGCAATGGCTATAAAGACATTGCGTGATGTCACCATCGGGGGGGTGGAGATGGAGCAGCTCAAGGCTCTGGAGCCGAAGCGGATGGGTGCCGCGTTCCGTCCCACCGAACCCCTCAACTACCGCGGGGCGATGCGACGTGTACGTCGGCTGCCGGAGCGTCGTCGGGGCGCGGCGCGCCTGCTGATCCGACTGATCTACTGGCCGCTGACCGCCAAGACCAAGATTCTGCTGGTCAGCCTCGCGTTCTCGGTCACGTTACTGGGGCTGGCCCAGGCGGATGGAGTACTGGGCGCACCGGCCGACGCGGACAAACGGTGGGCACTGGACTACCTGTTCTCCGACAACACCGAACTGAGCGGCGTCAGTCTCACCCTCCTCCAGGACCTGGCCGGACTGGTCGTGCTGGCGGTCGTCTTCATCACGCCCGTCTTCTGTTGCCAGCAGGTGCAGGCCATCGCCGACTTCGTGTCGATGAACGAGCGCAACAGAGGCGCGCACCAGCTGACTCGGCACCAGATACGCCGGCTCAATCGCCTGATCTCCGGAGCCAACAGCTGGTTTCGCGTGCTCGGCCTCAAGACCGTGTCCGCCGGCATCATGGTGGCCATGGCCATCGGCACGACCTCGCTGTACGCCTTCGTCAACACCCATGGTCTCCTGGAGACTTGGAACCCGACCGAGCTTCCCGACTCCGTCTGGCGTTCGGAGGTCTACGCCGGCTGGTGGGCCAACTGGCACACCCATCCCCGGCTGGCGATCGCCTTGTGCACCGCCGGCACGTACGCCTTCTACTTCCTCGCCAAGCAACTGATCATGGGCGTCGTCTTCACCGTCTACCTCTACCGGTCCGAAGCGCTCGGCTTCGGAGTGACACCGGACATGGAGTTCGACAGCGACGGCTTCCACGGGCTGCGCCCGCTGCGCCAGTTCATGTTGTGGACCTACGGCTCGGCGCTGGCACACATGACCGGCCTGCTGATCCTGTTCACGGTCTGGCTGCCGGCCGCATCGTGGATGGTGTTCATCGTGCTGGGCGTGATGGTGGTGGACATGTTCGTCATCGTCTATCCCTCCTCGATCGGCTATCACTCCGCGCTCACCGTGAAAAAGGACTACGTCAAAGAGCTGCACCAACGACTCCCCCGCGACGAGTGCGACGCGGCGACAGCACAGGTCTGGGCCGATCCGGTGCTGCCCGTCACGACACGCAAGGCGATGACCGGAATCACCCTCTACCTGCTGGTCCCTGCGATCCCCGCCCTGATTCCGCTGCTCTTCCAGCGACTCTGACCGTCGGGCGGCGGTGACTGCACCTCGTCGCGGACCTCATGAACGGTGCAGCACCTACTTGGTCACCTTCCCGATCGCCCTCACCCTGCGGTCGAACTCCCGGTTGAGCAGCGGCATCAGCACACTCCCGAACCGCGCCAGCACCCGTGTGCCCGTGTCGGGGCAGATCACGAAGCGCCGCCGCTCGATGCCGGCCACGACCGCGGCCGCGACCTTCTCCGCGGTCAGCGGCTTGATGGTGCCGCCGATCGCCCGGGTCTGCGCCGGCTTCCACTGGTTCTCCTCGGCGAGCTGCGGGGTGTCCACGTCCGGCGGGAAGACCACACCGACATGCACCCCGTGCGGTACGAGTTCCGCCCGCACCGACTCCATCAGCCCCCGTACCGCGAACTTTGCCGGCCCGTAAGCGCTGTAGCCGAAAATCCCGAGCAGCGCGGCGGCGGACGACACCGCGACCACACTGCCCCGCCCGCGCTCCACCATGCCCGGCACGACGGCCCGCAGGGCGTACAGCGTCCCGAAGTAGTCGACCTCGATCATCTGCCGGAAGATCTCGTCGGGCAGCTCCAGGAAATGCCCGGGCCGGGCCAGCCCCGCCGAGGTGATCAGGATGTCGCAGGGCTGCTCCCGCTCCTCCTCCAGCTCCGCGATGGCGCGGGTGACGGCTGCGCGATCGGCCACGTCGGCCACCCGGGCGGCGGCCGACACGTCCTTGGCCGCCGCCTCCAGACGCGCCCGCCCCCGCGCTATCAGCGACACCTTCGCGCCCCGCCCGGCCAGTAGCCGGGCCGTGGCAAGACCTATGCCACTGGACCCTCCGGTCACGACCACGTGCGCCGAACCGATCTCCACAGGCCGTGCACTCCTTGGGGTCATGCCCTGGAGGGTAGCGACTGGCGACGCCGGACGACCCTGGTCGGAGGCGGCCTCCGGAGCGTGACGGGCGCGGGCGGGGAGCGTCCCTTCTCCGTCGGGGAGTCGAGGTGAACGGCCGTGGGCCTGACCGATCCGGCACACGGATCGGCCGGGCCCTGCCCGCGACGGGCCCACCCTCGGGGCTCCTCGGCAGCGGGTCACGGAGCGAGGAGTCCGTCAGCCCGGTTCTGTCGGTCCGGCCCCCGGGTCAGTGCACGTGACTGCGGAAGTATGAGGTGATCCCGGACCAGGTCAGGGACGTGTCGTCGGTCGAGGTGACGGGTGAGCAGTTCTTCGACGACTGGATGGTCTGCGCCGGGTACGGGGGGTCCAGCGCGCCGGCGAGGAACAGGAAGTGGTTCTGCCCGTGCATGGTGTCGAAGGTGACATCCGCGCACACCGACGTCAGGGCGTCGACGAGGATTTCGCTCTCGTAGTGCGGCACGGCCGTGTCGGCGTCACCGTGCACTATGTAGTACGGCGGCAGTTTGCCGGCCGAGGTGATGTACGTGATCGGGTTCGCCCGCTCGACCGTGGATGCCGGGCACGCGCTCAGGCCCTGGGTGCAGCCGAGGTAGCGCGACTCGCCCGACGACGGAGGATCGTGCTTCGAGGACTTGTCGTCGTAGAGGTGGGAGTCCATCTCCAGGAAGTCCGTCGGGCCCATCCCGTCGAAGACCGCCTGCACACAGCTGGATCCCTTGGTCACCCCCGCGGTGTTCTGCAGCGAGCTCACCCCGCAGGTCGCGCCGGCCAGCGCAGCGAGCTGACCGCCGGCGGACTCGCCCATCAGGCCGATGTTCCCGCTGAGGCGGTACTTGCCCTTGACCGAACGCAGATACCGGACGGCCGCGTTCACGTCGTAGATCTGCTGCGGGAAGACCGCGGTGCCGGTCAGGGTGTAGTTGATGCTCGCCACCGCGAAGCCCTCGGACAGCAGGGTGTCCCAGCCCTTCTGGGACGTCAGTTCACTCTTGTTCCCGCCGGACCAGCCGCCCCCGTGCACGTACACGACCAGGGGCGTCGGACGGGAGGTCTTCTTCGGCACATACAGGTCGAGGACCTGCTGACTGTTGCCGCCCGCGACATAGGCGAGGTCGGAGTAGGTGCCGTAGCCGATACCGGCCGCCGTGGTCGAGGTGGCTTCGGGGGTCGGCAGGCTCGCTCCGGCGATGGGACTCGCCTCTGCGCCCGAGGCCATGAGCGTCGCCGCTCCTAAGGCGATGGTCGCGGCGAGCAGGACCGTTCTCCGTAGGAAAGTCGGCAGGGAGGTGGGCATCTCTGAGTGCTCCGGGGGGTGTTGGAGGGGGCGTCGGGCTTGCTGAGGACGCCTTGAACATGCCGGTGGCGAGGCAGGCCACCGGCATTCACCTGACTGCGGAGACCGCGTCTCCGCGCGGAGACTGTATCTCCGCTTCCTGTGGACCGGAAGCCGTTCCGCAGTCTCGAAGCCGGCGAAAACCGTCCGGCGCCTCGGGGTGACGATGTGTCAGCACTGCCGGGCGGCCGCGGTGTTGCAGGTGGCGGGCAGGACGCCGTGGCCGACGCCGGTACGCAGATCACCGTGCCGGGGCCCGAACCCGATCAAGGGCCCCGCATCTCCCGGCAGTAGCATGCGCTGGACGATCCGACATCTTCCGGAAGGCGGGACGATAGGCATGGCGGAGCCCGCTGAGCCCGGCAGGGCGCCGCTGCGGCGCGATGCCGACCTGAACCGAAGCCGCCTGATCGCCGCCGGCCGCGAGGTGTTCCGCGACCGAGGTCTGGGCGCGACCCTCGACGACGTCGCCCGCCACGCGGGGCTCGGTGTGGGGACGGCCTACCGGCGCTTCGCCAACAAGGAAGAGCTCGTCGACGCCGTCTTCGAGGACATGATCGACCGCGTCGAGGCGTCCGCCCGGGAAGCCGTCACCGACCCCGACCCGTGGCACGGGCTGGCCACCAGCCTGGAGAAGGTGTGCGAACTCCAGGCGCACGACCGGGGGTTGCGCGAGGTCATGCTCGGCACCGGCAAGGCCGCACAGCGACACGCCCTCGTCGGGCGTCGGGTCAAGCCCTTGGTCGATCAGCTGGTCGCCCGAGCCAAGGAGCAGGGAACGCTACGAGCCGACGCGGAGCCCGTGGACCTCCCGATGATCCAGCTGATGGTGGCAGCGGTCACCGACCGCACCGGCGAGCCCGACCTGTGGCGGCGCTACCTGCGGCTGCTGCTGGACGGGATGCGCACACAGCCGGAGGGCGCGGACCCGCTGCCCCCGGGACCGGCGTTCCGCAGGCCCGGCCCCGGCCGGGGACCCGGTGAGGGCCCCGCGGGCGAGAGGCCCCCGGGTCCCTGAAGGTCGGTCGGCGCAGCCGTCGTTCGACAGGTGCCGACTACGGCCCCACCGACCGGCGCACGCTCTGGGTGTTGCCATGCATGACGCCGACGACACCGGCCAAGGCCCAGGCGATCCGGCGCAGTTGGGTGGAAGCCACCTCCCAGCACTGAACCGCGCGCCAAGCAGCGGCAGCCGCCGAACCGGGACCGCGGGCTGCTGTCCAGGGAGCAGCAGCCCGCGGCGAACAGGGGACGGACCGGGGACGTCCTGGTCCCGGCCCGTCCCGGACCTCACCCGTAGCAGAGTCCGTCGCAGGCCCAGGTCCAGAGCTTTCCGCAGCCGCTGGAGTCGTACTCGCAGGTGTTCTGTACGTAGACGCAGCCGCTGTTGATGCAGTAGTCGCTGAAGACGTTGCACTCGCAGTCGGGCAGGGCCAGAGCCTCGGCCGGGCCCAGTGTGGCGAGCAGCGCCCGTGCCGAGGTGGCGCCGAAGGCGGCAACGGCGCGGGCGTCGAGGTCGGGCGCCTCCTCGGCGCCCCGCCGTCCGCGCTCGAACTCGAACGTCGACACCTTCGACGCGAGCGCGTGTGCCTGTTCCACGACGGAGGCCTGCCCGGGCGTGAGGCCTTGGTGATCGGCACGGAACCGCTCGATGTGCTCGACCCAGAGGGCACTGCGCGCCTTCGCGGGCAACGCCGCGAAAACCGCCCGGCGGTGAGCGAGCGGCAGCGCGGCCACATCGCCGTAGCGGGTCGGCAGCCTGTCGGCGTGCGCGCGCACCCACTCACGCGCCGTCGCCTGGTCCTTGCCCTGTGCGAAGGCCGGCGTCGTCCCCTTCAGCAGGACGGCGGCGGCCACCGCAACGCCTCCGCCCAGCCGCAGGAACTGCGCGCGCCCCATCAGGGCTCGGCCACCCGTACTCGCCTTCGCACCCTCGGCGCGCGCCTGCCCGAGGGCTCGCAGTACCGCCAGCGTGGAGCGCGGTCCCAGCCGTCGGGCGAGCGGCAGGGCGATTCCGGCCCCCGTCCAGGCCTTGACCCGAGCATCGTCCCCCTTGCTCCTGCCGCCCTCGGCGCGACGCACGGCCAGCAGCGTCGGCGCCCAGGGCGCGTCCCGGCCCAGAGCCCGTTCCCGCCAGTCGCGTACGTCCTGGCGTCCGAGCGGGACCACTTCCAGCTTGCCGTCGCACGCCCCGAAGACGATCGACGAGATGGTGCGACACGCGCCGCAGGAGCTGTCGAAGGCCAGCATCCAGCGCACCCGGGAATTGTCCATGGCGAACACTCCTGTCCTCCGCGTCGCGGCTCGGCGGCGCGGTCGCCGTCATCAGTCGTAACAGAGGCCGTTGCACGGGTAGATGTAGAGGCTTCCGCAGCCGGTACTGGTGTGGTGGCAGCCGTCGTCGACGCAGTCACCGGACCAGCCGCAGTACACGTCGACCTTGTTGCACTCGCAGTTGGGCGCCGGCGCCCAGGCGTCCGCCGCGGGGCCGAGGACGGCCAGCATCGCCCGTGCTTCGTCGACTCCGAACGTCTCGCGCGCGGTCCGGCCGAGTTCCGTGAGCTCGGCGGGCGGCTCGCCCTCGAACGTCGCCGGGTCCGCGGCGAGGTCCAACGCCCGGTCCACGACGCGGTGTTGTGCCGCGGTCAGTTCCGGCCTGCTGCTCTTGAAGCGCCGCAGATGTTCGGCCCACAGGCCGCTGCGGGTCTTCGCCGGCAGCGCTTCGTGGATGGCCCGCCGGTAGCTCAGCGGGTACGCCACCACGTCGTCGTAGGTCGTGGGGAGTTCGGCGCGATGCGTGAGCACCCAACGGCTCGCGGCCTCGTGCTCGTTCTCGGCGAAGGCCGGGGTGCTGCCGCGGATGATCAGACCGGCGGCGACCGACAGCCCCGCGCACGCGCGCAGGAACTGCGCCCGCCCGAGCGTCCGTCCGGTGGCCGGCCGGCCCTGATGGTGGCCGGCGTCCGCCCTGCGGAGTTCGCCGAGGGCGCGCAGGACCCGGATGGTGGAGCGGGGGCCGAGGCGCCGCACGAGCGGCACCGTCATCGCGGCGCCGGCCCAGGCCCGCACCTGACCGGCGTCCATGCGGAGCAGCGTCGGAGTCCAGGGAGCGTCCGTCCCGAGTGCCGACTCCCGCCAGCCCCACACCCGTTCGTCGTCCAGCGGCAGCACTTCGAGCTTGCCGTCGCAGGCATGAAAAACTGCGCTGGAGATCTTGCGACAGGTCGCACACGACCCGTCGAACGCGAGGACCCAACGCGGGTCCGGTCCGTCCATGGCGACATCCCCTCTGTCGGCCGGTGTCATCGGCGTGCTGAGGCAGAGTGTGGACGGCGTGCGAGACCGGCGCACCACGTTTCGAACGCCTTCGAAACGTACCCGCGAGAACTCGCCGCGGGATCAGGACACGGAGGGGTTGGTCCACATCGTGCCGGGTGAGCGCCGTGTACGCCGAGGCGAGTAGTCGGTGTTACTCCCGGTGTCAGACGACCTCGCCGCTCCCGCCCGGCACGGTGTCTCGTATGAAACTGAGCCGTCCCGCCCGCCGGGCCTCCCTCGTCGTTCATGTATCCGCCTCGGCGGCCTGGCTCGGGCTCACACTCGGACTGCTCGCGCTCGGCGTCACCGCGGCCACCACCGGGTCCGCGGTGACCGTGGAGGCCTCCGTCCGAGCCATGAAGCTCTTCGCCGACTGGCTCCTGCTTCCCGTCGCGTTCGCCACGTTCGTCAGCGGCATGGTGCTGTCCCTGGGCACCCCGTGGGGACTGGCGAGGTATCGCTGGGTCTACACGAAGTTCTGGCTGACGCTGGCCACGACGACCGCCACGGTCTTCGCGTTGCGCCAGGGGGTGAACGCCGCGGTCGCGGCCGTCGCCGCGGGCGAGTCACTCCCCGACACCGGCGACATCCTTTTCGCGCCGATCGTCTCGCTGTCCGCCTACGTCTTCATGACGGTGATCTCGGTCCTCAAGCCCTGGGGACCGACCAAGCGCGGCCGCAACCAGCGCGCGTCCGCCTCCGCCCGCAGGCGGGTCGACGCCGGTCGCACCCGTCAACCAGCCTGACCTGCCCGTGTGTTGGGCTCACATCTCACGGAGCTCCACCACGGTCACTCCGTAGAATCGACGGTCATGGTTGATCTCTACCCTCCGACCGGTCCCTACGACTCCGGATTTCTCGACGCCGGAGACGGCAACCGCATCTACTACGAGCAGCTCGGCAGTCCTGAAGGCAAGCCCGCTCTCCATGTCCACGGCGGCCCGGGGTCGGGCGCACCACGGCGGCCGACGAGGGCCTGGGACCCCGAGTGCTACCGCGTCATCCGCTTCGACCAGCGCAACTGCGGTCGCAGCACCCCGCACGCCGGCGACCCGGCGACGGACATGAGCCTGAACACGACGCAACACCTGATCGACGACATGGAACGGCTGCGCCAACACCTCGGTATCGAGAGGTGGTTGCTGAACGGCGTCTCCTGGGGCTCGACGCTCGCCCTGGCCTACGCGCAACAGCACCCCGAGCGGGTCAGCGAGATCGTCATCCAGGCGGTGACCACGACCCGCCGCACCGAGAGCGACTGGCTCTACCGGGGCGCCGGGAGGTTCTACCCCGAAGCATGGGACCGGTTCCGCGACGGCGTCCCCGAGGACGAGCGGGACGGCGACCTCCTCGCGGCCTACGCACGGCTGATGGAGAACCCTGACCGGACGATCCGGGAGAAGGCAGCGGCCACCTGGCTCGCCTGGGAAGACGCGGTCATCTCGGACGAGCCCAACGGCGTGCCCGGCATGTACAGCGATCGCGAGGTCGACGCACAGATCGCGTTCGTACGGATCTGCGCCCACTTCTTCAGCAACGGGGCGTGGCTGGAGAAGGACCAACTGCTGCGCGACGCCCACAAGCTGGCCGGAATCCCAGCCGTGCTGATCCACGGCCGCCACGACATGGGCAGCCCGGTACAGACGGCATGGGAACTGGCGAAGGCATGGCCGGACGCACGACTCCACATCTTCGAGGACTCCGGGCACGCCGGTAGCGAGGCGATGCAGGAGACGGTCCGGGCAGCCATCGAGGAGTTCAAGGAACGGTGACCCCCCGGTCAGTCCGTCCTCATCCCTTGGTTTGCCCGGGAATCACGCGATGCTGCTCCACTCAAGGTCCAGCTGCCATGCCCGGCGCCTGGCCAGGCGGACGCGGACGAGTGCATAGAAGGTGACGACCAGCACCGCGGTTCCCGTGGCCGCCAGGGCGCCGAGGGTCAGGGCTCGGGACTGCGTCTGGACCGGCTGCATGAAGTCCTTGCGCAGGTCGCCCTTCTCGTCGAGCCAGACGGTGGTGCGACTGCCGGACGGGCTGTTGGGCCTCACCCAGGCGAATCCACTGTGCCGGTGTCCGTCGGCGTCATGCCACTGAACAGCGGCCTCCACCCGGTTGACGTTGTTCGTTTCCGAGGGAGTTGTGGGCGGCGGCGCTTTCGCAGTGAGGGTGGCGGAGACGGAGTGCCAGCCGGCGGGAGGTCGGGATGCGGACGCCGCGACGCTCATTCCCGTGACCACGCCGACCACGGGTGCACCGATCGCCAGCAGCAGGATCGAGAGGAGGAAAGTCCAGGCCTGGACACGGTCGCTGCCGCGCCGGAGGGGGTTTCGGCGCCAGCGCCAGAACCGCACGCTCGTACTCATGGCCGGACCCCTTCTCGCAGACACCTCGCTGACGAACTCCCGCTGTCGGGAAGGGGCCTCATCATGGCAGTCGCGCGGCGCTCGGCGATGGCAGTCGCCGCAGCCGGCACCCGCGAGCCGGTCCGGGGATGGCGCCGACCGCAGTGAGGGGGCAGGGGCTTGGCGCCCCCGTGCCGTTCAGCCGCCCTCGGGGCGGAGGGCGGCTGAGCGACAACTGCCCCCGGGGCGGGGGGTCTTCTGATCAGCCGGAGTGAGGAGGCGCCGACACGGGCCGGGCGGAGCGCGGGCTCCGACGTGCCGTGCGGCTGCGGAGCGGCTGCGTCGTGCGCGTCAGCGACAGGGGGACCTGCCGTACCGCTCCAGCGTGACGCGGGGCGCCGCGCCTGTCCTTCGGGTCCGCGGGGTGACGAATTCCCTGCCCCTTCCCAGGCGTGAGCACAGCGTGAGCGGACACTCGGACTGCCCTCTCGCACGTTCATGACCATCACATCCAGCGTCAATTGCCCTAGCTTAACATTGCATGATGCAAAGATAAATAGTGGGCCGGAGCGAGGGGTTCCACAAAGTGCAGAGTCGACCACGCCTTGCGGCCCGACCCTCAGCCGCGTGCGACGAGCACGCCGGCCGGCTGCCGGCACGTCGGCCACGATGGGGAGCACGTCAGCCCGCGATGGGGCTGCCACAGCCCAGACAGGTGACCGGAGGCGCCGTGTCGGCGAACCGTCCGCACTCGGGGCACACCCGTTCCATCCAGCAAGCGGCGTCGCCCCCTTCCGTCTCCCGCCTCACACGGACCACCGCCCGTCGCAACTCCTGCGCCAGGATGTCCTCATGGCCTCCTCGGGCGTCGCGAACAGCCACCTGCAGGACGAGCGGCCCCTCTGCCGCCAGCCGAACAAGGCGCTGCAGGGCTTGGGCGCGATCGAGCTCCCCGAGCTCCGCCCTGTAACGGCATTCGAAGTCGGCGAACTTCGCCCGCTCGTCGCCGTACCAGCGAGAGAGCGCGGCGGAGGGAGCGAGCACCGGCATCCACTCGCTCGGGTGGGCTGCGCCGACGATCGGCGCCTCGGGCAGCGTCCGTTCGACGAGGATCCTCGCGCCAGGGACCGGCAGCGGGTGGCCGTAGCTCTCGATGCTGATCATTGGCTCACCCGCGCTCCTTTCGTTCACGCCCATGCGGTCGCCGGGGCCCAAGTCGTCACGCAACGCGATGGCTCCGATGCACCACGCCACCGTGATGTCTCAATGATGGTGCATATTTTGCCTACAGCAAAGGTTTGCCCGGGCGGCGCCTCCGTATTCCCGGCTGTCGTAACTCATCACAGCAAGCTGACAAGGCCGTTCGCCGCAGGGCGCGTTCCGCTCCGGGCGACGGCTCAAGCCGGGAGGCATCATGGGCATTTGGCGGAACAAGGCCGGCACCCTCTTCGTCGGCGGCGGAGTCGCCCTGACCCTCGGCGCACTCGTCTACCCGGCCATGCTCGGCGTACAGAACACGACCAGTTCCCCGTCGCGCGTCATCGCCAACACCCCTTCCGGCCCGCTGACCGAGGCCGACCGTGACTTCGTCGTCAAGGTGCGCGCGGCCGGGCTCTGGGAGTACCCCGTGGGCCAGCTGGCACTGAAGAAGGGCACCACCGCGGCGGTCCGGTCCGCAGGCCAGCATCTGGTCGACGGCCACTCCGGACTCGACGCCACCTGCCGCAAGATCGCGCCCCAACTGGGCGTCACCCTGCCCAATCTGGCGTCCCCTCAGCAACAGGGCTTCGTATCCACGCTGTCCTCGGACAGCGGGAAGCAGTTCGACACCGACTTCGCCAACATCCTGCGCGTCACCCACGGCCAGATCTTCTCGACGGTCGCCAAGATTCGCGCCACCACCGAGAACAGCCTGGTCCGAGCCCTGGCCGACCAGGCCAACGACACCGTCCTCGACCACATCACCGTGATGGAGAAGACCGGTCTTGTGGACTTCGGCACGGTCCTCTTCAAGGAGACGACTCCGCCGAAGCTGCCTGCCAGTGACCTCACCCCGCCCCCGCCGCCGCCCGGGGAGCCGATCCTCGTCCTCACCCCGTCCCCCGGCGCTCCCTCGGCTTCCCCGACCACCACCCCGACGGTGGGCTGACCAACGTTCCTGCCCCGGAAGGCGGCTGCAGGGCCTACGGGCCACCGCCCTGTACGCCGAGGAGATGCCGTTCACCCCAGCGGATGCGGTTCCAGATCATCCGCCTCCGGGGCGGGCGGCTCTCCGCCGGCCTCGTTGAAGGCGTTCAGCGCGTCGATCAGCGCCAGCCGCTGATCCGGGGCGAGCCTCTCGACGATCGCCGCGATCTCCGCGCGCCGTCGCGCCATGACCTCCTCGACGGACCGGCGGCCGTCCTCGGTGAGCTTCAGCATCGTCTCGCGGCGGTTGCCCGGGTTGGTCTGCCGGTCCACCAGACCGTTGGCGATCAGCCGGTCCACCATCCGCATGGCCGTCGACGGCGCGACCTGGAGCTGCTCGGCGAGGGAGACCAGCTTGCTGGCGCCGTGCGCCGACAGCACCACCAGCATCCGCATCTGCGGCAGCGTCACGCGCTCCTCGACCTCGGCCAGCGACCGCGCGGACACGGCGACCAGCAGCCGGGACGCTGTCAGGACCGCACGGGCCACCGCATCCACATCGTCCACGCCCCCCGAGGAGACCTCGCGCTCAGCCATGACCCCTTTCTACCGCGTCGCCCTCCCCGCACTCCCCCACGAGCGGTCGACGGCGCCCACCGAGTCGTCGGACCTCTGCGTCATTCACCCCCCTGATTCGTGACGTGCACCGACGGCGCCGTACCCGAGGCCCCGATGCGGCGGGCGCCCGCCGCCCCACTGGGGGTGACGGGGTGCCCGACTGGTCAGCCCGGCATACGGACCGGAACGTGCCTGCTTCGGTCAGAAGCCGACGGCCACGGCCAGCCACTGGGGGTTGGCATGGGAGATGAAGGAGGACTGGCCCGCGACGTCGTCGTAGGGGAAGCCGTAGGCGAGGTTGTTGATGCTGTTGTCGTGCCAGAACTTGGCGTAGTAGTTGGCGGGTGCGGACTTGTAGAACTGGCTCGGGTCCGACTGGCCCGAGGACGGCAGCGTGGCGACGTGCCGGTTGAGCGCCGCGCACATGTTGGGGTTGCCGGCCATGCTCCCGGCGCAGCCGAAGATGTACTGGGTGGTCTCGTTGACGCCGACCGACTGGGCGTACGAGGTGAAGTAGTTCGCGTTCACGCCGCCCGGCTTGAAGCTCGCGTCGCTGCCCGGGGCGATGATCCGGTACGGGGCCTGGCTCTGTGCCAGCACCTTGAACTGCTGCGGGACGGCGTTGATGAAGTCCTGGAAGACCTGGGTGCGGGACTTGCTGAAGAAGGCCTGGGTCTCCCCGACCTGGACGTCGTAGCCGTCGGAGGAGTGCAGCCGCATCGCGAGGGGCAGGCCGTAGGCGTCCACGCGCGTGGTGTTGCCGTTGAACACGCCCCCGCCGACGGTGAATTCGATGAAGTCGTAGTACTGACTGGTCGGCGAGCCGACGTAGAAGTACATGCGGCCGGAGGAGTTGGCGGGCATGTCCAGGTAGGGCTGCTCCGCGATGGAGTGCGTCTGGCCGTTGAAGCTCCAGTACACCTGGCTGTCCGGGTAGGCGCCGTTGGTCCGGTTGAGGATCGCCACCTCCACGGCGTTCTTGGCCGGCGGGATCTTGGTGGTGTCACCCCAGAAGTCGCCGGTGGGCGGCGGGGTGGTGCCGCCGGTGCCGTAGACCTGGAATTCCCACAGCGAGAAGCCGTACGGGGTGGCCCGGGCGGTGCCGTACAGACGGACGTACCGGCCGGAGCCGGTGACGTTGAGCGTCTGTACGCCGCCGGGGCCCGCGGTGGTGGAGTAGATCGAGGTCCAGCTGGTGCCGTTGGCGGAGGTCTGGATCTGGAAGGCGGTCCCGTAGGCGGCCTCCCAGCGCAGCACGACCTGGCTGATCTGGGCCGTGGCACCGAGGTCGACCTGGAGCCACTGGGGATCACTGAACGCGCTGGACCATCTGGTGGTCGTGGAGCCGTCCACGGCCGCCGAGGCGGGGGTGCCCGCCGCCTCGACCGAGGAGGCGGTGGCCGGTTTGCCCTGCGAGAGCAGGGCGTCGGCCGCGTGGGCGGAGGGCTGGTCGACCGCGAGAACGAGGGCCGCCAGCAAGGCGACCAGCAGCGCGAGAACGGGGAGCGGTTTGCGTCGGTGCAGCGTTGGCCGTATGTGCGCCGACGCGAGGGGCTTGCTCGGCATGGTGTCTCCTGAACAGGGTGGGGAACCTGCGGATGTTGACGTGCCTGGCATGCCTCGCTCGGCGCCGAATGCCTTCAGAGAGCGCTCTCACGAGGGTGCTTGGTATATACCTCCGCTGTTCCGTGCACGTCAACGAAGAACGCCATTCACACAGGAACCGACACGGGCGGTGACGCCTCCGCGGGTGGCAGGCCGCCGGTCCCCGGCCTCTTGGGGCTCCTACGCGATCGGCACGAAGGTCGGCGCGTACGCCGGGGCCTTCGCCGACTCGGCCCCCGATCGCCCGACCCACCCGACCACCCGATCACGCGGGAACTACGTTGCCCGTCCCCTGACCGGACACTAGGCTCTGTGGGGTGACTGCCGGGTCGGCCATGGGCCATGCACGAGTGGGGCTCCCGGCCTCGGCGTGAGCCCGAGGCGGGCCAGAGGGCCGCCCTCTCCTCCGCGACTTCGCGTCGGCGCCCCCGTGTGGCGCCCCCACCCAGCGGATCCCAAAAACCCGGAGACACACCACCGATGTCGTACGACCAGCCGCACGCGCACGAATCCGAGCTCGCGGCGAATGCCGTCCAGCTCAACCACACCGCCGTCTACGCCAGCGACCGGCATCTGTCGGCCGAGTTCATCGCCGCCATTCTTGGGCTGAAGGTCGGCGCTCCGTTCGGGCCGTTCCTCCCCGTGGACCTCGGCAACGGCGTAACCCTCGACTACTACGAGAAGCGGGACGAGCCCATCCAGTCGCAGCACTACGCGTTCCTGGTGCCAGAGGCGCAATTCCCCACGATGATCGCCCGCCTGGAAGCGGTCGGTGTCACCTACTACGCCGACCCCCGCCGCACCGAACCCGGCCGGATCAACCGCCTGTTCGGCGGACAGGGCGCGTACTTCGACGACCCCGACGGCCACAACATGGAGATCATGACGCGGCCCTACGCGCGCCCCTAGTTGCTGCCGGCCATGTCGCTGGTGACGCACTCGTTGGTGACGTGCTCGTTGGTGACGTGCTCGTTGGTGACGCTCGCGCGGAGGAGTGATGCCGGCGGACGGTTTCCGGCGGCGCTGTGCGGCCGGTGGCAGTCGTAATGGATGTTCCAGACCGACCTCCTCGTCGGCCTTCTCCGCAACGCGACGTCCGTGCCCCGCCGCAGTCTCCTGGTGCGAGCGGCCACTGGCGGGGCCTCGGCAGCGTTGAACCGTGCATGACGGTCTATGGCGATGACGCGACGATAAGAGAGATCTTCACCAACACCGGGGACACCTGGGCGGTGGTAGGCCTGTCCGACAACCCGGAACGGGCCGCCTACCGTGTGGCCCTGAAGCTGCAACGCATCGGCAAGAAGGTCGTGCCCGTGCACCCGAGGGCCGAGGCGGTGCACGGTGAACAGGGCTACGCCTCGCTCGCGGAGATCCCCTTCCCGGTGGATGTGGTGAACGTGTTCGTCAACTCCGCGCTGGCCGGCGACATCGCCGACCAGGCCGTGACGCTCGGCGCCAAGGCGGTCTGGTTCCAGCTGGGGATCGTGGACGAGGCCGCCTACGACAGGACGCGTGAAGCCGGACTGCGGATGGTGATGGACCGCTCAGCGGGACGGGAGATCCCCCGGCTGGGGCTGGGCTGACACCCGCGGCCGGCCAAGTGGAAGGGGCCCGTCACGGCCGAGGCTCCTGCAGCTGGAAGTTGCCGCCATCGGCAACGTGGGCGTCGAGGCTGACGGAGGCGGTCAGCAGGTGCCGGCGCTCCCCCGCCCGGTCAAGGTCAACGGGTAGGCCCGCGGCACCGCGGACGGCAGCCGGCTACGGGAACTCGCCCGCACCCTCAGCCGGCACTGCTCGGCCTTCGACCTGGTCGCGTACACCCGGCTCGCGGACATCGGCCGGCACCGGGTTCGCAGGCCCACGCGCCGTGCCAGGCACCGGATACGAGGACGAAGGTCGTCATCGTGACGTTCCCCAACCGGTCGGTCAGTCGGCGACGGAGAGAACGATCTTTCCAGTAGTACGCCGGCTGTCCGCGAGTTCGTGCGCTTTGGCCGCCTGTTCGAGGGGGAGCACCGTGTCGAGTTCGGCCCTGAGCAGCCCCGCCTCGGCCAGGGCCGCGATCTCCCGCATGCCCGCATGATCGGCTTCCACGATCATGAAGCCGGCGCGCAGTCCGAGCGGGCGCGCCTGCTCGGCCAGGTATGCCTCGGCCGGGGAGGCGAGCGCAACCAGGACACCGCCTGGGCGCAGGGTGCGCAGGGAACGCGGGCCGTAGGCTCCGCCGATCGCGTCGAGCACCACGTCGACCGGGTCGATGGCGTTCTCGAACTCGGCCTCGGTGTAGTCGATGAGTTCGTCCGCGCCGAGGCTGCGCAGGAAGTCGTGCTTGGCCGAACGGGCGGTGCCGATGACGTGGGCGCCGCGCGCCTTGGCGATCTGCACGGCGAGGTGGCCGACGCCGCCGGCTGCCGCGTGGATCAGTACGCGTTGGCCTGGACGGATGTCCGCGGTTTCCACGAGCGCCTGCCACGCGGTCAGCCCGGCCAGCGGCAGTGCGGCGGCCTGTTGATGGCTGAGCCGGGCGGGCTTGCGAGCCAGGTGGCGGGCGGAGGAGGTCACGTACTCGGCGTACGTGCCCGCGGGGATCGGGTGACGCGGCATGCCGAACACCTCGTCGCCCGGCGCGAGGGTGGTCACGCCCGCGCCGACCTCCTCGACCACACCGGAGACGTCCCAGCCCAGCGGGATCACGGCGCCGGCCAGCCCACCGGTGGCGCGGTGCCACGAGTCGGTCGGGTTGACGCCCGCCGCGTGCACCCGCACCAGCACCTCGGCGGGTCCGGGCACCGGGCGTGCCACCTCGATCACCTTGAGCACCTCGGGCCCGCCGAACTCGTCCTGGCCGATAGCACGCATGACAACTCCCCCAGTTCCTGTCGGGCTCCTGCGGCCCGCTTGGATCAAGGTTCTCGGATTCAAGGAGCGAGAACGAGTGGCAAGGTTGCCAGCATGTGCAAGGATCTTGCCATGCATCGCGTTGTCGTCCTGGCCCTCGAAGGGGTCTATCCCTTCGAACTCAGCATCCCGGTAAGGATCTTCGGCACCGCCGCCGGGCAGGAGGGCGAGCCGCTGTACGAGGTCATCACGTGCAGCCTGGACGGCAGTCCGGTCACCACGAGCGCCGACTTCGCCATCACCGTGGCCCACGGAAGTGACGCGTTGCGGACGGCCGACACCCTCGTCATCCCGCCGTTCACCTGCGGGCCCGAGGAGCCACGGGACTGGCTGCCCGACGAACTGGCCGGCGCCCTCGCCCTCCTGCCGGCCGACGCCCGCATCGTCTCGATCTGCACGGCCTCCTACGTACTGGCCGCCGCGGGCCTCCTCGACGGCCGTCCCGCCACCACACACTGGAACGAGGCAGGGCACTTCCAGCGCGCCTTCCCGCAGGTGCAGGTCGACGCGAACGTGCTGTTCATCGACAACGGCCAGGTCCTCACCGCAGCCGGCGTCGCCGCCGGAGTCGACCTCTGTCTGCATCTGGTGCGCCGCGACCACGGCAGCGAGACCGCCAACAGGGTGGCCCGCCTCTGCGTCGTACCCCCGTGGCGGGAGGGCGGCCAGGCCCAGTACATCGCCCGCCCGGTCCCGGAGGCGACCGCCGCCACCACGTCCGCCACCCGTAGTTGGGCCCAGCAGCAGCTGCACCGTCCGCTCACCCTGGCCGAGCTGGCCGCGCACGCCGGGATGAGTGTGCGGACGTTCTGCCGGCGGTTCGTCGAGGAAGTGGGCATGCCGCCCGGCCAGTGGCTCGCGCAGCGCAGAGTGGAACACGCACGTCTGCTCCTGGAGACCACCGACCTGCCGGTCGACCAGGTGGCCGCCCACGCGGGCTTCGGCACCGCGGCCTCGCTCCGGCAGCACCTGGCCCACACGATCGGGGTCTCCCCCACCGCCTACCGCCAGGCATTCCGAGTCGGCCGGCGGGCCGAGTAGCCGGCTCCGCCGTGGAGCGCGAGCGCGGCGCTCATGAGGAGCATTGGACGTGGCGTTCGAGCCCGCTGTCCCTTACGCTGCGCAGGCACGTCCCCTCCCGCCCTGCCGGCGCGATCGGTGGGCTGTTGCTGAGGATCTACAGGGGTGGGGACAGGGGATATGGGGTCGCAGATTTCTGCGGGCCGGGCACAGACGTGTCCGGACTGCCGTGAGGACGTACCGGTGGATCCGCGTTTCGGCGCTTGGTGCGCCGAGTGCGGCTGGAACGTCGATCCCGGGACGGCGGAGCCGGAACCCGGAAGGATCGACGCTCTGCGCCGGCGTTTGGCCCGTCGGCACGGGCAGCAGCTGCTCGCGGAGATGACGAAGGACGAAGCGGCCCCGCCGCGGCGCGACGCGTCCAGCGTCCTCGCGCACACGCTCGCCTTGGCGGTGCACGGTTCGACGGTGGCGCTCGCGGTGGGTGGAGCGCTGCTGGTGGTACTGGGCTGGAGCACGGTGAGTCAGCCCGTGATCGGTGTCGTGCTGATCCTCCTCGCCATCGCCCTGCGGCCACGGTTCGCCTCCCTGCCGGACAACGCGCCCGTCCTGCACAAGACCGATGCACCACGGCTGTTCGCGCTGGTCGACGAGGTCGCGGCGGCTGTCGGCACGACAGGAGTGCATGCGGTGGTGATCGGACCGGAGTCCAACGCGAGCGTGGGTCTGGTGGGGGTCCGCCAGCGGCGGGTGCTGTACCTGGGCCTGGCACTGTGGGAAGTCCTCACGCCCCAGCAGCGCGTGGCACTCCTGGGTCATGAACTCGGCCACTACGCCCATGGGGACCTGCGTCACGCGAAGATCGTCGGCAGTGCCCTGCGTTCGCTCGCCCTGTGGTGCTACGTGCTGGCGCCCGCACAGTCACCCACATTCCTGGAGCGCCTCGCCAACGTGCTGCTGCTCCTCCCCCGAGCCCTCGCCCACGGCGTGTTGATGCTGCTCGACCGCCTGACCATGCAGGCATCGCAGCGGGCTGAGTATCTCGCCGACCGCGCGGCCGCCCGGGTCGGTTCCACCGAGGCAGCCACCGAACTGCTGGACCGGCTCCTCCTCCTCGACTCGGTCGACATGGAACTGCGCCGGGAATCGGTGCTGGCTCAGACGGGCATCGGCGGGAGGTCACGCAGTGACGCGGGGCAGGGCCTGTGGGAGCGTCTCGCCGACCACGTCGGATCCGTACCGGAGCGTGAATACGAACGGCTGCGACGGGCGAGCACCGCGCGCGGACACAGCGTGGATGCGACCCATCCGCCGACCCACGCGCGGCGCCAATGCGTGAGCGAGGGCAAGCATCGGCCCGCGCTGGTCCGCTTCGACGACAATGCTCTCACCGAAGTCGCCGCGGAGCTGGCCGCTCCCCGCAAACGCGTGGCTCACCAGGTCATCCGGGACTACGCCGGCTGACGGCGGAGCGCAGCCGAGGCCGGGACGTCGAGAGCGAGCGGCGCCCGGCACGGGTCAGCGCATCAGCGCGCCGCGCAGTGTGAGGCCGTAGTTCACGCGCAGTCGGCGCAGTTCCCACAGCGCCACCGCGGTGACCGACAGGGGAGCTCCGAGGATGAAGACGACGCGGACGACACCCGGCAGGTTTCCGTAGGCGCCGGTGAACAGACCGATGATTGCCATCTCCCACACCAGTGTCATCGTGAGCAGGGGCGGCACGGTTTCGTGGATGTCCACGGTACGGAACACGTGGACCAGGGACAGCCCCATCCCGTAGAGGATGAACGGCAGGACCCACACGAGGATCAACACCGTGATCAGCCAAGTGACCACGGACATCGCGGGATTGGTGGCGAGCCGTCCGTCGATGAGGCCGCTGATGATGGCGGCGGGGAACACGGCGACACCGCCGATGATCGCCACCACGGAGCCGAACGGCTTGGCCGCACGCCGCAGCAGTTGCTGCCGGGCCGGCGGACGCGCCAGTGCGACGAGCACACCGATGATGACCGGGAACGTCACGGAGAGGACGAGGACGTTGATCCATGAGTCGTTGAGTCGGTCGCTGGCGACGTCGCTCGCGGAGTCGACCAGCTTGTAGGAGAACGTCACCCAGGCGATCGCGCCCAGGCCCACGTACGTCCGGATCTTCTGGATCCGGGCGACCACCTCGTCCTCCACCCGGCCCGGCCGGGAGGGCCTGAACACCTTGCGGGCGGTGGCGGTCGGGCCGACGGAACGCCACAGCCGGCGGAACAGTCCGACGCGGCGTGGCACCGGCTGCGGATACCCCGGCTGGTAGGGGTAGGGAGCCTGCGGCGGGTAGCCACCCTGTTGAGGAGGAACGTTGTACGGATACGGCTGCGGCGGCACAGGGTTACCGTGAGGGTGGTGCGGCGGCTGCGGCGGCCCCTGCGGATTCCAGGCACTCATCTCGGTCTCTCCCCCGATGTCATTCTGTGGAACGGACGCGCCGCCGCAGTGTATTGGTTGCAGGCGAGCAGAACGAGACGCCTGCGGGCCGCCGAGGCTGCCGACCGACGTACATCCGTCCTAGGTGCTCGCCCCCACCGGCCGCCGGACCAGGTAGACGCCCGCGGACGTGACCAGGACGGCCATGCACGCGATGAACGTCAGCCCTGCGCCCTCCAGGCCGAGCGGACGCGCCAGAACGCCCACACCGATCACCGGCACCGAGATTCCCGCGTACGCCACCACGAAGAGCGTCGAGATCACCGCCGCGCGCCCGTGGGCGGGGGACGCGGCGGCCACCGCGGACAGCGCCCCGCGGAACGCCAGCCCCTGTCCGACACCGGCGACGATCGCGCTGAGGATCACCAGCACCAGCAGGTCCCAGCGCAGCGCGCCCGCGAGCAGCACCAGTCCGGCGAAGAGCGCGGCGCACCCCAGCGGCAGTGACCGCTCCGGCCCGACGCGGCCGGCCGCCCATTGCCCGGCGGTCGAGGCGAAGAAACCGAGCGCGACCACCAGCCCGCTCACGGCGTGGTTGTCCACGTTCAGGGACTCCTCGAGGAACGTCGGGCTGACGGCCGTGAACACGCCGAACATGGCGAACCCCACGAACGAGGCGATCGCCGCGGGCGCGAACACGGCCCGTACCTGCCTGGGCAGTCCGGGCCGCTGCGGCCGTACGGTGCTCAGCGGCCGCCGCTCCGCCACGGTCTCCGGCAGGCGCAGCAGGACGGCAACCGAGCCGGCCAGCAGGACGAGGTGCACGATGAACGGCAGGTGCAGCGGCCAGGCGGCGTACTGCGCGAGCAGGCCGGCGAGCAGCGGGCCGCAGCCGAGCCCGCCCATATTGGTGGCCGTCGCCACGAACGTGGCCCGGGACGAGCCGCCGCGCGGGGCCAGATCCATCACGTACGCCGTGGCGGCCCCGGTGAACAGGCCCGCGGACAGTCCCGACAGCAGCCGCCCCGCATACAGCCAGCCCAGCCCGGTGGCACACAGGAAGCAGACGGCGCTGAGCGCCGCGAATCCGAGGCCCGCGAACAGCACCGGCCGACGGCCCACGGCGTCCGACGCGTTGCCCGCCAGCAGCAGCATGCCGATGACCCCGAAGGCGTACACGGCGTACACGACCGTCACCGTCAGCTCGGAGAAGCCGAACTTCTCCTGATACAAGCCATAGAGAGGGGTCGGCAGTGTGGTGCCGGCCATGCACACGGCGAACACCGCCCCGCAGAGCAAACACTGGAGCCACCCTCGGCGATCACCGTCCATGCCGCCGACCGTAAGCGCCGCGCGACGCCCCCAGCGTGCGCCATGCCCGGCGCGCCACCGGTACGGCAGAGCCGAACGGCCGCACGGAACCGGCTCACTCGACCCGGAGCGCACGGAACGGACGCGTCCGCCGTCCCTGAGGGTGGCCTGCCCAACCGGCGTCCAGCGGCCTTTCGAAGAAGGTCTCCAGTACGACCGTTGCCTGCGTCCCGCTCACGCCGTCGATCGCGTACAGGCGGCGCAGCACGTCCTGGAGCCGCCCGGTGGTCGCGGTGCGCACCTTCACCAGGACGGCCGCGCTGCCCGCGATGACGTGCGCCTCCTGGATCTCCGGCACCGCGGCGAAGTCCTCGGCCCGGTCGCCCATCCAGGCCGTCGAGTCGACCAGTACGAAGGCGAGGACCCCGCGGTCGAGCGCCATGGGGTCGACGTCGACGGTCGTGGACCGGATGACCCCCTGCTCGCGCAGTTTGCGTACGCGCTCGTGCGCTGCCCCTGCCGCCAGCCGCCAGAACTGGGCTCCCGGGCCGGCCGCCGCGGTACGACGAGCTTGCCGTCCGCCACGAGGCGACCGTGCCGGTGGCAGTCCTCACCGAGTGGCTGTGACCGGCATGGTCCACAGGCCTCAGGGGCGGATGAACGTGCGGGCCTGCACGATCCACGCCGACACGGCCTTGGCGCCGCACTCCTCGGCGACCGATTCGGCCTCATCGAGGTGGTCGAGCGCCGCCGATCGGTCGCCGGTCTCGGCCGAGAGGTAGGCCAGCGCCACCAGGCCGGCCGCTTCACCGGGCCTGAAGCCGATTTCCCGGCGCAGCGTCACCGATTCGGTCAACCGCTCGCGGGCCGGCTCGAATCGGCCCGCGTCCTTGTCGGCAAAGCCGAGATGGCGTATCGCGTAGGACATCGTCATCCGGTCGCCAACGGACTTCGCCAGCGCGTACGACCGCTCGAAGTACGGCCTGCCGGTGGCGCCGTCACTCTTCACCACCTGATGCCAGCAGCCGACCCAGAACAGGGCGTCCGCCTCACCCGACGCGTCCCCGAGACGCTGGTACAACTCGGCCGCGCGCTCGAACAGCGCCAGCTCCTGGCTGTTCTCTTCCCGGTCGTTCAGGAAGCGGACGTGCAATATCTTTCCCCGTGCCATGGCGAGTGGCGCCTCGATCGCGTCCAGCGCGTCGTCGGACCGCTCCAGCGCGGACGTGTCCCCGCCGAACATCGCCGCCTCGAACAACTCTCCCGCACGGTCTATCCAGTCCTGCCCCGGCATGTCCTGCCCCTCCCCGTCGGACGATTCGCGTGCTGAGGTTATCTCCGCGCTCCCGGTGGACTCGGCAATTCGCATGGCGGCCCTCGAACGCCCCCACGCCCGCGACCTCGGGGAGTGCCCCGAACCCTGGGCGCCGAGCTCGCCGGCTTCCACAGAAGCCTCCGCCGGGTCAGCGCACGCCGTCGCGCGGGGTGATCCGGAAGTTGAACGGAAGGGTCCCCGGGTCCAGTGCCGTCACACCTCCGTCCACGGTCAGCGCCGCGCCGTTGACGAACGAGGCCGCCGGCGACAGCAGCCAGGCGATGGCCTCGGCAACCTCCGAGGGCTCGCCGGGACGGCGCGCCGGGAGCAGCCGGGTCGCCTCTTGGTAGGCCGCCTCGGCCCCGCCCGCCAGCCCCGCCTCCTCGGCGAACCGGGCCATACGGCCGTCCGCCATCTCCGTGCGCACCCAGCTGGGGCACACGGTGTTGGCCCGCAGACCCTGCGGCCCGTAGTCGACGGCCAGCGAACTGCACAGCTGGAGCAGCGCCGCCTTGGACGTGGCGTACGCGGCGTTGGCCACTCCGTTGCGGAGTGCGGCGACCGAGGCGACCGCGACGACCGAGCCGCCGGCCTCCAGGAGGTGCGGCAGGGCCGCCCGCATCAGCAGGAAGGGCCCGGTGAGATTTGTCCGCAGCACCAAGTCCCAGTCCTCGTCGGACAGTTCACCCACGGCACCACTGCGCCCGATTCCCGCGTTGAGGACCAGGCCGTCGAGCCGGCCGTAGCGCTCCACCGCGACGTCGACGAGGTGACGGACGGCGTCCGCGTCGGTGGTGTCCGCCGGGCAGGGCAGCGCGCCGGTCTCCTCGGCGACCCGGTGCAGCGGTTCCGGCCGTCGTCCGGAGATGACGACGTCGTGCCCGGCCGCCCGGAGCACCCGTGCGGTGGCCGCACCGATGCCCGTACCTCCACCGGAAACAATGACAACGCGCTTGTCCGTCATGGGCGTTGGACCTCCTGTCCGTCACGAATCGGTCGCATGATCATAATCCTGGCGGAAGACGCGGCGGGCTCCACCACGGGCGGTGCTGCCCCAAGGTCAGGGGCGTGCCGGCGCGTTTGTTAGGCTCCCGGAGCCTCCCGCGGGGGAAGTCCGGTGAGATTCCGGCGCTGACCCGCAACGGTGTGCGTGGGGACCAGGGGTCCACCGCGCGAGTCCGATTACCCGTAGGTGGCCTGCGACCCGTTGACTGCTCGCCGTGGACTGCGAGAGGGGACCGCGCGGCCGTTCCGCCGTACGGGCTGTCTCCTCGCTCGACGTTCATCAGGCGGCCCCAGGCCAAGGACTGCCCTGACCGTGCGCCGAAGTCCGACCCGAAGCCCGGGCCAGAGTCCCGGTCGAGCCAGGAGTTCGACACCGTCCGGGACCTCCCGGACACCTCTCCTTCCCCTGGTCCTCGGGCTGTTGCTCGTGCTGTTCCTGTCACTTCTGTGCGGCGTGGGCCTGGGAGCCGCGGGGATCGGGCCGGGGGACGTCCTGCGGTTCCTGTGGGCCGGGTTCACCGGCGGGACCGTGCACACCCGTGATGTCGCCTCGTACACCATCGTCTGGGAGATCCGGCTGCCGCGTGTCGTGCTCGGCGCCGTCGTCGGGGCGGGACTCGCGGCCGTCGGCGTGGCGGTGCAGGCCATGGTCCGCAACGCGCTCGCCGACCCCTTCGTGCTGGGCATCTCCTCGGGCGCCGCGGTGGGCGCCAACGCGGTGATCCTCCTCGGCGCGTTCGCGGGGCTGGGGGTGTGGGCCCTGTCGGTGTCGGCGTTCGCGTCCGCGCTCGTCGCGATGGCGCTGGTGTACGCCGTGGCCCGCTCACCGCACGGGCTCACTCCACTGCGGCTGATCCTGACCGGGACGGCGCTGGCGTACGGCTTCGAGGCCGTCACCACCGTCATGGTGTTCGGGGCCGCACGGGGTGAGGCCGCGAGGTCGGCGATGATGTGGCTGCTGGGGAGTCTGGGGGGCGCGACCTGGGCGCAGGTGCCGCTCGCGGCGGCCACGGTGGCGGCCGGGTGGGTGTGGCTGCGCCTGCGGGCCGAGGCGCTCAACGCCCTTGCCATGGGGGACGAGACCTCCGCGGCGCTCGGCGTCCCGCCGAGCCGGCTGCGCCGGGAGCTGTTCCTCGTCACCGCCGCCGTGACCGGGACGGTGGTCGCGGTCAGCGGGGCCATCGGGTTCGTCGGGCTGATGGTGCCGCATGTCGTGCGCATGCTGGTCGGCGCCGATCACCGGCGGGTGCTCGCTGTCGCTCCCCTCGCGGGTGCCGTCCTGCTCGTGTGGGCGGACCTGCTCTCCCGGCTGCTGCTCGCGCCCGCCGAACTGCCCGTCGGGGTGATCACCGCGGTCGTCGGAGTGCCGGCCTTCCTGCTGCTCATGCGGCGCGGCGGCTACGCGTTCGGCGGCCACTGATGACGGCCGGGGACGGAAAGGACGGCAGTCGTGCGGCTTGATCTGGAGGGCATCACGGTCGAGGCCGGCGGGGCCCGGCTCGTCGACGACATCCGGCTCACGGCGGACAGCGGAGCCTTCGTCGGTCTCGTCGGACCCAACGGAAGCGGCAAGTCGACGCTGCTGCGCACGGTGTACCGGGCGCTGCGCCCGGCCGGCGGTGTGGTGCGGCTCGACGGACAGGACGTGCACACCATGCCGGCCAGGGCGGCGGCTCGCGTACTGGCCGCGCTGCCGCAGGAGTCGTCGGCCGAGTTCGACTTCACCGTCGCCGAGGTGGTCGCCATGGGACGCCTGCCCCACCGCGACCGGACCGCCGCGGCGGACCGCGCGATCTGCGCACAGGCCATGGCCCGAACCGGTGTCGGCCACCTCGCCGACCGGGGGTTCCTGGCCCTGTCCGGCGGCGAGAAGCAGCGGGTGCTCGTCGCCCGTGCGCTCGCCCAGCAGCCCCGGGTGCTCGTGCTCGACGAACCCACCAACCACCTCGACATCGCGCACCAGTTGGACGTGCTGTCCCTGGTCCGCGAGAGCGGTCTGACCGTGCTGGCCGCTCTGCACGACCTCAATCTGGCCGCCGCCCACTGCGACGTCCTGTACGTGATCGCGGACGGCCGGATCGTGGCCTCGGGGCCACCGCACGACGTCCTCCGGTCGGGCCTGCTCGCCGAGGTGTTCGGGGTCCGCGCGCATCCCGTACGGCATCCGGAGACCGGCGCCCTCCACATCCTCTTCGACCGACTCCCGCCCTCCGCCTAAGGACTCCCATGCGCAAGCTGCTCACCGCAGCCCTCTGCCTCGCCACGACCGTCACGGCCACCGGTTGCGGGGCCACCGTCGAGCCGCCGGCGGACTCGAAATCCTCCGCGATCACCCTCAGCAACTGCGACCACAAGGTCACCTACGACAAAGTCCCGCGACGCGTGGTCACCAACGACGTCGGCATCACCGAGCTGATGTTCGCGCTCGGACTCGAGGACCGCATGGCCGGGTTCGCGATGCCGGACGACAAGGGCGATCTGAGCGGCGTGCCCTGGAAGGACGGCTACAACAAGGTGAAGTGGCTGTCGAAGGACCAACTCACCAGGGAGAACGTCCTCGACGCCCGTGCCGACCTCGTCTTCGCCGGCTGGAACTACGGATTCCGCGACGACAGCGGCTTCACTCCCGACGCCCTGAAGAAGCTCGGCATCCCCTCGTACGTCCTCACCGAGTCCTGCCGCAACGGCCGCACGAAGACCTCGCGGGGCATCATGCCGCCGCTGGACGCCCTGTACGCCGACCTCACCAACCTCGGGAAACTGTTCGGCGTCGAACAGCGCGCGGCCGCGCTGATCGCCGATTTCAAGAAGCAGATCGCCGGCGTGCGCGCGAAGGCGCCCCGCGGCGAGGACCGGCCGACCGTCTTCCTGTACGACAGTGGCCAGGACCAGCCCTTTACTTCCGGTCGCTACGCGGCGCCCGAGCAGATCATCACCGAGGCCGGCGGCACCAACCTCATGCACGATGTCGCCGACTCGTGGACGACCGTCGGCTGGGAGAGCGTCGTCGAGCGGGACCCGGACGTCATCGTGATCTGCGACTACGGGGACGTCAGCGCCGAGCAGAAGAAGAAGTTCCTCCTCTCCTACGCTCCGCTGCGCAACGTCTCCGCCGTCAAGCACCGGCGGATCTTCACCCTCGACTACGCCGACCTGGTCGAGAGTCCCCGCAACCCGTCGGCCATCGCCCGCCTGGGCGCGTACCTGCGGACGGTGGCCGCCGGCGGCGGGGGCAAGGGGTGACGGGCGCGGGACCGTTGCCCTCGAGGTGACATGCACCGCTGGTGCGGGCCGCTGCCGTGACCGCCGCGCGTTACGCCTCGTGCACCGAGTGCGGTGGTCCGGCGGTGTCCCTGATGGCGCGCGGAGCGTCGCTGCCGAGTCCGCCCGGGCACAGGAGGTTCCGGTGGCTCAGGACGGCGGTGGTGCTGGTGGTTCGCCCGGGCCGGAGAAGGCGGACAACACGCCGACTGCGCCGACCACGGAAATGACGACGAGGACGAGGGCCAGTGCGTTCTGCACCGCTGTGTGGCCGCTGAGTCTGTCCATGAAGTCGCCGGCAGACAGCTCCTCCGTATCCTCTCCTTCCTCGGCCGCGACGACATGCGAGTAGCGGGCGATGCGATCGGGCAGCGCGCTGATCCGATGCGAGGAGGACTCTTCGAAGAAGGGCCCGTGGGTGGGCGCCGTAGCGTGGCGAACCTCCCGCTGTCGGCAGACATGGGTGTCGTTGTTTTCGAGCGTCCACAGGAATGGTGGACAGAACGTGAGCATGAACCCGGCCAGGAGGGTTCCGATCGCGGCCCACCGTTCGTCGACCGACGCAGGCACATGTGCCAGCACGGTTTGCGGCAGCCAGCCCAGAACCATCCAGAGGATGGTGAGGAGGAAGGCGTCCTGCATCACGCCTTTGACGGGTGGGTAGTCCGTCCGGTAGCGACGACCACCGGCTCGGTAGACCGTCGCGGTCGCGGTGACCATGAGCAGGAGGACTGCCAGCGCACAGCAGGCCCAGGCGAGCAGTGACCAGCCGACGTTGGCCGACCGCCCCTCGGGCCGGACGAGACTGGACATGGACCAGTAGGTGATGAGCCCCGTCGCGACGGCGACGGAGACAAGGGTCGCCGTCGACGTCTTCGTCAGCCGCTTGGCGTGCAGCCACACCCCGTTGCCCGCGATGCCCTCCGAGGCGAACAACATCATCACGAGAGCCTGGAGGAGCGCCAGGATGTTCAGCGCACCGTCGCGCACCAGCACCACGAGCAGGACGATGGAGATGACCGTCGCACCACCGGCGCAGATCCACGCCGGCCATGCAGAGCGCTCGGGAGCGGAGGGGACGGACACGTCTGCCGTGGCCCAGGCGATGACGACAGTTCTCCCTGTGGCCGGCACCAAGGCCGCAGTGACTCCGCCCACGCACAGCAGGATCTCCCAGGGGACCTGCGCCGAACCGGGGCTCCACTTCAGGGACGGGGCCAGGGCGATCGTGAGCGTCAGGATGGCTGAGAAGGCCGCGACGCTGTAGCTCGCCATCCGTGTCCACACCCTGGTGGCCGCCCGTCGCTGCGCCCTGCTGGGACGGCCGTCGGGCGAACGGCGCGCCGCATCTCCCTCCATGGCCATGAGATCGACGTAGTCGGCTTTGAAGTACTGGAAGAGGACGCCGCCCAGAACCGCACCGGCGATGGTGAGGATGAAGCCGCCGGTGATGTACTCGTCCTTCCTTCCGACAAGGGTCGTCGCAAACAGGGAGGCGACCAGGAGGCAAGCCGACATGCCGGCCGACACTCCGTACTCTCCGGTGATGGGAGACTGCCCGGGCATGTGGAGGCGGCCTCTCAGCCAGCGCAAGGACACTGCACCGGCAACAGCCAGGAGCGGTAACGCCAAGGTGATCCCGAGGTGGTCCGGGCGTGAGGTGGAGGCATACACCGTAACGGTGCCGAACAGACCGCAAGCCCCCAGTGCTTCCACCACCGACAGAGGGCTGCCCTCTCTCGTCGTCGCCGCCAGCCCGAGGCCGGATGCCGTCACGCTGGTCAGGGAGGCGTAGGCAAGGCTGTTCATGTCTGGGTGTGCGTCGACGAAGACCACGGTGAACAGCGTCAGCACCGAGGAGACGGCGAGGGTGCTGAGGTACGCGAGATGACGCCATACCCGCAGTCGCACCAATGCCGCTGCCACCAGGACCGCGCCGATGGTCACGGCGACCAGGGAGGCCCTCCCGCCGACGGTGGCGTCCGCACGTTCCGCGTCCGCGACGGCCAGCCACGCGTAGCCTGCCATGCACGCGAATGCCACGCACGCCCACGACGACGTCAACGTCTTCTGGACGACCGCCGCGTCGGCGACGCGCAGATGCTTCACCACGTCAGTGCCCAGCCCGGCGAAGCAGCCACACGCGGACACCAGGAACGCCGCGTGCCAGATGCCGGCGGCGGTCAACTCTCCGGCTCTCGGGATCGTCCAGTTCACCACCGGATGCTCGTCCCGCGCCCATGCCACGATCACCGCGGCGCCCACCGCAACTCCCATGAGGGCACCGATGACGACGGCGCGCCACCGGTGGGACGGCGTGTACTGCGCGGCCAGCCGCCGCGTCGAGACGCGCAGACAAAGCGCCAACAACGGCAGGAGAAGACCGTCACCCCACGTCGCACTGCGGAAATCGAACAGGCCGGGGATGGCAGACGTGTACGTGCCCCTTGACCAGAAGGCCAATAGCGCTCCGTATCCAAGGAACAGGACAACAAGAGGCCAAGCCAAGATGCGTAATCTGGCCATCAGACCCCCGTACGAAATTCAGGCGAGCCGCGCCAGACGGTGCGATTGCTGATTTCAGTTGAAGGGTACCGCTGTCGTGGCCGACTGATAAGTCCTCGCGGTGCACTGTGAATTGGTCCACTGACGAGGATTCCTCATTTTCGATGGCACCGGCTCGCCTTGCGTCAGGCGTGTGTCCTGCATCGGGTATGTCAGGCACCGTGGCGCAAGTCGTGCCACTGTAGTTGGCTGTCGTGCGTCGGAGTGCGGAGCGGGATTCCCGAACTCGAGGTGAGGCGATGCGGGTCGCGGCGGTCGGCAGGGAGCTGTGCCGGGCCGGGTGTTCGTATCTCATAGGAGCGCTGCCCTCCGCGCACCTCGTCGCGAAGCTCACCGGCGGGGTGGACCTGCGCGTGGCCCATCCGGAATCCGTGTCGGCGACCGGGGTGTACCGCGTGGCCGGACTGGCACCGTTCCTGGTCACATCGGCACTGGACGTGGCGAAGGGATACGCCGCCGTCACGCTGGCCGGTCAGCACCGGCCCACAGTTGCCCTGAATGCCGGGCTGGTTGTCGCGGGACACAACTGGTCGCCCTTCCTGCGAGGAGCGGGCGGCCGCGGAATCACGCCGGCGACCGGCGCACTGCTCGGCGTCAACTGGCGGGGAGCCGCGGTGATCCTGGGCGGCCCGGCCGTCGGTTACCTCTGCCGGGAGACCGGGTTGGGCTCCTTCGCTTCCCAACTGCTGCTGCTACCCGTTGCCTTGCTCTCCCGGGAGCGCCGTGCCGCTCTGCCCCTGGCTGCCGTCGCCGTCCTCGTGCCTATGTGGGCCAAGAGGATTCTCGGGAACGGCCTGGAGGTCCGGAGAAGTCTGCCGTTGGCTCGTTATGTGGAGCGTCTGGTCTACGACCGGCCGGGACTGCCCCTTGTTGGAGCTGCTTGCCCGTCATTCCGGCAAGCGAGTAAATGAACTGCACCATACGGTCTGCCGCCGCGCTGCCGCCGAACGCCAGGGCCGCGACGTCCCGTTCGAGGTCGGCTGCGCCGAGAAAGATCTCCTCATCGAGGATGGGGGCGACGGAATGGGCCAGCATGAGGTCCAGGATCCACTCCACACCGCCAACACCGTCCGGGTTCCTGAGCCGGGAGGCAACACGTCCTGCGAGTTCCTCTCGACCGTCCGCGCACAGCAGTTTGATGAGGATTTCAACTGGCCGGGTGAACTTTCCCTCACTGAGGTCAGCGGGCACGGCACCCTGGTCGTTGACGAACATGTCGTTGTAGTCGTCGACCAGTTGATAGAGAACACCGACCCGGTAGCCGAGGCTTTTCATTCGCTCTTGGATTTCGCTCTCCACGTCGCAGGTCACCGCGGCCCCGGAGGCTACGCACGCAAAAGGCGCGCCGGTCTTCAATCGCATCGTCTCTTGGTAGGGAACGGATGTGAAGTCGTACCAACCCTGATGCCAGCCGATGTCCATGCTCTGCCCGAGCGGCACCAGTGTCGCCATCATGTCCAACTGGCGGCGCACGCCGTCCTTCTCGGCCGGCGTGAGATCGGAGCAGTGGATCGGAAAGTGCGAGAAGGATCGCACGATGCACGCCAGATTGATCGCGTTGCTCACGTTCTCGCTGACGTAGACGGCCTGATCGCGGCCGCGGAACGTCGAGTTGTCCTGGACGTCGTCCAGGACCAGCGACGCGGAATGGTACAGCTCGACAGCAGCCGCCAATGGCTGCACTCGCCTCGTGTCGCCTCCCAGGAGTTCGCTGCACAACAGCGCGAACACCGAGCGGAGCCGTTTGCCCTTCCGGTCCAGTTGCCGTTCCACCAGGAGTCGCATTCGGTCACGGTGCTCCCAGGGCCAGAACTCGAAGCCGGCGCGCATCTGGTCACCGATACCGCTGAGTTCATCCGCGAAATGGTCGTGCAGGCCACTCATGCCGCCGCCTTGTTCTGGACCGGTCGCGGCCAGCCCCTGGCCAACCGTGACCGGTACCCCGCGTAGTGGACGAAACCGAGAATGATCAGTGAGAGCCAGCTCATCAACGGCTGCTTCAGCAGGACCAGCGACAGTGCGGTCAGGTTGATGGAGGCGACCGCGCTGGCTGCCGCAGCCTTGCGTGCCACTCTCCGCCCTGTCCACACCTGCGGGAAGTAGGTCACGGCGAAGACCGCCACGATGCCGGCCATGACGAGCCAATGGAACGCGAGGACGGCGCCGAGCGACGTGGCGATGCCCATCCCGCCGCGGAAGCCCAATTGCACCGGCCAGATGTGCCCGGAGACGACCGCCACGATCGCGAGGGTGAGGGCGACGTCTCCCACGCCGAGGGCGACGCCCCCGGAGACGACGGCGTACCCCTTCATCATGTCGAGCAGCAGGATGATCACGAACCAGTGACGGCCGAGGACCTTGCCGACGTTCTGTGCGCCGGCGTTCCCGCTACCGACGTCACGAATGTCCTGAGCTATGCGAATCTTCGTTGCGTAGTAGCTGGGCGAGATACATCCGATGAAGTAGCTCACGAGGACAAGCCCTGTCCCCGGCACGAGTTGACTGGTATTCATCTGGCACCCACCACAAGCCTCATTTCAACAATGTGAGAGACAGCAGCCCCGGAAACCAGGCCAACCGCAGGATGAGCAGTGATCGTGCCGTAGAGCCTGCCCGGTCCGGCCATGTCCGGAGGATGTGGGCACACAGGCCCACAGGCGCGATCAGGAAGAGAAGAAGCAGGACGAGACAGGGCACCGGCTCCGAGCTGAACGGCGACCCCACCCCGAGTGCGGTGACGCAGAGGACCGCGGCCACGGCCGTAAAGGCGGCGACACTCACACCGGGTTCGTATGCGGTGGCGAGTGTGCGCAAGCCGGCTGCGCTGTCCGCCTCGCGATCCTGCAGGGTCTTGACGATCTCATAGGCGACCACGAACAGCAGGATGACCGCTGCGGCGACACCTGAACTCGGCGTCAGCCGTCCGGATGTCAACGAACCGAATACCAGGGTGCCGCAACAGACAATGCCCACAGTGACATTGCCGACGAACACGGTGTCTTTGAAACGGTAGGAATAGGCGAAGGCCAGGAACAGCAGCGCCGAGGCGAGGAGTGTCTCCGCGAGGCCCAGCGCGGCGGCAGTCGCCAGGGTGAGAATCGCCAGCGCCGTGACAACGGACCAGGCGGTATATACGGGCACCCGCCCCGAAGCGATGGGGCGTTGAGGCTTGCTGATGCGGTCGGCGGGGAGGTCGACGATGTCGTTCACGGCGTTCGCCACACCCATCAACCCCGCCATGCACAGCATCGACAGCACACCTCGCACCGATGCGAGACGGGACAGGTCCGACGCCAGGAAGCCACCGCACGCGGCGGACAGGGCGGCCAGCAAGCACGTGATCGGCCGCACGACCGTGCAGGTGGCCACGATCCGCGAACCTGTGCCGTACGGCGAAGCGCTGTCCAACATGAAGGAAGTTCCGTTCCTGGTCCGCTGTGCTACAGCGCTCGTCCGTTCGGAAAGACGTGGCCCGTTGTGCCGTCCACTGTGATGAGGTCGCCGTCTCGGACTGCTCCGGTGATCGAATGCAGGGCAACGACGGCCGGTACGCCGCACTCCCGTGCGATGACCGACATGTGCGCGGCCACACTGCCCATATCGGCTGCGACCGCCCCTGCATTTCTGATCATCGGAGCCAGTGCCGGGACGAATGAACGGACGACAAGAACCTCGCCGACTGTCACTTCCGCCCGCGACAGGTGATCGACGAGACGCACCCGGCCGGTTGCCCTCCCCGGGCTCACCCCCACCCCGACCAACGCACCGTCAGGATGTCGCCCGGCGGCCTCCGCAGCGGGGCGGGTGAGCAGGAGCGGCAACAAGCACGCCGGGGTACCGAGCGCCAGCGGCGGCCGGAGGGTGCACCGGTGTTTCCACTCCTGCGTTCTCGCGGAGACCTGACTGTGTCTCCGGGTGGGACGGTGTTCCGACAATGACTCGAGCAGCTCCCCGTGGGTCAGGAAGTACACGTCCTCCGGTTGGCCGATCACTCCCCTGTCCGTGAGCGCGGCACCCAGTCGATACAACGCCTGCCGGAAGGCCGGCCATGGCCGGGTCAGGTTCATCGTGTACTGCCGCCGAAGACGGGCGCTCTGCCGGGTCAGCGTCAACAGGCGAGTGAACCGTGCCGAGTCCACTTTCCGTCGGGCGAGAGCCGAAAGGCACAGCTCCTCGAGCCGGCCCGCCTCGTCGGGGCGCGGATCGGGCTGTGGCTCCGGGCGAGGTCCGTCCCACACTTCACCGAGGGTCGGGCGGCACCAGTCGAGAGTGGAGACTGCGTGGGAAGCGATGTCGTCGGCCTGCTGCCGGGCCGTCAACAAGCCGTGATGCGGCAGTCCCAGGTCGGGGAGAAGCATCCTCCGGTAGTAGCGGGCCAACGCGTGTTCCGCCCGCCATGCTGCGCCGCCGACGAGCAACATCGGCCAGACGTAGTCGCTGACCAAGTCGACCAGGTGACTGACGAATGCGACCAACGCCCCTTCGGACAACGAGTCGAGGCCCTTGTCGACGGTGGCGAGGAGTGCACCGTCGATACCCGACGTGTACTTCTCGAGGGCGGCGATCTCCTTGTCCACCACGAAGCTGTTCGTGATCGACGGCCGGCGTCGGCCCGCCAGCATGGCGCAGGCGAAGCCGGGACGTGCCAGCATTCCGCGGAGGAGCACGGAGGAGCGGCGGTCGCCCAACGGGGAGTGGTAGTACCAGCCATGGATGAGCTGGTAGGACGGTTTTGACACCAGAACTCCACTGCGTTGCCACTGTGCCCGTCGGAACCGGCGGTCGATCGTCGGCAGGAACCAGGTCGCGAACAGCGGGGTAACCGGTTCCGGCAGCCATTCGCCCAGGCGGATGTCCCTCCGCCACTCGCCGCGTGCCGGCCTCGGCCACACGAGCTCCCGGTCGGGGACAGCGGTCATCGGCCGGGCCTGCAGCAAGGTGATCTCGCCGCCCAGCAGGGCCCACTCGACCTCGGCGGGACACGACAGATGAGTCGACACCCGTCGGGTCAGGTCGGCGATCGCAACGGCCTGGTCACTCGTGATCGCGTCGTACGGGCTCCGGATACAGGTGGCGGCGGTGGACGTCACGGTCCACTCGTCGGCGCCCGTCTCGCCCTGCATCAGTCTGTCCGCCCGCCCGCGCACCGCGGAGATGGACACGGCATCGGTGACACCGCCCATCGGGTCGGTGGCGAACGCAGCGCCCGCCGCGTCGGGTGCGAGCAAGCGCTGTACGAGGACGGCCATGGCCGGGACATCGGCGGCGCCCCCGCTCTGCGAGCAGGCCATGGTGGCGGCCGAGCGCCAGCACTGCAGCACGGCGGTTCTCAGTGCGTCGACGCCGTGCACGTCCAGCACGCTCGCGTAGAGGCCGGCGCAGGACGCTTCCGACGTGTCCTCCGCGACGCCCGAGGACCGAACGGCGAGCTGATCCGACCGGTAGACGTCCGTGATCTCGTCCAGGGCACGTTCGAGGTGCGGCGGTATGTCGTCCCGTTCGGACACGTCCGGGTCCCGAGCCAGGAAGTGTTCGTGCAACCGGACCGGTATGACCATGCCGCCGGCGCAGGGGAAGCCCGCCTTCAGCAAGCGTGCCAGAGTAGCCGCTTTACGCCCGCTGACCGTGGGATCGGTCGCCAGGTCGTCGGTGAGCGCCACGGTCACCGGTAACGCAGCCGAATGCCTCTCCACGCAACCCCCTCTAGGACCGTGCGGCAGTTCGTTGACCGGTCTTCGGAACATGACCGATCCGTCCCGTCTCCATCATCAAGTCGGCGGCGATCCGCAGGCTTTTCGCGCGTATTCGCGCGTAATGCTCGCTGTACAGATCCGTGAACTCACCGAACCCCGCTGAGCACAGCCGATGCCATTGCTTCTCGTTCATCCGGGTTCCTGACCTGTGCGCATCCGTGAGTCGCCGTTCCTCCTCGGGGTGCTGGGTGAGAATCGAGAGGAGAACGTTTCCGGCTCCTGTCTCCCTGTCGCAGTGCCAGTCCCTCAAGTCGTCCGCGAACCTGCAGGCGAGGCCGAGCGCATAGAAATCGTCCAGAGCGGCCTGCGGTGCGGCGAACCCCTGGTACAAGGCGGCAACCTGGGCCATCTGTCGCATCACGGCGCCGCAGTCAACGGACGCGTCCTGGAGCAGATCGCTGACCGATGGCACGGCCCGCCGGCTTTCGACCGCCGTGGCGTAGCCGCGGTATTCGGTCTCGACGGTGGCGCGAAGGGCCTGCCGGATCCCGTCACTACGCGCCGGATCGCAGGTTGCGTCCAGATGCTTTCGCATATCCGAGATCGCGCGGCTGAGGCCCTTCGTCGCCGCGAGGTCATCGAAGATCACGGATTCCCTGCGGACGCGACGCTCGAATTCGTCATCCATCAAGAAGGCGATGCGGTTGAGCAGGATGAGCAACTGCGCCGTTCCTTGCCGGACGGACCGGCCCGTGATCTCCGCGAAGCCCGACAGCAGGAGATGGAGAAAAACGTCGTACGCGCCGATCTCGCGCGCTCTCCCGCCCGGAAGGTGCGGGAGCCCCGTCCGGTACGGATGGAACGCCAGGTGCCGCCCGTAGAGGGGAAGCAGCCGGAGCGCCGTACGCGTCCGGCCGCCCGTTCGTGGTAGCGCCGTCATGCGGCGGACCATCCGGAAGGGAGCGCCGGGCCCAGGCCCAGAGTATGGGCGACGACCCGCCTGGTCTCCGGGAACAAGGCTTTCGAACAGGCCAACATGTGTTCCGGATAGGCGTCAAACAGCTGCGCGAGGTAGGTCTTGGTCCGCGGACCGGCCCCGGTGTGACACGAGACGAAATGCGCGCACGAATCGGAAACTTCCGCCTGGTCACCCAGTTCAGCCCCGAGCAGGGCCAGAGAGTGACGCATGTATCTCCAGTAGCGGCGGCACTCACGGGTTTCGAGCCCCGTTCCCAGAACGGCGTTCATTCGTATGCATGAGAGGGCGATCACGCCGGCGAAGAAGTCCAGGTACTCGGCTCTCATACCGCGCAGACTGCGATGGCGGTCACCGAGTTCGGCCAGCATCCGACGGACCGTGGGGTTCGCGAGGCCGCCAGCCAGTTCGGCGTCATCACCGATGCCGAGAAGGCGTATCAGAGTCCTTTTCTCCCGCCCCTCACCGACGGCTCTTCGTAACATCAGCGCTTCCCCGCTCGCGTCAACCGATCCCACGCTGGTCAGCGACGGAAGAGTGGCATATGTGGCGAATATGAATATTCCCGCGCCCCCCAGCATTCGAGGCGATGTCCAAATATCGCGGACAGCCCGAAAATCGTCCGCATACCCGGGCGAATTTACGTAATGGAGAACGTTATCGGGTATGACCGAACACCCCCTCAATTCCAACGAAAAGCAGGTGCGGCAGTGGCCGTGTCAGCCGTGTCGCCAACAGGCGAACCCGGTGAGGACGTTGGCGATCTCCGTCACCGCCCGAAGCTTCGGGCCGGGGCGCATCGCTGTGGCGGCGAGGCATAGGTGAGGCCTTCGCCTGATCCCCCTCACATCGGATGCGTCAGCCACCCGACGCATGGCCGGGCGCAGCATCTGCTCCCTGGAAAGGTCTCGCCCTCTTGAGCTGCGGTCAATGGATTGTTCGTTCTGGACTGACGTTCTAACGCCGGTCCTTTATTCTGGCCCGCCGGATCCTCCGGCTGCCCATTTCAGGTGTCCGGCCTGATCACAGGCGTGCGGAGACGCCCCCGGGATGTGACGGATGGTGACAGCCGGTCAGGTGGGGCTCATGAGAGGAACTTTGACCCACGGCAGCCCCGAGAGAATAAGTAGTGGTCGGCAGCCGTGCTTCCGCGATCTCAGCCGTGGCCGTGGGCCGGAGCGGGCTCGTTGCCCGCGGATCTTCCGACGGTGCGGCAATTGGAGGGCTGCCTGTTCACCTGGGCAGCGCATGGCAAAGGCGCGCTCAACGAGCGGCCGCCCCGGTGCGCCGACTGCGCACCAGGGCGGCCAAGGGACGAGAGCTACCGAGTGGGTGCGATCAGGTACCGAAGACCTGGAACTCCCAGAGCGAATAGCCGTACTGGGTCGAGCGCGCGGTGCCGTACAACCGCACGTACCGCCCGGAACCGGTGACGTTCAGTGTCTGGTTGCCACCGCTGCCGGCCGTGGTCGTATAGATGGTGGTCCAGGTCGTCCCGTTGGCAGACGTCTGGATCTGGTACGCCGTGCCGTAGGCGCCCTCCCAGTTGAGCCCCACCGAGCTGATGGCGTGGGTGGCGCCCAGGTCCACCTGCAGCCACTGCGGATCACTGAACGCGCTGGACCAGCGCGTGCCGGTGTTGCCGTCGACCGCCATCGGAGCGGTGAAGCTGGTGTTCTCCGAGGACGAGGCGGTGGCCGTCTTGCCCTGCGACAGGAGCGTCGCGGGGTTCCCGCCGGAACCGGTCGAACCGTAGAGTCTCAACTCGTAGAGCGAGGCTCCGTAGGTCGAGACCCTGCCGGTGACGTAGACCCGGACGTATCTGGCCGAGGCCGAGAGGGCGGTGTCCTGGATGTCCTGTGGACTGTTGTTGTTGGTGTAGACGGTTGTCCACGTACTGCCGTTCGCGGAGGTCTGTAGCTGGTAGGCCGATGCGGCGGCCGCCTCCCAAATCACCGACGCGTGGGTGAGGTTGTAGGTGGTGCCGAGGTCGACCTGCAGCCACTGCGGGTCGCTGAAGGCGCTCGACCAGCGGGTGGTGATGTTGCCGTCGGTGGCGTTGGACGCCGGGAACGAGGCGCTCTCCGCCGACGAGGCCGTCGTGGGCTTGCCCTGGGCGATGTTGGTGCCCGTGGTGCCGGGCGGCGGCTTGTTGTAGACGGCGACGTAGTCGATGTTCAGCGAACCGCCGGACACGGTGGCCGCGGTGGGGCCGCCGCCGTACGCGGCCGGGAAAGCGCCGCCGATGGCCAGGTCGAAGATGATGAAGAAGCTGTGATCGACCGCGTTGGACCAGGCGGTGGCGTCGACCTGGTTGGCGCTGAGCGTGTAGGACAGGGTGCCGTCGAGGTACCAGCGGATCTGCTCGGGAGAGGTCGAGCGGTCGAGCTCCACCGCGTAGGTGTGATACCCGGTCTGGCAGCCGGAGCAGGCGCGTTCGCCGCTGCCGACGCCGGTGTTCTCGTTGCACGGCCCGCCTGGAGCGGTCCCGCAGTGCAGGGTGCCGAACGTCGAGCTGCGGCCGTTGATGTCCTCCATGATGTCGATCTCGCCGGAGCCGGGCCAGACCTTGCCGACCCGCAGCGGAGCGCCCAGCATCCAGAACGCGGGCCAGTATCCGAGCCCGTTCGACGTGTTGACGTTCGGCTGCTGGATGGAGGCCTGCATCCGTACGACGCCGCCGGGCAGCGCGCCGAAGCCGTCGGCCTGTGTCTCGACCCGGCCCGACGTCCAGCCGGCGACCGGGTCGGAGCCCGAGTGCAGGGCCTTGAGCACCAGATGGCCGTTGCCGTCCTGGTAGACGTTGGCGGTGCTGTCGGTCATCGTCTCGACTTCACCGGTGCCGAAGGTCCAGCCCTCGCCCACGTCGTAGCGCCATGTCCCGGTGTCCAGACCGGTGTTGGCGGCGCCGGAGAAGTCGTCGCTCCAGGTCGTGCTGAAACCGGCGGGAGCGGTCGGTACGGCCGTGGGGGCGGCTGCGGCGGCGGACTGCGCCGCGACAGCCTTCACCGGGGCCTGCGCGGTCGCTCCCTGAGCGGCCGGCGCACCGGCCAACGCGACCGTCGCAACGGCCGATACCGCCGCGAGCAGGCCAACTCCCGTACGACGCCTGCCTCTTCGACGCCTGAATAAGTGCACGCGCATGCCGTTGATGGACATCCGTACTCCTTCCCCTCGTGGGGGGCGAGGGGCGACCACATGCCGATGCTCCGTCAGGCGGCGACCCTGCGGGTGGACGTGAGAGCGCTCTCGGGAGCGTGTTCCTTCGGTCGGGTCCATGTCAAGGGACTGGACAACGTTCACAGGCCTGGGCGGGTGCCAGGCCCGGTCTCCCAGCACTGACCCACGGCGCCCGCCGGCTCGCCGAACAGAAAGTCGGTTGCCCGTCGGCGATGGTGGTGGATGCAATGTCCGGCATGATCACCCAGGTGCGCCCGCCACGGCGAGATGAGTCGAACGCGTACCACCGGGTCTCGCCACTCTGCGGTGCGGGCCATGCACAACCGAGTCGTCGCACGGGAGACGCCAACACATGAATACGCCGCCATCGTCAGCTGGAGCGGAGCGGACCGACGGATCGTCCGTCCGGATCGGCGCTCTCGTTCCGCTGACTCGGCCCGGCTGGGTCGAGGCAGGCCACCACCTGCTCGCCGGACTTGAGCTTGGCGTTCGCGAAGTCAACGACGCCGGCGGGATCGTCGGAAGACCGCTCGAGCTGGTGGTCCGAGACACCGCTGCTGATCCGCAGAGGGCCGCGGCGGCCGTGGACGAGCTGGCTCGGCTGGGCGTGGCTGCCTTGGCGGGCGAATATCACAGCGTCGTCGCTCGCGCCGCCGCCACCCGGGCCGACGCCCTCGGCCTGCCGTTCCTCTGCTCGTCAGCGGTGCTCGACGCACTCACCGAACAGCCGACGGAATGGGTGGCGCGCCTCGCCCCGGCGCAGTCCCACGGCTGGCGGATCTACGCAGACTTCCTGCTCAGCGCGGGCCACAGCCGAATCGCCGTAGCGGTCGACCCGAGTGTCTACTGGGCATCCGGTGCCCGCATTCTGCGGGAGTATTTCGCTCCGCGCGGCGGCACCGTCATCGAACTCGACATGCGCGCACTCGCCCCCGCGGCGGTGTGCGACGCACTCGTCGACCATCGCGCGACAGCCCTCCTCCTGCTGGTCGGCCACCCGGAACCGGCAGTGTCGATCGTCAAATCCGTCCGCCGCGACCAGCGCCTCGCCGACATCATGATCGGCGCACCGGCCGGGCAACCGGAGTTCGCCGAATGGGCGACGCTGCTGGGCGAGGACGGCGCCGCGATCCCGTTCTTGCGCTACCTGCCCGAGCGCCTCAGCCCACTCGGTGCACGAGTCGAGACGGCCCTGCGCGAGCGGCTGGCCGAAGCGCCCTCCTTCGTCGCCTTCGAGGGATACGACACCGTCGCCGTCCTCGCCGATGTACTGCGTTCTCACGGCACGGACCGAGCGCGCACCGCCGCATCGTGGCCGCGCGTCGCAGTCGAAGGCACCCGCGGGCAGATCCAGTTCTCCCGCACGCCAGGCATCAGCGTCTGGCAATGGACCTGGACGCCCGTCCAAGTCGTTGATCGAGACCCGGCGGAACCCGATCGCTTTCGGATCCTTCACGCCGGCTGAGTAGCACGGACGTCCGACTGCCGAGATCTGTCCGAAGTCGAGGCTGTCCACGTGTCTACGTGCAATAGGGGCCCGCAGCTTCGCGGCGGGGGCACCGACCGGTTCAGAAGCGCGACTGCTCGACGGGATCGCGCACACGGACTCGTCCCAGCTCCCCGAGGCGGCGTCTGTTATGTATCGGACCTGAGTGGGGCAGAAGTAGGAGATGAACGAGAACAGCAGCCGGCCGCAGTGGACAGCGATGTCACTGGCCGAGTTCGACTCGGCCGCACCCAACACGCTGGCCGTATCCGCCGGGCCAAGGCGGATCCTCGCCACACCCGACGCCTGCGGCACCCCGGCTCTGTTCGGTGAAAATCCCCGGCCGGCTGCGCCGCGTCGCCGCCCGGCCCCCAAGCCGGACGATGTCGAGGGCCAGCACGGTCTGTTCTGACCGCCCTCAGCGGGCGCTGTTCCGCACAGGGCAGTGGGCGGACAACTCCAACTCGGTTGGTTCCGCTACGGGTTCACCGGCGCACAACAGGCCCCCTGTGAAACAGAAACGTCCCGGCCGACCCTCGCGGGTCGACCGGGACGTCCGCCGCATCAGACGAGGTCGAACCGGTCCAGGTTCATGACCTTGTCCCAGGCCGCGACGAAGTCCTTGACGAACTTCGCCTTGGCGTCGTCGCTCGCGTACACCTCGGCGAGGGCGCGCAGCTCGGAGTTCGATCCGAAGACGAGGTCGGCACGGGTGCCGGTCCACTTGACCTCGCCGGTGGCGGTGTCACGGCCCTCGAAGGTGTTCTGGTCCTCGGACGTCGCCTTCCACTTCGTACCCAGGTCGAGCAGGTTGACGAAGAAGTCGTTGGTCAGAGTCCCGGGAGCCGTGGTCAGCACGCCGTGCTGCGACTGCTGGTGGTTGGCACCCAGGACGCGCAGGCCACCGACGAGGACCGTCAGCTCGGGCGCGCTCAGGTTGAGCAGGTTGGCACGGTCGAGCAGCAGGTACTCGGCCGGCAGCCGGTTGCCCTTGCCCAGGTAGTTGCGGAACCCGTCGGCCGTCGGCTCCAGCGCGACGAACGACTCCACGTCGGTCTGCTCCTGCGACGCGTCCACGCGGCCCGGTGTGAAGGGGACCTCGACGTCGAAGCCGGCGTCCTTCGCGGCCTTCTCGACACCCACGGCACCCGCGAGCACGATCAGGTCGGCGAGCGAGACCCGCTTGCCACCGGAGTTGAAGGACTCCTGGACGCCCTCCAGGGTGCGCAGCACCGACGCCAGCTCGTCGGGGTCGTTGACCTCCCACCCGCTCTGCGGCTGGAGGCGGATGCGCGCACCGTTGGCGCCGCCGCGCTTGTCGCTGCCGCGGAAGGACGAGGCCGACGCCCACGCGGTGGACACCAGCTGGGAGACCGACAGGCCCGAGGCGAGGATCTGGCCCTTGAGTGCGGCGATGTCCCCGGCGTCCACGAGCTCGTGCGTCGACTCCGGCAGCGGGTCCTGCCAGATCAGCGTCTCGCTGGGAACCTCGGGGCCGAGGTAGCGCACGATCGGGCCCATGTCGCGGTGGGTCAGCTTGAACCAGGCCCGGGCGAAGGCGTCGGCGAACTCGGCCGGGTTCTCGAGGAAGCGCCGCGAGATCTGCTCGTAGGCCGGGTCGATGCGGAGCGCGAGGTCGGTCGTCAGCATCGTCGGGGCGTGGCTCTTCGACGCGTCATGGGCGTCGGGCACGGTGCCCGCTCCGGCGCCGGCCTTCGGCCGCCACTGGTGCGCGCCGGCGGGGCTCTTGAACAGCTCCCACTCGTAGCCGAACAGGATCTCGAAGAAGCTGTTGTCCCACGTCACCGGGGTGTTCGTCCACGTGCCTTCGAGACCACTGGTGATCGTGTCGCCCCCCTTGCCGGTGCCGAAGGTGTTGTTCCAGCCCAGGCCCTGCTCCTCGAGCGAGGCGGCCTCGGGGTCGTCGCCGACGCTGTCCGCCGGGCCCGCGCCGTGGGTCTTGCCGAAGGTGTGACCGCCCGCGACCAGGGCGACCGTCTCCTCGTCGTTCATCGCCATCCTGCGGAACGTCTCGCGGATGTCGCGAGCCGCAGCCAGCGGGTCCGGGTTGCCGTTCGGGCCCTCCGGGTTGACGTAGATGAGGCCCATCTGGACCGCGCCGAGGGGGCTTTCCAGCTCGCGGTCACCGGTGTAACGCTGGTCGTCGAGCCAGGTGGTCTCGGGACCCCAGTAGATGTCCTCGTCGGGCTCCCAGACGTCGGCGCGGCCGCCGCCGTAACCGAAGGTCTCGAAGCCCATCGACTCCAGGGCGACGTTACCGGCGAGGATCATGAGGTCGGCCCACGAGAGGCTCTGGCCGTACTTCTTCTTCACCGGCCACAGCAGACGGCGGGCCTTGTCGAGGTTGGCGTTGTCCGGCCAGCTGTTGAGCGGGGCGAAGCGCTGCTGGCCGGCGCCGGCGCCGCCGCGGCCGTCGCTGATGCGGTAGGTGCCCGCGCTGTGCCAGGCCATCCGGATGATGAACGGGCCGTAGTGACCGAAGTCGGCGGGCCACCATTCCTGGGAGGTCGTCAGCACCTCCGCGATGTCCTGTTTCACGGCCGGAAGGTCAAGGCCCTTGAAGGCCTCGGCGTAGTCGAACTGCTCGCCGAGGGGGTTGGCCACGGCGGGGTTCTTGGCGAGGATCTTCAGGTTGAGCCGCTCCGGCCACCACTGGCGGTTGCCGCCGCCCTGCGTCGGGTGGGGGGCGCGTTCGTGCGCGACCGGGCAGCCACCTCCGCCCTCCGTCTTCGGGTCTGTGACGATTGCGTCGTGGTTCTCGGACATGGGAATCCTTCCGGACGGGGCGATTCTCGGTGCTCAGGAACTGCGAGTGGTGGAACAGGTGGGACGCGGGCCCCGGTTGACGACCTCGGCCTCGTCTGTCCAGGGGCCGTGGCCACCGGACGCGGTCGGGCAATGGGCCTCGCCGACCGCGCGGGAGACGCGGGCGATGACACGACGTGTCTCGGGCACCGGGCGGGGTCGACGCCCGGTGCGGTACTGCGTACGAGACGCGCCGCCAGGAACGAGCAGCGGGCCGCGCGGGTGACGTGAGGCCCTCGCCTCGACGCCCGGGCGGTAACGGTCCCGGACGGTCTCGAGCGGCACTGCGTGGGTGGCCGTCATCCGCAGGCCGGCCCCGCGCAGTTCCGCGTCGGTGGTCCCATAACGTCTGTGTCTCCTGCCGTACTGGGGTCTTCCTGTCCCTTGGCTTGCGCCGAACTCGATCCTACGATGGACAGAGTCCAAGTCAAGAAGAGCGCCAAACCCATATCCAATCAGAACCCGGATGTTCTCCCGGTAAACTTCGCGTTCCCACCCACTTGAATAGGTGAACCGACATGAGTGACCTGCTGGAGCGACTGCGAGGGCGTGGCTGGCGGATGACCTCCCAGCGGCGTGTCGTTGCAGAGGTCCTCGACGGCGACCACGTGCATCTCACGGCCGACGAGGTGCACGCCCGTGCTGTCGCGAAACTGCCCGAGATCTCCCGGGCGACCGTCTACAACGCCCTGGGCGAGATGCTCTCCCTCGGCGAGGTCACGGAGGTCTCCACCGACGGCCGCGCCAAGCGGTACGACCCCAACGCGCACCACGCCCACCAGCACCTGGTGTGCTCCAGGTGCGGCACCATCCGCGACGTACACCCGACGGGCAATCCGCTGGCCGACCTCCCCTCCGAGGAGCGCTTCGGCTTCACGGTGTCCGGCGTCGAGGTCACCTACCGCGGACTGTGTCCGACCTGCGCCTAAACAACGGGCCAAAACAGCGCACATGCGCACGAACCGCCCGAACTGTTCGGCGCCGACCCATGCGCCCGCGGCCTGAGACATTGCTGGGACCCCGGCTTTCACCCATCACCGCCCACGGATTCATGGCGACGGATACGTCATCGTGAACTCGCTTCTGCGGCAGGAGCGTTGACAGCTCTCCGAGAGCGCGCACTCGACAGCCGGCCTCGCGGTCGGGCCGGCATGCCGTGTGACCTCACGTCGTATGCTCGCCCGATGACCGAACAGAAGATCACACAGGGGAGCCACCAGGGCCTGCTGGCCGGGCAGGTGGCGATGATCACGGGGGCGTCCAGCGGGATCGGTGAGGCCGCTGCACGGCTGTTCGCGGAGGAGGGGGCCGAGGTCGTCCTGATGGCGCGCCGTGCGGACCGGCTGCGGGCGCTGGCCGAGGAGATCAACGACGCGGGCGGGCAGGCACTGGCCGTCCCGGGCGATGTCACGCGGACCGGTGATGTCCGCCGGGTGGTCGAGGCGGCCGTGGAGCGGTTCGGGGGCCTGGACTGCGCCTTCAACAACGCCGGTTACGCGACCGTCGAGCCCTCGCTCCACGAGACCGACGACGAAATCTACGACCGCACCATGGACGTCAACGTCCGCGGTGTCTGGAACTGCATGAAGCACCAGCTGCCGGTGATGCTGGCCTCGGGCAAGGGCGGTTCCATCGTCAACACCAGCAGTACTGCGGGCCGTTACGCGACGGGCGCGTCCGTCCCGTACGTCGCCGCCAAGCACGCGATCCTCGGCATCACGCGCGCGTCGGCGGCCGAGTACGGCGACAAGGGCATCCGGGTGAACGCGCTCGTGGTCGGCACCACGCGCAGCGAGATGATCGACGAGGCCGTACGGCAGTTCCCGCACCTGGAGCAGGCGTTCATCGCCCCGCAGATCCAGAAGCGGATGGCGGCGCCGCGGGAGATCGCGGAAGCGGCGGCCTGGCTGTGCAGCCCCCGCGCGTCCTTCGTCACGGGCGTGGCGATGCCGGTCGACGGCGGCATTTCCGCTCAGGCGAAGGTCGGTTGAGCCGGACGCCTGTCACGCCCTGGCCGGACGTCCTCGTTCGCGCTCACCGAACCCGCTGGTACGGGTGACAGGTTCGCCCGTCCGGGCCACGGAAGTGACCCGGACGGGCGGAGCGGCTCAGCAATTGGTCAGGGGGTGAGCTGCCACTGCTGGATGTAGCCGACGTCGATGGACGCGGTGTCACGGACCCTCAGTTTCCAGGTTCCGTTGATGGGCTGCGCGGAGGCGTCGACCTTGAAGGTCTGGTCGACGTTGTCGGCCGAGCCGCCACTGTGGTTGAGCAGCGAGTAGACCGTGCCGTCCGGACCCACGAGGTCGACCGTCAGGTCACCGCGGTAGGTGTGGATGATCTTCACGTAGACCTCGGTGGTGGCCGAGGCGTTGCCCGTCTGCCCGGTGATGACGACCGGCGACTCCACCGCGGCACCGGCGTCGGGGATGTCGACGCGCGTGCTGTTGGCGTAGATGTACGCGATGCGCCAGTTGAAGCTCTCCGAGACGGCCGCACCGGTGCTGTCGGTGACCTTCACGGTCACCTCGCTGGTCCCGGCGGTGGTCGGAACGCCGGAGATCCGGCCGGTGTCGCCGATGGTCAGGCCGTCCGGCAGGCCGGTCGCCTCATACGTCAGCGTGGCACCGGAGTTGGTGGTGTACGCGTTGGTCTGCAGCGACACGTCCTGGCCGACGCCACTGGTCTGGTCGGCGATCGGGGCGACGTTGACGCCGAGCGCGATCCGGTCGCCGACGTTGATCCCGGCCCAGGCGGCGGCGACGGCGAGGTAGGTGTCGCTGTACGCGCCGAAGAGGTCGGAGGCGGCCTGCAGGGTCGCGGTCCGTGCACCGGCGTAGTTGGTGGTGGACGTCATGTACGTGGTGAGTGCCCGGTACCAGATCTGCTGGGCGTTCTCGATGCCGATGCCGGTCACGGCCGTGCCGTCGGAGGTCGGGCTGTCGTAGGAGACCCCGTTGACGGTCTTGGCGCCGCTGCCCTCGGACAGCAGGTAGAAGAAGTGGTTGGCCGGCCCGGACGAGTAGTGGACGTCGATGCCGCCGAGGGAGGCGTCCCAGTTGTCGCGGGACGCTCCGTCCTTGGAGGGCTTGTCCATGTAGCGCAGCGGGGTGCCGTTGCCGCGGATGTCGATCTTCTCGCCGACGAGGTAGTCGGGCACGTCGGCGGCCAGGTTGGCGTGGAACTCCACCGCGGAGGCGAAGATGTCCGAGGTCGCCTCGTTCAGGCCACCGGACTCGCCCGAGTAGACGAGACCGGCCGTGGCGGCGGTGACGCCGTGGCTCATCTCGTGCGCGGCGACGTCCAGCGACGTCAGCGGATGGGTGTTGCTCGCGCCGTCGCCGTAGGTCATGCAGAAGCAGGAGTCGGACCAGAAGGCGTTGACGTACGCGTTGCCGTAGTGCGCCCGGCTGTAGGCGGCCACGCCGTCGTTGCGGATGCCGTTGCGGCCGAAGACGTCCTTGTAGTAGTCCCAGGTGGCCGCGGCGCCGAAGGCGACGTCCACGCCGGCCGTCTGCCGGTTGCTCGTGGTCCCGTCTCCCCAGACATCGTTGTCATCCGTGAAGAGGGTGCCGGTGCCGGAGGTGCCCTGGTTCAGGTCGTAGGTGCGGTGGCCCGCCCGGTCGCCGTCCACCAGCTGGTACGTGTCGCCGGAGAGCGTCGAGCCGACCGGCACCGTCCCGCTGTACTGACCCGTGCCCGATCCCGTGCGCACATCCTCGAAGTCGAAGATGTGCTTGCCCGAGGTGGCGTCGGTGATGACGTGCAGCTCGCTCGGGGTGCCGTCGTGCTGCGTGCCCTCGACCACCGCCTCCCAGGCCAGCACCGGCTTGGTTCCGCCGGCCCAGACGACGAGGCGTGGGGCGCCGTCGACGGCGGGACGCTTCGCCTCGGCTCGCTCGGCGGTGTCAACCGCCTTGCGCGCGGCGGTCTTCGAGGTGATCTCGGGCGAGGTGGTCGGCACCTTGATGGTGGCCTTGGCGGCCTCGGAGACCGTGCTGCGGCCGTCCTTGACGTGGACGACCAGGTCACCGCCGAGGACAGGCAGACCCGCGTAGGTGCGCTCGTAGCGGGTGTGCGTGGTGCCGTCCGCGTCCTTCGACACGTCCTTGACGATCAGCTTCTCTTTGGAGCCGAGGTCGAGGCTCTTCGCGGTGGTGCCGACCGCGGCGGTCGCGCTCTTCAGCAGCGCGGCGTGCTTGGCCGCGGACAGCTTCGCCGGGGCCGCACCGGCCCGGGGCTTGGCAACGATCTTGGCGTTGTCACGGCCCTTGGGAGCCGCGGAGGCGGCCCCGGTCTGGAAGCCGGCTGCGAGCAGGGTGCCGGCCGCGGTGAGGGCCAGCGCTGCCGTGTATCTGCGCCGGTGCGAGGAGCGGTGAGGGGGGAGCAAGGGCTTCTCCTTCTACGACAGAAGGCCTGTGGTGCAGGCCAGGGGGCGCGCCGACGACGGGGCGAGGAAGGGGCGCGGGATCAGGAGGAGGGCGCTGAGCAAGAAGGAGCGCTGCCCCGAGCGGCGCCCGAGAGGCGTCCGAACTCGGCAACGCACGAGGTGGGGGTGAAGGAAGGGTGAACACGCGAAGATCAGACTGACAGCACGGAGGCCGCCTTGTCATGGATGCAACAACACAACGGCTCGAATTGACTCTTGCTTGCTGGACGTTCGTCCCGCCCGCAGGCGCTTTTCAGCCGCTGCCGCACGGTACGCAGACGCCTGCCGGCCAGGGCGTCGGCCCACGCGCGGGCCGACGTCCTGGCCGGTTCGGTCTCCGGCGTTCCGCCCCCGTTGCCCTGTTACCGAACCGTCCGCAGGAAGATGTCCGACACTCCGTTGCTGTCACCCTCGACCAGGTCGGGTGACGCGGACGCGAACGCGACGACGGTGCCGTCCGCGTTGACCGAGGGTTCCCCGGCGGCGAGATCGTTGCGTCGGCCACTGCGGTCGGCGCTGATCAACTGGGTAGTACCGGTGGCCAGTTCGCGCAGATACACGGCAGGCGCGGGTCCCTTGTGCGAGATCCTCCCCGAGGTGAATGCGACATGGGTACCGTCACCGGAGAGGGCCGCCTGCGCGGTGTAGTCCTTCTTGTGTGCGCCCTTGACCAGGGTCGTCGTGCCCGAGTCGAGGTCACGGACGAAGACGTTGGTGGCGCGGTTCCTGTCGCCGGGCGCGAGGTTGGAGGCCTGCGAATCGAACGCGACGCGCCGTCCGTCGGCACTGAGCGAGGGCGCCGACGAGTCACCATTGGCCGAGCCGCCGTTGCGGGCCACACTGACCTTCTCCAGCCCGCCGGTGTCCAGGTCGCGGACGTAGATGTCGCCGCCCTGCTCATAGGCGACGTACCGCCCGTTGTAGCTGATCGACGCGTTGTCCGCCGGCTCGTCCGAGGCCGCGCTCACCAGGTCGGTCGTGCCGCCGTTGAACTTGAAGCGGTAGACGCGGGGTTGTGGTGCCGGGACGGCGTCGGTGGCGGCCAGTGTGGCGGTGAAGGTGATCCACTGGCAGCTGGGATCCACCATGGGCCGGCCCATCGACGTGAACTCCACACCCTGGTAGCTGTGCAGACCCGTCAGCTTGCCGACCGAACGGTTGCGGATGTAGACGCGCGGCCGGTGGTCGGGGTGCGGGCGGGAGTCCAGCGTCGTGGACTCGGACACGAAGCCGACCATACGGCCGCTGGAGCAGGGCGCACCGTCGTACGACGGGCCGTCCCCGCCGTAGCTGACCTCGCCGAGGCTCTCGGCGTTGATGAACACGCCGGACTTCGTGTCGGCGCCGTTCGGTCCGGCGGGTTCGTCGGAGGTGAAGGAGGTGACCCGGCCCTCCCCCATCTCCGGGTCGTGGGACGGCCAGTCCAGCTGCGCGCCGTCGTAGGTCGTGCTGACCCGCTCGGTGACGGGCAGCTCCGGGTCCGCCTCCGCGTGGGCCGGGAGCGACCCCGTCACGCCCAGGGCGGTGGACAGGAACAGCCCGGTCAGGACTCTCTGCTTGGTGCGCATGGTGGATCCCCGTTTCGGCTCGGTGTGAAGCGTGCGGGAGAGACGTCGGTGCGCCGTTCGAGCTGTCCGGTACGAGGCCGGCGGTGCCCGAACCGCCTGTCAACGCGCCCCGGTTGGCCTGGCGACCGAAGCCCTCGATGGATTCCCCCAGAACCTGTCGCCCCGGCCCGCACCGAGCCCCACCGCGATACAAGCGCACCACCACACAGCACGCAATCCGCTTATTCGCGTACAACCTGGACGAGGTCTCAGACGTCGGGAGCGAGTCGAGGGCGCCCTGTCGCCCGCAATCGCTCGGCAAACGACGAAGCCGCGGTGCCCGCCCTCGACCAGGGCAGGCACCGCGGCGGCCGCCGAGCTCGGGAGCGGCAGTCGTACGACGGAGAGGCGAAAATCAGGCCACGGGCACCGGGTACGTCGGGTACTCGACCCCGGAGACGTGCTGGACCACGCGGATGACCTGGCAGGAGTAGCCGAACTCGTTGTCGTACCACAGGTAGAGGATCGCGTCGTCGCCCTCGGCCTTGAGTGCACCGGCGTCGATGATCGAGGAGTGGCGCGAGCCGATGAAGTCGCTCGAAACCGCGTCGGGAGCGCTGATGAAGTCGATCTGGCGCTTGAGCGGCGAGGTCAGCGACACGTTGCGGAGGTAGTCGAGGACCTCCTCACGCGTGGTCTCGCGCGCGAGCCGCAGATTGAGGATCGCGATCGAGACGTTCGGCACCGGGACACGGATCGAACTGCCGGTGATCTTGGCCTTGAGGTCGGGCAGCGCCTTGGCCACGGCGGAGGCGGCGCCGGTCTCGGTGATCACCATGTTGAGCGGCGCCGAGCGGCCGCGCCGGTCGGAATCGTGGTAATTGTCCAGCAGGTTCTGGTCGTTGGTGAACGAGTGGACGGTCTCCACATGACCGCGCAGGACGCCGTACTCGTCCGCCATGGCCTTCAGCGGCGGAACGATCGCGTTGGTGGTGCACGAGGCGCAGGACAGGATCTGCTCGTCCGGCTTGATCATGTCGTGGTTGACGCCGTGGACGATGTTGGGGACGTCGCCTTTGCCCGGCGCGGTCAGGACGACCTTGGCGATACCGGGACGGAGATGCTTCGACAGCCCCTCGCGGTCGCGCCACCTGCCGGTGTTGTCGATCAGGATGGCGTCCTTGATGCCGTACGACGTGTAGTCCACCGCCGTCGGGTCGTCGGAGTAGATCACCTTGATCTCGTTGCCATTGGCGATGATCTTGCTGTTCGCCTCGTCGACGGTGATCGTGCCCTGGAACTGGCCGTGGATGGAGTCGCGGCGCAGCAGCGAGGCACGCTTGACTATGTCCTGGCCACCGCCCTTGCGGACGACGATGGCGCGCAGCCGCAGCCCGTTGCCGGAGCCGGCCTTCTCGATCAGCAGACGGGCGAGGAGGCGGCCGATGCGGCCGAACCCGTAGAGGACGACGTCACGCGGCTCACGGCGCTCGATCTTGTTCTCACCCGTGGCGCCGATGACGGCCTCGGCGGTGAACTCCGCCACCGAGAGACCGCGGTCGTCGGCCTTGTACGTCGCGGCGAGCATCCCGATGTCGATCTGGGAGGGGCCGAGGTCGAGCGTGGTGAGGGTCTGCAGGAACGGCAGCGTCTCGGTGACCGAGAGCTCCTCACCGGCCATCTGCCGGGCGAATCGGTGGGTCTTGAGGATGCTGACCACCGACTTGTTCACCAAGGAACGGCTGTGCAACAGGACCGTGACGTCCCGCTCACGGTGCAGCTTCCCGATGATGGGGATCATCGACTCCGCGATTTCTTCGCGGTTCTTCCAGTTGGTGAACGAGTCATCGTTGACAGTCACAGGTTTATCTTTCGAGCTAGGCGGTGCTCAGATGTTAACGCCCTCGTCTTTTTGATCATGCAGGGGGTGCCGTCTGTACGGGACACCTCGGAGCCGCACCCGGCCAGGCGGGTGGCCGAACGCCCTGTGACACCGCGCGCGGCGGCAAACTCCCTGGTCACCGCCCTCTTCCGGGGGCTCCGCAGCCGCGGGGCCGCTCAGGCGGCAGGGGTGATCGTGACCTTGACGTGCTTCATCAGTGGCTGGTCGCTCTGGGTGCTGTAGTCGCCGATCGCACACAGCACGTTCATCTCCGGCATGTAGCCGGCCGCGCAGCCGCGCGGGATGTCGTACGGGATGGCGAGGTAGCCGTCGAGGTGGCGCCGGCTGCCGTCCTTCGCCGTGCTGGTGATGTCGACCGGGTCGAACTCGGAGAGACCGCGTTCGCGCATGTCGTCCTGGTTCATGAAGACGAGCGTGCGCAGGTTCTTGATGCCCCGGTAGCGGTCGTTGTCGGAGTAGATGGTCGTGTTCCACTGGTCGTGGGAGCGCATGGTGCCCAGGGCCAGCGTGCCCGGGGCCGGAACCACGTCGGGCAGCGGCGCCGTGGAGAACTCGGCGCGTCCCGACGGGGTGAGGAAGACCAGCTCGCGGGCGGGCTGCTTGATACGGAAGCCGAGCGGCAGGCGCACCCGGCGATTGCAGTCCTCGAACCCGTCGAGAACCTGGGCCATGGTGTCGCGGACCCGGTCGTAGTCCTCGACGTACCACTCCCACGGGGTGGCGCTGTCCGGGAGGGCGGCGCGGGCGAGACAGGCGATGATGGCGGGCTCGGACAGCAGGTGCTTCGAGGCGGGGCGCTTCATGCCGACGGACAGGTGGACCATGCTCATCGAGTCCTCCACCGAGGTGCTCTGGATGCCGCCGCGCTGATGGTCCTTCTCGGTCCGGCCCAGGCACGGCAGGATGAGCGCCCGGCGGCCGTGGACGAGGTGGCTGCGGTTCAGCTTGGTGCTCACCTGGACGGTGAGGTCGCACCTGCGCAGCGCCTCGTAGGTGTACGGGGTGTCGGGCGCGGCCAGGGCGAAGTTGCCGCCCATGCCGACGAACACCTTCACCTCGCCGCGCTGCATCGCCTGGATGGTGCCGACCGTGTCCAGACCGTGTTCGCGGGGCGGGTCGATCCCGCAGACGTCGGCCAGACGGTCCAGGAACTCCTCGGCGGGCCGGTGGTCGATGCCGCACGTCCGGTTGCCCTGCACGTTGCTGTGCCCTCGCACCGGCGACGGCCCGGCGCCCTCCCGGCCCAGATTGCCGCGCAGCAGAAGGAGGTTGACGATCTCCCGCACGGTGTCGACGCCGTGTTCGTGCTGACTGACGCCCAGGCACCAGCTGACGATGCTGCGGTCGGCGTCGCGGTACACCCGCGCCACCTTGAGGATGTCGTCGCGGCCGACACCGGACTGCCGCTCGATCTCCACCCAGGACGTGGCCTCGCACACCGCCCGGTACTCGTCGAAGTACGCCGTGTGACGGTCGATGAACTCCCGGTCCACGGCCTTGGGATCGGTCTTCGCCTGTTCCAGTACGGCCTTGGCCATACCGCGCACCAGCGCCATGTCCCCGCCGATGCGGGGTTGCAGGTTCAGGGTGCTGGTCCGGGTCGCCTTGAGGAGGGCCATGTCCGTGAAGTCGTGCGGCACGATGGTGCGGGTGGCGGCCGCCTCGACGAGCGGGTTGATGTGCACGACCTGCGCGCCTCGCCGGTAGGCCTCGGCGAGCGCGGTGAGCATCCTGGGCGCGTTGGAGGCGGCGTTGACGCCCATGATGAAGAGGGCGTCGGTGGCCTCCCAGTCCTTGAGGTCGACGGTCCCCTTGCCCGTTCCCAGGGACGCGTGCAGCGCGCGACCGCTGGCCTCGTGGCACATGTTCGAGCAGTCGGGCAGGTTGTTCGTGCCCAGTTCACGGGCCATCAGCTGATAGAGGAAGGTGGCCTCGTTGCCGAGGCGGCCGGAAGTGTAGAAGGACGCCTGGTTCGGCTGGTCGAGTTCGCGCAGCGCACGGCCGGCCAGCTCGAACGCGTCGTGCCAGCCGATCGGAACGTAGTGATCGGACTCCGGGTCGTAGACCATCGGCTCGGTGAGCCGGCCCTGGTCCTCCAGGGCGAAGTCGCTCCAACCGAACAGCTCCGTGACCGAGTGGGCGGCGAAGAACTCGCGGCCGACCCGCTTGCGCGTCATCTCCCAGGTGACGTGCTTGATGCCGTTCTCGCAGATGTCCAGGTGCAGGCCCTTGATGTCGTCGGGCCAGGCACATCCCGGGCAGTCGAAGCCACGGCCCTCGTGGTTCATCCGCATGATCGACCGCGGCCCGTCCACGAGGGCGCCTTCGCGCACCAGAACCCGGCTCACGCTCTTGGCCGCGCCCCAGCCCGCGGCCGGGTGTCGGTACGGATGGAAGTCGGGTTCGCCCTTGGGGTCGGGCCCCACTCGGGGCTCCCGCCCGGCCTGCTCGTCAGGGGAGACGTTGTGGGAGGCGTTCAAGGCACCCACCCTCTTGACCTGGGAAGCTGGACTACGAGCGCACTGGGGAGCGGACCTAGGACTGGGGCCGTCGGCCGTGGTTCGCGGCGTGCTTGCGGCGGGCCTTCTTCTTCCGGCGTCGCTTCGAGGACATGGCAACCTCCCGTGCATACAGGACATGGAGCAGCAAGGGTGACTCTGGCCATCCACGCTTCCACACATCACAGAGCCACGCGATTCGGCGTGGTCCGCGTCGAACGATCACCGTCGTCGCGGCTGAATCCGAGGGCTGCTTGCTCAAGCGGCAGGAGAGCCGTCCGCCGCGTTCGCCCCATGGGGAGCCGCGGGCAGGTCGTCCAGGAAGTTGACGGTCGGCACGTGGAACAGGCATCCGGTCATCGCGGTCGAGAAGTCGAGAATGCGGTCGTACGCGGCCTCGCCGTCGCCCAGGAACATGTTCCTCAGCATGTGCTCGGTCACGTCCGGGGTGCGGGCGTACCCGATGAAGTACGTGCCGAACTCCCCCTCGCCGATGCTGCCGAACGGCATGTTCTCGCGCATGATCTTCCGTTCGTTGCCGTCCTCGTCGGTAATCGTGTTGAGGGCGACATGGGAGTCGGCGGGCTTGACGTCGTCGGGGAGTTCCACGTTGGCCGGCTTCGTCCGCCCGATGACGTTCTCCTGTTCGCCCGACGGCAGGGCGTTCCACGCCGCCATGTCGTGCAGGTACTTCTGGACGATCACGTAGCTGCCGCCCTCGAAGCCGGGGTCCTCGTGGCCGATGTACACGGCCTCGCTCGCGAGCTGCCCTTCGGGGTTCTCGCTGCCGTCCACGAATCCGAGCAGGTCACGCTCGTCGAAGTACTTGAACGCCTGGACCTCGTCGACCACCGTGACCGCGCCGCCCAGCCGTTCGGCGAGCAGCCGGGTGAGCTCGAAACAGAGGTCCATACGGCGGGCCCGCACGTGGAACAGGAGGTCTCCCGGCGTGGCCGGTGCCCGGTGGCGCTCACCCGCCAGCTCCACGAACGGGTGCAGTTCCCGTGGCCGCGGCCCGCTGAACAGCCGGTCCCAGGCAGCCGATCCGATGCCCACGACGCAGCTGAGCTCGTCGCCAGGTGCACGGAAGGCGACGGAACGGCGCAGGCCCGAGACGTCCTCCAGCAGGTCCCGGACCGTGTCCTCGTGACCCGGCGTGACGGTGACCACGAGGAAGATGGTGGCCCTGGCCGGTGGGGCGATCACCGTCTGTGACTCGACCACGAGTCGGCCTCCTCACGAGACGCGGATGTGTCCGACAGGGCTGTAGCCGACCGCGCCGCCGCGTCTGTCGTGCGCAGGACCGCCGCCGGTGTCCTCGTCCCATCCTGCTGCGTCCCGTGGGGAACCGCGCGAGAACGAGGCAGGACGGTGCCGGAGCGCCAGCCCCGGAAAGGGGCGGGGACTGCCGAGTGTCGTCAGCCGCTGACGATGCCCACGACGAGGTTGATGGCCGTGGCGAGAATGCTGGTGCCGAAGACGTAGGACAGCAGGGCGTGCCGGAGCACGATCGCGCGGATCGTGGAACTCGAGACGTCGGTGTCGGACACCTGATACGTCATGCCGAGGTTGTAGCTGAAGTAGAAGAAGTCGCGGTACGCCGGAGGGTGGTGCGAATTGAAGTCGATCCCGCCCTCGATCTCGTAGTACACGTAGGCGTAGCGGGCGGCGTACATCAGGTGCAACGCGGCCCAGGCCATGAAGACCCCGCACAAGGCGGTCGCGGCCGCGACGTGGTCGTTGTCGGACTCGTTGCGCAGGAGCAGCAGCACGATGGCGAACAGCCCGCACAGAGCCAGCGCGACCACGACGATTTCCTCGGTCACGGGCCGGAAGTCCTCCCGCCGCGTGTTGCGGTGGGTGGCCGTGGCGTCCATCGGCCACAGCACCGTCCAGCCCGCCACGACGAAGAACAGTTCCGTCACGGCAATCCCGGCCAGCACGCCCAGATCCACGTCGGTCGTCACCCCGACGGCCACGCCGACCGCGGCCCCGAGGAGCACCGCGCCGATGAGGCGGGGCACGGCATCGAGGGGCAACCAGGTCCTCATGCCTCAGCACAGTAGTCCGGGAGGCCCCGGTCAGCTCCGGGGGCCGGACCTTCCGGGGACGGCGGCGCCCGCCGATCGGACCGTGGAGCGGGGACCGATGCCGGGCGCCTCACCGGCCTCGGTTACGCCGGTGAGGTGACGCAGGTCCCTACGGGCACCCTTCGCCGACCGGGTACGCCGGCTACTCCCCTGGGGCCGACCTCCAGCCCACGGCTAGTAGGCGCCGACGACCTTGAAGTCCTGGTCGACGAAGACGTGGTGGGGCCAGTTGACGCCGATGTTGTGGACCTCGTACTCGCCGTTGCTGAGCTTGACGACCCGGTCGACGACGCCTCCCGGGTAGGCGGCGAGGGCGGCTTCCGTCGCCTTGTTCGCCTCCGTACCGCTGACGACCGTCCCGTCGCCCTCGCTGTAGTTCGCCGGGATCTGACCGACCTGCTTGGACTGGGACGCCGAACCCTGCTTGAAGGGGACCACCCCTGCCGCCGAGGACGTCGCGGCTCCGCCGTCGCCCTTGGGCTGCACGGTGACCTGCGTGGCCGTGATCGTGGTCGAGTCGGTCGTCCCCAGCACGAGGACGCTGTCGCCTGCCTTGACCGCACTCGCCGTGGTCGAGCTCGTGCCGTTCTTGTAGGTCGTCGAGGACGCCTCCTTGACGGTCACCTTCTGACCCGTTGCCGTCGACAGGGTGAAGCCCGACGTGGAGACGCTGTCGACCGTGCCGACCGCTCCCCCGGCAGCCGGTCCGGACCGGGCGTTGGAGCCCCCGCCGCCGGCTTTGGGGCCGCCGGCGGGCGCGCTGCTGGTCGCCGAGGGCGACGTGGCGGACGACGAGGGCGATGTGGCCGTTGCCGACGTGGAGGAGCAGGCGGCGGAGAGTCCGATCACCGCACACAGCATCGCAGCGGCCGCGACCCGTCCCCTTCGCGTGTTCGGCAGCAATCGCCGTACCTTCGCGGCGGCTGGACTTCCAGCGGCCGCCGGCCCTGTCGTCGCGGGGGCGTCGGGGCGAGCCGGAGTGGGCTCGTCAGGGCCTGTGACGTCGTGGTCGTTCATGTCGGGAACACCTCTCACTCAGGCAGCTGACTCAAGAGTGCGAGCCGTTCATGTGAGATCGCTGTACGCCTCCTGTGACTCTCCTGAGCCCCCGCCAAGCGGAAATGGCTGGTCCGGCCGCTCACCCCATGGCTAACCTCCACACCCATGAACCAACGGCAGCGCAAGAAGCTCTCCCGGGCCCTCGTCACCGCAGCACTGCTGGGTGACATCACTCGTGTGAAGGCGCTGCTGCGGGCCGGGGCCGACCCCCAGCGAGCGGACGGCGAAGGCACCACTCCGCTGTATTCCGCATCCGTGCACGGAGCGGCCGAGATCGCCCGCCTGCTCCTCGCGGCCGGGGCAGGCCCGGACACGGAGAGCGGACACGGCGACCAGGGCACCCCGCTGTGCGCGGCCGCATGCTGGGGACACACCGAGACGGTTCGCGTACTCCTCGCGTACGGCGCCGATCCGGACCTTCGTGAAGATCACGGCACGGGCCTCTCGCCCCTGAAATGGGCGGCCGCCGGCCCCCATCCCGAGACCGTCGCCCTCCTCGTCGAAGCGGGAGCCGTCCAGGTGGTTGAGTAGTGCCACGGCGTGACGGATCCCGACTTGCGCGGCGATCTACGGCCGCCGGGCCCCATGCCGACGACGAGAGGCAACTTCACTCCGTACGTCCCCTCGGAGCCGCGGAGTTGGGTGATCGGCGCTTCGATCGGAAACCTCTGGCAGTCCAAGAGACCGAACGCTATGCTCGCCGCGATGACGACTCATTCTGTTGACAGATCGGGGGTCCCGTCCGCGCAAGGTGAGTGCTGATGCTCACTGAGACCGCGCATGGGGATTCCCGCCTTTCCTTCTGGCTGCGCGTGCGAGAGTTCGCCGTGCCGCCCTCCACGATCGAGACCGCGACCGCCCGCCGTTGTGCCGGGGACTGGGCGGGGGCGTGCGCCGCCGCAGGCGTCGACGTCGATCTCAACCTTCGTGCCGTGGCCCGTACTCATGGCCAGGCCCTGGCATCCCGACTCCGGGCCGATCTACGCCAGTTGGCACCCGACCTGCTGCGCTGGCACATGCCGAGGATCGGCCCCGACGGGCTGTTGCGCCCCGGACTGACCATCGCCCTGGCCCGGTACGAGGCCGGGGAGCCCGAGGGCGCAAGTCCGCTGTGGCTCGTGGTCCGGACTCCGCCGGCCTGGGCGGACGCCGGTCAGCGGATCAGCCTCGCGCTGTGGGACGGAACCGGCTCCTGGGCCGGTGCCGCGCGTCACCCGCACCCCCGCCCCAGCCGGCGGTTCCGGCTCGACCTGCACCGGCACCTGTGGGACGCGCGCAGGACCGATGAGCTGCGGAACCGGTCAGGGGCCGATCGGCCGCCCGACGACGAACACCCTTTGCTGAATGCCGAGTTGCTGGGATCGGCGCCGTGGGGGCATCTCTGCGCCGTTGACCGCTGGGCGGCCGAGGCGGCGATTGTCCTCCGCGCCGGCGGGCGTCGTGCGGGTACCGTCGCCGTGCGGGCCGGAGCGCGGCACCGGCTGACCCTGGACCTCGACCCTGATCGGGGCCGGGACGGCGCAGGACCGCCGACCCTGCGGATCGCGGCGGCTCCCCCAGACGGCGGAGCGGTCAGGCTGCCCGTCCTGCCGGATGCGGCGACGTGGGTGCTGCCCGACCTGGAACTGCTCCGCAGCGGTTCGATCGAGGCGGATCGGCTGCATCCGCTGGTGGCCTCGGCACTCGTACCGGATCAATCAGCCGGCGCCGGGGGCCGTACAGCCGTCGGCCGGTCCCGGACAGCAGGGCGGGCGGGACAGCCACACCTGGTGGAGTGCCGGGGAGCCGCGCACCGGATCGGCCTGGTCGACGGGGTACTGGCCCCGCTGGACCATGACCCGGCCGAAGTCCGCCGGGAGGAGCTGCTGGCCGCGCTGACCGGTACCCCGCTCCCCTGTCTGCGGGCCATCGACGAGGCGCATCGCCGTCCGGACTGCCTCACGGGTGTCCGCGAACGCCTGGACCACGGCGACACCGCCGGGGCATTCGCCGTCGTCGAAGGCCTGCTCGGCCCCGACGCGCTACTGCGCACCGGCGCGCTGCGGGACGAACTGGAGGCGGCCGCGCTTCGGCGGATCACCTACGGCCTGTACAGGTCGGGACTGACCGGAAACGGACCTGACCGGACCCACCTGGACCGGCGCCGTCCCCGTACCCAACGCTCACATCCGCGCCACGCGATCGCCCGCTGACCCAAGGGGCCTGCGTCCCGCGACCGTTCACCTCCGCCCCCTTCAATCACGCGCTGACCCAAGGGACTTGCCTCCCGCGACCGTTCATCTCCGCCCCACGCAATCGCGCACCGACCCAAGAGGTCCGCGTCCCGCACGCGGCGGGCCCGCGCCTCCCTCGCCTCCCTCGCCTCCGGCGCCCGCCGGCACTTTCGCACGTACGCCCTCATGCACTCACGCACTTATGCACTTATGCACCTCACGACGAACCCAAAGGTGATCACACATGCCCACATACGCCCCGCTCGCTCCTGCCGCCGCCCTCTCCGACCCGACACACGGGTCCCAACTCGACGTCGCCAGCGACCTGTTGACCCTGTTGCGCGACGCGACCACCGAACCGCGCCCCGACACCCAACTCGAAGCCCTGACGCTGGCCGTGGCCGCCGACCTGCCCGTCCTCCTGTGGGGTGAGCCGGGGATCGGCAAGACCGCGGCCCTGACACAGCTCGCCGCGGCCCTGGACCTCCCGCTGACCACAGTGATCGCGAGTGTGCACGAACCGTCCGACTTCTCGGGGCTGCCCATCGTCGGCGACGATCCAGCCGAACAGGGTGTCCCGATGGCCCCGCCGGACTGGGCCGTACGCCTGGTTCGAGCCGGCCGGGGACTGCTGTTCCTGGACGAACTGTCCACCGCGGCACCGGCCGTTCAGGCCGCCCTGCTCCGCGTCGTCCTCGAACGGCGGATCGGCGCCCTCCAACTCCCGCCCGGGGTAAGGATCGTGGCCGCCGCCAACCCGCGGTCCTCGGCTGCCGACGGCTGGGAGTTGAGCCCACCGCTGGCCAACCGGTTCGTCCATCTCCAGTGGACCCACGACCACGACGTCGTCGTACGCGGACTCGGCGGCACCTGGCCCCGCGCCACGCTGCCGATGCTCGACCCGGGGAGGCTCTCTGAGGCCGTGGGCTTCGCCCGCCGCGCGGTGTGCGGGCTCCTGGCCGCCCGCCCCAAGCTCGTACACCAGCTGCCCACCACGGAGACCCGCCGGGGCGGTCCCTGGCCGTCACCCCGAAGCTGGGAGATGACACTCTGCCTGATCGCCTTCGCGACCGCGGCCGGGTCCTCCAGAGACGTACTGTCCCAGCTGGTCAGGGGCACGGTGGGAGACGGTCCCGGGTTCGAACTACTGGCGAGCCTGGATCGTATGGACCTGCCGGACCCCGAGGTGCTGCTCGCCGACCCCGCGGCGGCCGAACTGCCCCAACGCGGGGATCTGCGCCAGGCCGTGCTCGACGGCGTGGTGGAGGCGGTCCGCAAGAACCCCGAGAAGTCCCGCTGGGACGCGGCATGGGCGGTCCTGGTCCGGGCGGTGGAGACCGGCGCCCCCGATCTGGTGGTCGTCCCCGCGAACACCCTCGCCACGCTTCGCCAGGAGGACTGGGACGTCCCGGAGTCGATCGACAAACTCGCCGGAGCGGTGTCGCTGTCCCGGCGAGCGGACCAGGCGGCCGCCCGAACCGCCGTCGCCGCGAAGGCCGGCCGATGACCGACGCGCCGGGGACCCTGGACCTCGACAAGCTGTTCGCCGCCCGACTGCACGCCGCCCGGGCCCGCCCCTACTTGGCAACGGCACTGTTCGCCCTGCACACCGTCGAGTCACGGCGGGTACCGACGATGTCCGTCGACCGGCACTGGCGGTGCTACGTCTCACCGGCGTTCGTGGACCGGATGCCGGTGGAGGACCTGGCCGGTGTGTGGGTGCACGAGGTGTCGCACCTGCTGCGCGATCACCACGGTCGCAGCGACCGGGTCGCGCGGGAGCGCGGGCTGACCGGGCCCGGGGAACGGCTGCGGATGAACATCGCCGCGGACTTCGAGATCAATGACGACGCCTTCGGAGACGGGTTGCTCCGGCCCGAAGGCGCCGTCGAGCCGCAGTCCTTGGGGCTGCCGGCGGGGCAGCTCATGGAGGACTACCTGCGCCGGTTCGGGCTCGGGCCGCGGACGCGGGCCATGGCCTGGCTGGACTGTGGCAGCGGCGCGGACGGACTGGCACGGGAGTGGGAGCTGGGGCCGGACGGCGCGCACGGCCTCAGCGAGCAGGAACGGGACGCGGTCCGGTTCCTGGTGGCGCAAGGCATCACCGCCCGCCCTGGACACACACCGAAGGGGTGGAAGCGGTGGGCGGACGAGGCGTTCCACCCGCCGCAACCGTGGCGGGCGCTGCTGGGCGCGGCGATCCGCTCGGCCGCCTCCGGTCCCGGCGTCGGCGAGGACTACACCTACGGCCGGCCGTCGCGACGTTCCGCCGGGGTACCCGGCGCGGTACTGCCCAGCCTGCGGCGCAGGCCGCCCCGGGTCTCCGTCGTCATCGACACGTCCGGCTCGGTCAGTGACACCGAACTCGGCAGCGCGCTCCTGGAGGTTGCCGCGATCTCCCGCGCCGTGGGCGGCCGTCGCGACCTGGTCACCGTGGTGTCGTGCGATGCGGCGGCCCGGGTCACCCAGCCCTTGTGCCGTGCCGAGGGAATCCAGCTGATGGGCGGAGGGGGTACGGATCTGCGCGCGGGCTTCGCCAAGTCCCTCCGCGCGCGGCCCCGCCCCGACGTCGTCGTGGTCCTCACCGACGGCCAGACACCGTGGCCGGCCACGCAGCCACCGTGCCGGACGGTGGTGGGACTTTTCCCACGGCAGTACGGGAACGGGTCGTGGGACGAGGACGACCCCGATTACGTCCCGGACTCGCCGCCCGCGTGGGCACGCGTGGTCGACATCGGGTGATCGCGGACTCCACCCGGGCACACGTCGTTCGGCGTTCCGCCGCACCCGGTGACGTACGGGCGTTGCAGAATGACTCGACACGTACACAGGGAGTTCTCATGATCTTTATCGCCGCCAAGTTCCTCGTCCGCCCCGAGTTCGCGGACCAGTGGCCGGAGATCGCCGCCGACTTCACGGCGGCCACCCGCGCCGAGCCCGGCTGTCTGTCCTTCGACTGGTCCCGCAGTATCGAGGACCCGACGGAGTACGTCCTCGTCGAAGCCTTCCGCGACGACGAGGCCGGCGCGGCCCATGTCCAGTCCGCCCACTTCAAGACCGCACAGCAGACCCTGCCGCGCCACCTGGCCGCGACACCCCGCATCGTGAACATGAAGATCCCCCAGGACGACTGGTCGCTGCTGGGCGAGATGGCTGTCGAGGAGTAGACCGGCCGGAAATCTCGAAGGTGGCGCGGGGATGCGATGTGATTATGCGTTCCTTCCCGGTCTTGCACCCGTTTGGGTGCGTGTGCCCCGCGCTCTGGCGAGCACTACAGAGGGATGAAATTCCTCATCGGACTTGAATACACCCTGGGGCGGTACTGCAGCGCCTTCTTGGCGTTGACGATCCATCACACGGGGAAGAACTGCGGGGAGTTGGCGGACGAAGGGCGTGACGAGTGGTGCGACGCGTGCTCTTCGACGCCGGACTGGCGACGCGCGCAGCGGCCCAACACCCCGCAGGACGAACGGTCCCGGCTCCGTGAAGCGGATCCGCGTCAGGTCGTCCGCCGAAGCATTCCGGGACCGCGCCGGCCGGCCGACGACTTCTGACGGCGGACCATGAGCGGCCCGCAACGGCGACTGCGCGACCCCGTCGTGCCTCCACCCCGCCTTCCTAGGCGTTGCGCAACGCGTTCACCAGTCCGGCCACAAGATTGGCCCGCTCGGCCATGGAGTCGATCACCAGGTACTCGTGGTCGGCGTGAGCGCCGCCGCCGACTGCTCCCAGTCCGTCGAGCGTCGGCACGCCCAGTGCGGCCGTGAAGTTGCCGTCACTTCCGCCGCCGACTGCCTTGCCTTCGAGGTCGGGGAGCAGCCGCTTGGCCACGGCGAAGAGCTCGGTCGACGCCGACTCGGGCATCGGGGGCCGGCTGACCGCGCCCTGAATCGAGATCTCGGCCTCGGCGAGATGCGGAGCCAGTGCCGCGAACGCGGATTCGATGCGCTCCTTCTCTTCGGTCGACTCGACCCGGACGTCGACGACGATGGTGGCCTCGGCGGGGACGACGTTGTCCAGGGTGCCCGCGGAGGCGACGGTCGGGGTGACGGTCGTGCCGATCTCCGGTCGCCCCAGCCCTGCGATGTCCAGTACCTGGTGTGCCGCTTCGATCAGGGCGTTGACCCCGGCCGCGGGCTCCAGGCCGGCGTGTGACGCCCTGCCCGCGACGGTGACCTGGAACGTGCCGCAGCCCTTGCGGCCGGTCTTCAGGCCTCCGCCGTCAGCGGCGCCTTCGAGTACCAGGACAGCGCCGCAGGCAAGGGCTCGGTCTTCGAGGAGCGCGCGTGAGGAGAGGGAGCCGACTTCTTCGTCGGCGGTCATCAGGATCTCGACGCCGGAGCGGTCGTCGAGCGTCGCCAGACCGTGGACGGCCTGCACCACACCGCCGAGCATGTCGAAGACGCCGGGGCCGGTCGCGTGCCCGTCCGCGACCTTGAACGGACGACGCTCCAGGGTGCCCAGGGGAAACACCGTGTCATGGTGACCGAGGATCAGCACGTGGGGATCGCCGCCGCCCGACCAGTGAACGTGCGGCCCGGCTTCGCTCTCGACGAGTGTGGCCTGACCGCCCAGGCGGCTCTCGATGACGGCGGCGACGGCTTTGGCCGATGCCCTCAACGCGTCCGGATGGCGTGATGGAGACTCGACTTCCACGAGTGTCCTGAGGTCCTCGATCATCGCGTCGACACTCACGCCGACAGCCTTGTGCATGGTCACGCCGCAAGGGTACTGGGTATGCCTTGACCGAATGGCGTCCCCGTCCCGGGTTTGGTCTTCCTGCTCAGCCGGGGCCGGTTCGAAATCGGAGGCGATATTCCGTCGGCGTGGTGTTGAGTTTCCGGCGGAATGCCCGGATGAGTGTGTCGGTCGTGCCGAACCCGCAGGTGGACACGATGCGTTCGAGCGTTGCATCGGTGGATTCGAGTTGGTTGCGCGCCATTTCTACGCGGGCCGATTCAATGTACGCGCTCGGTGTTGTTCCGAGTTCGGCCTTGAAGATACGGGTGAGTTGCCGCTCGCCGACGTGCGCGAATGCGGCGAGATCCGCGACGGTGAGCTGTTCGGTGATGTTGCGCATGATGTGGTGACGGAGATCTTCGATGCGCCGAGTCGTGGAAACAGGTTCGAGGGGAACGCTGAACTGACTCTGTCCGCTCGGCCGTTTCAGATACATCACGAGTTGCCGGGCGACGCGCAGCGCGACGGTCTCGCCGAAGTCGTCGGCCACGAGCGCGAGTGACAGGTCCAGGCAGGCGCTGATGCCCGCACCCGTCCACAGATCGCCTTCACGAATGAAGATCGGTTCGGCGTCGACCTCGATCTCCGGGTGATCGGCGGCGAGTTGTTGTGCGGTCGACCAGTGAGTGGTGGCGCGCTTGCCGTCGAGCAGTCCGGCGGCGGCGAGGATGTGCGCCCCGACGCAGACGGACGTAACCCTTCGCGACCTGCCGGCGAGTGTTCTCACCCGGCCGACCACCGAGGCGTCGGTGAGGGCCCGGACACGGCGTTGGCTGTCCACTTCGACGGAGCCGGGGACCAGGAGGGTGTCGATGCTTCGCGCGGACACCTCGCGGAAGGTGACATCGGGAAGGATCCGTACGCCGGCGGAGGTGGCGACGGGGTCCAGCGTCTCGGCGGCGAGGACGACGTGATAGCCCGCCGCGCCGTCCGTCTCGCGCTGCACGAGGGAGAACACTTCCGGTGGTCCGGTGACGTCGAGCAGGTCGACGCCTTCGAAGAGGACGACGACGACGAGTCGTTCGACGGTGCTCACGGGGTCTCCGCCCGGTCGGCAACAGTGATGTCCGGATCTGCATGTTAGACGACATTGCCGACACGCCTTGGCGCGCCGTAGCTTCGAAGCGCGGCTCACCACGGCGTGAACTGCGCTACCGAGCAACGGACTTGAGGCGGTACTCCCATGACAACGACCACGACGACGCTGCGCGAACTCAACGGCTTCGACGAGACGCCCCCGACGCTTGCCGAATCGACCCTGATCCTGGTCGACTACCAGAACACCTACGTCGGTGGCGTGATGGAGCTGGCGGGCTGGCAGGATGCGCTCGACTCCGCCGCCGCGCTGCTGGGCAGGGCCCGCGAGGCGGGGGCGAAGGTCATCCACGTCATCAACGACGGCGGCGAAGGCACCCCGTACGACATCCGGGCGGAGATCGGCCGGATCCATCCGAGGGTGGCGCCCGTCGAGGGTGAGCCCGTTGTCGTCAAGAAGGTTCCCAACGCCTTCGTGGACACCGAGTTGGGCCAGTACGTCGACGCCGCCGGCCACAAGGACGTCATTGTCGTCGGCTTCATGACGCACATGTGCGTGACGTTCACGGCGGAGGGTGCGTTCCTGCGCGGAAACCGGCCCACGGTGGTCGCCGACGCCTGCGCGACGCGGCCGCTGCCGTCGGCGGGCATCGACCTGCCCGCCTCCCAGATCCATCACAGCGCACTCGCGACGATCGGCGACCTCTACGGGGTCGTTGTCGCCTCGGAGAAGTCTCTGACCTGAGGCCGCCGGATCAGACCTTCCAGGAGCGCAACTGATCGGCGACGACGAGGACGCCGAGCCCGGTCTCGTGGATCTTGCGGACGAGGTCGGACAGGCCCCCGTAGGGCGGGTCGATGCCCTCGCCGGCCTGATCCATGTACTGGGCGGCGACGAACGCCGCGAACAGACTGTTGCGGTGCGGGAGCGGCTCCAGGTGCACGATGGTGTGCATCAGCGCGGCCGCCCGCCAGGCGGCGTCCGGGTCGGCCGCGGCCAGGGTCGGCAGCTTGGTCCTGTGCCGGGCGACGGCCGCCACGAGCGCCGAGTAGTCCGAGACCGACATGTCGTCGCTGAGGAGGGCGGCCTCCTGGACGTCGAGCAGCCAGGCGACATCAACCGTGAGGTGCATCAGGCGGCCGCGGCCCCGTCACGCCGCTCCGAGGGCGGCACCTCGTCGGGGAACGCGTCGTCGAACTCGCCGCGCAGCCGGTCGGCCCACGCACTGGCGCCGGCGACGAACTGCCTGCGCTGCATCTCACGGACGCCAAGGTCGTGCAGATACTGCTTCAGGCTCTTCCCGTCGGCCGCGGCTGCTGCCCGGACCCCTTCGAGCTCCTCGTCCGTGAAGGACACGTTCAGTGATGGCATACCGTGATGGTACCTAGTTGGTGCCATCCGGGGAAGCCTCCCTTGGTACGCCATTCCACGGCCGAGGACGCCGGCCGTTCCCAGGGACGACCCGCCCGCCGCCTCTCCCGTATCCGGTCACTGTCGGTGAAGTGCGTTGACGTGCTGCTGCAACCCTCGGGTGTCACTCATCCGGGGCGGTGGTTTCCGCTGCGGCGATCCGTGATCACCTCCCTGTGTCAGGCCGGGCAGGGGCCTGACACCTGCACACCCCCGTGGCGCTGCCACCCGCTGGTCGCGGCGCTCGGGACTCCCAGGGATCACCTTGCGGCTGCGGACAGGCGCAAGTCGATCCAAGGGATGGTGTCTCCGGGCAGGTCCCTGAGGGTGGTCTCGGCGTCCGGCTGCTCGAGGCGAAGGTCAGACATCGGTGCAGGAGATCCGACGGTGACCGGGGCGTCAACTCTGATTTCTGTAGGAACACGTCAGCGCGCGGACCCGGCTCACCTCCCCGGGTCGTCCACGGCAGACGTCAGCCGTTCGGCCGAGCATGCCGCCCGGGCTGCCGGGCAGCCGGTCCGTGTACCCGGGCGCGCTCATCTTGCCGGCGCGCCCGGAGCGGCGGGACGTACGGCAGCCGACCCCCGAACCGGCCGGCCGTACGTCCCGCGCCTCGACGCAGTCGGCGGACCAGCGGCAATACGGGCCCCCGGACACAGCACCCGGCGCCACACGCGCGCGGGACGAGGTGATCGCGGTCGAAACGGGTCCGGCGGCCGTGCCTGGGCGTGCCCGGGAAGCCCGCCGAGTTGGAGGTGCGCGGTTCCCTGCGCGATCAACAGGCCTCCCGGCCACACCGTGCTCCTGCCCCACCCCCGCGCCGCCCGAGCGCCGGTCGCCATATGTTCACGCAAGAGGCACACGAACGCCGGGCGGCCCCAGACCTTGATGTCTGGGGCCGCCCGGCGTCAGGGGGACGGGACTACTGATCTCTACCAGCGGTACCAACGGCCACGGCTACCACCGGCTCCGGCGGAACGCATGACGAAACCGAGCAGCCAGACAGCCAGCACGATCACGGCGACGATCCACAGAGCCTTCAGTGCGAAGCCGGCACCGAAGAGAACCAGAGCGAGCAGAAGAACGAGAAGCAGGGGAACCATAGTTATCAACCTCCGAAGCATCGAGTGCCCCGGCAACACCCCGCCATGCATGGGAAGTTTATGTGTTTCTTATCCGCCGAAGCGGGGATGCGCTTTCACCGCAGGTGACCGGTCCGCGCCACGCACACCGGCGGTCGGCGCCCCTCCCCGTCCACGCCGGAAGCGTGACTGCCGGACTTCGGCCGGCCTCACCGGCTCCGCGAAGGCCGGTGTCCTCGCGCGGCCGGTCTGAGTACGGCTACTCAGGACTCGGCGCGTCGGTCCGGGCGAGGGTCGGTGTTGTGAACGCTGAGCGCTCCGGCAGGGGCATGGCCGTGGCCCTGGCCGTCATCGAGTTGGTGGTCCTTGCCTTCATCGGCCTGGCCTGGGCTTCGACTTACTGGTCGTGGGACCCGCAGCACTACGGTGAACCGCCGGGCCCCTACTTGGAGAAGGCCGCGGTGGTGCCGGTCACCGCGTTGATCGCCGCGGTCGTGGCCGGGATCCGGCGTGTGCGCCCGGTCGCGGTCGGTCAGGCCGTGCTGTTGATCGTCGTCTGCGGAATCCTGTTCTGCGCGAAGGCAGCCGGCGAGCGCACCTACGAGGATTCCCATCGGCATGCCTGCAACGCGGGGGTGATCTGCGCCGGCGATCCGCCGCCACCTCGGTGACGCCGCCGCGAACTCCGTTACGCCGCCCCGCACTCAGCGACCCCGCCACCAGTGCGACCGAGCCCGACTGCTGGACCGGACCCTCGCACGACACTCCGGAAGCAGCCCGAAAGTCAGCGTCAATTACAAGTTGACGATCCTCGATCGTCAACTTAAGATTGACGCATGAGTCCACTCGACATCAGTCTCGCCGACCTGATCGCCCGCCTCGACGAGGAACTCCCCGACGCCAACGAACTGGCCCGCATCAGCGAGGCGCGACTGCGCGCCCAGACCCTGTCCGACCTCGGTGACCAGCTCATCGACCACTACGTCAGCAAGGCCAAGCGAACCGGCGCGTCGTGGACCGAGATCGGCGACGCCATCGGGGTGTCCAAACAGGCCGCCCAGCAACGCCATGCACCCGGCCCTTTCGAGCGGTACACCAACCGGAACCGGCACAGCATCGTGCTGGCACAGGAAGCCGCCCGAACGCACAAGCACGACTTCATCGGCACCGAACACCTCCTGCTCGGCCTGCTCGGCGAACCGCAGGGACTGGCATACGAGGTGCTGATCGCGAAGACCGAGTCGGAGCAACGCATCCGCGACGCGATCGAGGAAGCGATGGCGCCGGCCGGGGAGAAGGCGCTGCGCGGTCACATCGCGTTCCGGCCGGAGAGCAAGGAGGCCATCGAGCAGGCACGCCGCGCGTCTGCCGACCTCGGCAACGACTGGGTCGGTACGGAACACACACTGCTGGGCCTGATCCGTACCGAGGAGAGCCCAGCCGCTCAGATCCTGCGCAACCTCGGCTTCACGCCGGACGAGCTGCGCGAGACGATCAAGACCAGGATCACCGAACGGTCCGCCACGCGCGACAACCAGTAGCGAATCGCTCAGTCGCCGAGGAGGACCGGGCGACCAGCCTTCCCACCCGGCACAGCAAGTGCGCCCGTGCTCCAACCCCCACCCGACGTCGCCAAAGACCTTGTAGTGCGCGGTGGGTGAGAGGCCATCGTGCACCTCGGCGGCCTCGTCAGCGCTCCTGACACCAGGTCAACAGCGCCGTACGCGATGTACGTTCCCCGCTCAAAGCCGTAGCGGACACACTGCCCACGACGTACCTCCCCACCCGCCGGCCCTCTACCGTGCGCTCATGGACTGCGGTGGCCACCGCGAGACGGCGTTCGGGGAGCCGCACCCGGCCGGGGCCGCCGCGGCCCCGGCCGGGCTTCAGCTGAGCGATCAGGCTTCAGGCGTGAGCAGTTCCGCTTGCGGGGGCCAGTCCACGAGGGCGGCGGCCGACTTCTTGAACCGGTCCATGTGGGCCGTCTTGTGGTGCGCGGCCAGGGCCTCCGGGCTGCTCCACGACTCGTAGACCACGAACGTCCTGGGAGCCTCCTTGGCTCGGTGCACCCGGTACTCCAGGCAGCCGTCTTCCTGACGGGTGGCCTCCGCCACCGACCCCATCAGGGACCGCACTTCGTCCTCCTGGCCGGGCAGCGCGCTCAGCCTGGCCACGGCACAGACAGTGGAAACGGTGGAGTTGCTCCCGTCCTCGGCGGCCTCGGCCACGGGTCCGGTGCCGAGCCACGGCGATGCGAACTCGACGGCCGACTCGCCGAGTCCGTGCGGCTGCGTGGTGTAGAAGCGGAGCCGCAGCCCGTCGGGGTCGGGGACCACCAGCAGCCAGCCCACCATCGCGACGACCGGCGGGGAGTGGCGGATGCCGCGGGCATCGAGCCGGGCGGCCCAGGCGTCGAGCACGCCTCGGTCGGCGACGGACAGCGTCAGGAAGTCGTAGTCCTTGAGCGCCCCGGCCGTCCTCGGGTCCAGCCGCAGTTCAAGGCGAGCGGGCAGACCGGGGACGTCGAGGATCACCGCGAACAGAGTGCCGTCGGGGCGACGATGATCCAGCTCGGTCACCCGCCGCGCCCCCAGCACGGTGCAGTACCAGTCGGTGCTGCGCTCCAGGTCGCTGACCGGCAGCTTGACGTGGTGAATGCCGTCATGTGCCGGGTTTTCGGGGGTGGTTGGGGTATGCATGGTCAGACCAACTCCTCTGCGGGCAGGTGGGCGGATCGGTCAACGCGGACACCGCGCCGCCAGATCGCGGTGATGTCGCGCAACGCGGTGATGTCGTTGAGGGGGTTGCCGCTGACGAGCAGCAGGTCGGCGCGCAGACCCGGTGCGATACGGCCGCGGTCGTGGAGGGCGAAGGCGTCGGCGGGGTTGGCGGTGGCCGCGGTCAGCGCCTCGGCCGGGGTGAGCCCGGCGGCCACCAGCAGGGCAAGTTCGCCGTGGTAGCTGATGCCGTGCGTGGTCGGATGGCCCGGCGCGCCCGTGCCGTCCGTTCCGGCCAGCAGCGGGACACCGAGCCGGAACATCCGTACGGCGGCGTCCGCGCCGTGCTGGGTCTCCACGGCCCTCGGCCCCAGCCGCTCGCCGGGGTCGGTGGTGCGGATGCGCTCCAGGTCCTTCAGCCAGTCCGGGTCCGCGAAGGGCCGTAGCCTCGGGTCCGCGGCGAGCTCGAACTCCGCGGGAGTCAGGCTCATGCCGGCCAGCGTGGTCAGGGTCGGCACCACGAACTTCCGTGCGGCGGCCGCCGCTTCCACCAGTTCGCGGTCGGAGTGGCCGTCGGACGGCGAGTGGGCCAGGATGTCGACCCCGCAGGCGATCGCCTGGCGCGCCGCGCTCCGGGTCCAGGTGTGCGCGGCAGTACGCAGCCCCCGTGCGTGCGCGGCCTCCACCAGCGCGACGACCGTCTCCGCGGACATCGTGGGCATCGGCTTGCCGACCACCGTGCCGTCCTCGATGAAGATCTTGAGATGGTCCGCGCCGTCGGCGATCCGTTCGGCCACGAAGGCATCGGCCTGCTCCGGTCCCGCGACCGTGGGGAAGGGGGCCAGGAGACCGTGCTCGATCAGCTGCCCGGGGTGGCCGCCGGGCGCGGTGGCGCCGGTGGTGGCGATCCGCAGGTCGGCCACGTCATCGCGGCTGTGGGCCACGGCACGCACCTGACGGGAGGTCTCGGGGTCGCCGCCCATGTCGAGTTCGGTGGTCACGCCGAAGACGAGTGCCTGGCGCAGCTGAGCGGCGCTCGTGGTGTGGGTGTGGGAGTCGATGAGACCGGGGAGCAGGGTCTGCCCCGTCCCGTCCACGACGGTGGCGTCCGCCGGTACGTCCGTCCCGGCGCCGACCGCGGCGATCACGGCACCGTCGATCAGGACGTCCTGCGGCGGATTGAGGCGGGTGCCGTCGAATACGGCGACGTTGCGGATGAGAGTTGTTGTCGACATGTCTGTGTCTCCGGATGTCTCTGTCTCCAGTGGAGAGACGGTCATCGAGTGGGGTTCAGCGGCAGGTACTGCGAGAGGCGATCGAGCACCACGGCGGAAGCGGCGGGTACGCCGTGCGCGGCCAGGTAGCCGTCGGGACGGACCAGCAGCGGTGTCCCCAGCCCGGGGACATGTCGTACGGCCAGTACGCCGTGCTCGGTCGGCGGCTCCGGCACCTCTCCGCCCGGCAGGGCCAGCGTCCAGCGCAGCCCGGCCGAGGGCACGAGCCGCGGCGGAACACGTCCCCCGACGCGGGGCGCCCCGTGGTCCGGCTCCTGGCTGTAGCCGAGATCGAGTTGGGAGAGCTTGGCGGTGATCCAGCCGGCGAACCCGGGGACGGCTCCCGCCGCCGCGAGGACGCGGTTGCGGAGCCCACCGGCCAGGGGGTCGCGCACGTTGGCCAGCTTGGCGAACTGACTGGTGAAGGCGACCAGTCCGGCCGCGATCGGGTGCCGTTCACGGTGGTAGCTGTCCAGCAGCTCGCACGGCGCGAGGCCGGTCAGCACGGCATGCAGCTTCCAGGCCAGATTGCCCGCGTCCTGGATGCCGGCGTTCATGCCCTGGCCGCCGGCCGGGCTGTGGGTGTGCGCGGCGTCGCCCACCAGGAAGACCGGGCCGTCACGGAAACGCTCGGCGACCCGTTCCTGCACGCGGTACGTCGAGGCCGTCACCACCTCCTTGACCCGGATGTCGCCGGTGCGCGGCCCCCGGTCGGCGAGCATCATCTCCACGTCGTCGGCCGTGGGCGCGGCAGGACCCGACGCCCGGCCGACGATGCGGTGTTGACCGCCGGCCAGCGGCGATACGAGCAACATGCCGTCCGGTGACAGGAAGAACGTGGTGTCCTCCTTGGGTACGGCGTCCGTGCCCGGGCCCAGCCGCACGTCGGCGATGGCGAACAGCTGCTCGTGCGCCTGGCCGGGGAACCCGATCCCGGCAGCCGTGCGGACCGCGCTGTGCACGCCGTCGCAACCGACCACGTAGCGGGCGGAGAGCGCGCGCAGCACGCCGTCCGGGCCGGCGATGGTGGCTGTGACACCGGGGAAGTCGGGGGCCATCTCGAGGAACGTGTGGTCACGGTGGACCACACCGCCCAACTCCCCCAGGCGTCGGGCCAGATGCTCTTCCGTTGTCTGCTGCGAGATCAGCAGCACGTAGGGATAGGGCGTGTCCAGGCCCTCGTATGTGGCGGTGAGCAGGGTGTCTTCGCAGTCGTGCAGACGAAAGCCCCGGCCTTGAGCGCCCGCTTGGACCAGACGGGCGCTGACGCCGATCCGCTCGAGATATTCCAGGGTGCGGGGCTGTACGGCGGCCGCCTTGCTCCCGGGCCGGACCATGCTGCCGCGGTCGATCAGCACATGGTCCACACCCAGCTGACTGAGGCCCGCCGCCAGTGTCAGCCCCGCAGGTCCGGCGCCGACGATGAGCACGTCGGTCCGAGTCGGCAGGGGGTCCGGAATATCTGGTGCCGACGCCATTGCGCCTCCTCCAGGTCGGTGATGTACGGCGATGACGTACACCGTGGGCCTGCCGCGTACGGCAGCGACGACGGTGCGGTCACCTCCAAATAGAAACGTTCGTTTCTCTTTGGAACGTAGCACGGCCATCGACGCAAGCGCAAACGATCGTTCCTCTTTGGAAGTGCCTCGGCCGCTGCTAGCCTCGGATAACGGGAACGTTCGTTTTCATACGACGGGCCACTGCAGACGGCACGGCCTGGAAGAGCTCGTACGACCGGATGCGCCGACCGGCACACTCGGGCGCGCCGGGCATCGTCCGGACCGGGCGCTGGGGAAGGAAACACATGTCAAGCAGCCAGGTAGCGCTGGTGACGGGCGCGACCGGCACGATCGGCCGGGCCATCGCAGCCGAACTCGGTGCGCGGGGAGCCGCCCTCCTGCTCACCGGGCGCCGCAAGGACGTACTCGACGACGTGGCCGGGAAGCTGCGTGAGCGAGGGACCCGGGTCGAAGTGGCGGTAGGTGACGTCACCGATCCGGCCCACGTCGACGACGCGGTCGCCCGGGCGAGCGACACGCTCGGCCCCGTGACGATCCTGGTGAACAACGCCGGCGGAGCCTCGTCCGTCACCACCTCCGTGGCCGACAGCGACCCGGAGGCCTGGCTTCACACCCTGCTCACCGACACCTACGGGCCCTATCTGTTCGCACGCGCCGTCCTGCCCTCGATGCTGCGCCGCAAGCAGGGCCGCATCATCACGGTCGCCAGCAGGGCGGGTACGGCGGCGATTCCCGGAGCGGCCGACTACGTGGTGGCCAAGACCGCAGCCGTCAGGTTGAGCGAGAACATCGCCGCCGAGACCCGCGGTACCGGCGTCGCCGTGTTCAGCCTGCATCCCGGCGGGGTCGTCAGTGCCCTGGTCGAGGAGCAGATCAACCGGGGCTTGGTTCCACGGGAGCGGTTCCCGCACCCGCCGGAGGCCGCCGCCCGGATGATCGCCGAGTTGGCGGAGGGCCATTACGACGTGCTGTCCGGCGCCTACTTGGACGTCGACGACGACCTCGACGCGCTGGCCGCGTTGCGCACCGAGGAGTCCGGGCCGACGCGAGTGCTGCGGGTGACGGGCCTTCCGGACGAGTGGCATGCCCGTCCGTTCACCTGACCGGCCTGCGCCCGCCACGACCGCGGCGCCTCGTCACCCCCGCCGACCGCCGTCAGTTCACGCGAACGCCTTCGCGGCACACCGCGGAACAGGGGTCATCGCCTCGCCCCGTCAGGCGTCCCAGGAGAGGGCGCCGAGGGCGGAGAGCCCACGGATCAGCTGGTCGGCAGAGACCGGCGCCACGAGGTGCCGGCCGACCAGGATGCCGGGCATGAGGGTGATCAGGGCCGTCGCGATCTGCGCCTCGTCGGCCTCCGGCGGCATCCGGTCCTCGTCGCGCCACCGTCGGGCGAGCTCCAAGACGTGGTCGTGCACGGCCGAATAGAAGGTACGGGTGCGGGCTTCCAGCTCGGGACTGCGCAGCGCCTCGCCCCACGCCTGGATGGCGATCCGCGTCAGGTCGTAGTCCGGATGGGAGCTGCGCTCATCGACCTCGGCGACCATCGCCGTCACCACCTCGGCCGGCGAAGGACTGGGCTGCCGCTCCAGCAGCCGGGCGAACAGGTCCCGTACCAGGGCCAGCGCCTCATCGGCCGCCGCGTCGATGATCTCGTCCTTGCTCCGGAAGTACCGGTACACCGCACTGGAGGACATCCCGGTCGCGGCGATGACGTCGTCCATCGACGTGACGTGGAAGCCGTTGCGTGAGAAGCAACTCCAGGCACTGGTCAGGATGTGACGGCGCCGCTCTTCGCGGCGCGCTTCGCTCAGACGGGGCATACGCCCAGCCTAAACGAAAACGATCCTTCCGTTAGAGGAGGATCCGCCGCCGGTGCCGGCACCGGCACCGGCACCGGCACCGGGCCAACGTCGCCGGACTTCTCAGCTCACGGCCGAACGCGTCCCTCAGTCGCGAGTGAGGGCGGTGCACACGCAGACCTTGTTGCCGTCGGGGTCGGCGAGCACGGTGAACGACGGCGCGTCGGAATCGTCCACGATGGTCCCTCCGGCGGCGACGGCTGCCACGATGCGCTCGTCGGCCACCTCCGGAGCCAGCCACAGGTCGAAGTGCCACCGCTGCCGCGGGACCTCGTGCGCGTCCGTCCCCTGGAACCACAGACTGGGCACCCGGTTCGTCGGGTCGAGGACCGTGTCGCCGACCACGTGGCCGGGCTCGCCGGTGAGCAGCGCCGACCAGAACGGGGCCACCGCCGTGTAGTCGGCGGTGTCGAGCGCCAGCTCCAGTTGTACGACCTCTCCGGGCGCGGCGGTCAGACCGTGCTCCCGGGCAAGTCCGCTGATGGTGCGGGCCAGTTCGAGATCCTGTGCGGTGACCCACCGCCCACCGGCTTCGTCGACGGTGGACACGGCCACGTCGACGAACCCGCGCCCCAGCCGGAGCTCCGGGTCCTGGCCGGCGCCGACCGCCGCGTCCGTGACCGCCGCCACGAAAGCGGCCCCCTCGCGGAGGCCGGCGACGCGGTAGCGGGTGGCGAGAGGCTGAGCGAGCCTGCGCCACTCGCCGAGTCCGGCCGTGATCGCCGCGAGGATCTCCTGAGTGCCGAGTTTCTCCATGTCCCGATGATCGCAGGGAGTCACGCCTCTGTCGGTACCCGCACGCCCGACCCGATCAGCCGTCGGGCAGCACGCCCCGAAGGGCCTTGTCCAGGTCCCGGGCCAGTGCCGCGTCGCTCGGCGGATCGTCGGTGAAGAGCTTGCCGAGTTCGGTGGTGAAGGTCTGGGTGAAGGCGCCGTAGAGCGGGGTACGGGGGCGCGACACGGCTCGGGTGAGCGCGAGGAGCAGGATGTCGTGGGCGTACGCGGGGCGGCCGTACTTGTCGCGTGGCATACGGTCGGCGCTCTCCCCCGACGCCGACGCCGAGGGGGTGCCGGAGGACGTCACGGCGCCGGGCGACTTCGCCGACCGGCAGGTCACGTCGTCGTCCGCGTACGCGGAGACCCGGGTGGCCGCGAACCCCGCGTCGAGCAGGCACCGTTCGCTCTCCTTCCCAGTCAGGAACTCGATCAGATCCTGTGCCGCGTCCTGCCGGCCGGAGGACCGGGTGAGCGCGAGGTTCTGCCCGCCGAGCACCGCGCTGCCGGGCAGCGGAGCCACGCCGAGCCGGGCGCCGCTCAGGGACTGATGCAGAGTGCCGTACGCGTAGGGCCAGTGGCGCAGGAACGCCGTCCGGCCGTCCGCGAAGTCCGTGAGCGTCTCCGCTTCGTCGGAGTGCAGGGCGTCCTTGAGGAGGTACGAGGTCTGGGTCCGGTTGCGCAGTTCCGCGAGACCGTTCTCCAGGTCCTGTACGGAGGCGGTGTAGCGGCCGTCGCCGTCGGTGAGCGGGACGCCCTCCGGAGCCGACGCGAACGCCTCGACGGCGTTGACCGTACGGCCCTCGTAGGCGCCGAACTGCGCGGTCCAGCCCTTCTCATAGCCGTCCGGCCGGTCCTTGCCCGTCTTCTCGCCGAGGGTCTCCATCAGCTCCTGCAGCCGTCCCCAGCTGAGCCCCTTGCTCAGGTCGGAGTTCTGGACGCCCGCCCGGTCCAGGTAGTCACGCCGGTAGTAGAGCAGTCCGACATCGCTGTTGAACGGCACCGCGAACACCTCGCCGCCCCAACGTGCCGTACCGGCGACGGACTTGATGATGTCGTCGTCGACGAGTTTCCCGGGCAACGGGCGGATCAGCCGCGCGGCGGCGAACTCCGGCACCCATGTCACATCGAGGTTGACCACGTCGTACTGCGCACTGTCGGACTGGAGCGCACCGAGCAGCTGGCTGCGCTGTTCGTCGGCGGATCCCGGGAGTTCCACGATGCGGGCGTGCCGGCCGGTGTGCCGTCGGTCCTGTTCCGCGTTCCATGCGTCGATGAGCTGCCGGCGGACGCCTCCGTTGCCGGTCACGTCCCGTCCGCTGGCCACGATGATGTCCCCCGTGGCGCCCGGCGGGGGCGTGGCACCGGGCTGCGCGGACGGGCCGCCGTCGGTGCAGGCGGCGCAGGCCGTCAGCAGCGCGGCGAGGACCAACTGCCTTCCGGGTGTGCCCAGTCGCCTCACTCGTCCCCCGTTCCGGTGCGTGCCACCTCGTCGCGCAGGCCTGCGGCAAGGTCGGTCTTGGTGTCCAGACAGCGGCCGCCGCTCGCCTCGGTGACGCGGGCGTCGGGCTTGCCCCGGTCGCACCCACCGCTGTCGAGGGCCGCCATCACCACCGGAACTCCCTTGTCCTCGGCCGACTTGAGAAGGTCGTCCAGCCTTCCGCCGGCGGTGAGACGGTTGTTGTCCTCGTCGTCGGTGACGTACACGATCAGTTGGGGCCGCTCGTCCCGGCCCCGCCCGGCCATGTCCACCAGCGCCGCCTTCAACGCGCCGTACGGATCGGCCTCGACGTCGTGGACCACCGCTTCACGGTCGATGGTCTTCTCCGCGTCCGCGCGCCGGTGGCGGTCGAAGGGCAGCAGGACGCCGTACGGGCCGCCGTTGCGGGACGCCACGGCCCAGACGCCGTACTCGTCCCGTTCGCCGAGCCCGCCGAGGGACTGTTCCAGGATGCCCGGCGCACCGCCCGGCCCCTCCCAGAGGTCTCCCATCGAACCGGAACTGTCCAGGAGGAAGAGGACTCTGCCCGGGCCGTTGGCGTTGCGGTACTGCTTGAGGGCCGCCGTCATGGCGTCGGCGTCCGCCGGTCCCGGGAGCGGCCGCGGGAGGGCGAGGGTTCCGGCGTCGGTGCCGGGGGTGACGAGGAAGTCGTGGGCGCCGGACGCGGAGCGGAAACCGTCCCCGCCGAAGACGTCGAGACCGCCGCGGTACGTCTCGCTCCTGCCGCCTTCGCCGCCCTTGCTGACGAGCCAGTCGTGGAAGCGCCGGACGGCCTCGTCCCGTGCGGCCTTGTCACGTTCGGCGTCGTCCCAGCGGACCCGAACGAAGGTCGGGTCCAGGGCCGGTACGTCGGCGGGGTACTCGGCCATCCGCGGAGTACGCGTCGTCCGGTCGCAGCCGGTACCGCTCACCATCAGGAACTCTGGTACGAGTGCGGCGGTGCGGTCGTCGACACGCCGGTCGTCGGGCAGCGCGCACAACAGGTCGGAGCCCGTGAGCGAGGGCGGCCCCGGCTGGGCGACACTTCCCTCGGCCTTGCTCACGCCCGCACCGGCGCCGTACAGCCCGACGGTGGCCAGCAGCGCCGAGTCCGTGTACTCGGGATCCGTGCGCCGCACGCCGGCGTCGTTCTGCTGCCCGGTGAGCTTCTTCCTGAGCGTGGCGAGCGAGCCGCCGGTGCGGTCGCCCATCGAGGCCTCGGCGATGTTCTGCGGTACGGACAGCACCATCGGGGAGTACGCGAGCGGGTCGCCGTCCGGCTCCAGCGTCACGTACGTGCGGGGCGGCTCCACCGGTTGCGCGCGGGCCACACTCGCGGACGTCGCCGGTATCCAGATGTCCGGCTGCGGCCCGATGTCGCGCTGCGGGTCGAGGTCCTCGCCGAGGGGACGCTGCCAGGGGTCGGACTGGTCGCGAAAGCCGGTCACGGCGTCCGCCGTCCCCGCGCTGTACACCGTGATGCCGCTGCGCCGGCAGCCCCCGGAGGCCGAGTTCGCCGCGGACATGAGATAGGTGTCCGCGGCCTTGCGGACGGTGGACTCGATGTCCGGGTCGGTGAGCAGACGCAGCTCCAGGGACGGGCCGCAGGCCGACTGGTCGGGGCCGGACCCCGAGAAGGCGAGATAGCCGCCGACGGCCCCGGCCGCGAGGACGGCCGCGGCGCCCACCGCGCGGGCCGGGCTGCGCCGCAGCCGGCCCAGCACCTGGTTGAGCCCGGCCAGGGACGCCACGACGAGGGACGAGTCGCGCAGACGGGTGAACAGGCGCCGTGGCACGTGGAGTTCCTCGCCGGGCACTCTCGTACTGTCGGCGGGCCGGTGCGGGTCCGACGGCGGCGCCGGTGGCAGCACAGGCGCGGTCGTGGCCGACTCGGCAGAGGTGGATGTGGACGTCGGCGTCGCGGCGGGGCTAGCGAGGAGAATGTCCGCGTCACCCCATCGCTGCGGCTCCCACGGCTCGTTGCGCAGAGTTGTGTGGTGGGCGGACATGTGCGCGGTGAGTGCCTCCGACAGGTCCTGGAAGGTCACGTCACCGCCGTCCCCGTCGATGCCGTCCTTCAGGAACCGCACGACCCGGGCCGTGAACGGCGTGGGCGTCGTGTCGTCCCCCGCGTCGATCCGGTTGTTGGCCTGCACGCTCATCAGCACGGAGAAGCGCCGTCGGTCGGCGAGTGCCTCGCACACCTGGGCGGCGTTGCCCGCGTTGCAGCAGTCGAGGACGACGACCACGTGCCGCGCCCGGCTGGTGGCGAGCACGGTCAGCACGCTCGAGAACGGGTCGGCGCCCGGGAACACCGCCCGACTGCCGGGCACGACGCGCGCGTTGCGCATCTGGAGCCAGAGTTCGTCGCCCGCGCTGGGCACGGCTCCGTGGCCGGCGAAGTAGAAGAGGAGCAGTCCCTCGGCCTCGTCGGCGGCGGTGCGCAGCGACTCACTGAACGCGTCCAGGTACGGCGACCCGGAGACGACGACCTCGCCCTTCCGGAAGACGCCGCCGCGCAGCAACGCCCCCTCCAGCAGGGAGAGGTTGTGCTCCACGGCGGCCAGTTCGCCGGGCACCCCGTGCAGATCCTTCGGCCGCGTGGAGTCGTACGCGGACACGCCGATCAGGAGTGCCCGGTTCACCTCGCCACGCGGGTCGAAGCGGTGCACCGGACTACCTCTCGTCGAGGTCCACCGGGTCGACGTCGTAATCGGGCGGATCACCGCTCTCTACGGAACGGCGGTTCTCGTACCAGGCTTTGACGCCCCTCCCCACCTGCTTGTACACGCTGTCGAACGCGGATTGGGCGGCGGCTCCGGAGAGCAGCAGGAGGATCTCGATGCCGGCGCCCATGGGCCTGCCGTGCTCGTCCGTCCCCTGCTCGTCCGTCCCGGCGCGCTCCTGGATCCGCAGATCGCCGTCCCTGACCAGCTCCTGAAGTGGCTTCTCCCGCTCCAGCCACTTCTTCAGAGCGCCTATGTCGCCCTGGCTCGCGGTCCCGTCGAGGCGAACCCGGATCGCACGGGTGGCCACATCCTCCCCCTCAGTCATAACTCGTCATCATTGCACGGGTGTTGATGACGGGCGAGGGTGCTGCAAGGAGGTTGCCCGGCTGCCCACGTGGGCCTTACGGGCCCTACGCGGCGCAGAGCGGACGACCGACGCCGTGGTTGCCGGCGCGGAGACGCCGGGCCTCATGCCGCGAAGCTGATCAGGCCGACCGGAGGGAGGCTGGGGGTCGCGGAGCCACCGGCGGGCTCGACGGTGATGCCCATCCCGCCGGCCCCGCCGACCGGACCGTCCATGACGACCGCCTGATCGGCGCGGTGTGCGTCGAGGAGCCCGGCCGGCCGCATGCTTCCCCGTTCGCTGAACCACAGTTCGTACGTCTTGCCCTCGGGAAGCGACGCGAGGCCGGACGCGGTGAACACCGCACGGTTGAGGCTCTTGGACACCACGACGGTGCCGCGGGCGCCGTCGGGCAGCCGCGCGGTGTGGGTGCGGGCGTCCGGCGCGGTGAGGACGGCGGCCAGTCGCTCCGCCTCGGCCTGGGCCCGGCCCACCTCCTGGCGCGCCTGCCGGGCCTCCTGGTGCTGCCAGGTGGCGACTCCGCCGAGCGCGGCAGCGGCCAGACAGGCGGCCAGCGCCCAGCGACCCGCCCCACGCGTCGAGTACCTGAGCCCTGAGCCGCGCGTCCGGGGTGTGGTGGCCCGGGGCGGCTCCTGGCGGACCTCGGTGATCCGGCGCAGGACGGCCCCCTTGAGCGCGGGCGGCGGCGTGACGCTGGTGGCGAGCGCGAGCCGGACCGCGGTGGCGGCGAACTCGTCGACTTCCTGACGGCATTCCGCGCACGAGTCGAGGTGGGCCTCGAACGCGGCACGCTCGTCCGGATCCAGCGCGTCCAGTGCGTAGGCACCCGCGAGGGTGTGCAGGTCTGCGGAGTTCATGCGCTCACTCCCAAGCAGTCGCGCAGCCGGAACGGGCCGTCGCGCATCCGTGTCTTGATCGTGCCCACGGAAGCGGACAGGTGCTCCGCCACCTCGCGGTAGGTCAGACCCCCGTAATACGCCGGCGTGACGGACTCACGCTGGATCACGGTCAGCGCCTCAAGACAGCGCACCACGTCCTCGCGCTCCAGCCGGGCCTCGACCTCCGCCTCGGTGACGTCGAACTCCGGCATCCGCTCCCGGAACGCGGCCGCCTCCTCGCGCCGCAGCGACCCGGAAGCCGAGCGCACGCGGTCGACCGCCCTCTGATGGGCCACCGTCAGTACCCAGTTCATCGCGCTGCCCCGTTCCGGCCGGTAGCGGGCGGCACGACGCCACACCTCCACCAGAACCTCCTGCGTCACTTCCTCTGCGCCACATCCCGCAGGACCGCCCTCACCACGGCGAAGACACGCCCCGCCACCGCGTCGTAGAGCCCCTCGAACGCGGCCTCGTCCCCACCGGCGACCCGCTTCATCAATGTCGCAAGATCCGGTTCGTCCGCCGGATTGCGACCGATGAACACTGCTTTGCCCATGCCGTCATCATCGCCGAACCAAGCGGCCCCGGCCTTGCCCGGGAACGGCTCCCTCCTGCTCCCTGTCCCAAGGAATCCGTTGCCGAGCGCTCTTCGGACTGGTGCGACTTTCGACGACGTGCTGAAGGAGTCCCCCGGGAGCTCGATACCGGTGGCCTTCCGATACGCGCCCAGATTGGCCCCGATTGAGTGAGGCGGCCGGGACGTTGTCCTGTCCTGGCCGCCCCTTGCTCCCCGTCACGGGAGACCTGGTTCACCGCTTCGCGCTCCGGCTGCCCCGAGCGCGGGCCGGCTGTCAGCTCTTGGGCATCAGCACGGTGTCGATGATGTAGACGTTGGCGTTGGCGGTCTTGACGTTGCCGCAGACGACCTTGGCGGAGTCGTTGACGGTGTAGGACTCGCCGGAACCACTGGTGGTGAGCTTGCTCTTCTCCAGCGTGGTGTAGGAGCCGTTCCCCAGATCCTTGGGGGCCAGCTTCTGTCCCACGACGTGGTACGTGAGGATCTTGGTCAGCTGGGCCTTGTCGTTGAGGACCTTGTCCAGGTCGGCCTTGGGAATCCTGGCGAAGGCGTCGTTGCTGGGCGCGAACACCGTGATGTTCTCGGCGCTGTTGAGGGTGTCGACGAGGCCGGCCTTCTTCACCGCGGTGACGAGGGTGGACAGGGCCGGGTTGTTGGACGCGGCCGTGGCGACCGGGTCCTTGGCCATACCGTCGAAGGAGCCCGCTCCGTCCTTGGGCACCGTCGAACAGCCCGGACCGAACGGCTGATCCATGCTGCCCATGTCGCCCGAGCTGTCGGTCGCCTTGTCGCCGGCGGTTGCCGACGCCTTGCTGGAGTCCGACGAGGCGCTGTCCTTGCTGCCGTCCGAGCAGGCGGTGAGCGCCAGGGGCAGCATGGCGGCCGCGGCAACGACGAGAGCGGTACGGCGGATACGAGTGTTCATGGTGGTTCTCCTGTCAGACGCGAGATGCGAACGTCGTGTTCGATCCGGGGAAGGGGTAGGAAAGGGGAAAGGTGAAAGGTGAAAGGTGATGCGCGGGCGGGGAATTCGCCTGGTCAGTCGACGGTGACCACCACCGAATGCCGGCCGCTCGCCCCGTCCGGAATGGTCCGGGTGCGCTTTTCGGTCTGCGTGCGGCCCGTACGGTCCGTTGCGCGCACGGTCAGGCTGTGCCCGCCCTTGGCGGCCGGCCACGGGAAGGACCACTGGCGCCAGGTGTCACGGGTGTCCTTCGCCGCGAGGTCGGCGGTCTGCCAAGGCCCGTCGTCCACCCGTACTTCGACCCGCTCGATGCCGCGGTGCTGCGCCCAGGCGACGCCGGCGACTATGACCGTGCCCGCCGCCGGCCGGGCGAAGGGCTTCGGCGTGTCGATCCGGGACCCGGTCTTGATGGGCGCCCTGCGGGCCCACTTGCGCTTGACCCAGTAGGAGTCGTACGCATCGAACGTCGTCAGCTCGATGTCCTTGATCCACTTGCACGCGGACACATAGCCGTACAGGCCGGGCACCACCATGCGGACGGGGAACCCGTGGTCGAGCGGCAGCGGTTCGCCGTTCATGCCGACCGCGAGCATCGCGTCGCGGCCGTCCATCACGTCGTCGACCGGCGTACCGATCGTCATCCCGTCGACGGAGCGCGCCACCAGCTGATCGGCCGGACCGCCCCGCGCCGGTGGCTCGACCCCGCATTCGGCGAGCAGGTCGGCCAGGCGTACGCCGGTCCAGCGGGCGTTGCCCACATAGGGGCCGCCGACCTCGTTCGACACACAGGTCAGCGTGATGTCCCGTTCGATGAGCTCCCGGCGGAGCAGATCGTCGAAGCTGACGGTCATCGGGCGGGCCACGCCCTTGCCGTGGATGCGCAGCCGCCAGGTGGTGGCATCGACCTTGGGCACCACCAGCGCGGTGTCCACGCGGTAGAAGGCCGAGTTGGGCGTGACGAACCGGCTGACACCGGGGACGCGAAGTTGTGCGCCCTTCGGGATCGGTGCGGCCGTCGAGGCGGCGGCGGGCAGGGTCACGCGGCGGCGTGAGGCAACCGCCTGCTCGCCTCCCCTCCCGTTGAGCGAGCGGCCCAGCAGCCCCGCGCCGGCGGACGCGGCCGCGGCGGCGGTCGCCGCCATGACGAACCCCCGGCGGTCCCAGCCCTGCCGTCCACCGGAGTCCTCCCCGGGACGCAGGCTCCGCGCCACGGCGTCATCCGAGCTGACGTCCGCTGGACCGGCGTCCGCGGCAGTGGCCGCGTCCCTCGCGGGAGCGCGCAGCCTTCCCACGAGTACGTGGAGCAGCAGCGCACCCGCGATTGCGCCGAGGACCGAAGGCAGCCCGTCGCTGAGTCCGGTGGAGTCGGGCCGGCTGGTGGCCGCGACCGCGCCGACGACACCGAAGAGCAGCACCCCGGCCGCCCCCGAGCGGCGGTGCCGCGTCGCCACGACACCGAGCAGCAGCGCGAGCAGGGCCAGGACGGCGACGATGCCGAGTTGGAGGACGAGTTTGTCGTCGGTGCCGAAGTGGCGGATCGCCCAGTCCTTCACACCGGCGGGCGTGCGATCGATCGCGGCGCCGCCCACCGCGATGACAGGGCCGGCCTGCGGCCGAACCGCGGCGGACACCAATTCCGCAACGGCGAGAGCGGCGAACCCGGCCAGCAATCCGCTGAGCGCGCCCAGCAGGAGTCGTGCCCAACGAGCGGGCGTTTCCCGGTCTTTCCGTTCTTTCGTCACGTGGGGAATCCGGTCCCCGGCGCCTACGGGATTGGTGCCTCACTCGAAAGAATCAAGTCTCCGAAGACACCAATCCCTGAAGCCCTCGGCAACGGATAAGCCGTTCATTTTTGAACGCGGGCACCGGGTACGCGGAGTATCGGACAGCGGGTACACGGAGTATGTGGAGTTCGTACCCCCATGGTCGGAGCGACTCGTGCTGCCGTCTCGACCAATCCGCCGACCCGGTTCGCGCCGGATACCCGGTGACCGTCCCGCCGACCGACAGGGGGCCGGTTCCCGAGAACTCCGGAGGCACTGTGGGCAACGGACGGACCGGCCTGTCGTCGTCGCGCCCATGCGCGGCACTGGCCGGCCAGAACGGCGCGAAAGGCGTCGAACCCCCTCACGCACTCCGCACTCGTTTCGTCCCCGCGGAGCCCCGAGGAGCGGTCCTGCTTCTCCACGGCGGCCGATCGGAGGCGCTGACTCCACCGCCACTGCTCAACCTGCCCCGCGCCCGCATGCGACCGTTCGGCAGCGCGATCCTGCGCACGACAGCCGGACAGGACACGCTGCTCGCGACCGTGCACTACCGCTACCGCGGCTGGAACGGATCGCGCACCGACCCCGTGCACGACGCATTCACGGCGCTCGACGAGCTGGAGCTCCTGGCCCCGTCCGTGCCGGTCGTCCTCGTCGGGCACTCCATGGGCGCACGCGCTGCGCTGCGAGCGGCCGGCCACCGGCACGTCCGCGGAGTCGTCGCCCTCGCCCCCTGGTGTCCGCCGGGAGAACCCGTGACGCAGCTGAGGGACAGAGACGTGATCTTCCTCCACGACGAGCAGGACCCCGTCACCGACGCCCAGGGCTCCTGGGAGTTCCTGCGCAGATCCCGGGAAGCGGGTGCCCGTACCTGCGGCATCTCCATGCCCAGGGGCAGACACGCGATGCTCCGCGACGCCCGGGCATGGCATCGGCTCACCGCCGCCCTGACCACGGGCGTCCTCGGTACTACACCGCTGCCGCCCAGCGTGACGGCGGCGCCGTCCGGCGACGACACGGTGCTCACCGCGGACCGCGTCCTTTCCGAGCTGCGCCGCGAGCCGTGATCCACGGCAGCCGCCGTACGAATCGCTCGGCGTCGGCGCCGGCGAGTGGTATTTCCTCCTGCACGGTCGTAGCGTCGATACAGGAGACACCCGCCGGCAGGTGACGGCAGCGGTCGATGCGCTCCGCGTGCGGGCTTCGGGGACGAGCGGAGCAGGCGCGGAGAAACGGGCTCGGGTGGGTCCTCGAGATGCGGCCCGGGAGCGGACATGCGGACACATTCGGTCAGGACGGCGGCCACGGTCGGTGCCGTCGTAGCACTCACAGCTGCCATGGGATCGGCGTCCGTCGCCACGGGCACGCCCTCGTCCGCGCCCGCCGCTTCGGGACAGCAGCCCGGGCAGCCGGTGATCGTCGACTGCCTCTGGAAGTCCCACGTACGGCCCGGCGACTTCATGCTGGCCTGCGGTGACGGCAACAGCCGCCTCACCACGCTCCACTGGTCGCAGTGGGGCCCGGACTCCGCCGTGGCCAGCGGTGTCAACGTGGTGAACGACTGCAAGCCGTACTGCGCCGCGGGCAAGTTCCACGCGTATCCCGTCACCGTGCGTCTCGACCACGCGCAGTCCTGGAAGAAGCACCCGCGAGTGCAGCGCTACGCGCAGATGAGCCTCGTCTACTCCGGCAGCAGGCCGAGCGGGTTCGAGCAGACGGTCGTCTATCCACTCTGGGACTGACGGCGGGGGCGATGGGTGTCGCCCTGCCGGATCAGTACGTCAGGGTTGCCCAGGGCGGCGGACGCACGGGTGCCGCACCGCACTCAGCGGCCGGCCGCCATCACCCGCGTCAACAACCCTGCGGGTCAATACGCCTGGGGCCGGACGCGGACGACGAGTTTGCCGGTGGCGCGGTCGTGCTCCATGTCGTCGTGGGCCTGCGGCACCTGCTCCAGTCCGTCGTAGACGCGGTCCACGGGAAAGGCCAGCCGACCGGCCGCGACCGCGTCGAGGATCTCCTGGAAAGCCTCCCGAGGCAGGTCGGCGGCGTCGCCGAAGTAGCCCGCCAGGCGCACACCCTTCGGCAGGTACTCGTTCGGGGAGAAGTCCCGCACCGTCCACTGGTTGGAGAGGCTGCCGCCGAAGCAGGCCGTGCCGTGCACGCGCACTGCGCGCAGAGTGTCCGGCAGGGTCGGCGTGCCGACGAGATCAAGGGCGGCGTCGACGCCGTCCGGGTACAGCTCGCGCACGGCGGGCGCGACCTCGCCGGTGTCGAGCAGAGGGTGGTCGACACCGTGCTCCTTCAGGGAAGCGAGGCGGTCGGCCCGCCGGGTGGTGGACAGCACCGTGGCGCCGCGCCATGCGGCCAGGGCGGCGGCGGCCAGCCCTACCGAGGAGGTGCCGCCGCGGATCAGCAAGGACTGACCGGGCTTCAGGTCCAGGCCGACGGTGAGCGAGCCGTTGGCGGTCTGCACCATCTCCGGCAGGGCACCCAGCACCTCCCAGGGCAGGTCGGTGTCGACGGGGATGACCTGCGACAGCGGCACCGACGTGTACTCGGCATAGCCACCGTCGTAGGTGCGCCCCATGTCCCCCATCATGGCGACGACCTTCTGCCCGGGAGCCAAGCCGCTGCCGGCCGGGGCAGCGTCGACGGTGCCGGCGGCCTCGATACCCGGCACCCGGGGAAAGCTGACGCCCACGCTCAGACCCAGCCGAAGCTTCAGCTCCGAGCGGTTGAGGCCGAACGCCTCGACCCGGATGCGCACCCAGCCGTCCCTTTCGGACGGGAGCGGGAGGGTGGTCAGCCGCAGATTGTCCACGGGACCGGGGGCGGAGAGCTGGACGGCGCGCATAGTGGTCGGCGAAGACGTCATGGGCCTGCTTTCTTCCCGGTGGAGGAGAGTCGCTCAGCGGTGGTCAACAGGCAGCGGCTGCGGCTTCATTCCCGACTCGCCCCGGATTTGCGCTTGTTGAGACGCACCGACCGTATCCTTGCCCACCGCGCCTACTCCTTCCCTACCGCACCGCACCTGCTCCTTGCCTACCGCACCTGCTCCTCCCGACGCGTCCCGCTGCTGCCCGCGGCGCCGCCGGATCCGGCACACCATCCCGGAAAGACGCGGCCAGGCCAGGCACCGGCCGCGGCGCGGTTCCGCCGGCGAACGGCCCTCGGGCTTCGGCCAGTCGGCCAAGCCTGCATGGGAACATTCGCAGGTCACTGCCGATACCGAAAGCGACTGCCATGAGCGACCTTCCCGCGGACCCGACGATGCTTCACCCGTTTCCCGACCAGCCGCGCGTGGTCCTGCTGAAGCCGCTGGTGACCTCACCGCTGATCGAGGTCGGGGACTACTCCTACTACGACGACCCGGAACATCCGACCGCGTTCGAAACCCGCAACGTGCTCTACCACTACGGCCCGGAAAAACTGGTCATCGGGAAGTTCTGCGCGCTGGGAACCGGAGTGCGGTTCATCATGAACGGCGCCAACCACCGCATGGACGGCCCCTCCACGTTCCCCTTTCCCATCATGGGCGGCTCCTGGGCCGAGCACTTCGACCTGATCACCGGCCTGCCGGGCAGGGGCGACACGGTCGTCGGCAACGACGTCTGGTTCGGATACAACACCATGGTGATGCCCGGAGTGCGCATCGGGCACGGCGCGATCGTCGCCTCCGGCAGCGTCGTGGTCGACGACGTCCCCGACTACGCGATCATCGGCGGCAACCCCGCCAGAGTCATCCGCACCCGCTACAACGACGACGACATCGCCCGCCTGCTCGACCTCGCCTGGTGGGACTGGCCCGCAGAACACCTCACCGCACACATCCGGGTCATCATGTCCGGCACCGTCAACGACCTCGAAGAGATCGCACCACGAGCCTGAGCGGCCTTTACGGAAGACATGCGTCACACCGGAACAGCGCCAACGTCGCCTGACGCGGCGCTGGTTCAGGGCGTCGCTCGGCAGAATGTGCGGACGCCGCCGGCAGACAGGTCCCGCACCGGCGGTGCCGGGTCCGATGCTCGGCCTTGGGCATCACCGGCTCGACCGCCGCCCACAACTCGCCATCAACTTCTCAGGCTGTCACCATGCTGCTGGTCCACGACAGGGAAGTCCCCACTGCCCTTCCTGCGGCACCCGCATGACGTTCACGGTCGAACTCGAAGAGGGCTACGCATCCGCCGCGTCGGCGAACTTCGGGGGCGGCGGGCGCGGTTACGTCTTCCACTGCCTGCCCTGCGGCGAGGCGGCGTTCCTCTGGCAACGCTGACACGCGCCGCCACGCCTGTGAGCCATTGAAGGACGGCGGCGCGGAACGCGGATCACGGAGCCTCGCGCGACCCCCGCCCGCACCTGGAGGTTCCCGGGCGCCCCGATGCCGTACGAACCCCACAGCGGATCGGCGTCAGAGCGTCTCTCGGGCTGCCCAGCCCTTAGCAGGTCCAAAGAAGCTTCGAGTTGAATCTTTCCTGAAACCACCCACACGAGGCCGCGATGTTGGTATTGGATGCTTCGCATGGAACGGCAAGCCGACTTGCGTGATGCGACGCAAGCGGACAGAGCACATCGAGTGACAAGGTCGGCACCGAAGCGGTGCTCGTGGAACGAGTCGCATACGCGGCAGCGCGGACGCATGACGTCACCCGCTACGACTCGGGCACATACCCAGGAAAATCCGCCAGGCCCGTCCCCGGCAGCGGCGATCGAGTGAGCGGACATCCTCACTGATCGGTCCCAGGCGATCCGGCTCGCGGCCGGCCCACTGATGCGGACCGTGCCCCCGATGTCACTCCCCGTGTTCGCCCTCCGGGCACTCCCGGCCTCGTCCGGCAGCCGAGCCGCCCCCCGGCCGGGTCGCCGACCGGGCCGCCGACGCCGGTCCACAGGGGGCAGGGCGGGCCCGACCTTCCCGCACAATCCCCGTTCCCTCAATTGTGGAATAATCCAATTTGCCCGAAGAAAGGTTACTTTCGTGATCAACAGTGATAACCAGGGGACTGATTACGAGAGCATCCGGCCTGACCGCAGCGGTCAGGCCGAGGCCTTCGACGCCATCGGCGACCGTTACGACGAGGCCTTTCCGCACAAGGAGGGCCAGGTTTCCGCCGGCGAGTGGCTGATCGAATCCCTGGAGGCGGGCTCCCGCGTCCTGGACCTGGGCTGTGGAACGGGGGTGCCGACCGCGCGCCAGCTGGCGGACGCGGGCCTCGAGACCGTGGGGGTCGACCTGTCGGGCGAGATGGTGAAGCTTGCCCGGGAGTACGCTCCGGAGGCGACGTTCCACCAGGCGGACATCGCCGACCTGCGACCGGGCGGTGGGCTCGACCTCGGCCGATTCGACGCCGTCGCGGCCTTTTTCTCGTTGCTGATGCTGCCGCGCGCCGAGATTCCCCACGCGCTGCAGACCATCCGTCACCTACTGGCACCTGACGGCCTGTTCGCCCTTTCGATGGTCGAAGCCGACGTGGACGACTTCTCGATCCCGTTCCTCGGCAACACGATCCGGGTCTCCGGCTATCTGCACGAGGACCTGCGGCATGTCATCGAGGCGGCGGGTTTCGAGATCGTCAAGGAGTCCTCGTACACCTACGCCCCGGCGATCGCCGACGTCCCACCCGAGGAGCAGGTCTTCCTCTGCTGCAGGCGGCGTGGCTGAGAACGCACGGGTCATCACCGCGGATCGCGGAACCCATTGGACGGGACGAAACGCGTGACGGAGCACCACACCCCCCACGAAGGCTCCGCCGAGGCTGCCCGACGGCCGGTGAGCGAGGTGGGGCCGGACGCACCCTCCGCACCGGACGCAGCCCCGGTGCCGGACGCACCCTCCGCGCAGGACGCAGCCCCCGCGCAGGACGCACCTTCCCCGCCCCAGGGCCGGCGGACCGCGCGGGCAGCCCGGCCGACCCCGCCGCAAGGCCGGCGCGCGTCGGCCGACGACGGCCCTGAGACGGAGCACTCCCGGGACACGCAGCACTCCCGGGACACAGTGGCGGACAGTCCCGGGCCCCAGACGGACCGGCTTCGGTATCTCGACGTGGCCACCCGGCGGATCGCCCGCGGGATGGACCTGGACGAGACGCTCCGGGAACTGCGCCGGGCGGCCGTCCCCGCCTTCGCCGACGCGATCATCGTCCATCTGCCGGATCCGTTGCCGGTCGGCGACGAGAATTCCTCCGCGCCCGTGATCCTCCACCTGCACAGCATCGACCGGACGCCGGACGCACCGAACGCCGAGTGGGCCCGTCAGCAGCCCCGGAAGCCCTTTCCCACGCACGCGAACGTCGCCGAGCGCGTGCATCTGAAGGCCACCGGGCGACTCGCGGAGCTGGTGCAGACCGGCCGCCCGGCGTTCGGCGACGCACCGGGGACGGCGTCCGCGGTGGCGGAGCTGCTCGGCCCCGCCGCCAGTGAGCCGGGAACCCTGCCGGCGGGCCGAAGGGTGATCATCGCTCCGTTGCACGGCCGCCATCACGTCATGGGCGTCGTCGTACTCCTGCGTCAGTCCGGCCGGCCCGCCTTCACCGAGGACGACCTGCTCGTCGCCTCCCAGCTCGCGACACACACCGCGCTGGGCGTGCAGAAGGCGGTGATGTACGGCCACGAGGCGTCCATAGCGGACACGCTGCAGCACACGATGCTCCCGACGTCGCTGCCCGAGCCCACCGGCGTCCGGCTGGCCAGCCGGTATCTGCCCGCCTCGAAGACGGCGCAGGTCGGCGGCGACTGGTACGACGCGATCCCGCTGCCCGGCAACCGCGTCGCGCTGATCGTCGGCGACGTCATGGGCCACTCCATGACCTCCGCCGCGATCATGGGTCAGCTGCGCACCATCGTGCAGACCCTCGCGGGCCTCGACCTGCCTCCGGACGAGGTGCTGCACCACCTCGACGAACAGGCCCAGCGCCTCGGCAGCGACCACATCGCGACCTGCCTGTACGCGATCTACGACCCGATATCCCATCGGCTGCTCATGGCGAACGCCGGCCACCCGCCCGCGGTGCTGCTGCACCCGGACGGCCGCGGGGAGGTCCTCAGCGTCCCGCCGGGCGCTCCGATCGGCGTCGGCGGTGTCGCCTTCGAGTCCGTGGAGATGCCCGCGCCCACCGGGGCGACCCTGCTGCTGTACACCGACGGCCTCGTCGAGTCCCGCGTCACGGACGTGGGAACGGGCGTCGAGGCCCTGCGCGCCCGTCTCCAGGCCGGAGCGCAGGGGCACACGACTCCCTCGCTGGAGCTGCTGTGCGACGAAGTGCTGGGTACGGTCCTCCCGGGCACGAGGGACGACGACATCGCGCTGCTCATCGCCCGGTTCGACGGCTTCCCCACGGAGAGCGTCGGGTACTGGTTCCTGGACCCCCACCCGATGACCGCGGGACGAGCACGCCGGGTGACCCGCAGAGCCCTGCACCGCTGGGGCCTCGAATCCCTGGTCGATTCCACGGAACTCATGGTCAGCGAGGTCGTGACCAACGCCGTTCGCTTCGCCACCCGGCCCATCTCACTGCGGCTGCTCCGCACCGACGTACTCCGCTGCGAGGTCACCGACGACTCGCCCCAGGTGCCCAGAATGCGGCGGGCCGCACCGGGTGACGAGGGCGGCCGCGGCCTGTTCCTGGTCGATCAACTCGCCTGGCGCTGGGGAGCGACGCGGCTGAGCACGGGCAAGGTGGTCTGGTTCGAGCAGCAGATCCCTCGGGAGTAGCGGCCGCGAGCATCCTCCAGCGGGAGTAGCCAAGCGCATCGGACCCCACGGGCGCGGTCACGGCCGCGCTCGCCTTGGAGCCTGCCCACCGTCGTCGTGATCACCGCGACCCCGCCCAGCAGGCAACCGCGGCATCAGCGGGCCCGAGGCGAGAGGCCTGGCTCCCGGACCCCGACCTTCGCCACGGATCTCAGCCGTAGTCAGCCTGACCTGGAGACTTCGCCGTCCGACGGGTCGGATCCAGGCCCAGCGGGCCGTGGGCCGAATTGCGGGGCATCATTTGACCGAAACGGGGAAGGCGCCCGCCGTGCCACCGCAAACCACCGCACTCGCTGAGCAAATCCGCCGCGCCCTGACCGCGGCGGGCTTCACCGTGGTCGGCGAGACCGAGAGGAACTCACCGGGCCTGCGCGTGAGCGAGGACGAATCCGGCGTGCTGGTCGGCTGGACCGCCTCCCACGGCTTCGAGGCACTCGCCGACCAGTCCCGCGGCTCCGACGGCGCGGACGGATCAGGAACCAACGGCAGCATGCGCGCCATCGTCCAGGCAGCCGTCTCCGCCCTCCTCGACCAACTCGGTTACACCGTCGAGGAGACCCACAACGGGACAGCCTTCAGGGTCATGCCGGTCGCGCAGTGATCGGCCCGAACTCACGCTGATCACACCCGCCCCGACCACCACCCCAACGCCTCCTCAACATCGTTCTGGAAGACTCTCTGGGTCTCGGGCGCACGGTGTGCCGGAGTTTTCGGGTGGGGGCAGCAGTGGGTGGGCTTCGGGACGGCTGGGCTCGTTTTCGGGACTGGCGGACAGGCACCAAGTACCCCGAGAGCGGGGTCGTCCCGTTGTCGGTTGCGGACGTGCGGGCCGCGTTGCTCGCGGTCAACGGTCCGGACAGGCCCTACCGCGTGCGGAACGCCTTGCCCGCCGAGAAGGCCGACTTGGTGGCCGAATGGCGGGTCCTGGAACCTGCCGTCGGTTCCGGGCGCTCCCGTAGTCAAGTCGAACGCACCTTCAAGACGCGGATGTGTCTGGGACCGTCGCAGCACGAAGTACGGGTCTGCGACGAGCAGTTGGAGTTGACGCGGGTCGGCAGGCCGCCAGGGCGGATCATGTCGCGACAGTGGGGCCGCGGGCCCCGGATCATCACGGTTTCCTGGCGTGGGCACTACGAGCGGGGGCCCGACGGCCGTCGGCGATGGGTCGACGAATTCCGCTTCGACTCGCGGCACATGCGCAGCCCCTTGCAGAACGCGGTCGTCACGGCAGGATGGACCTGGCGAGGAGTGTCCAAGTTGTGAGCTGCCGCGGGGAGTTGAGCCGGGGATGGACTCCGCGGCACCCCGGTTCTGCTGATCAGGAGGGTGGCGCAGGGCTCTCCAGGGCGTGATCGAGCGTCGGATACAGGCAGAGCACTTCGTCGAGGCCGACGATGCGCAGGACGTCGTGGACCGCGGTCGGCAGGCTCGACAGCCGGACCCAGCCCCCGCCCTCACCCGCGGCACGGTTGGCGGCCACCAGGACGTTGATCCCGCTGGAGTCCATGAACGTGACCTCGCGGAAGTCCACGACGGTGCGATGCCCCGGAGCGCCGTCCCGGTCCGCGAGAGCCTCGCGAAAGCCGACGGCCGTGTTGAAGTCGATCTCGCCGGCCAGCTTCAGAACGCTGACGCCGTCCGGAGTGACATGGCGGGAGACGACCAAGCGGGCGGCACTCATGCCATCTCCTTCAGCGCCCGGCAGCGGGGGATCCGCTGACGCTGGGTCCACGCAAACGGACTGATCGCGTCGGTGTCAACCGACGGCTTGGTAATCTCAACATCCGCCTTACTGATCTGCGGCCATATTCGCCCGGACGCAGACCGGCCGGGCGGTCACGTGGAGGCGCACTTCAGGGGTACGTGTGCTACGGGGCCAGGTGACCAGGCGACGCGAGGCGGACCAATGAACCACATCGCGCAGGACGGTGAGCAGACGGCTCCCGGCGCGCATTCCGCACCGGCAGCGTGCGCGGCCTACAACGGGGACACGACGTGCATCTCCGCCGCGCGCCGCTTCGCCACCGCTTACCTCACCCGCGTCCACGCCGACCACCATGTGCCGTTGTCCGACCGGGCGTTGAGCGTGACGCAGCTCGTCGTGAGCGAGCTGATCACCAACGCCTGTCGCTATGCCCCGGGCCCGTCCCGGCTCGACCTGCGCATCGTCGACGACAGCGTGGAGGTCACCGTCTGGGACACCGGGCCGGCCCTTCCCGCTCCGCGCGAGCCCGATCCCGCCCGCATCGGCCAGCACGGCCTGGAAATCGTCCTCGCGGTCTGCCACGAGTACGCCGTACACCCGGAGCCGGTGGGCAAGCGCACCACCGCACTCATCGCCCTCACCAACAGCCGGCGCGAAGACTTCGCAGGCCGGTCGTCCCCCTAGGGCGCGTCCGTACCACCGGGGGCGTCTCACGCCCCTCCCCCGTCCATCCCCCGATTGATTGCAATCACTCGGCTGTACGGGGCAATCCCGCCGGCCACGCCGACGAACCCGGTGATCATCAAGTGCCTGGCTGCATGCCCGCCTGGACACCGTGATCAACGAGGAGACCGCCATGCGCGTTCGTCATTCACTGCTGGCCGTTGCCACCGCCGCCGCGCTCGCCCTGGGGCTTGCTCCCTCGGCGACTGCCACTTCCGGGCACGGTTCGGCGGTGATGAACCCGTGCGGGTTCTACGAGACCGGCTCCGACGCCTTCTACAACCACTGCACCCGGGACGGCTCACACATCGTGATCGAGGTCGAGGTCTTCGGCCCCAACTACGAGCGCTGCGTGGTTCCCGGGGACACGTGGCTGGGGAAGGCCAGCCGGATCCAGGGTGCCCACTACGTCAACCGCACGTGCTGACGTTGTCCGCGGGACGGCAACCGCGGCGGTGAGGTCCAGCGCCCCAGCCCACGCGGTTTGCCTCGACGCTCGTCCCTGATTTTTCACAAGGTGCCCGCCTCCTGCGCAGGAGGCGGGCACCTTGTGCTGTGAAATCCCCGCGGCACGAAAACCGAGAGATGAGCTTCTTATACGTCCACTCGCTCGCGGCTGGTGGTCGCGGGGGCCGTCTCCGCTGCCGTGGCCCGGCGTTGCGCGATACGCAGAAACGCCATGACGGCGACGAAGACCATGCCGTAGACCGTGGTGAGGGCGGACGTCTGGTAGATGTCGCCGGTGCGCCACGTGTGTCCCAGGGCATCGGTGACGATCTTGCGGTCCCCGTGGGCGTACTCGGCGAAGAAGTTCACCGCGATCGCCGCGTACAGCAGCACTGGCTGTACGTCGCTGCTGGCGGGCCGTTCGCCGGCCTGTGGGCCGCTCCGGCGCAGGTAGAGGGCGAAGATCTGGAAGAAGAGGTAGACGGTCAGCGACCAGCCCAGGAAGTTGGCCAGCGGTACGCCGAAGAAGCCGCCGCTGTCCTCCCAGATCCAGTTGTGGTGGATCGTCGACGCGCTGGGATCCATGGACAGGTCCCAGTCGACCATGGCGAACGACGCGACGACCGGCGTACCGATCGTGGTCAGCCAGGACGACCCCCGGCGCACTTCCGCGAACAGCACGTTGCCGATGATCCAGGCGAGATAGCCGTAGGCCGCGTAGGCGAATCCAATGATCCACGGCACTTCGAAGATCTTGCCCGAGCCGGTGTAGTGGTAGTTCCCGAACGGGAATCCCGTGGCGATGCTCAGGTTTTCCAGAGCATTGCTGACCAACAGGACCAGCACCAGGTAGACGCCCATGGCCCGCCAGCCGTAGCGCCGCGCCCCGTGCAGCAACGGGAAGATCATGGTGACGAACGAGGCCAGCGCCCCGACCGGATGAGGAATGACCGAGTTGAGCGCCTCCCCCAGCGCCGCGACGGTGACGACGACCCACAGGATCGTCGTCGAGGGGCTGCGTTGACCGACAGACATCTGACCTACCCGGGGGGATTTGGACTGCGGCAGCACATCATCACGCCCGTTCCCTGTCCGGCGCGCGGGGCGCAGCCGAGGGAACGACATCACAAACTGACAGTTGTCCATTAAAGCGTACGGCTGGCCCACGCCATATCGCGAACGCACCAGAAACTGGACAGCACCGGCGTGCTCCGCACGGGAATCCGGCGCCGATTACCCATGCGGCCGTCCCTTCGGCAGGATGGGCGCCATGATCGAGATCCGTACACCCCGTCTCATCCTCCGTCGCTGGCACGACGACGACCTCGTGCCCATGGCGGACATCAACGCGGACTCCCAGGTCATGCGCTGGATCGACGACGGCTCGGTGCGCGACCTGGAGCACACTGCGGAGGCCATCGAGCAGTGGGAAGAGGAATGGGACGAGGAGGGCTTCGGGCTCTTCGCCGTCGAGCTGCTGGCCTCGGGCGAACTGGCCGGTTTCACGGGTCTGTCCGTACCGGAGTTCCTGCCGGAGGTGCTGCCCGCCGTCGCCATCAGCTGGCGGCTCGGTTCGCAGTTCTGGGGCCAGGGCTACGCGTCCGAAGCCGCCCACGCCACCCTGGAGTTCGCGCTCCAGGATCGTGGCCTGGACCGTGTCATCTGCATCGACCGGATGGGCAACGACGCCTCCGAGAACGTCATCCGCAAGCTCGGCATGGAGCCGGAGCTCGAGACGGAACACCCGGTGTACGGCTACCCGCTGCACGTGTACGCCATCGACCTCACCGAGTTCCAGGCCTGAGCAGCACGGACGTACCGACGACGGACAGACCCGGTGGCGCCACCCGCCCGGCCCACCCCGCGAGGCTCAGTTCCGGCCCTGCTTCCCGGGAGCTGACCGCCCCCGGTACGGCCCGCTCGTCAGGCCGCTTCCGGAGAGGCGGCGAGCGGGCCGTCGGGCCGTGAACTCCCGCTCGTTCACCGGCCTTCGACCGTCGGCAATCGGACAAGAGGAGAAGTGGGCCGGCGGACCGACACATGCATGCCGCCAACGAGGGCAGTCGTCCGTCACCCTGCTTTCTATTTAAGGCGACCCTGTGACTACCTCCGTGAACGCCCAGGAAGCATCCGTCCGGCTCGGCACGGGATCGCCGGAGCACACGGCCGACCTGCCCTGGGTCGAGGACGGGGGCAAGGTCGCTCCGAAGGACGCACGGGCCCTTTCGAAGCTGTTCCTGGACCGGTTGCAGGTCCTGGAGGAGGGCACGCGGGAGTACCAGTACGCGCGGAACACACTGATCGAGATGAACCTGTCCCTGGTCCGGTTCGCCGCCCGGCGCTTCCGTAACCGGGGCAGCGGTGACATGGAGGACGTCATCCAGGTCGGCACCGTCGGGCTGATCAAGGCCATCGACCGGTTCGACCTGTCCCGCGAGGTCGAGTTCACCTCCTTCGCGATCCCTTACATCGTCGGCGAGATCAAGCGCTTCTTCCGCGACACCACCTGGGCCGTCCACGTTCCGCGCCGCCTCCAGGAACTGCGGGTCGCCCTCGCCAAGAGCAGGGAGGCGCTCGCCACCCGCCTCGGCCGCGAGCCCACGGTCAAGGAACTCGCCGTGCACCTGGAACTCACCGAGGACGAGATCATCGAGGGCCTGGTGGCGGCCAACGGCTATGTCGCCGGTTCCATCGACACCGCGGCCGGTGACGATCAGTCAGGTGACAGCGGGCCGAAGTACGCCGACGTCCTGGGCGATGTCGACCCCGCCATGGACCTGTTCGAGGATCTGCACGCGCTCGGTCCGCTGCTCCAGGAACTCGACGACCGGGAGCGGACCATCATCGAAATGCGCTTCGGGCAGGAGATGACCCAGGCGGAGATAGGCAGTCGGCTGAATCTGTCGCAGATGCACATCTCCCGCCTGCTCAGCCGCACTCTCACCAAGCTCCGGACCGGGCTCCTCGCCGTGTGAGACCGGTTCCGGTTCCAGGTCCGGTTGCGTAGACGATCCGCAGGTTCAAGTCCGCAGGTTCAAGAAGGAGAAGACAAGCCAGTGAGCGAAGCCGAGGGCCAGATCCGACAGTCGGCCGATCCGGTGGTGACGGAGCAAGTGCCGGACCTCCAGCTGCAGATGCTGGTGCGGCTGGTGGAGCAGGAACCGGAGGCGCGGCTCCCGGTGACGCTGATCATCGCCGGCGGTCTGCTCCACGGGGATCTGATCGCACACGAGGCGTGGAAGTCCGACTGGGCCCGCAGCCTCCGCGACGCGGACGGTCCCGGGGCGAAGCTGCTGGAGCGCTTTCCGGAGCAGGTGGACCAGGCGGTCGCCGAGAAGCAGGGGCACATCGCGCAACGGCTGCCGCAGTGGATCCATCTGCGCGACGCCGCCACCGTCACCGGCGCGGGCAAGCAGGTCCTGATGCCGTTGTGGCGGGGCCGGCTCACGGATGTCTCGGGCTGGTCCTTGGGCAAGCCGGAGTAGTACGCCGTCCTGGGCCCCGGCCGGCCAAGGGCGTGACCGCGGTACGGCAGGGGCCTGAGGCGCACCGGGCGGCCGGAGACACCTCAGCGCACGAGTTGGCGACCGGAAACCGGGCGCCTACGGCCGGTCACGCCCGCCGCGTCAGGCCCGGGGCAGCCAGACCGGCGCACCGCTGCCGCGGGGAACCAGAATCGTCCGGAAACGGCCCGGCGTGGCGGACATGACGACCTGGTCCGTGACTCCGGTGTAGTGGCCGCAAGGGGTCTGGGCGGAGAACTGGTCGGGGTCGAGGTAGGCATGCTCGGAGTCGGGGCCGCCCGTGCCGGCGACCTCGTGGGCGTAGTCACGGTCGAAGAGCCCGAGACTGAGGATCCAGGCGGAAACCCGGGTGAGGCTGAGGCTGACCTTGTAGCTTCCGCCCTGGGTGGCGCGCAGGAGCAGGGCGCGGATGATCCCCGTGGTGGCCAGCCAGGACAGAACGTAGTCGTTGACGACGCCGATGGGCGGCAGGGCCGGGCGTCCGTCCGTTCCCTCGCGGAGCATGACGCCGCTGACGCAGCCGGCGGTCTGGTCGAATCCGACGCGGTCGGCCCAGGGCCCGCTGTCACCGTGCAGGCTGACGGTGGCGTAGACGAGTCCGGGACGTACGGCGGCGGCCTCCTCCGGTGACAACCCGATCTTCTCCAGGAAGCCGGGCCGGCGGTTGGCGAAGAAGACGTCGGCTTCACGCAGCAGACCGCGGACGCGGCTCTGGCCCTCGGGCGAGTAGGGATCGACGGTGGCGGAGCGGGATCCGACGTTGGCGGTGTAGTAGGTGACGTCGTTCTCCCACTCGGTGGGCCGCCACAGGTTCAGCACGTCGGCGCCGTGCTGAGCGAGGTCACGACCGATGCCGGCGCCCGCGATCACATGGCCCATGCCCAACGCGCGCAGCCCGTCGAGGGGTTGGGAGACACCCGCGGGCAGGGGCTCGGGCTCGCTGTCGCCGATCTTCTCGATCTTGATCAGTGGTTCGTGGGCGAGGTGGTCCCGGTACTGCGGCTCGGCGAGGAACTCCTCGGTCGTGCGCAGCATCGGCATCACGATCCCGGCCTCGGTACCGGCCTGTTCCAGGTCGGCCGCGTCCCAGGTGCGGATGGCGTCCGCGGCGGCGGCTTCGTCGGGGGTGGTCCTCAGCAGCCGGAGCGTGGCGTCCTTGATCTTCGGATACAGGTTGAGCGGCATCACCCAGCGGCTGTCGCGTGTCTCGTAGAACCGCAGACTGAACGGGTTGTCGGGGTCGTGCGGGCGGCCGGGGCTGAACCCGTTGAGCTTCTCCCACTTCCTGTCGTAGAAGGGGCACAGGCGGTGCGGGGCCTTGCGCAGGTCCATGGTGATGTCCTGGCCTTCGCCTCCGCGGTGGCGCCAAAGGGCTGCGAGCGCCACCGACTTGGCGGTCATGCCCAGCGCAGGTACCGCTCCCAGCCGGATGACGGAGGGGACGATCGGGTCCGCCCCGAGGAAGGTGATCCGCCCGCCACTGTCCTCGGGACGCATGCCGATCTCGGCCAGGACGTCGTGCAGTGCGTGGTGGATGTCGAAGTCGTCGTCGCCGGTGAGCGGATGGGCCACGGCCCGGGAGATCTTTTCGGTCAGCGAGTTCATGGTGAGACCTTCGCCAGGGGAGAACGGGTGGGTGGGGCGGGGGCGAGTACCGTGCCGCGCGCCGGGCACGCAACGCACGGTCGCGGGGCTATCCCCGCTGCGCGTCGGGGGTTTCGGCGAGGGCCCGCATCAGGGCGACCTGCCTGCGGTCGCGCTCGGCGGCCAGTTGGTCGATGCCGGCCCCGAAGTCACGCGCCTGTTCGTTCAGGGTGCTCACGGTGGCGTCGTCGAACGCGACGTGTTCGCGGGCCATCTGATCCCAGCGCTTCTCCATGCCGGGGCCCAGATGCGTGACGAAGTGCGGCAGGCCACCTTCGCCGCCGCCGAGGTGAAACGTCTGGAACGGCCCGGCGACCGCCCAGCGCAGGCCGATGGAGGAGGTGACGATGGCGTCCAGCTCCTGCTCCGTGACGACTCCCTCGGCGACCAGGTGGACGCATTCGCGGAAGAGCGCCGACTGCAGCCGGTTGGCGACGAACCCGGGAACCTCCTTGCGGAGCACCTGGGGGCTCTTGCCCAGGGCGGTGTAGAAGGCACGGGCGCGCTCGACGGTCTCCTCGCTCGTACGCTCGCCGGGCACGATCTCGACGAGCGGCACCAGGTGCGGCGGGTTGAACGGGTGGCCCACCACCAGACGTTCCGGGCTGTCCAGCGCGGTGGCGATGTCGGTGGCGGGGATGCCGGAGGTCGAGGTGGCGAACAGGGCGGCGGCCGGTGCGTTCTCCTCGATCGTCCGCCACATCTGGTGCTTGACCTCCAGCCGCTCGGGGCCGTTCTCCTGCACAAGGTCGGCCTCGCGCACGGCGGTGGCCAGGTCCGGCTCGAAGCGGAGGCGCTCGGTGAGGTCCGCTGTCGGCAGCCCCAGGCCCTCGAGCACCGGCAGCGTGCCGTCGATCAGTTCACGCACATGCGTGTCGACACCGGGTTGCGGATCGCTGACGGTGACCTCGAGTCCGTGGGCGAGGAAGAGCGCGGACCAGGAGGCGCCGATCACGCCTGCGCCGACGACCGTGACACGACGGATTCCGGCGGCTTCGGTGGGTTCGGTCATGGGGGTGGTCCTCTCCGAGATACGGGTGGTCTTCCTGATGCGGCCGACCGGGCACGACGGCTCGGGCGATCCGTGGGACGCGAACTGAGGGGGCTCAAGCGAGGTAGTCGTGCACGAGTTCCGTGCGGCCCAGCGTGAGGTCGGCCACGATGTGGCTCGCCGCGACCACTTCGCGTACGGGCAGGTCGGACAGCGGGGCGAGGGCGTGGGCGAACAGTTCCAGGCGGGCCGGCCCGCTCCAGGCGCCCTTGATGGTCACGTCGGAGATCTGGGCGCGGACCAGTTCGCAGATGCGGGGCTTGGCGTCGTACCCCGGCAGCTTCTTCAGCATGAAGGTCGGCAGGGTGACTTCGGCGCGGGCCTGCGCGGAGTCCAGGGCCCGGTGCTTGTAGCCCATGGTGGCGGTGGCGACGCGCAGAGTGCCGTAGTCGAGGGTGCCGACCAGGGTGTCGGAGTCCACGTACAGCCGGGGCGCCCCCAGCTTCTTGGGGAAGGCGCTGATCTCACGGCCGCTGGCGATGGCGGGGTGGCTGTCGACGTACATGGCGAGGCTGTACTCGCCCCGCTCGCCCTCGTGCTCGACGGCCACGACCTGGCCGGACTCGGTGTAGTCGCCCAGCCCTGTCACATCGGGCATCCGCATGATCTCGAAACGCACCAGGGGTTCGGGGACACGCAGCGGTTCCGGTACGACGGCGGCGAGCGCCTCGGGGTCCGTGCGGTAGGTGATGTTCAGGTATTCGCGACTGGTGAAGCGGTACGGGCCCGCGGGGAACGCGGGGGCGTTGAGAGGGGTGGTCAGCGACTTGACGACGTCTTCAGCACGCATCGGGCTCGCCTTTCTTTCTCGTGAGCTGCCAGGAGCTTTCCCGAGCTGCCGGGGGCGCTCCCGAGCCACGACCATGAAAGAGTCCAGTTAGTTGGCAAATACAACTTGTTGCTATGTACAACGATACGACCGTGCGCCGCATTCCCGCAAACCCATGCCGCCCACCCACGGGATCACACCTTCCTATGCGGTACGGGACGAGCGCCGTCCGGCTCGCGCACAGCCGCACCGGCAGACCGGGGCCATGAGGCAGCGCGCCCCACCTGTCACAAAGTGGGAGAATTCGACTATCCCGGAGATGCGCAACCAGCGCCCTCTCACCGAGAGGCAGGTCAGCCCATGCCGAAGAAACCACGTCCGTCCGAGCCCTCGCACGGAGAGGGCCCGAGCCGCCACCAGGGCACCGGTCAGCACGGCTGGTCGCCCGATGTGGACGAGACGCGCCAGCAGGACAACCCGAGCGCCCACCGCTCCTTCCACCCTGGCGAGCACGCCGGAGACAGCGGCCCCGGCCGGACGAGGTCCAAGGAGGAGACCAAGTCCGTACCGGGCGACACGAGCAAGAGCACCGGTGCGCGCGGCGAGGAGTACGCCGGCGACGACGAGAAGGGCATGCGGGACACCGGTCGCAGGGGCCGCTCGCAGCGCCCCAGCGGGACCAAGGACGCCTCCGCGACCACGGGCGTGGACCCGCAGGACCCGCCGTCCGGTCGACGACCGGGCTAGCACCCCGACCGACGACCAAACCCGCCGGCACCGGTCCACCCGGCACCGGCCCCGTCTGTCTTGTCGGCCGCGGCAACACTCAGCAGATCCGCGGCAGTTGCTCCCCGATCGGCAGGTCGACCACGCGCGTTCCACCCAGCCCGGTGCGGGCCACCACCATGCCCGGGTGCGCGTCGACGGTCTCGCCGATGATCACGGAGTCCCGGCCCAGCGGATGGGCCCGCATCGCCTCCAGGACGGCGTCGGCATGCTCACGCGGGACGAAGGCCACCAACTTGCCCTCGTTGGCGACGTACATGGGGTCCAGTCCCAGAATCGCGCAGGCGTTGGCCACGGGCGGCGGGACGGGCACATCGCGTTCACGGATGACCACCCCGGCACCGGAGGCCGACGCGATCTCGTTCAGAGCCGCGGCCAGCCCGCCGCGCGTGGGATCGCGCAGCACGTGCAGATCCCGGGTGACGGCCAGCATGGCGTCGACCAGGCCGCCGAGCGCCGCACAGTCGCTCTCGATCTCCACACCGAATTCCAGGCCTTCGCGGACGCTCATGATCGCCACACCGTGTACGCCGATCGCGCCGCTGACGATCACGACGTCACCGGGTACCACCCGCTGCGCGCGCAGGTCGACACCCGCCGGGATGAGCCCGATGCCCGCCGTGTTGATGTAGACCCCGTCGCCGTGACCCGACTCCACCACCTTGGTGTCGCCGGTGGCCACCTCGACGCCCGCCGCACGCGCCGCCGTCCCCAGCGCCTCGGCGATCCGGGCGACCACCTCCAGTTCGACGCCCTCCTCCAGGATGAAGCCGCAGGAGAGGTAGGCGGCCCGGGCCCCGCTCATGGCGAGGTCGTTGACCGTGCCGTTGACGGCGAGGTCCCCGATGCTGCCGCCGGGGAAGAACAGCGGCCGCACCACGAACGAGTCGGTGGAGAACGCCAGTCGGACCCCGCCGAGCGAGAGCGCGGCGGCGTCGCCGAGCTGGGCGAGCACCTCTCCCCCGAAGGCGGGCGCGAAGACGTGCTCGACCAGTTCGGCGGAGAGCGCGCCGCCACCGCCGTGGCCCATGACGATGCGGGGCCGGTCGCGCAGCGGCGCCGGACACGTCCAGGCCTCGGGGTCCGGCGCGGGCACGCGGAGATCGGTGGTGTCAGACAACGGGGCTCGCCTCCCGGGCCACGGGGGTGATCTCAAGACGCCGGTAGAGGTAGTACGCGGCGCAGGCGCCCTCGCTGGAGACCATGGTGGCGCCGAGCGGGGTGCGGGGGGTGCAGAGGGTGCCGAAGGCCTCGCACTCGTGCGGCTTGAGCATCCCCTGGAGGACCTCACCGCTGCGGCATTCGGCCGGCTCCCGCGTCTGGATGCCTTCGACCGAGAAGCGGTGCTCGGCGTCGAAGTCGCGGTACTTGCGCGACAGCCGCCAGCCGCTGTCCGGGATCACACCGATACCGCGCCAGGCACGGTCGGTGACCTCGAAGACGTCCTCCAGCATGGCCTGGGCAGCCGGGTTGCCCTCCGGCCTGACGGCCCGGGCGTAGGCGTTGTCGACGGTGTGCTCGCCGCGTTCCAGCTGGTGGACGGTCCGGCGTACGCCTTCCAGGATGTCGAGCGGTTCGAACCCGGTCACGACGATCGGGACCTTGAACCGTTCGGCCAGCTCCGGGTACTCCCCCACGCCCATCACGCTGCAGACGTGCCCGGCGGCGAGGAAGCCCTGGACCCGGCAGTTCGGCGCACTCATGATCGCCTCGATCGCGGGGGGTACCCGGACGTGGGACACCAGCAGGCTGAAGTTCGGGATGCCGAGCTTGCGTGCCTGATGGACCGTCATCGCGTTCGGCGGCGCCGTCGTCTCGAACCCGATGCCGAAGAACACCACCTCGCGGTCCGGGTTCTGCTGCGCGACCCGCAGGGCGTCGAGCGGCGAGTAGACGACGCGTACGTCGCCCCCTTCGCTGCGCACCTGGAACAGGTCCCGGCCGGTGCCGGGGACGCGGAGCATGTCACCGAACGAGCAGAAGATCACGTCCGGCCGGGAGGCGATCTCCAGCGCCTTGTCGATGACTTCGAGCGGGGTCACGCAGACGGGACAGCCCGGACCGTGGATCAATTCGACCTGATCGGGGAGGAGTTGGTCGATGCCGTGGCGGATGATGGTGTGCGTCTGTCCTCCGCAGACCTCCATCAGGGCCCACGGCCTGGTCACGGTGGCGTGGATGTCGTCGAGGAGCCGCCGCGCCAGTTCCGGGTCCTGGAATTCGTCCATGTACTTCACTTCCGCGCCTCCTCGATGACGTCCTCGTCCGGGAACGGGGTGGTTCCGCCTGCTTGCGCGGCCAGTTCCCAGGGGTCGCCGAACTCCTCCTGCAACATGCCGAGCTGGGCGAAGAGTTCGAGCGTCTGCTTCGCCGACTCCTCGTCCAGACGTTGCAGGGCGAACCCGACATGGACGATGGCGTACTCGCCGACCTGGAGGTCGGGCAGGTACTCCAGGCACACCTCCTTGACCACTCCGCCGAAATCGACGGTGGCCATACGGGTACCGTCCCGTTCCTCGATGTCCAGCACTCTGCCGGGTACCGCCAGGCACATGGGCCTCTCCTTGCTGTGGATCGTGCGTCACCCGGTGCTGCCGGGACAGTTCCTCACTCGTGCACTGCGGTCCGGTCCTCCGCACGGGCGGCCACCACGAGCTGGCCGAGGGCGAGGCCGCCGTCGTTGGGCGGGACCAGGTGGTGGCGCAGCACGGTGAACCCGTCCTCGCGCAGAGCCGCGGCGCAGGCCGAGGAGAGCAGGGTGTTGGCGAACACGCCCCCGGTCAGGGCGACCGTGTCCAGCCCGTGCCGAGTCCGCGCCCGTACGCACATCCGGTGCACCAGGCCGGTGACCGCGCGGTGGAAGCGGGCGGCGATCAGCGCCGGGTCCGTGCCCGTCCGCAGATCACCGACGATCGCCGCGAGGACGGGTGCCGGGTCGGCCCGTACCGGGTCATCGGACTCAGGCGGCGCTGTCCGCAGGGCGAACGCGTACGAGGTGGTGTCGTCGGCCGGCGCGTGCAGCGCCGCGCTCTCCAGCTCGACGGCCGCCTGGGCCTCGAAATCGGCGCGGTGACACACGCCGGCGAGCGAGGAGACGGCGTCGAAGAGCCGGCCCATGCTGGAGGTGGGGACGCAGTTCAGGTCGCGCTCCAACTGCCGTTCCAGCACCCGTCGTTCGTCGGCCGGACAGGCGGCCGCGCAGGGCAGGGCGTCCGACCAGTCGATCCCCGCCGCGCGCAGATGCGCCAGGGCCATCCGGTACGGCCGGCGCACCGCGGCGTCGCCACCGGGCAGCGGGACGTAGGCGAGGTGCCCGAACCGGACGAAGCCCTCGTAGTCCGCGAGCAGGATCTCGCCGCCCCACACCGCGCCGTCGTCGCCGTGCCCCGTCCCGTCGAAGGCGACGCCGATCACCGGTCGGCCGCCGTCCAGCCCGTGTTCGGCCATCGCGGCGGCGACATGGGCGTGATGGTGCTGGACGCGTACGACGGGTCGTCCTGACGCGTTCCGCCCGGCCCACTGGGCGGAGCGATAGCCGGGGTGCCGGTCGGCCACCAGCATCCGGGGCCGTACGCCCGTGATGGACTCCAGCTGTGTCTCGGCGCGCTCGAAGGCCCGCTGGGTGCCGAGGTCGTCCATGTCGCCGATGTGCGCGGACAGCCAGGCCCGGCGCCCCTCCCCGAGACAGAACGCGTTCTTGAGGTCTCCGCCGGCGGCGAGGGCCGGGTGCACGGTCACCGGGAGGTCCACGGGCAGCGGCGCGTAGCCGCGGGCGCGGCGGACCATCAGCGCCTCCCCGTCGCAGACGCGCAGCACGGAGTCGTCGCACGGCACATGGATCGGGCGGTCGTGCGTGAGCCAGGCGTCGGCCAGGGGCGCCAGCCGCTCCAACGCCTCCTCGTCGTCGGTGACGATCGGCTCACCGGCCACATTGCCACTGGTCATGACCAGCATCCGGGGCCCGTCGGCGTCACCGGGCAGACCGAGCAGCAGATGGTGCAGGGGCGTGTACGGCAACATCACGCCGAGATCGGGGCTGTGGGGCGCGACGGCCTCCGCCGGCCCGGGCGACCCCGTCGCATGCGCCAGGTCCGTACGCCGGCGCAGCAGCACGATCGGCCTGGTCCCGCCCTCCAGCAGTGCGCGCTCCTCCGGACTCAGCCGGACGAGGTCCTCGAGATCGGCCGCGCTCCTGACCATGACGGCGAACGGCTTGTCCCCCCGGGCCTTGCGGCGGCGCAGCAGGGCGACCGCGGCGGCATGGGAGGCGTCGCAGGCCAGGTGGTAGCCGCCCAGGCCCTTGACCGCGACGATCGCACCCCGTGCCAGGAGCGCGCGGGCCCCGGCGACCGGGTCCCCCGCCCCGGCACTCCGCGGCGGCTCGCCGGACGACCGCTGCGCGACGAGCAGACGCAGTCGCGGTCCGCAGGCGGGGCAGGCGACCGGCTGTGCGTGGAAGCGGCGGTCGGCCGGATCCGTGTACTCCCGGGCGCAGTCGGGACACATCGCGAAACCCGCCATGGTCGTGTGCGCCCGGTCGTACGGCACTCCGGTGACGATCGTGAACCGCGGGCCGCAGTGCGTGCAGTTGATGAAGGGGTGACGGTGCCGTCGATCGGACGGATCGGCCAGTTCCCCGAGACAGTCGCCGCACGTGGCCATGTCCGGCGAGACCAGCGTGCGAGCCGGTCCGTCCGTCCGGGAGGCGATGATCGTGAACACGCTGCCACCCGTGGCGGGCAGCTCCCGGTGGTCGACGGACTCCACACGGGCCAGCGGCGGGGCGTGCGCGGCGATCCGGTCGCAGAACTGCGCGACGGCCGAGGCGGCGCCCTCGACTTCGGCGACAACGCCGTCCGGGGTGTTGGTCACGTGACCGGACAGCGCCAGCTCGGTGGCGAGGCCGTAGAGGTACGGCCGGAAGCCGACGCCCTGTACGACGCCCCGGACGGTGACCCGGCGGCGCCGCGGCGTGTCACCGGCGACGACGGTCGAAGGCGGCGTACTGCTCACGAGCGGGTCTGGGCCATCGCGCCGGTGCCGTCCGGGTGGGCGTGCGGATGGCCGTCGTCATGGTCGGCGTGATCGCCGTGTGCGTGACCGTGTGCGTGTGTGTGACCGTGGCCGTCCTGCTGACGGGCCATGACGGGTGAGTGGACGGGCGCTCCGTCCGCGGCCGCGATCGCCCTGTCGAGCAGCGCACCGAGCCCTCGGTCCTTGCGCGCCGAGGTGAGGACCACCTCGACTCCGGGGTTGACCTGCTGCACGTTCGCCCGAAAGGCGGCCTCGTCGAATTCGACGGCCTCGGCGATGTCGGTCTTGGTGACCACGACCAGGTGGGCGAGGCCGAAGGCCGTCGGGTACTTCAGCGGCTTGTCCTCCCCCTCGGTCACGGAGGCGAGGACGACCCTCAGCGTCTCCCCGAGGTCGTAGGAGGCCGGACAGACGAGATTGCCCACGTTCTCCACGAACAGCAGGCGCGTGTCGTCGGGCAGCCAGCCGTCGAGGTGGCCGCCGAGCATGTCCGCCTCCAGATGGCACAGCCCGTCGGTGAGCACCTGCTTGACCGGAACGCCCGAACGGGCGAGGCGCGCCGCGTCGTTCTCGGTGGCGAGGTCGGCGGTCAGCGCCGCGACAGGAACCGACCGCTCCCGTGCGAGCAGCAGTTCACGTTCCAGCAGCGCGGTCTTGCCGCTGCCGGGGCTGGAGAGCAGATTGACGACGGCGGTGCCGCGGGCGGCCAGCTCGGCGCGCAGCGTGTGCGCGGTCGCGTCGTTCTTGGCGAGTACGGCCTGACGCAGGTCGACCACACGGCACATGGTTCAGCGCTCCTCGGAGATCGGTTCGCGGGCTGGAGCGTGCGTCCGGCCGTCCTCCCAGTGCACGCTGAGGATCTGCAGTTCCCGGCCCGAGAGCAGGTCGGTGGTCGCCCCGCCGCACTCGGGGCAGCTCAGCCGGGGTGGCATACCGACGGCCCATTCGAACGCGCATGGGGCGCAGCGGGCCCGCCCCGGCACGGTCTCGGTGACCAGACCGGCGCCCTCCAGGAGGGTTCCGGCGCAGGCCAGTTCGAAGCAGAAGGTGAGGGAGTCGGGTACGACGCCGGCCAGTTCGCCCACATGAAGCCGTACCGACCGCACGGCCGTCACGTCCCCGGCCCGCTGCGCGGCCTCCTCGACCTGGCCGATCACCGCCAGCGCGATGGACATCTCGTGCATCGGTCTCTGTCCTCCCAGGAGGCCGGCCTGCGCCGACCGCCACCGCGGCCGGTTTCGGCCGCCCGGCCCGCACGGGAAGGCGTGGGCCGGCGGCCTTCATTAGAGGCGAGGGGGCCTGCTTCGAAGGCCAGGCACGCCGCCGGCCGCCGGTGGCGTACGCCGTTCGACCCAACGCCCCGGCGGGTGCCCCGCCTCACATCCTGCGCATCCGCAGATAGCGCCTGAGGTCAGGAAGCACCTGCCGGACAAGGGCGGCCACGGCGGCCACGGCCGCGCCGCCGATGATGGTCTTCTTCATCCCGTCTCTCCTCACTTCGCGGCCTCGCCGGCCGTGGCCCGCGACGCCGGCTCACCGTCCGGCAGCAACTCTTCGATCAGCCGAACGGCCCGGGGTACGGCGTCGGCCACCGGCGGACTGAGACCGATGCCCTCGTCCACCGAGGCGGGTTCACATCCGACGATCAGGATCCGCCGCGGCGGCTGCCCGCCGGTCCCCGCGCACAGCGTGTTCAGCAACGCCAGAACCGTGTCGGGCGTCATCCGGTGGCCGTCGAGCGCAGTGGCGGCCGGCGGTCCTCCGTCGAGGGGGCTGTCGTGCTCGATCACGTAGAGCGTGCCGGGGGCCTCGCCGCGGGCGGTGGCGTCGACGAGGACGAGCGTGTCGTAGCCGTCCAGGAGCTGGTACGCGAGGTGCACACCGCGTACGCCGATGTCCTCGACCTCGATGTGTGCGGGCAGCAGCCGTTCGGTGAGCCTGCGCACGGTCTCGACGCCGAAGCCGTCGTCACCGAGGAAGATGTTTCCGATACCGGCAACCAGGGTCCTGGGGCCCGTCGGGTGGGGAGCGTTCATGCGTCGTCCTCCAGCGGCGTGATCTCGTCCGGCTGGAAGTAGAGGAACCGGCCCTGCTCCCGGCGGATGTCGGCGCCGGGGTCGCCCTCGACCGTGACCGCCAGATGCACCCCGCCGTCCACGTCGTGCAGGACCGCCTCGACCTTCGCGCTGCGCCCCTGGAGGAACAGGTCCTGCGCGTCCGACCGCCGCAGACCGGGCCGCAGCAGCACGCGGCTTCCCGCGCCGAGCGACCGGCCGTCCACGACGACCCGGTCCTGAGCCGGGTCGAAGCCGGCGTCGCTCGCGGGGTCCCACCAGGGGGTGTCCGGCCGCTGCACCCCGTACTCGTCGGGGAAGCCCTCGGTCACGGGAGCGGTGGCAGCCGAACCTGGGCCGGTCATCTCGCGCAGACTCCGCACCGCCCCGTGCAGCCGCTCCAGCACCTCGGCGGGCATGGAGTCCGCGAGGTCGATGACGGCGGCCGCCCGCTCGTCGGTGCCCCGGGCCTCGCGCTTCTCCTCGTCGGTGAGGGCCGCGGTCCGCAGCGCGAGGATCTCGTCGATCTCGGTGGCGTCGTAGAGCGCGCCCGGGCTCTCCGGCGCGATCGCCGGGTGGTCCTCCAGGATGATCGGCGAGGACAGCACCAGGTCGGCGCGGCCCGGCTCGCCGGCGAGGACGGGCCAGGTGTGCAGGTTGCGACAGGACGCGATCGCGCCCTTCGCCCACTCCGGGGGATCGGTCATCGACAGGAACGACCCGGCGCTGAGCGCCATGAGGAGATGCGCGGCGACCAGGGACCGCGGCAGCGCGGCGTCCCGGTCGGCGCCGCGACCGTCCTCGGGTGTCCAGGCGGTGGTGTTCTCGACCACGGCGGTCAGCCGCAGGGTCCGGTAGGGGCCGTCGAGTTCGCGGGCGGACAACCGTACGACACCGCTGATCTCCTCGGACCGCCGGACCAGTCGGCCGACGGGCCGGCCCGTCGCATCCACGACCGGCTCGGCCTCCTCCCGGGCGGGGCGCCCGAAGGGGAACGTGACGCCGTCACCGAGCAGTTCGTCGACCGCAGCGACCACCTCGACGCGCTCCTCGCCGCCTTCGTCCCAGGGCACCAGGACCCGGTCCTCCAGGCGGAGTTCGGGCACCGTGTCGAACCCGCCGTCCGGCCGGGCCTGCTGCACGGTGCGCCGCCGGGCGTGCAGGAACCGCAGCTCGATGGACAGGGTCGCGCCGGCCTTCGGTTCCATCAGGCATTCGGTGTGCTGGAAGTCGTGTTCCTCGCTGTCCGCTCCCCAGTCGGGCGGGACGAGCACCCCGAACTGCCAGCGCAACCGGTTCTTGGCCGCCGAGGCACGGTACGGGTAGAGCACGTAGCCCTCGAAGAGAACGGCGTCGGCCACCTGCCGGGCCAGGGCGAACCTGGCCTCCGTCTCCGGGGCGAACGTGGTCACGCTCACGAATCCGTCCTTCCGGTGGTGAGGGTGAGATACGGATCGGTGCGGGGCTCCTCCACGGGGGCTGTCTCCTCATCGAGGAGAGCCCGCACAGTGGCCTCCCAGGAGGGCAGCGCCCGTCGGGAGCGGTAGGCGAGCAGGGCGTCCATGGTGTCGCGGGGCAGCCGGATCCAGCCGCACCCCGGGAAGTGCTGCTCGACCATCTCCCGCCAGGCGGTGACCGGCATCCGGAAGGACGCCTCCCGGTCCCACGGGACCGGCTCCACCCGGAAGCCGCCCGCTCCGGTGAACGCCGTGCCCGAGAACAGCATCAGCAGCGGAACCTCACCGCCGTCGAGCGCGGCCAGATAGCGGGTGGCGGCGATGTCCATGTCGTACGTGCAGGGCACGACGAGGTCGGTCTCGGTCTCGCCGGTGAAGCCGGGGACCATCAGCGGGACCTGGGCGAACTGCACCGGCTGGAGGGTGCTGCCCCAGCGCGACCGCTCGCCGAAGAGATCCGCCAGCCCCTCGGCCTCGGCGGACTCGTAACCGCGCCGGGCGGGCTCGATGCGGATCTGGCAGCGCAGCGCGAGCGCGTGCACCCGGGCCCCGCCGGCCGCGGTGACGCGCAGCCGGAACACGAGGGTCGGTCCGGCGGCGAACCGGTCGGCGCGAACTCCCGTGCACGCGAAGGAGAACTCCGTCACGACACGCCCGCCTCGGGCACGGGCCGCGCGCGTCGCACCACGTTGTCGAAGAACGCGTCGAGGGCGGCGCGCGCTTCGGCTCCGCCGTCGAAGCCCTGCCACAACAGGCGCATACGGCCCACCAGTTCGTAGCAGATGTCGATCGGTACGAGGTAGCACTCGCAGCGCCCGTCGGTACGGCGCAGCAGCAACGCCTCGACGTCGGGTTCGAGCAGCTCGGCGAGCCGGTTGGCACCGAGGACCTCGTCCCAGGTGGCCGGTTCGAGTTCGCTCTCGGTGGCTCCGGCGGGGCTCGGATACTGGGCCACCAGCCGGTCGAGCGCGGCGTTTCGGAAGAAGAAGGCGACGCCGACGGGGATCTGCAGCGACTCCCACGCACGGTCGTCGAGGCGGTGGGCGGGGTCGGTGAGGTAGCGGGAGGGCACTGTGCGGAAGCGGCCCGCGGCGGCGCCGGGCTGCTCCATGAGCAGGGCGCAGGGGACACAGGCGCAGACGAGCGCGCGCTTCTCGATGTCCACCAGGTGGCGGTGGTCCTCCTCGGCCACCGCCACGGCGCACAGCTCGCATCGCTCGGGCTGGGGCGGACGCTCCGTCAGGAACCTGCGCAGGCCCGGGGTGCGCTCGGATCCGGGCGCCCGGACAGCTGCCGGGGAGGCGCTCACGGGGTCCGTGCCGCGGTCGGGCCGACGGCGGCGCCGGACTGCGGGCCGGTGCCGATCTGCAGCAGGGGGGCCTGTGGGGGCGCGGCCTGTACGTCGACGGTCTTGACCTCCGGTGCGAAGCAGGCGAGCGCGTCCTCGACGGCCTGCTGGGAGGCCGTACCGGTGGCGGCGCATCCGCATCCCTCACCCGCCGACCGCAACCGCAGGGTCCCCGTGTGCTCGTCGAAGTCGACGAGTTCGAGGGCGTGGTCGCGGACGGTGTCGAGGGCCCGGGCGATACGGGTGTCGCGGTCCTCGGGGTGCAGATCGTGCAGAACGAGCAGGCTCGCGACCAGTTCGTCGCCGAGCAGCGCAGACAGAGGTTCGCCCGCTGTCCGCCGGCCGCCGGGACCGGACAGCAGCTGGAGGATGCGGGCCAGCCCGGAGCCGTAGAAATCCATCAGGGAGCGGACGAGTTCCTCCGCCGCCGCGGCGGCCGCCGGGTCCCCGTGGGTGGCCAGTCGGTCCAGGACGTCCTCGATACGGCGGCCGGTCTGCTCCGCGTTCACCGGGTGCGTCGGCGCGGTCATCCGCCCAGTCCGCTCAGGCCGGTGGGCACGTGCATCTTCTGCACGGTCTTGCCGCCGCCGACGTACATGTGCACGCCGCAGGGCAGACAGGGGTCGAAGCTGCGCACGGCACGCATGATGTCGATGCCCTTGAAGTTCTCCGGCGTGTTCTCCTCGAAGATCGGCGTGTTCTGCACGGCGTCCTCGTACGGGCCGGGCGTGCCGAAGGTGTCCCGGGTGCTGGCGTTCCAGGGGGTGGGCGGGTACGGGTGGTAGTTGGCGATCTTGCCGTCGCGGATCACCATGTGGTGGGAGAGGACACCGCGGACCGCCTCGGTGAATCCGACGCCGATGCTCTCGTCCGGCACCTCGAACTTCTCCCAGGTCTGGGTGCGTCCGGCGCGGACCTCCTCCAGCCCCTTCTCCGCGAAGTGCAGCGCGATGGCGGCGGTGTAGGCCTGGAAGTAGGTGCGCGCGCGGTTGCGTTCCAGCGCGTTGCTCCACTTCGGGATCTTCCACTCGAAGCTGGTCTCGGGCCTGGTCATCGTGCGGGGCAGGTTGATGACGACGCTGTGCCCGGTGGCCTTCACGTAGCCGGTGTCGACGAGTCCGGACAGGGCGGTGGACCACAGCCGGGCGATCGGGCCGCCGCCGGTGTCGAGCGCGAGGTGGTCCTTGCCGTCGAACCACCGCGGCGACATGACCCAGCTGTACTTGTCGTCGAAGTTCCGCTTCTGCGGGGCGGGGATGGTGTGCTGGTTCCAGGGGTGCCGCGGGTCCACCGGGTTGCCGAGCGGGTCGTGCGTGACGAACTGCTCCTGGCCCTGCCAGTCGTCGTAGTACGAGCTGCCCAGCAGGATGCGGATACCGAGGTTGATCTCGGTGAGGTCGTTGGTGACGAGCTTGCCGTCGACGACGATTCCGGGGGTGACGAACATCCGCCGGCCCCAGTCCGTCATGTTCGCGTAGGTGAAGTCGCAGTACTCGGGGTCGTTGAGCGCTCCCCAGCAGCCGAGCAGGACGCGGCGCCGGCCCACCTCTTCGTACCCGGGCAGGGCCTCGTAGAAGAAGTCGAACAGGTCGTCGTGCAGGGGCACGACGCGCTTCATGAACTCCACGTACCGCATCAGCCGGCTGAGGTAGTCGGTGAAGAGCTGCACGGACGCGATCGTGCCGACACCGCCCGGGTAGAGCGTGGAGGGGTGCACATGGCGCCCTTCCATGAGGCAGAACATCTCCCGCGTGTACCGGCTCACCTGGAGGGCCTCGCGGTAGAACTCGCCCTCGATGGGGTTCAGCGACCGCATGATGTCGGCGATGGTGCGGTAGCCGTGCTCGCCGGCGTGCGGGGCCTCAGTGCGCTCGGCCAGTTCGAGGACCCCGGGGTTGGTCTCCTTGACCATCTTTTCGCAGTAGTCGACCCCTACCAGGTTCTCCTGGAAGATGTTGTGGTCGAACATGTACTCCGCCGACTCGCCCAGGTTGATGATCCACTCACCCAGGTGCGGGGGCTTCACGCCATAGGCCATGTTCTGCGCGTACACGGAACAAGTGGCGTGGTTGTCACCGCAGATGCCGCAGATACGGCTGGTGATGAAGTGGGCGTCGCGGGGGTCCTTGCCGCGCATGAAGACGCTGTAGCCGCGGAAGACCGACGAGGTGCTGTAGCACTCGGCGACCCGCTTCTGCTTGAAGTCGATCTTGGTGTGGATGCCCAGACTGCCCACGATCCGCGTGATCGGGTCCCAGGCCATCTCCACCAGGCCACTGCCGTCGCCGGCCGCCTTCGTCGTCGGTGCCATCGTGTGTGCCGTGCCCTTCGTTGCGCGGGAGGAGGTGTGCGGGGTCGGACGGGTGCAGAAGGGAATTACGTGCGGCGGAGCGTCACCAGGGCGGCTGGTAGCCGGTGGTGATCCGGTCTCCGGTGTGGCGCCACTTGGGCTCCTTGTCCACGGTCCGTGCCGTGATGGACCGCAGCTTGCGGACCACGGCGCCGTAGGCACCGCTGGCGGCGCTCGACACCTTTCCGCCGGGAGGCTCGTCCATGAACGGCATGAACTTGTCGGGGAAGCCGGGCATCGTGCAGGCGATGCAGATGCCGCCGACGTTCGGGCAGCCACCGATGCCGTTCATCCAGCCGCGCTTGGGCACGTTGCACTTGACGACGGGACCCCAGCAGCCCAGCTTGACCAGGCACTTCGGCGAGTCGTACGTCAGCGCGAACTGGCCCTGCTCGTAGTAGCCCGCCCGGTCACACCCCTCGTGCACGGTGGCACCGAAGAGCCAGGTCGGACGGAGCTTGTCGTCCAGCGGGATCATCGGAGCGGCGCCGGCCGCCTGGTAGAGCAGATACGTGAGCGTCTCGGAGAAGTTGTCCGGCTGGATCGGACAGCCAGGGACGCACACGATGGGGATGCCGGCGTGCGACTTCCAGTCCCAGCCCAGATAGTCGGGCACGCCCATCGCACCGGTCGGGTTGCCGGCCATGGCGTGGATTCCGCCGTACGTGGCGCAGGTGCCGATGGCGACGACGGCCAGCGCCTTGGGCGCGAGCCGGTCGATCCATTCGCTGGTCGTGATCGGCTGGCCGGTCTCCGGGTTGTCACCGAAGCCGCTCCAGTAGCCCTCCGGCTTGATCGCCTCGTTGGGGATGGACCCCTCGACGACCAGCACGAACGGATCGATCTCGCCCCGCTCCCCCTTGAAGAACCACTCGATGAACGTGTCCGCGCCACCGACCGGACCGCACTCGAAGTCGATGAGCGGCCAGTGCACGGCGATCTTCGGCAGGCCCGGCAGCACACCGAGCACGATCTCCTCGATGCTCGGCTGCATGGCGGCTGTCAGGGCGACGGAGTCGCCGTCACAGCTCAGGCCTGCGTTGATCCAGAGGATGTGGATCGTGGGAGTCTCTTCGGCGGGCGCATCTCCGGCGTCCGCGGCGCCGACCGTGTCCGGCGTTGACGCAGTCATGGGACCGCCTCCTAGGGAGGAGTGGGGGCGAAGCATGCCATTTCGACCATCACTTTTCTTGGTACCAGCCATCCGGCCCCGGTGAGACACCATCGAGGGCCGTTTCAGTGACGAGATCGGCAGTGGGCACCGAGCCGTCACGCGCAACCGGAGATGACGTTGCCGCCGCGTCCAGGTCGAGGTGGGACGGTGTGCCCGCCGGGCTTTCCTTCCGGACGAACGCACGGCGCAGGGCGTGGTACGAAGCGTCCGGATCGCGGAATGTCCGGCTCATCCGGGCCAGCTCCTGCGCCCGGAAGACGGCCGGCGGGGCGATGTCCGTCTGCCGGTCCAGTTCCGCCTTCTTCGCGGCGATCCGGGCCTCTGTTCCCGTGAGTGACGCCATCCGGCCGGCCATCCGGTCGACCTCCGCGGCGAACTCCTGAGGACCGCACTCGATCACCTCGTCTACGAGGCCGAGGCGGCCGGCGCTCGACGAGCTCACCGGCAGGGCTTCACGCATGAGCCGCTCGGCGGCCTCGGGACCCACCCGGCGCGGCAGGGTGTACGTCCAGTACTCGGAGCCGTACAGGCCCATCAGCCGGTAGTGCGGGTTCAGTACTGCGCCCGCGCGGCACCACACCTCGTCGGCCGCCAGGGCGAGCATGACCCCGCCTGCGGCGGCGTTGCCCGACACGGCCGCGACCACCAGGCGGTCCGTCGTCGTCAGGACCGCCTCGACCAGGTCGTCGATGGCGTTGATGTTCGCCCAGGACTCCGCCCCTGGATCCTCAGCGGCCTCGATCACGTTGAGGTGGATCCCGTTGGAGAAGAAGTCGCGCTCGCCGCCCAGTACCAGCACGGATGTGGGGCGTGCGCACACTTCCCGGTAGGCGTCCAGCAGACGCCGGCACTGCTCGGTGCTCATCGCGCCACCGGGGAAGGAGAACGACAGGAAGCCCACGTTCCCGTTCTCCCGGTAGCGGATGTCCGTCCAGGTGCGGTGCCGCGGGCCGGGGTACAGCGGCACGGTGTGCTCGGGCACGGGGGGCAGCCGGTCGCCCAGGGCCCGCACCGCGGGCAGTTTGAAGGTCGGCGGCTGTCCCGGCCCACGCCGGGGCCTCAGCTCGGGGATCCACACGGCGCCGTCCTGCGTCGCCCGGCAGATCGCGCCGGCCCTGGTGGCGAGCAGCTCCCCCGGGCGGCCGCGCAGCTCGTCCTCGGGGTGGCCTCCGTGGAGATACCACTCGCCTCCGAGGAGCACGTCCAGCACACCGGGCTGCGAGTCCGCGGCACGCAGCTTGCGTACGACGGTGTCCGTGGAGTCCTCGGCCCAGTCGATCCGCCGGACGCTCTGGTCGAGATACGGCCGGGTACGCAGCGGGGTGCCGTCCGCACCCTGCGCCTGCTGTTCGACGGGCACATAGGTGCCGTCCGCAAAACGCTCCACGGCGAGCAGAACGGCCGCGAGCGCGGCGTCGCCGACTTCGTTGCGGTACAGGTCGCTCTTCGCCACCGGTGGCACCCGGCACGGGACGGACGCCCACACGGCACCGGCGTCCATTTCCTCGTCGGCCTGGAGCACCGTCACTCCCCACTGGTCGACGCCCTCGTGGATCGCCCAGTCGAGGGAGGACGGCCCGCGGTCGCCGACGGGTCCCGGATGGACGATGAGGCAGGTGTGCGCCGACCAGACCTCCCGGGGGATCGCCGTCTTCAGCATCGGCGCCAGGATCAGCCGCGGAGCGTGTCGCCGGACGGCGTCTTCCAACGACCCGCCGGGCAGGGCGAGTTCCACGGCGACGGTGTGACCGCGGTCCCGCAACGCGGTGTGGACTCGCTGGGTAAGGCTGTTGAACGCGCTGGCCACGAGCAGGATGTGCACCGCTGCCTCCGGACGGACGAGGGGCCGGAGCGGGCAGAGGTGCCCCGGGCCGACTGCGATCGTCGAGTACGCCGAACCGGTCGGCCCGGGCGACAGGCTGTGAGGTCATCCGAAAGCAGGCGCCGATCCGCCGTCCGGCCGTGCACTCACGCCTGAACAGGGGAGCTGCGGAGGCGGCCGCGTCGTCGGCCGGCGCCCGTTGAACCGCCACCGGCCGGGCGACGCCGCAGCCCTGTTCCACGGGTGCGATGATCTTGCGTCCCACGTGCCGGGCCGACGAGAAATCGTGTCCTGCCCCGCTGCCCGCCGCGATGCGGGGCACACGCACCCGTACGGGTACCGAATCCGACAGCGCCGAAAGCGGACGGCGATCCGCGCACGAGGGCCTCGGGAGGATGGCCGGGGTGTTGCCTCGGCTCGCCGGGGTGCCGCCGTACGCGGAGCCGGCCGGAGCGGCCCGCCCGAGGACCGGACGGAGGAGGTGCGATGTCCACGCAGACCGACCGCCTGACCATCACCGAGCTCACCAGCTGCGACGAATGCGCGGTCCTGCGGGTCAGCGGTGAACTGGACCACAGCTGCGAGGCGCTCTTCCTGGCCACGCTCGGTGCCAGTGTGGACGCCGGTCATCGGCATCTGGTGCTGGACGTGACGGCCCTTGTCTTCTGCGACTCCCGGGGACTCAACGCCCTCCTTGCCGTCCGGTGGCTGCTGGAGCGGCGGGACGGACAGCTCATGCTGGCCGGAACCGGGCGGCGCCTGACGGATCTGCTGGTGCAGACAGGAAGCACGGAGTTGCTGCCCACCCGACCGACGGTCGGCCAGGCCCTGCTGGCCCTGCCGGCGGAGCACCGCCCGGCCTGGCCTCCACCTCCGCTCCACGGCGGGGAGCACTCCGGCGGCGCGCCCTCAGCGCCGGTGCCGCAACAGCAGCACCCGCGGGACGGCGAGGACGCGTGAGAGCCCCGAGCCCGAGCGGACGTCGGCGGGACCGGAACGTCCACCGCATGCCTCGTAGCGCCCTGTCTTGTCACGGAGTCATACGGGCGGAGTCGAACACCGCCTCGATCGGTGGGTTGTGGGTTCGTGCCGGCCCGGTGCGTCCCGCGGGGGGATTAGCATCGGGTCCCTGCTCCCCCCGCTTCTCCACGAAAGTGACCTCACCACGATGGCCGACGACGCCTTGCTCTTCGTACTCCCCGACCGTCACCCGCGCCTGGGAGCGCCCCTGGCCGCGGTCGGAGAACTGGGGTGCACCGAGACGCCCGCGGTGCTCGGATGGCTCCAGGCGCACGGGATTCCGGCGTCCTCCGAGCGCGTCAGGATCGTCCCCGCCGGAGCCGAGATCCTCATTCCCGAGGACGCCGAGCGACTGCCCGTCCCGCTCACCGAGGAGGAGACGGTGCGGGTGGAGCAGGTGTGCGCGCCGCAGTCCGTGACGGACATGGAGAGCGAACTCATCAACTTCCGGGCCACCACCCAGGACTGGCAGGCCCTCATCCACCGTGCGCTCACCGCGGGGATTCCGGCACCGCGCATCGCGCAGCTCACCGGTCTTGACCCGCAGGACGTCGTCCAGGCCGTCAACGGCTGACCCGCAGCCGCTGCGCCGGCCACGGGCGAACGCCGGTCCGAGTTCACGTCGGTCGCGCGCGCCGCCCCCGGCGCTCGGGCAAGGCGTCGGTCCGCCCGGCGCACACAACTCTTTGCCGTTACTTTCCTTTTCCCTCTACAACCATTACGCCATTGGTGTGTTCGCAGAATTAGCGGGGAAATAACGCAACTGTTTCGCTGCCCCGGCGCTCTTATGCGGTGACCAATGACTCGCGGAATGACCGCGAAAGCCGTTACGGGGAAGGTTCGTTCGCAATGCACTCTCGTACCCGCACCACGCTGTTTGCCGCCACCGGTATCGCCGCCGCTCTCTCGCTGGCCGCGATCACCCCCGCCCTGGCCGGCACCACTCCCCACACCAGCGCCAAGAGCACTGCAGCCGCCACCGCCGTGCAGGGCGACCCCCGCGCCGTCACGACCCGCGTCTCCGACTTCTACGGCTCCTACATCGACTCCGTCTGGGACCTCGAGGACCCGACGGCGGCCGCCAACGCCAAGGCGCTGCGCAAGTTCTACCTGAGCGCCGCCGAGCAGAAGAAGGTAGCCGATTTCGAGGCGAAGGAGCATGCCGACGGGATCCTCTTCGCGCAGAACGTGCCCGTGAAGTGGAAGGTCGAGTACACCGGCTCAGGAGCGGGCCACGCCACCTCGCTGGTCACGCTGACGTGGGGTGACGGCAGCACCGCCGAGGTCACCAAGGTCAAGGTCCAGTCGGACCTGCAGACCCGCAAGATCACGGACCTCGCTCCGGTCAACTGACAACGACGGCAATGGTCCGCCGCCAGGAATCCCCGGCGGCGGGCCATTTCTGTGTGAACGCTGTGCCGGGCGCCTTTGGACGTCTTGTGCGGGCATCGTCCTGTTTCTCCGCTGCACCGTGGAAGAACGAACGCGGAATGCCGCGGGCAGCCGAACAGCGGAGTTCTGCTCACCGCCATCAACCGGCCGGGCGCGCCGGGTTGATCCGCGTCTCCCTGGGTATTTGTCGCCCGATCCCATCACCCCACCGATGAGATCCCCGAGCCGCTCAGACCCCCCACATCTGAGGATCCCCCATGAGAAGCAGCCTTCGCGCGCCTCGCCCGATACTCCGCCTCGCCGCGCTCACGGTCACCTTGGCGACCGGCGCGCTCATCCCCTCACTCAACCCGACGACCTCAGCCGCCGATACGCCGACGCCCAGGAGCGTGAGCCCCGCTCGTGATGTCACGGGGCAGGCCGACGGCGCATGGACCGGGACCTGGTCCGTGTCCCCGCAGAGCGGTGGGCCCGGCTACAAGCAGCAGACGCTGCGGCAGACGGCCCGCACGAGTATCAGTGGCAGCGCCGTCCGCGTACGGCTGTCCAATGTCTTCGGCACCAAGCCTCTGGTCATCGGCAACGTCCATATCGCCAAGCGCACTTCGGGCTCCGGTGTGGACACCGCCACCGACCGTGTCGTCACGTTCGGTGGCCGGACGGCGGTGACCGTCCCGGTCGGCGGGACCGCGGTCAGTGACTCGGCCGCCTTCGCGGTCGGCGCGCTCTCGGATGTCGCGGTGAGCGTCTACCTGCCCGAGGACACCGGTCCTGCGACGTATCACCAGCAGGGCACCCAGACGAACTACGTGGTGGCCGGTGACGCCAGTGACGACGCCACCCTGCCCGGCGCGGCGACGACCGGCAGTTACGCCTTCCTGACCGGCCTCGACGTCCAGAATCCGGCGGCGACGGGCGCCGTCGTCGCACTCGGCGCCTCGATCACCGACGGGGTGGCCTCCGCACAGGATTCCAACCGCCGTTGGCCCAACGATCTGGCCAAGCGGCTTTCCGACAGCGGTCGCACGGTCGGTGTGCTCAATCAGGGCATCAGCGGCAACCGGCTGCTCGCCGACGGTGCGGGGCAGAGCGCACTCAACCGCTTCGACCGCGATGTCCTGGGCCAGGCCGGCGTCCGCTGGGTGATCTTCTCCGACGACCCGATCAACGATCTGGGCAACGCCAATCCGCCCTCGGCCGCGCAACTGATCGACGGCCTGAAGCAGTTGGTCTCCCGCTCGCACCAGGCCGGGATACGCATCCTCTGCTCCACCCTCACCCCCTACGAAGGCGCCAACTACTGGACGCAGAACGGCGAGAACGGCAGACAGGCCGTCAACGCGTTCGTCCGGAGCGCCGACAGCGGCTGTGACGGTGTGGTCGACCAGGACACCGCCACCCACGACCCGGCCCACCCCACGCGCTATCTGCCCGCGTATGACGCGGGAGACCATCTGCACCCGAACGAGGCGGGTCTCCAAGCCATCGCGAACGCGGTGAACTTGGCCCTGCTGGACAACTAGGCCGTACCCCGGCGTCCGCGCGGGGACGCCCAGGCGCTCGCCGCGCGGACGGACACGGGTGTGCCGAGGCAGGACAGCGTTGTTCAGAACGTGGCCGAGACCGCCTGCGCGAGGATGCGTGCCGTCTGCCGTCCTGCGCGGACAGCGTGCTCGGACCGGGTGCGCCGGCAGCGGCCGAGTGCCGGGTCGAACTCGGTCATCACGACGCCCGCGTGGTCGGTGTCCGGCTCTGCGAGCGTGACCGGCCGGCCGACGTGCTCCAGCGCCTCCAGCAGGTGCCGCGAGTACCCGCCGGAGAGCGTGACGTCCATCGTCCCGTGCACCAAGTGCACGGGCGTCGCAGGGGAGGCCGGCCCCTTCACATCGTCGAGCGGCACCATTCCGGTGCTGCGCGCCGGTACGTCGTAGCGTCCCGCGAGTCCGACGACCGCCGACGGGCTCCAGTCGTCGGCCGGTCGGGGTGCCAGGGCGAGACCGACGGCAGCACCGGCTCCGGCGGACCAGCCGGCCACCACTGACCGGTCGATGTCTCCGTTGTAGTGCGCGGCCCGGCTCCGCAGGTGACGGAGGGAGGCGAGGAGCTGGGATTGGCCGCGGTCGGGAGCGGCGGGATTCCAGTTCGGGACGAAGACGACGAGTCCGTGGCGGGCCACCTCTTCGGCCAGCGGGGCCAGCACGTCCTTCTCGTCCGGGGTGCTGCCGTGCCAGAGCAGGGCGACGGGGGCTGGTCCCTCGGTGCGCGGCTGGTAGACGTCCAGAAGCTGCGGGGTGGCCTCCGCCCGATCGATGCAGGGAACGTCGCGCGTGACAGTGATGTCCATGTGTGGTGCGGGGAACCTTCCGCTGGTCATGTGGCCCGGTGGGGTCGTTTCGGATGCGGCGGGTTCAGCCTATGGGGGCCGATGTCGATGGACTCAGGGGGCTGCCTGGGTGTCCTCTGCCCGCGCCGATCTGTCAGGCACCAAGAGACAGGGGGCAGGCGGCAGGTCCATGTCGATCCGCTCGCCACTAAAGTCGTCCCACACCAGGCCGTATCCGATCAGTCGGCCGCCGCCGAAGAGAAGCCAGGAGTCCCGCTCCAGCTCCACCTCGGGATGCTTCAAGTCAATCGGTCGCGTCCCCCGGGCCGGCGTCGTCCCGGCCGGCCGCGTACTCATCGCATCTCTCACTTCAGCCCGGGGAGGCGTCGCAGCTCGCTGATCCTCAGCAGACGGGCGAGGAGGAGATACCCGAGGGCCAATACGAGCGTTCCGGCGGTCAACGCGATCGCGTTGGACCAGGTGCCGGTGCCCAGGGCGCCGGCACAGGCGTGGGCGGCGGCCCAGCCCAGTGCCGCCGCCGGTGCGGCGGCGGCCACCAGCTTGCTGAAGGTACGGCGCAGGGTCCCGTCGCCGATACGGCCGCCGAGCCTGCTGCGCAGCAGCCGCACCGTGAGGAGGAGGCCCACCGAGTACGCGAGGGTGTAGGCGCCGGCCATCCCGGTGACGGACCAGCGCACGGGCAGCAGGAGATGGCAGCCGGTGGCCAGCGCGATGTTCACCGCGGCGATGCAGGCGGCCATGAGGAACGGGGTGCGGGTGTCCTCGAAGGCGTAGAAACCGCGCAGGAGCAGGTACTGGGCGGAGAACGGGACGAGCCCGAGGCCGAACGCCTGCAGCATGTGCCCGAGCGGCTGGACCGAAGCGGCATCGGCGGCGCCGTGGGCGAACAGCAGAACGGCGATCAGCGGCCCCAGCGTGAGGAAGAGGAACCCGGTCGGCACGATGACGACACCGCTGATCCGCAACGCACGGGAGAGATCCGTTCGCAGGTCCGCGACGCGGCCTTCGGCGGCTGCCTTGCTCATACGGGGCAGCAGCGCCGTCACCAGGGAGACGGTGACGATGGACTGGGGCAGCATCCAGACGGTCTGCGCATAGGTGTAGGCGGTGTAGCCGGCACCGGTGTCCGGCAGCTTCGCGTCCACGGCGTTGGCGTAGTTGGTGACCACCGTCAGGGCGACCTGGTTGGCGAGGACGAACAGCAGGGTCCACTTGGCCGCGTGGACGCTCGCGCCCAGTCCGGTGCCCCGCCAGTCGAACCGCGGCCGGAACCGGAATCCGGCGGCCTTGGCGAACGGGATCAGTGCCAGGGCCTGCACGGCGATGCCCGCAGTCGTCCCGATGCCCAGCAGTCGGACCTGGGCAGCCGTGATGTCCTCGACGCGCCCGGGGAGGGTCATCAGTGCCGGGTAGGCGCCGAACATGCCGATCAGCACAGCGTTGTTGAGGACCGGGGTCCACATCATGGCGCCGAACTTCTCGCGGGCGTTCAGCACTTGGCCGAAGATGCTGAACACGCCGTAGAAGAAGATCTGCGGCAACAGGAACCGGGCGAACACCACGGTCAGCTCGAACGCCTCGTGGCTGCCGCGAGTGTCCCGCATGTACAGGCTCACGATCTGTGGAGCCGCCGCTACGGCCAGTGCCGTGCCCACTCCCAGCACGCACACCACGAGGGTCACCAGGCGCTGTTCGTAGGCCCGTCCGCCGTCGGGCCGGGTGGCCCTGGCCCGCACCAACTGCGGTACGAGCACGGCGTTGAGCGCACCGCCTATCAGCAGCGTGTACAGGCTCGTCGGCACCGTGTTGGCCGTGTTGTACGTACTGGCCAGCAAGCCGGTGCCCAGGGCGGTCGCCTGCAGCACCTGACGGATCAGTCCCGTCGCCCGCGAAACCACCGTACCCATCGCCATCAGCAGGGACGACCGGGCCAGCCCTCCCCCGGCCGGCGTCGTCCGCCCGGCAGCGCGCCGCTCGCTCCCCCGCCGCCCCGATGTCCGGGTCTCCCCCATGTCTTTCGTCCCCTCCAGCATTCCGTCAACCTACGTCCTCAAGATCGCAGGGGCCCAATGTGCCGCACATGCGCGGGACTTGGCGGCGAGAGTCCAACTCCACGAGTACGGCGGGTCCCCGCGGGCGCCCCCGCATCGCCCCTCCTGGGCGAGCGCCCTCCACCGAGGCCTCCAGAGCGACCCATCACCCGTCTGACGTGCGTGAATCGTGATCCTCGCACCGTTGACAGCGGCCGCCGCCGTCGCGCAGGGTGCTGGTCCGGACATCAGGGGTGGGGACGTGGAACTGCAGCAGTATGCGGAGCGGTGCGCGGAGCTGTTCGCGGCGGGCGGCCATGCGGCCGTACGACGCACGGCGCTGGCGGGACTCGACGACGTGGGGCCTTCACCGGTGCTCTATTGCCTGCTCGGTCAGGCGCACGCCGCCGAGGACGAGGACGACCACGACGCCGAGGCGGAGAGTGCGTACCGCAAGGGACTCGCCCTTGCTCCGGACGACCTCGGACTGCTCACCTGCTATCTCGAACTCTGCCTGCGCGCGGACGCCTTCGAATACCCGGGCCGCGCGAAGCGTGCTGTCGAGTTGCGGGCCCGCGTCGACGAACTGGCGCCGCCCGGGTCGCCGTCCCGCGCACGGGTCGACGCGGCGCTCGCCTGGGCCGGCCGCGGTTACTGGGACGACTTCCGGGCCGCCGCCGGCCAAGGGGCGGCCCGACGGGCCGAATCCGCCGAGTTGAGCGAGCAGGTCACGGACGCGCTGCGGCGCGGCGGTGACGGCGTGGATCCGGCGGCGGCAGGCGGGGACGACCTGCGCGCCGCCGAACTCGCGGCCGCGGTCGCGCTGTTGCAGGGCCGGCGCAACGCGCCACTGCGCTTCCTGCTGGCCCACCGCACTACCGCGTACGTGGTGACCTGCGCGCTGGCCCTCGCCACGAACAACCTTCTGGTGGTGACCGGAGTGGTCACGTTCAGCCTCTGGGGCTGGTCGCTGTGGATCCCGCTACTCGCGGCCGAGGCCAAGTTGCGCTCGGCGCGCACGCTGGCGCGACAGCGCGTCCTCGCGAGCATCGAGGAGCGCCATGTGCAGGAGGCCGCGGCGCCGCAGTCGGGTTGAGGCGGGCGCCGTAGCGAACCCGGGCAGCGGGCGCGGCTGCCTCACGGGCGCCGCACCTCACCGCTCAGGACAGTCCACGGCCGCCCGTGAAGCCCCGCCCGTCAGAACGTACGGCCCAACAGCGCGAGCAGCGCCTGCCAGTGACGTTCGTCGGCCGCACTGTCGTACGCGGCCGTGTCGGCCTGCGTGAAACCGTGGTGCGCGCCGGTGTAGACCTCGCTGCGGTGCCGGACGCCCGCCGCGGTGAGTGCTTCGTCGAGGCGCTTGATCTGCTCTTCGGGCAGGGACTGATCCTGGTCCGCGTGGCCGAAGTACAGCTCCGCGGTGATGTGTTCGGCGAGCAGGTGCGGGCTGTCGGGGGTCTCCGTGGCCAGGCGTCCGCCGTGGAAGCCGGCCGCGGCCGCGACGCGGTCCGGATAGGTGCCGGCGGTGAGGACGGCCAGACGGGCGCCCATGCAGTAGCCGGTGAGCGCGACGGGACCGTCGGCGGTGAACGGGGAGGCGGCCAGCCAGTCCAGATAGGCGGCGGCGTCCCGCATCGCCAAGTCCGATGTCAGTTCCCGGATGATCGGGCCGATGCTCTCGAAGATCTTGGGGCGGGCCGCCGGGTCGATGAACTCGGGCAGCTCCACGACGGGTGCGCGCCCGTGGCGGTAGAAGACGTTCGGCACCAGGACGGTGTAACCGGCCGCCGCGAGGCGGTCGGCCATCGACCTGAGATGGGGACGCAGACCGAAGGCGTCCATGTAGAGCAGCACCGCGGGACGGGGAACTCCGTCGCCGGGATGGACCAGGTAGGCGTCCGCGGTGCCGTCCCGGGTGGGGATGTCAACGGCTGTGCCCTGTACGGCGGTCATGATCTCTGCTGCCTCTCCACGTGCACGGAATCCTCGTCGAGGTCCACGTCCCCCACGTGACCTTCGAGATCATCGTCACACGCGGCTCCTCGTCTCCCGGAGCCGGCCTCGCTCCGTACTCGGCGCGAGGGCGCACCGTCGCCGCGGCCCGCCCATCGCCCTTGCGGCCATCGGAACGTGCCCGTAACCAGTTGGCCGCACGTGGGGCGAACCCACAGCTGCCGCGCCCCCCTCGTTGTTGTCGCTCAGCGCCGGGACGTCTTTTGATAAGCGGTGCTGATGACTCGATAGAAACAAGGGGACTGTCGAGAGTTGTATACGGAATCCAGTATGGTGCCATGGTCATCCTTACGCGCTCCAGCACGTCTCGCGCCCCACACGTGATGCGTACCGCCACCGCTTGGCCGTCTCCGCTGAGACATCTGGGGCCGAACTGGTACGGGGCCGTGATGGGGACGGCGATCGTCGCGAGCGCGGGGGCGACGCTGCCCCGGATCCCGGGTCTGCGGACGGGCCTGACGGTGGTGTGGGCCCTGTCGGCGGTGATGCTCGCCGGCGTGGTCACCGCCCGGGTGGCGCACTGGGTGCACCACCGCGACCAGGCGCGCGCCCACCTCCTCGACCCCGGAGTCGCGCCCTACTACGGGTGCTTCCCGATGGCCTTGCTGTCGGTCGGCGGCGCGACGCTCTCGGTGGGCCGCGATGTTCTCGGCGAGCACATCGCCGTCGTCGTGGACGCGGTGCTCTTCAGCGCCGGCACGGCGATCGGCCTGACCGTCACCGCGACGATCCTGTATCTGATGCTCGTACGGCACCGGCTGGAGCCGGCCGACGCCTCGCCGGCCTGGGTGCTGACGGTGATCCCGCCCATGGTCGCGTCGGCGGTCGGTCCCGCGCTGGTTCCGTATCTGCCCGCGGGGCAGCCGCGCGAGGCCCTGCTCCTCGGCTGCTACGCGATGTTCGGACTGAGCCTGCTCGCCACCCTCACCCTGCTGCCGCTGATCTTCGGCCGGCTGATGCTGCACGGTCTGCTGCCGCTCGCCCTGACGCCGGCGGTCTTCATCGTGCTGGGCCCGCTGGGCCAGTCGACCACGGCGGTGGGCCAGCTCGCGGACGTGGCGCACACGGCCGTCGGCCATTCCTACACACGCGCCCTGAGTGCCTTCGCGGTGGTGTACGGCGTACCGGTGATGGGGTTCGCGCTGCTGTGGCTGGCCCTGTCCGTGCTGCTCGCGGTGCGGGCGCTGCGACGCGGAATGCCGTTCTCGATGTCGTGGTGGGCGTTCACCTTCCCGATCGGCACCTGTGTCACGGCCACGGCCGGGCTGGCCCGGCACACCGGGCTGGACGCCTTCCAGTGGCTCGCGGTGGGCCTGTTCACACTGCTCGTCCTGCTCTGGGTGGTCACCTGGTCGGGCACGCTGCGCGGGCTGATCTCCGGAGCCCTGCTGGCTGACCCTGCCGCGGCACAGAGGGCGTGACCACGGCCGCCGCCGTACGCGTCGTAGCGGGGAGGGGGAGAGGGGGGGGGGGAGGAGGCCTGGGGGCGACGGGAGCCCTTCGAGCCCTGTCCCCCCTAGCAGGTGTTCGCCCTCCCCCTTTTCTCCCCCATCCCC
>NZ_JBHXJC010000001.1:1209784-1229875 GCF_042723265.1 Streptomyces sp. NPDC058371 | reverse complement strand
GGGGGGGGAGGGGGGGGGGAGGGGGGGGGGGGGGGGTGGGGGGAGGGGGGGGGGGGGGGGGGGGGGGGAGAGGGGGGGGGGGAGAGGGGGGGGGGGGGGGGGGGGGGGGACACCCGGAAAAAGAGGGCCCGCTACGACATTCCGGTGTCCGACGGGCCCTATTCGACCTTGGCCCAGTCGAGCGTGCGCTCGACCGCCTTCTTCCAGCCCGCGTATCCCTCCGCACGCTGGTCCTCGGACCATTGCGGCTCCCAGCGCTTGGACTCCTGCCAGTGGGTGCGCAGTTCGTCCGTGTCCCGCCAGAAGCCGGTGGCCAGACCCGCCGCATAGGCGGCACCGAGCGCGGTGGTCTCGGCGACGACCGGACGGCTGACCGGTACGCCGAGGACATCGGCCTGGATCTGCATGCACAGGTCGTTGGCCGTCACGCCGCCGTCCACCTTGAGGACGTCGAGGTGGACTCCGGAGTCCTGCTCCATGGCCTCGACGACGTCACGGCTCTGGTAGCAGATGGCTTCCAGGGTCGCCCGGGCGAGGTGACCGTTGTCGTTGTACCGCGCGAGGCCCACGATCGCGCCGCGGGCGTCGGAGCGCCAGTACGGGGCGAACAGGCCCGAGAACGCGGGGACGAAGTACATGCCGCCGTTGTCCTCTACGGTACGGGCGAGTTGCTCGCTCTCGGCCGCGTCACTGATGATCTTCATCTGGTCGCGCAGCCACTGCACCGCGGATCCGGTGACCGCGATGGAGCCCTCCAGGGCGTAGATCGCCGGGCTGTCCCCGAACTGGTACGCCACGGTGGTGAGGAGCCCGTGCTGCGAACGCACCAGCTCCGTACCGGTGTTGAGCACCAGGAAGTTGCCGGTGCCGTAGGTGTTCTTGGCCTCGCCCGGCGCGTAGCAGACCTGGCCCACGGTGGCCGCCTGCTGGTCGCCGAGCACGCCGGTGATGGGAATGGCGGCGCGCAGCGGCCGGGAGGTGCGCGTGACGCCGAACGCCTCCCGGTGGGACGAGGGGTTGATCTTGGGCAGCATGGCCCGGGGGATGTTGAAGAAGCCCAGCAACTCGTCGTCCCAGTCGAGGGTCTCCAGGTCCATCAGCATGGTCCGGCTGGCGTTGGTCACGTCGGTGGCGTGGATGCCGCCGTCGGGACCACCGGTCAGGTTCCACAGGACCCAGGCGTCCGTGTTGCCGAAGAGGGCATTGCCCTGCTCCGCCGCCTCGCGGACCCCGTCCACGTTCTCCAGGATCCACTGGATCTTGCCACCGGAGAAGTACGTCGCCGGTGGCAGCCCCGCCTTGCGGCGGATGACCTCGCCCTGGCCCGACCGCTCCAGCGCCGCGGCGATGGAGTCGGTGCGGGTGTCCTGCCAGACGATGGCGTTGTAGTAGGGGCGACCGTTGCGCGGATCCCAGACCACGGTGGTCTCCCTCTGGTTGGTGATGCCGATCGCCGCCAGGTCCTCCGGAGTGAGGTTCCCGTGCCGCAACGCGTTCTGCATCACCGAGTTGGTGCGCTCCCAGATCTCCACCGGGTCGTGTTCGACCCACCCGGATCGCGGAAGTATCTGGCCGTGCTCCAGCTGGTGCTTCGCCACCTCGTTGCCGGCGTGGTCGAAGATCATGAATCGGGTGCTGGTGGTCCCTTGGTCCACCGCGCCCACGAAGTCCGCCATGGCGTGCCGCCTCTTGTGTGAGTGTCAGCCCTCGGGGGTCGGCCCCCCGTGTCAGGCCTCGGGTGCCGGAACGCGTCCGGGGGGCTCCGGCTCCGCCGTCGGCAGGAACCGACCGATGAAGAACTTGTACAGTCCGGCGCCGAGCAGACCGCCGATCAGCGGACCGATGATCGGGACCCAGAAGTAGAAGTTCCCGTACTGATCTCGCCACGCTCCGCCGTACCCCGTGAAGAAGCTGGCCAGCCGGGGGCCGAAGTCACGTGCCGGGTTGATCGCGTATCCCGCGTTGGTGCCCCAGGCCATGCCGATGCCCACGACCACCAGGCCGATGATGAACGGGGCCAGGTTGGCGCCGGGGGGTGTGTTGAGCAGGTCCGTGATGGCCAGGATCAGCAGCAGCAGGATGGCCGTGCCGATGATCTGGTCGCGCAGCGCGCCCCACTCGTGGACCGGCAGGTTCGGATTGCCGTTCGCGGGGAGCGTGGAGAACACGCCCTGCGTCTTGATCGTGTGGCCGGGGTCGGCCTTCGCCAGGGCTTCGGTGTAGTTCCAGCGCACGAGGAGTGCCGCCGCGAAGGCACCGGCCGTCTGGGCCAGCGCGTACGGCGCCACCTTGCTCCACGGGAACCCCTTGAACGCGGCCAGGGCGACGGTCACCGCGGGATTGAGGTGCGCGCCGCTCATCCGTGCCGCGACATAGACACCGAGGGTGACGCCGAGGCCCCAGGCCCAGGCGATGCTGTCGTGGTTTCCGAGGCCGCCTGCCGGCGTCGTGAGCGCGCCGCCCGCGACCACCTGGGCCACCACACCGCAACCGAAGAGGATGAGAATCATGGTGCCGGCGAATTCGGCCGACATCTCGCCGATCAACCCCGACCTTTTAAGTCGCTCAGCCATGGAAGCCCGCTTCCCGCCGGCCCAGGACCGGCCGTCGACTGCCCGAGTCCCTCCCGCATCAGGATAGGACGATCAAGGGCGAACCGCACTGGTTGGGATATTTATCTGTTTTTCACCTGGTCGGAGGCGGTGCCCCTGGCCGTCCGGAGGGGACGGGGCCGCTCACGGGCCGCCCCGGCACGAGATGAGGGGGGCCGCTCACGGGCCGCCCGGCAGGAGATGAGGGGGCCAGAAAACGGGACGTACGCTGGAACCGGCTCTTCCCCTCCCTCCACCCAGATCCCCCGCCGCAACGCCTCGCACCGTCGTGAAAGCGACGCGATCACGAGAAGAAGGGACCCCGTCCGTGGTTGATCCTGTGAGGCCGACGGCGGCCGCCGACCGCGCGAGGACGTCCGCCGGAGCCGAGCTGCTCGCCGGACTGCGGGTGGACGAACAGCGGCCCGAACAGCCCCTGTTGCTGAACGGCGAGGGCAAACCCCTCGACACGTGGCGGGAGAACTACCCGTACGACGAGAAGCTCGGCCGCAAGCCGTACGAACGGCAGAAACGCATCCTGCAGATCGAGCTGCTCAAGCTGCAGAAGTGGGTACGGGAGACCGGCCGGCGCGTCGTCGTGGTGTGCGAGGGGCGGGACGCGGCGGGCAAGGGCGGCACCATCCAGCGCTTCACCGAGCGCCTCAACCCGCGCGGCGCCCGCGTCGTGGCGCTGGACAAGCCCACCGAGCGGGAAGCGGGACAGTGGTACTTCCAGCGCTACGTCACGCATCTGCCCGCCCCCGGAGAGATCGTCTTCTTCGACCGGTCCTGGTACAACCGGGCCGGTGTGGAGCGCGTCATGGGCTTCTGCACCCCCGCCGAGTACCGGCACTTCTACGCTCAGGCGCCCGTCTTCGAGAAGATGCTCACCGACGACGGGATCGTGCTGGTCAAGTTCTGGTTCTCGGTCTCCCGGAGTGAGCAGCGCACCCGTTTCGCCATTCGCCAGGTGGATCCCGTACGGCAGTGGAAGCTGTCACCGACCGACCTCGCCTCGCTCGATCTGTGGGACGCCTACACCGAGGCGAAGGTCGACATGTTCCGGGCCACGGACACGCCGTACGCGCCGTGGACGGTGGTGAAGAGCAACGACAAGCGTCGCGGGCGGCTGGAGGCCATGCGCCATCTTCTGTTGCGCTGCGACTACACGGCCAAGGACGAGAAGACGATCGGAGTCGCCGATCCGCAGATCATCGGCTCCGCCAACACCCTTCTGGAGAGCGGCGAGGAACCCACGGACCTCTCCCCCACTCCCCTGTCGCCGCACAGTGACGGGCCCGGCCGGCACCCCGACGAGACGGGCTGAGCCGGGGCCGAGGCTCCCGTGCGCCCAAGGCCGTTCGAGCATCCCGAGGCGGGGCCGGAAGTCCCTCATCGACCGCGATCAAGGTCGGTGCGCTGAAGTCGTTGATCATGGGCAGATGGCAGAAGTGATCTTGCCAGCGCCCGTGAGAGGGGACCGACCGCCCATGGCCACGCCCGTGCGCCGCATACGCCCGGTGAACCGCACGCATTCCTTCGATCTCCGTTCCACGGCGCTGCTCTTCGGGCTGCTCGCCGTCGTCATCTCCATGGCGGGCTTCGCCGGGAAGGTGGCCCTCGGTGTGGTCGAACAGCGTCCGGTGCTGGCCGTCGTACTCTGCCTGGTCGGGTTACCGGTCGCGGCCGCCGTCCGTCGCAACCGGCGCCGGTTCTCCGCAAGGACGGCCGCGCGCCGGGCCGTTGCCGCACTGGACGAGGCCACCGCCGTCCTGCCGGACGTCGAGGACGCCGCGGCCGGATACGAAGGGGTCGACCACGAAGCGCTCGGCCACGAGACGCCGGCGCAGGGAGCGGTCGTCCACGAAGCGTACGAAGCAGTCGACTACGACGCCCTGGACGCCGACGAGTTCGAGCAGGCGATCGCCGCCCTGTGCGAACGCGACGGCTGCGCGGACGTGGAAGTCGTCGGCGGAGCCGGGGACTTGGGCGCCGACGTGACGGCGACGGCCGCGGACGGGCGCCGCATCGTCATCCAGTGCAAGCGGTACTGCGACACCAACAAGGTCGGCTCTCAGGACCTGCAGCGTTTCGGCGGCACCTGTTTCACCGTGCACGAGGCGCAGGTCGCCATCGTGGTCACGACCAGCGACTTCACCGCGCCCGCCGCCGAGTACGCCGAGCAGTGCGGCATCCTGTGCGTCGACCGGGAGACGCTGCGGGCCTGGAGTGAGGGCGTGGGGCCGGAGCCTTGGGCCGACCCGACCTGCGGCGTGTGAGGCGGCGGTGAGCGAGTCCCGCTGTCCCCACCTGAAGCGACCCCCCGTGCACCCTGCGTAATGATCGTCGGGTTGTGCGGGTGCGGGCGTGCCGTCCGCGGAGCACGCTGGAAGCACGCCCGGATACGGGGCAACCGTGCGCCTCAGCTCGCGCGGAGGGAGCTCGGAGGTGGTCCCCGTGGCGCACAGTGCCCATCCCGGCGGGCAGGTGGACGAGAGAGCGGCCTCGATGCTGGAGGCGCTGTTCACGCAGTCACCGATCGGGCTCCACCTGCTCGACACCGAGCTGCGGGTGGTACGGGTCAACACCGCCACCCCCGTGATGCGTGGTGTGCCCCCGGACGACCTGACCGGGCGCCCGGTCCGCGATGTCTACGACGTCGTCGAGGGCGGCGACATGGAGGTGCTGCTGCGCGCGGTGCTGCACAGCGGCGTTCCCCTCCTGCAGCGCGTCATGCGGGTGCGGGTCAGCGGGATCCCGCCTCAGGAGCGGCACTTCGAGATCAGCGCACTGCGCCTGGAGAGTCCGCGCCGGACGGTGCTCGGGGTGGCGGTCACCGCGATCGACGTCACCGAACGGGAGCGGGCGCGTGCCCGCACCGAGGTCCTCGACGCCGTACGCCGGCACGTGGGACGCACCCTGGACCCGGCCGTGACCGGCGAGGAGCTCGTCGCGACCGTGGTCCCCGCGTTCGCCGACATCGCGATCGTCGAGGTGGTGGAAGCCGTGATCCGCGGCGACGATCCGCCGTCGGCGCCGCTGTCGACGGGCACGCCCTTGATGCGCACCGCGTTCCGCAGCAGCCGTACGCGGTCGCCGCAGGCCCATCCGGTGGGCGATGTCCGGCGCCTGCCCGCTCCGACCCCTTTCACCCAGGCCCTGACCGACCTGCAGCCCCGCGCGGTCACGCTCCGTCCGGACACTCCGTGGCTCTCCGTCGATCCGCCGCGCGCGGAAGCGATCCACTCGGCGCAGGCCCATTCCCTGCTCGTGGTTCCCCTGGCGCTGCGCGACGCGGCCCTCGGCGTCGTGAGCCTGTATCGCGCCGGGGACTCGCCGCCCTTCGACGAGGAGGACCGGGAGCTCGCGGCCGAGCTGGCCACCCACACGGCGCTGTGCGTCGACAACGCGCGGCGCTACACGCGGGAGCACACGGTCGCCGCCACGGTCCAGCGCCACCTGCTGCCCCGCCACCCGGTGACCCACCCCTCGCTGGAGACGGCGTACCTCTCCGTCACCGGTGCCGACCCCGGCGCCTGGTACGACACGATCGCCCTGTCCGGCGCCCGGACCGCCCTCGTCGTCGGCAAGGTGTCGGGAGGCGGCCTGAACGCGGCCGCGACCATGGGGCAGCTGCGCACCGCCGTACGCTCCCTGTCCGCCTTCGATCTCGCCCCCGACGAACTGCTCTCCCGGCTGCATCACACGGCGGGGCAGCTCGCCGCCGAACGGTCGCATCTCGCACACGGCGATCCGCTGCGCCGTGAGGCGCTCACCGCCGACTGCATGTACGCGGTGCACGATCCCCTCACGGGCCGCTGCGCGATGGCGGCGGCCGGTCAGCTGGCTCCCGTCGTCGTACGTCCCGACCGCAGCGTCTCCGTCCCCGGCGCACCGGGCGGGCCGCAGCTCGGTACGACGGAGGGCGCGCCCTTCGCCGCCGTCGACCTCGACGTGCCGGACGGCAGCGTTCTGGTGTTCACCAGCGATCCCGCTCTCACGGCCTGTCTGGCCGATTCTGCAGGACCGTTGTCGTCGGCGCCGGAATATCGTGAACGCCCGTTGCAGGAGCTCTGCGACGCGCTCGTCTACGCCCTTCCCGCGGGACTGGGCCGCGGCGATGCCGCGGTGATCGTCGCCCGTACCCGGTCCTTTCCCGCGGACCGGTTCGCCGCGTGGCCGCTGGACGCCGATCCCGCGGCCGTGGCCGTCGCCCGACGCCGTACCCGCGATCAGCTCGACGCGTGGGACGTGGACGACGAGACGGCCTTCAACACCCAGCTCATCGTCAGCGAACTCGTCACCAACGCGGTCAAGTACGGCAGCCCGCCGCTCCAGCTCCGTCTGATCCATGACCGCACCCTGACCTGCGAGGTGCGGGACGCCGGCGCGGCGGCACCGCATGTCCGCCACGCCGGCACGGTCGACGAGGGCGGGCGGGGGCTCTTCATCGCCGCGCAGCTGGCACAGGCGTGGGGCACCCGCTACACGGCGCCGGGCAAGACCATCTGGACCGAACAGTCCCTGACCGGCACCATCGACGCCGACGGGTGACCGGCACACGCCGGCCGTCCGTCGGGCGTCTTCCGTTCCGTCAGAGGTCCAGGCGGTACGGCACGACGCAGACGACGACATCCGTACGGGCCCTCAGTGCGGCGGCCAGCAGGAGGCCCCGCTGGTTCTGCAGGATCTGGTAGCGGCGGTGCAGCGGTTCGACCTCGGGAATGAGGACGGCGATCTGTCGCCCGTCCTGTGCCGCCCGCAGCACGTAGTCGACGATGGGCTGCACCAGCGAGCGCTGCGGGCTGTCGATGACGTCGAGCCGTACACCCGGGTCCCAGCGTTCCCAACTCACCTCCAGGGCACGGGCCTTGACCGGGTCGGCATGCACGGCAACCGCGACGACCTCGCGGCCGAGGGAACGGGCCGCCGTCAGCGCGTGGTGCGTGGGCTTGCTGACCTCGCCCACCGGCACGATGACGAGCGAGTCGGTGACGCGCAGGGGCGGGGGGACCTTGCCCAGCCCGAGTTCGAGGCCGGCCGCCGTGTAGTAACGCTCGATGCGGGCGAACAGCAGCATCAGCAGCGGGACCGCGAGCACGACCACCCACGCCCCCGCCACGAACTTGGTGGTCAGCAGGACACAGCCGGCCACCGTGGTGAGCACCGCGCCGAGCCCGTTCAGCAGAGCGCGCCGCAGCCAGCCGGCCGGCCGCTCCTTCGCCCAGTGCCGTACGAGACCCACCTGGCTGATGGTGAAGCCGATGAACACGCCGATCGCGAACAGCGGCAGCATGCGGTGCGTGTCGGCGTCCACGGCGATGAGCAGCAGCGCGGCGAGCAGGGCGAGGGCCACGACGCCCCAGCGGTAGACCGGCCGTTCCGTACGCAGGCCGAAGAGATGCGGCAGCCGGTGGTCCCTGGCCAGCAGGCTCATCAGGACGGGAAGGCCGCCGAAGCTGGTGTTGGCGGCGAGGGCCAGGGCCAGGGTGACCACCAGATTGGTCGCGTAGTACGCCCAGCCGGTGCCGTACGAGCCCGCTGACAGTTGCGCGAGTACGGTCACGCCGCCGCGTGGCGCGACATGGTCACGCCGGATCAGCACGGCCATCCCGATCAGCATCAGACCGAGGAGGGCGCCCAGCATCAGCTCGGTGCGCTGGGCCCGTTTGACCCGCGGTTCGCGGAACACCGGCACCCCGTTGGCGATGGCCTCCACGCCCGTCAGCGCGGAGCAGCCCGCGGAGAACGCCTTGAGGAGCAGGAAGACGCCCAATGCCTCGGTGGCGTGGACGGGTTGGGTGGTCCCGACGACGGCCACGGGATGGGAGCGCAGCAGCCCCAGGACGACGATGCCGAAGATGGACCCGATGAACAGCAGCGTGGGCAGCATCAGCACCCGGGCGCTGTCGGCCACGCCCCGCAGGTTCACGGCGGTCAGCAGGGCCAGTCCGACGAGACACACTTCGAGCAGATGGGAGCCGAGCGAGGGGAAGGCGGAGGCGAGACTGGCCGCTCCCGCCGCCAGGCTGACGGCCACCGTGAGGACGTAGTCGACGACGAGGCTGGCCGCCGCGAGCAGGCTCACCCGGGGGCCGAGGTCCTTCTTCGCCACCGCGTAGGCGCCTCCGCCGTCCGGGTGCACGGCGATCACTTGGCCGTACGACACGACGAGGACCGCCAGCAGCGCGGCGATGACCAGCGTCACCGGCAGGGTGGCGGTCAGCGCGCCGGTGCCCGCGGCGATCAGCACGAGGACGATCGCCTCGGGCCCGTACGCGACCGAGCTCAGCGCGTCCAAGGACAGTGCCGCGAGCCCTTCCAGGCTGGTCAGGTGGTGCCGGTCCCCCTCCCCGTGCCGCAACGGAACTCTCGGCCGCAGTTCGCGGCGGGCCAGGCCGTACGCCATGGAGGACCTCGGGGTGCAGGGGGCGGGCGGAACCTTCGAGGCCAGTGTGACCGGCCCCCCACCTGCCAAGACGTGAAGGACGCGCCAGGGTTCCGCTTCCCGTCACCCTCGGCGCTGCTCCCGCCGTCGCGCGCGGCTGAACTATTCACCGGCGAGCACGCGATGCACGGCGAGGGGCAGACGGTCGTCTACGCCCACTCCGGCCGGCTCGGGCGCACCTGCTGTCGGGACAGCCTCAGCGTGCGTCGCCCGCGGTCGATTCCGGTGACGACGGCCGTGACCTCGTCGCCGACCTGGCGGGGAACCCGTCCAGAGTCACCGACACTCCGTGAGAGGGCGTCATCGCCGTCGCGGTGCCGCTGCAGAGGTCACCGATGCGGAGCGTTGCCAGGAACTCCCGGGAAGCCTGATCATCCCCCGCTTCGGCCATGCGTCCCGTCCAGCCTCTCATGGGGAGGCGGCTGCCGGTCCGGAAGCGTGCCCTGCCACAGCCTCAGGGCCAACTCCGCGGGTGCCGCCCTCCAAGTCGGCTTCTCAGGCGGTCAGTTCTGACTGTGCCGCCCTCGAGGGGACCGGGTCGTGGCGGACGTACCACTCGGTGGAGAGCCATCGCTCCCGGACTGCCGGCGGGAATCCGGCGATCATCCCCGGTGCGGCTCCCCGCTCCACTTCGGTGCGATGCACCAGTACGGCGGCCAGCTTCTGCTCCAGCCAGGGGCTGACGTCGACAGTCGCGGTGACCCGCTCGTCCGGGACGGTGAGCATCGCCTTGCCCGTATGGGCCAGGTGACGGCCCAACTCCCGTACCGCCGAGTGCGGGTGTGTGGCCTGGTACAGCGCGCTCGGCTGCCACGCCTCACCGGCGTCGGGGTAGAGCCGCTCAAGTCCGGGCCAGCTGAGTCACGGATGGCCCGTCGGGACGCCGGGAACCTCATGCAGGAGATCGGACGGCGTACGGACAGACGTGGGGTGCGCCCGATGTCGGGTGCACCCCACGCTGTCGTGCCGTGTCGGGGAGCGCTACGAGGCGTCTCGCACGGTGCCGGTGACGACGGGTCGGGTCTGCGGGCCGTCGGAGTCACCGAAGTCCGTCCACTGCAGGCGCAGTGACTCCTCCGGCTCGGCCACCCCGTCGGCCACGGTGGGCACCTTGACCTCGGCGCTCAGCTGCCCCGCCGGGATGGTGACGGGCAGGTACAGTCCCTCCACCTTGGAGAGCGCGCGTGAGGGCTGCGGCGACTCTCCGGTGTTCTCCTGGAACCACGTGGGGTCGACGTCCGTGCTGGACAGCTCGTGGCCTCCGGGCACCGGCAGGACGAGGAAGCCGCTCTGCATGTCGGTGTCGGCGGCCGCGGAGAGCGACACGCGCCAAGTCAGACTCTGGCCCTCCACGACCTTGTCGGCGACCGGCGTCACCGTGGTCGTCGGCATCGGGTCGTCGTTCTCGGCCGTGACGCCACCCTCGTACGAGCCCACGACCGTGTCGCGGAGCGCCTTGACGAGGACGTTGTGCGAGACGTCGTAGTTGAAGCGGGTGTTGCCCCGCACCTCGACGGGCACGTCGATGGTCCGGCTGCCCGGACGCACGGTCACGATGCTGTCCTTGAACTCGTCGGTGACCGGGTCGGCGACGAACAGCCGGACGCGGCCCTCGCCGTGGCCCGACACCCGTACCGGCATCCGGTAGGTCCGGCTGCCCGAGTCACCCTCCTTGACCGTCAGCCTGCCGAGGTCCACCCGGGGCAGGGCGGCCGCCCGCACGGCGGGGGTGCCGGGGCGCCAGCCCCAGGAATCCATCAGCCAGGCACGGCCGGCACCGCTGCGCGAGGTCAGTTCGAGCGACGCCACCCTCTTCAGGTCCAGGCCGGCGCGGGTCGCGGCAGCCAGCGGTACGCGGACCTCCCTGGCCCAGTACGAGGAGGTCCGGTCCGTTCCCGGCAACCCGTCGACGCGGATCTGCCCGAGGTCGGCGCGTCGGCCGTTCGCGTCGGTGACGGCGATGTCCAGCCGGGTCCCGCTGGTGTTGGGCGGCACGATGACCCGCAGCGCCAGCGCGTCGGCTCCGGCGACGGAGACCGGGTGCGCGGGCCTGACCCGCATCGGCGAACCGGCTGCCGACCAGTTCAGGGCGACGGCGTAGCGCCCCGGTTCCTTCGACATCGCCCAGGGGGTGAAGTGCGGTGAGGTGCCGTGCGCGTCGGTGGGCAGGCAGCCGGCGGCCGCGTCGATGTCCACCTGTGCGCACACCCGGCCGCCGTCCACCTTGACGGACGGATCGGGCAGGAACGCGGGGGTGCGCCGCGCGCCGACGGCATGCGTGAGCACCCGCGCCGGGTCCGCCGACGCCGCCCGTACGTTCGAGCCGTCCAGCAGCGGGCGGACCCGGTCGTCGGCTCCGACGAACACCCGGGCCGCGGCGGCGATGTACGTGGCACCGGCGGCCTGCTGCCGTACGGCGGTCAGCCGGGTCGCCGTGCCCGGCGAGCACACCGGGTCGGGCTGGTCGTCGGACCAGAAGTCGTCCTCGGCAGGGGCCTTGGCCTGGCCGGGGGTCCACTCGCTGTTGAAGAAGTTGTGGTTGGCGCCGACCACGTAGACCGCGCTGTGCAGGGCGGCACCCCGGCTCACACCACGCGTCCCGTCCACGTACAACTCGCCCTGCAGGTCGGACACATCGCCGTCGCAGCCGGGCAGGATCGTCATGGACGGCACGTCGGGTACGGGGTTCTGGCCGAAGATGGTCGGGCCGATCAGGACCGTGCCACGGATCTTCCAGCGCGTCGGACCGTGATACCCGTCCTGGTCGGAGGGCGGCGCGTAGAGGCTGTCCAGGGCGGCCCGGTTCACGCCCTCGCCGCCCCTGGAGTGGCCGACGAGCAGGACGCGCGACAGGTCGGCCGGCGGTGCCGACCGCACGATCGCCGGGGCCGAGGCACGGCCCGCGCCCGCCCAGGACGCCCAGCGGGCGAGGTGCAACCGCACCAGGGAGGAGCGGGCCTGGGCACCGCCGTCCTCCGCCGCGTAGTCCTGTCCGTTGATGCCGTTCGCGGAGACGGACACCGTCACATAGCCCTGGGACGCCAGGAGCTTCTGGTCGCGCAGGTATCCGCGGTAACTGGGCACGGCCTTCCAGCCGGACCTGCAGGGCCAGTCGCCGGTCGCTTCGCCGCCGGAGTTGAAGCACGTGTAGTGGCGGCCGTGCAGGAACAGGGCCAACGGCCGGTGTCCCGTGGCCCCGATCGGTGCCACGACCACCGCGCGCATCTCCACCGGGGCGGAGAACCCGGGCAGCCGTACGGACTTCAGCTTGTACTCGCCGGCGACCGTCCGGTACGAGCCCGGTCTGCCGGGGTCGACGGGGTTGGCCGGCGGCCGGGCCGCGGGCGTCACGGTCGCGCCGGGCCGTCTGTTCCCGCTCTGCGAACCCGTGACGGGCTCGTCCTTGTCGAGCCGGTGGCCGCCTGCCCGGACCTGCAACTCCTCGGCGGATCCGAGGCGTACGCCGTCCAGCGGAAGCCTGAGGGTATGCCGGTCCTTGTCGGCGACCGGCCGACCCAGTGACCGGTCACCCGCGTAGAACTCGACGGCGGCGTCTCCCATGGGCAGCGGGTCGGACGAACGCCAGGACAGCTCCTTGCCGCCGTCCGCGCCGGTGATCCGCCATCCCGCCCCGAGTCGGCCGTCGAGATCCACGGGTCGTGGTGGCGAGGATATGAGGCCGCCGGGCTGCTGCGCGTACGCCTGCCCGGGGGATCCCACCGCCATCGCGCACAAGGCCGCGGCGGCAGCCATCATCAGACGCGGGAGACGCATCAACGTTTCTCCTCCTCCTGGTCGGGACACCTGGCAGAGGGACCACACTGCACACGAGCCCCTCGGACCCCGAGGATGCGAGATACGGGTACCGGGTTGCCTCGCGGCGGAGAAGGGCGGGAACTGGCTCCGGCGCTGCTTCAGTTCACCCGCTCTCCCGTATGTCTGAAAGAAGCTCGGAGCCGTGCCGCCGAGGAAAGCGCTCCGGCTCCTTTCCGAACTCCTCCGCGAGCGTGGTGAGATGAACTCTTCGAAGCGAATGCGAAGGTGGCCCACTCGGCCATCTTCGAAGTACTGCTCGTACGAGTCCGTCACCCTGTCGGCTACCCGAATGCCGCGGCCTGTCGGGACACGGTCGCTTCACTCGTACGCAACTCACGCCGCAATGGCCCAGGGTTTAGGAAGAAGGTGGGCTATTCACCGGCCCGCACGGGAACCGGCACCGGGGGCCCACGCCCCCTCGCCACCTCACAGGCGTCAGCCACTCACAATGGGCGCCGGCCACTCGCAAAGGAAGCCAAAGCCTCGAACCCGGTGGGCAACCGCGAAGTACCGCTTCTTCACCGGACATTCACCGTCACCACGAGGGCCAAAAGTCTCTGCGGCCGGCGGGCCCACCGGCCGCGACTCACAAGTAATTCACAGGAGCCGTACCGCTTCCCGCCCAAAACCCCCACACCGACTCAGCACGCCATCAGCCAGGTTGGAATAGGCTCAATGCCGAATCCTGCCGCTCCTCCATCTCGTCAGATCCTACGGAATATCCGGATTGCCGTGTTGGGGACGTTGCCTTTTTGTGGAGTTCTTGTTGCAACTCGCTGCACCCTGAGCTAATTTGATGCCGCATCACGCAGGTAACCTCCTCCAGGCCGGAGTTCCGTCCCTTCCGGGGATCTTCAGGTTCATCAAGAATTCTCCCGCCGCAGGAAATCCATTGTTCTCGGTGCAAGGAATCCCGGTGAGGATCCTTGTCTCACCTTCAGTTGTTGAGGAGCCGCAGTGCGCCGCACGCCGTCATCGACGATGAACTCCGAGGGCACGACGCCCCGCCCGAAGCGTCAGGGCAAGAGACTCCGCCGGTCCACGCTCGCCGGCGCGCTCAGCGCCGTGGCCCTGGTGATCGCGCTCCCGACCGACGCGAACGCCAACGTCCTCACGCTTCTGCCCCAGAACGCCGACATTCTCGATCAGACCTACTCCCCCGCGTACGACTACGACACGGACGGTTGCTACACCACCGCCGCCATCGGTGCCGACGGCACCATCAACCCCGGCCTGTCGCTGGGCGGCGACGTGAACGGCCACTGCCACGACCCCGCGCAGCTGAACAACGCCAACACGTACTCGCGCTCGAAGTGCAACAACGGCTGGTGCGTGGTGATGTACGCCAGCTACTTCGAGAAGGACCAGGCGACTCTGGGCCCCGCGGCCATCGGCCACACCCATGACTGGGAACACGTCATCGTGTGGATCAACAACAACCAGGTCCAGTACGTCTCGGTGTCGCAGCACAGCAGCTACGCGCTGGCCACCAGCGCCGACGTGCGCTGGGACGGGACCCACCCGAAGATCGTGTACCACAAGGACGGTGTCTCGACCCACGACTTCCGCTTCGCGAACAGCAACGACGAACCGGCGGAGAACGCCACGGGCGGCTGGTTCTTCCCGCGTCTCGTCGGCTGGGAGGGCTACCCGGCCGGTTACCGCGACAAGCTCATGAACGCCAACTTCGGCGAGGCCACGATCAAGATCAAGGACGGCTCCTTCAACGACGCCCTTGCCTATGCCAAGCCGTCCGGGATTTCGTTCGACCCGTACGCGTGACACAGGCTCGTCACGACTGGAGGGTCGACGGCGCCCGTGTTGTCCGCCGCGCGCCAAGCCCTCGGTGACCGGTCTCGCCCCGTCGGACCCCGTACGGCGATGAGCAACAGGCCGTGATCTGGGGGCCGGACGAGCCGAGGCCGCTCGCCACGGAGGTAGCGCTCGCCACGACGGTCGCGGTCGCCGGGGAATCGGCGATCGCGTCCGGGGTGGCCCGGCGCGACAGTTGGCCGGGCCACCGCACGTCGCGGCATGGAGATCCACGTCGGCCGGCCCCGGCGCGGAGACACGCGTCGCCCGGCCGGACCGGCCGACATGTGCCCTATCCGGACCGGTCGACGCGGGCCCTACTCGGACCGGCGGCGGACACCCGAGAGAAGGCGCCGCACTCCCAGCACGTGCCCGCCCGTCGAGATGACGAGCAGCCGGTAGAGGCGTCCGGCGGGACCCGGGAACTCGGCGCGGCTCTCGGCGCGCAGGCGTGAACGACCGGGGCCGATTTCGTCGAGGTGGAAGATCAGCGCGTACGACGAGAAGCGATGACGCCCTTCCAGGACCAGCTCACGACCCGGAACCGCGGCGGCCACCCGGAACCCGGGAAACGTCGAGCCCGCGGCAAGGGGCCGTGGACCGGACGCGGTGCGGTCCGTGCACCCGACCACTCTCGCGTAACCGCCGGCACCCGGCCGCGAGAAGGAGCGGTCCAGTGTCTCGCCCAGACCCCGCCAGACGTCGTCGACCGCCGCCTCGACGACTGTCGCGTGCTCATCGACGTACGGCAGCGAAGCGATCTCCATCAAGCCCTCCATGAGGTTCGACCGCGGCCGACGAGCGGGTCTTCCGAGTACGAGCGGGCCGTCCAAGGAGCAGCCCGTCTCGCGGAGCACGCACCGGACTGACTCGGTCGGCCTGCGAGCCGCTCCCATTCTCAGCGCACCTGCCTTTCCGTGCAGCCGAAGTACACGCATCGTCCGACACCTCACAGTCGCCGGTCGTCCGCCGCATCGCGCGCAGTGACCGGCAAGCGGCCGTGCGCTTGCATCGTGGGCCTCCGCGCGGGGCGGGGAACCTCCGCCGCACGGGGACCTCGGGCCGTCCGGGCCGGGAAGGAGCGACGCACTCCGCCGACGGTCGCCGACTTGCTAGCTCCCCTCGGACCGCGCGGCCCCCTCGGGCAGACGGAAGCACGCGGTGATGGTCTTCCCGTTCGGGCAGCGGCGGGCCTGCCACTCGTCCGCCAGCGCGTCGACGAGGAACATGCCCCGTCCGCCGAGGCGTTCGGTACTCGGCGGCCGGGGCGCCGGCAGGTCGGTCGAGGAGTCGTGCACGCTCACGTGCAGGCACTCGGTGTCCCAGGTCAACAACAGCTGGGCATTGCTGTGTGCGTGCACGTGCGCGTTGGTCACGAGCTCCGACACGGTGAGGAGTACGTCGTCCGCCGTGTCCGGCGCGGTCCTGGTCCAGCCGAGGGCCTCGAGGTGCTCGCGCGCCCACTGCCGAGCCTCGTTGACGCCCCGGGACAGGGGCATGGAACGCGCCCAGCCCACAGCCCTCATCGACGATCCGCTCATGACGATCCTTCCCGCACCGGCTACGCTCCTTCTGCTGTGCGTGTACCCCCGTCAGGCCCTTTCAGAGGGCGCCTTTCCATACGGGAGGCCCTCGGCGAACCGGCCCCGATCGCCTTCGGGCGAACGCCTGCCGTTCCTCGTGGCAGCCACCGGGACGGTCACCTAGTCTCGTGCCGTGACCGTCCACGAGCTCTCTCGGACCGACGCTCGCCGGATCGCCGTGCGCGCGCAGCTGTTGGACGGCCGCCGACCGGCCGGCCTCGTCGACATGGTGCGCCATCTGACGCTGCTGCAGGTCGATCCGACCGCAGCCGTCGCGCCGAACGCCGACCTGGTGGCGTGGAGCCGGCTCGGGTCGTCGTACTCACCGGCCGAGCTGACCGCCGCGCTGGAGAACCGGACGCTGGTCGAGCTCAGGGCGATGATCCGGCCCGGCGAGGATCTCGCCCTGTACCGGGCCGCGATGGCCGAATGGCCCGGCCGCGGCGAGCTGACGTCCTGGCAGGAGCAGCGTCGCGACTGGGTGCGGGCGAATGACTCCTGCCGGCTCGACATCCTCGACCGGCTCGGGTCCTCCGGACCGTTGCCGTCGCGTGAGTTCCCGGACACCTGCAAGGTGCCGTGGAAGTCGACCGGGTGGACAAACGACCGCAACGTCACGCAGCTGCTGGAGTTCATGGTCCTGCGCGGCGAGGTCGCCGTCGCGGGACGCCGAGGCCGCGACCGGCTGTGGGACCTGGCCGCGCGGGTCTACCCGGACTCCCCCGCCGTCCCGGCAGAGGAGGCGCTCCGGCTCCGCAACGAGCGACGGCTCCGGGCGCTCGGCATCGCCCGTGCCAGGGGAACGGAGTACCCGGTCGAGCCTGCGGACGTCGGCGAGGCCGGTGAGCCGGCCGTGGTCGAGGGGGTCAAGGGCACCTGGCGGGTCGATCCGTCGCAGCTGGGCCTGCCGTTCACGGGGCGCGCGGCGTTGCTGTCGCCGTTCGACCGGCTCATCCACGAGCGCAGGCGCACCGTCGAGCTCTTCGAGTTCGAGTACCAGCTGGAGATGTACAAGCCGTCTGCCAAGCGCCGGTGGGGCTACTTCGCGCTCCCGATCCTGTACGGCGACCGGCTGGTGGGCAAGGTCGACGCCACCGCCGACCGCAAGGCCGGGGCGCTGCGAGTCCAGACGATCCACCAGGACGTCCCTTTCTCCAGGACGGCGAACGGGGCGATCGGCCGCGAGATCAAGGACCTGGCGCGCTGGCTCGGGCTGGAACTCGCGCTGCCCGGCTAGGGGGCCTGCGTCGTGCCCGCACAGGCGATCCGTATACGGTCCGGAATCGGCCGTACCTCTTAAACCCCACAGAACATCGCCAACCGTCATGAAAGGTCATTCCGGGAGCCGCTTTTCAGCCCCGGACTGTCCGGACAGCCGCACGCCGGTGACCGGAATTCACGCCTTCCCGACCTCGCCTGCAACTTCCAGGACGAGGACCGCCTTGTTTGAGCCAGGTACAGACCTGCGCTTCGTATCCATTTGTTACAAATGAGCCAGCCATCTGCACCTTATGGGCACATTTATCCATGGTCATGGGTTGACCATGAGTCAGTGGTGTACGGGCGGTACCTCTGTGGCTCGATCTTCACCACGGGCACACTGACCTCGGGGACGAGCGCGATCCGTAGTCCACGGCCGCCGCCCCTCCTGTGGGGGGATCCGGATGCACAGCCGCAGCACCCGCTCGCGCAGACCGAGAACCGCCTCGGACCGGCTCACCGCAGCGGTGCGATGGGCGGGACGGCTCCTGTGCTGGACGCTCGCCGTGGCCATGCTGACCGCGGCCACGGAAGCGGTCGTCGCGCCCGGGGCCGCCTGGTGGCAGGACGCCTGGCAGGCACCCTGGTATCTCGTTCCCGTGTGGGCCCTCACCTGGGCGGTCCTGCGGATGACAGAGAAGTACGTGGCCGGGCGGAACGACGAGGAAGTCGTCCCCGCCGACTTCGACCGAGCCGCCTGACGTCGTCCGCGGCGAACGAACATGCCCGTGACCGATGAGTTCGCCTCCGCGCCGGAGTCCAAGTGATCGACCGCAGATCGCCGCACCGCGCACAGGAGGACCGATGACCACCACCTCGACCCACACCGAACGAACCCTTGACGTGCCCGGCGCGCGTCTGCACTACGAGGTACGCGGCAAGGGCCCCCTCGTCGTGCTGTGCGGCGCCCCGATGGGCGTCGCGGCTTTCGCACCGCTGGCCGAGCTGCTCGCCGTGGACCACACCGTGCTCACCACCGATCCGCGCGGCATCGGGCGCAGCAGCCTCGACGACCCCAGCCAGGACTCCACCCCGCAGCTGCGCGCCGACGACCTGTCCCGCCTCATCACCCGTCTCGACGCGGGCCCGGCCGTCGTCCTGGGATCCAGCGGCGGCGCCGTCTCCGCACTGGCCCTCGCCGAGACCCACCCCGAGCAGTTGCACACCGTCATCGCCCACGAACCCCCGCTGACCGAGCTGCTGGCGGAGCGCGAGCAACTGCGGGCCGGTACCGACGACTTCGTCGCGACCTATCTCGCGGGTGACGTGATGGGTGCCTGGAAGAAGTTCTTCGCCCAGGCCGACATCGACCTGCCCGAGCCCGTGATGGAGCAGATGTTCGGCGGAGAGCGGGATCCGCAGCAGGTCGCGGACGAGCGCCGCTGGTTCGCCCACGAGCTGCGCCCCACCGCCCAATGGCAGCCCGACATCGCCCTGTTGGGCTCGACGGCAACCCGCCTCGTGGTGGGGATCGGCGCCGACTCGGGCGGCCAGATCTGCGACAGGACCTCCCGCACCCTCGCCACCGCGCTGGGCATCGAGCCCACGATCTTCCCCGGCGGCCACACCGGCTTCGCCGAAGCCCCGGACACCTTCGCCGCGCGGCTGCGTGAGGTGCTGCGAGCCGGCTGAGCAGAGCGGGAAGTACGGCCGGGCCGCCTCACCTGGATCGCCCTGGGGCTGCCCACGCCTCGGCGTGCCTACAACCGCCGGCACGAACAGGACGACCGCGAGTACTGGAGCCGAGTCCGGCCACCGGCGGCGCGCCGCACAGAGGGAGCAGCAGTCCGCCGCACGACGGGCCCGCGATCCGACCGGGCAGGGGCCGATCACCCGCGAACGCGGGCGGCCGTACTTCTCACACGACAGTGACCCCGTCGCAGGGCCCGGTCAGGCGGGCCCTCTCGGCGGCAGGCCCTGGTAGTAACTGCCCACGCGGGAAAGGTACTCGGGGTCCTGAGTCTCGCGGTCGGTCCGGAAGCGGGGCGCCGACCTGACCTCGTCCCGGGTGCAGACCACCGTGATCTTCTGTGCCTCCGTGTCGACGCCGGCCACCACGCCCACGGGCACCAGAAGGCTCTTTCCGAACACCCACACCCCGGTGTCCACGACGAGATGGCGCATGCCGGATTCGTCGGCCTGCCGGTCCACATGACCTATCGTCCCGTCGCTGGCCTCGACGACGTACCCCGTGAGTTCCTGCCCCGCGGTGTGTCTGCACTGCGGCGGGTACGACCAGATTCCTTCGATGGTCACGCTGTTCCTCTCCTCCTCGTTCAGCGGCATTTCCTTGCGCGATGTGAGCGGCATTCCCTTGTGCGATGTGCCTGGGTGCTGCCGGCCATCGCTCTCGGCGGTGGTCATGTCGGCCTTCCGGGGCCTGGGCCGGTTTCCGGGCGTGCGGCAGGGGGCGCTGTGCGCCGACGGCATGCGCCTGGAGTGGTGCGGGGTGCGGTGACCGGCTGGGCCGGAGGGTGGGGGGGGGGGGGGGGGGGGGGGGGGGGGGACCTGCGCCCCGCCCCCCGCCCCCACCCCCGCCTAACCCCCACCCCCCCCCCCCCCCACCACCAACAAAAAACAA